>JBIIJQ010000002.1:0-128392 GCA_044233655.1 Chitinophagaceae bacterium | reverse complement strand
CGATACCTTTGCTAAGTCTTAGTTAACAAATAATATAAAAAATGAAATACACAAATTTTAAGCTTGGATTGGTAACGATCGCACTTACAAGCAGTCTGTTATTTAGCTCATGTCGCAGAGATAAAAACAATAATACAGACAATGACACCGAAATGGCAAGCGACAATTCAATAAGTGAATTTGCTTATAATGATGTAGGTAATATCGTCGACGATGCATCTGATAAAAAAACAGGCGACAACTTAGGGAATTATAAAACAGCTAGCAACTGCGCTACTGTTACTCATGATACATTTTCAAATCCAAAAACGATTACAATTGACTTTGGACCAACAAATTGTTTATGCAACGACGGTCGCTATCGTAAAGGTCAAATATTGGTATCTTATACTGGCAAATATAGAGATTCAGGTTCAGTGCATACTATTACATTTAATAACTATTATATCAATAATAATCATGTAATGGGTGCTAAGCAGGTAAGCAATATGGGTAAAAATGCCAGCAATCAAAGCTATTTCAATATCAATGTGAATGGTTTGATTATCAAAGCAAGCAATGATTCCGTATTATGGACTGCAAGTCGTTTACGCACATGGATACAAGGTGAATCAACGCAAACTTGGGGCGATGATATCTATGAAATTACGGGGAACGGAAGTGGACAACGCGCCAATGGCAATACATGGACGATGAACATTATACAGCCGTTGGTCAAAGATTTAAGTTGTAATTGGATTTCGGAGGGTAAAATCGAATTGCAACCAACAGGCAAAGCACTTCGTACCATCGATTTTGGAAACGGTAGTTGTGATAATCAAGCGACTGTTACTATCAATGGCAACATTTATAATATTACCTTGAACTAATCAATAAATTCATTTTGAATCAAATCCTGCAAAAAAAAATCATTTTTGCAGGATTTGTGATTTTTGGGAAGGAAAAATATTTTTTTGTAAATAATTATACCAATTTACACATTTGTAGTACTTTTAGACGTTTATAGAACAGAATTTCTTGATATGAATAAAAATAAACTGATTGTAGGCATAGCGATATTGGCCCTTAGCACATCCATGATTTTTACATCATGCGTTCGAGAACGCGATACCGATATCGAGTTGGCAAAAGACGAAGTGATTGGCGATTTTGTATACAGTGATGCTTTTCATATTGCTTCTGATGCTTCTACTAAAAATACAGGTGAAAATCTGGCTAACTATAAAACAACGGGCTATTGTGCTTCATTGATACATGATACAATGAGCTCGCCACGTACCATGGTGATTGACTTTGGGGCATTGAATTGTATGTGCAATGATGGCCGTACTCGTAGAGGTAAAATATTGGTTGCATATACCACCCATTTTTCTGATTCAAGTAACGTGATTAACTTCAATTTCGAAAATTATTTTGTGAATGATTACCATGTAATGGGTACACAAGTGGTAGAAAACAAAGGGCATAATCTTTTAGGCCAATCCTTTTTCTCTCAAGAAGTCGTTGGCAAAATATTGAAAGCAGATACATCCATTAAAGATACGTTGCAGTGGAATGCATCCCGTCAAATGACATGGGTAGCTGGTGAAGATACCCCTATGTGGTTTGACGATGTATACGAAACCATCGGTACAGGTAATGGTCGTGGTGTACGATATGAGTATTATGCTATGAATATTACACAACCACTTGTACGTGAAGTGATGTGTAGATATATCAAAGCAGGTAAAGTAGAATTACAACCACAAGGAAAAGCACTTCGCACGATTGATTATGGTAATGGCGAATGTGATAATCAAGCCTCAGCCGAGATTAATAATAAACGATACGCAGTAGATTTGTAGTTCACTAAAAACACTTTCTATGTATAAATACCTACTTACATTATACATAGCTTGCTTTTGTGTGTTGAATATCAACGCGCAAAACTGGCAATCTGTTCCTGCAAACGATACCAATTGGTTTGTCATCAATAATGCTCCAAATAATCAAAGCGGTCGACTAAGAGTTGCTTGGTTAGATTCTTCGCAAATTGTTGGACCAATTTCTACAAATTATTTTTATCCAGCGTTGAGAATGAATTCATCTGGTTGTTTGGATACAGCAGGTGCTTCCTGGCTTGGGAAGAAATATACAAGAAATCAAGTGACAGGTGAAGAGCAATATTATAATTTGTTCAACGATACAATAGTTTTAAAAACAAAATCACCACTCAATGACACTTGGGTAATGGTATCAGATACATCAGGTATAGATATAGTAGCAACTGTAATTTCAGAAGGGGTGTTGGCTATAGGATGGAATGATGGACAGTATCAAATCAATTCAGCTACAAGCGTATCAATTGGGAAATCCGATTACACACGATTATAATACTCAACTAATATTGAGCAAAAATCATGGATTTGTAAGAACCTTGGAATGGTACTCGTTTCCGTATTCATTGAATCTAAACTATCAATTTGTAGAATCATTTACAATTGGTCACAACAGGTTGGATAAGATAAAGACCATGATTTCATTGAATGAATCAAAATCAAAGTATACGCCAGGCAATGAGTGGATTACTGAATTATCTTTAAATCCATTTCCTTCTTCAAGCCTCACGACATATACGTATGATTCAATTATTAGTTTAGTAGATACCAGTATTGGATATAGAATCATATTTCAAAGAAAGCGAAAAGTGAATGACTTTCAGAATTCAACACAGACAATATATGATTCAATTTTGACCGAATTGAAAGATAGAGCTATCGTGCTGACAAATCACTTAGTAACTATCTTACCCGAATATATCGATTATGAATTTGGATATCATCCTAATTTTATTACAGACTTAAATAGTGTTTTAATTTATCATAACTACATAACTTATGGTTGCAATCAACAATTAAAATTAGAAAAGAAATTCATGGATTCTTATTCTATCCATCACGAGAGTAATGGATGTATTCAATTTGCTACTACTATGGTCTTTCCAATATATAAAGAACATATCGATGTTGTTCTTGAAGAGGGCTTTGGTTTGCAATATCAATTTCAAACAGACAATTTTGCACAAATGAGTGAGTTCAAGTATACCTATTACAATATCAATGGTTGTTTAAGTGGTGCAAAGTATAATATATTGTTGCCTGCAGATGCCTTTGATTTACAAGCTACATTACACAATCAAAATCAAGTACATGTAAACTGGCAAACTACGAATGAGCATAATGTGAGTCATTTTGAATTGGAACGTAGTATAGATGGCATTCATTTTTTAACTATACAGCAAATAGCATCTCAAGGAAATAATGCAAATAGCAATTCATACACATGGTATGATGATGTATCTAATTTAAAAAGTACTATTTATTATAGGATAAAAATGGTGGATATAGATGGTCAGATCAACTATTCAAATACTGCTTTTGTACACTTAAACTCTTTAGAAAAACAACAAGTTTTCCCAACACTATTTTCAACTAAAATTACAGTTGCAGGTTTGAAAAAAGAAAATGCATATACAATTCAACTTACGGATATCTATGGAAGAATTGTATATAATACAATGCAAGAATCAAATAATCTTGGCCAAGTTGTATTAACTCAAATTGACCATTTAGCGAAAGGAAATTATATTCTTAACTGCCTCGATGAAGATGGAATTGTAGTAAGAGAAAAAGTAACGAAAGTGGAGTAGGAGGTTGGATTGAAAACCTCATTGAGTCTTGCTCCCAAAACTTTATTAGATGTGACTTATTTATGTTTCATTAAAAATAATGCTATATTCGTATAGTAAATTACAGACCATGAAAAAATATTTATTTGCTATCGTCTTAATTTCATGGAGTCTATTTGCACAGGCTCAGGATTTTATTACTCGTTGGGATCTTTCCATTGCAGGTTCAGGAGCAACACAGTTAACTTTTGGTGTAGGCACATCTGGTATATGTAGTTATACGTGGGAAACTATTCCCGCTGGTGCTGTTGGCTCAGGGACATTTTCTGGAAATACAATTACGATTACTGGTTTGCCAGCGAACGCTGTGATTCGTTTAAAAATTGATACAACAAATTTTAGACGAATAAATATTAACTATGGAACTGACAGAAATAGACTAAAAAATGTAGAACAATGGGGAGGAGTACATTGGAATAGTATGGCATTAGCATTTGGGGGATGCATTTATTTAAATATAACCGCCATTGATATTCCTAATTTGAGCAATGTTACAACTATGAGTTCAATGTTTAGGCAATGTACTTATTTAAATAGTACAGTGAATATAAATAACTGGAATACCTCTAATGTTTCAAATATGAGTAGGTTGTTTGAAGGAGTTAATAATTTTAATCAACCGATTGGGAATTGGAATACGAGTAATGTTACAAATATGAGTTATATGTTTTATTTTGCACACGCTTTTAATCAGCCAATTGGAAATTGGAATACATCAAATGTTGCAAATATGAGTAATATGTTTGAAGGAGCTCACGCTTTTAATCAAACAATCGGTAGCTGGAATACATCAAATGTTACTGATATGAGTAATATGTTTACAGGAACTTCCAATTTTAATCAAGCTATTGGGAATTGGAATACGAGTAATGTTACTAATATGAGTGATATGTTTTATTTAGCACACGCTTTTAATCAGCCAATTGGAAATTGGAATACATCAAATGTTGCAAATATGAGTAATATGTTTGCAGGAGCTTATGCTTTTAATCAACCAATTGGAAATTGGAATACGTCAAATGTGACGGATATGAGCTATATGTTTACCCAAGTTCAAGCATTTAATCAGCCAATCGGCAATTGGAATACAGTTAATGTTATTACAATGTATTCGATGTTTTGGCAAGCATATTCCTTTAATCAGTCTCTTGGAAATTGGCAATTAGGCCCGAATGTGAATATAAATTATATGCTTCATGACTGTGGTCTGGATTGTACAAATTACTCTGCTACGCTATCAGGTTGGAGTAATAATCCAAACACACCCTCATACCGATGGCTAGGAGCCCTATATATGAAATATTTTTTAAGTGCTCAAAATGACAGAAACTATTTATTGTGGAACAAAGGTTGGACAATAAGTGGTGATAATTTGGCAAATAATAACTGTTGTATTGAGATTTCAGTCACCGTAAACCAAACAGCCTGCGATTCCTTCTTATTTGATGGGCAAATACTCACAAGTAGTGGAACTTACTATGATACGTTAATGAATGTGAGTGGATGTGATAGTTCTATAATACTCAACCTTACAATTAATCAATCAACTGCTGATACAATATCACAGTCAGCCTGCAGTTCTTATTTTTTCAATGGTCAAACCCTTACAAATAGTGGCACATACTATGATACATTAATGAATGTAAATGGTTGCGATAGTTTGATTATCTTGAATCTTACCTTAAATTCTAGCTTTATTACGATTAATGATTCTGCATGCAGTTCTTATTTTTTTAATGGGCAAACCCTCACAAATAGTGGTACATAATATGATACGTTAATGAATGTAAATGGTTGCGATAGTTTAATTACCCTAAATCTTACTTTAAATTCTAGTTCTACTACGTTTAGTGATTCTGCTTGTAATTCCTATTTTTTCAATGGGCAAACTCTAACAAATAGTGGTACATACTTCGATACATTATTGAATGTATATGGCTGCGATAGTTTAATTGCTCTAAATCTTATCATAAATCAAGCCGATACGACCTTAGCACAATCTGGAGCAAATTTTATTGCAAATGCTACAGGAGCCACATACCAATGGCTTACCTGCAATCCATTTCAGAAAATCATTGGAGAGGTCAATCAAACTTACTCGGCAACAGCGAATGGAGAATATGCTGTAGTTGTATCTCAAAATGGATGTACAGATACATCGGCTTGTTATACCGTAGTCGGTATTGGCACAAATACATTCGAGTTGTCAAACAAAATTAAAATATATCCCAATCCTGTATTTCATACTTTACAAGTGGAAGCTGAAAATGAGATTCAATTTACGAGTGTTAAGCTGATTGATGTAACAGGAAACGTATTACTAGAACATGCATCATCATCATTGAAAAAGATTTCAATAGATATGTCATCATATAGCTCAGGTAACTATTTTATTCAAATTACTAATCCAGATTTTAGTTATGTGAAAAAGGTTTATAAGGAGTAACTGGAATTAGAGATTCATTCTCTCAATAATTTGTTTTATCTATAAACTTTTTTAAAATAGATAAAAAAAACCAGGACCATTTTTAGTCCTGATTTTTTTATAAAAATTGATGTGTAAAATTACAAACTCAACGTACTCAATACTTCATTCATATTGCGAACAGCATCTGCTGATTTGTTGAAAGCAGCTTGTTCAGCTTCGTTTAGTTTAAAGTCTACAATTTTTTCCCAACCATTGCGACCAATGATAACTGGCACACCTAGGCAAATATCTTTTTGTCCATATTCACCATCTAAGGCTACGCAACAAGGTATCATACGCTTTTCGTCACGAATAATCGATTCAACCAAGAAAGCTCCAGCAGCCCCTGGCGCATACCAAGCACTAGTACCCAATAAGCCAGTCAATGTAGCACCGCCAACCATTGTATCGGCAGCTACTTTAGCCAAGGTATCAGCATCTGCAAACTCAGCAACTGGATTGCCCATATAAGTAGCCAAGCGAGTCAAAGGTATCATCGTCGTATCACCGTGTCCACCAATTACATTTGCTTGTAAATCGTTTGGAGAGCATTGTAACGCTTGACTCATAAAATAACGGAAACGAGCGCTATCCAACATGCCACCCATACCAATAATTCTATGTTTTGGAAGACCAGTTGCTTTCAATGCCAAATAAGTCATGGTATCCATAGGATTAGAAATCACAATAATGATGACTTCTGGTGAGTATTTCAATAAGTTTTCAGAAACTGTTTTAACAATACCAGCATTGATACCAATCAACTCTTCGCGTGTCATACCCGGTTTACGTGGTATGCCTGAGGTGATCACAGCTACATGACTGCCAGCTGTTTTAGAATAATCGTTGGTGCTACCAATGATTTTGGTATCAAATCCTTCGATTTGGGCTGTTTGCATCAAATCCATGGCCTTACCTTCGGCAAATCCTTCTTTGATGTCCACAATCACTAATTCATCACAAAGTTGTTTGCGTGCAATATTGTCTGCACATGTTGCGCCTACTGCGCCGGCTCCTACGACTGTTACTTTCATAGCTATTTTTTATTAGATTTTTTAAAATGTGGCGCAAAGGTAATGGCTTTTCATTATAAATTTGATACAGATTATAAAGGTTTTGATTGATTTTTATCACATTTTTCTTTAATCATTCGTTTTTAATGACTTTTAAAAGTTGTCATTACTTTTTTCTGAAAAATAGTTATTAAACGACTACCTTTGCGCCACTAAAAAAACAAATTACAATGGGCGTATTAGTCGGAAAAAATAGTAAGGTAATCGTACAAGGATTCACAGGTACAGAAGGAACATTTCATGCAACACAAATGATTGAATATGGAACTAATGTAGTAGGTGGTGTTACACCGGGAAAAGGTGGTACTACACATCTAGACAAACCAGTATTTAATACAGTAGCCGATGCGGTTGCTCAAGCAGGAGCAGATGTGTCTATCATATTTGTACCGCCTGCATTTGCAGCAGATGCGATTATGGAAGCAGCAGATGCTGGCATCCAAACCATTATTTGTATCACTGAAGGTATTCCTGTACAGGATATGGTATATGCCAAAGAATATATTAAAGACAAAGGTTGCCGATTAATCGGGCCAAACTGCCCAGGTGTTATCACAGCCGATGAAGCTAAAGTAGGTATTATGCCTGGTTTTATTTTCAAAAAAGGAACAATCGGTATCGTATCAAAATCAGGTACATTGACCTACGAAGCCGCTGACCAAGTGGCCAAAGCAGGATTAGGAGTAACTACTGCAATAGGAATTGGTGGAGATCCTATCATTGGAACTACAACTAGAGAGGCTGTAGAATTATTGATGAATGATCCTGAAACAAAAGGAATCGTAATGATAGGTGAAATAGGTGGTGGTATGGAAGCAGAAGCAGCACGATGGTTGAAGGATAATATGCGTAAACCCGTGGTTGGATTTATTGCAGGTCAAACAGCTCCAGCTGGTCGCCGTATGGGACATGCAGGTGCTATTGTAGGTGGTGCCGATGATACCGCTGCTGCCAAAAAGAAAATAATGAGTGAATGTGGAATCCATGTTGTAGATAGTCCGGCTGATATTGGTAAAACAATGGCCAATGTGATGAATAACAATTAATCAACGTTGTATCAATTGCTATTAAAATTGGTACACTTAACTTAACTTCGCATTATGAGCGAGCAGATCAAAGAATTAGATCATGTAGTCATCAAATTTGCTGGTGATAGTGGAGATGGTATACAATTAACAGGGTCACAGTTTACAACCAATACGGCTTTACTGGGCAATGATTTGTCTACTTTTCCAGATTTTCCAGCAGAAATCCGTGCCCCTATCGGTACCTTACCGGGTGTGAGTGGTTTCCAATTGCATTTTTCGTCCGATGCGGTGTATACCCCTGGCGATGATTGTGATGTATTGGTAGCTATGAACGCAGCCGCATTGAAAGTGAATTTGAAATCCATCAAAAAAGGAGGTATTATCATCCTGAATACGGATGGATTTGATTCTAAAAATTTACGATTAGCCAATTATGCCGATGGTGATAATCCATTGGATAATCATAGTTTGGATTCATATACCGTTCACAAGATTGATGTGACAAAGTTGACACGTGAAGCCTTGGCCGAGATTACCACATTAGGAGTCAAAGAAAAAGATCGATCCAAAAATATGTTTGTGTTGGGATTCATTTATTGGATGTACGATCGTAATATGGACAATACACTTCGATTTTTAGAAAAGAAATTTGGAAAAAAACCAGATGTATTAGAAAGTAATATCAAGGCACTTAAAGCCGGTTATCATTATGCCGATACAACTGAGATATTTACATCAAGATATACGGTAGCAAAGGCAAAAGTGGAAGCTGGTGTTTATAGAAGTATCACTGGTAACACAGCGCTTTCATTAGGTTTAGTTGCTGCAGGGCAAAAATCAGGATTGCAATTGTTTTTAGGTTCTTATCCTATTACACCTGCTTCAGATATATTACATGAATTAAGTAAATACAAGCATTTTAATGTTATCACCTTTCAAGCTGAAGATGAAATAGCTGCAATTACGTCAAGCATTGGCGCTAGTTATGGCGGTTCGCTTGGTATTACTACTACCTCAGGTCCTGGTATGGCCTTGAAAGCCGAAGCAATGGGATTAGCAGTGATGCTCGAAATTCCTTTGGTAATAATAGATATACAACGTGGAGGACCATCTACAGGTTTGCCTACTAAAACAGAGCAAAGCGATTTGATGCAGGCCTATTATGGTCGAAATGGCGAATGTCCTATGCCTATCGTATCGGCAAGTACACCTTCCGATTGTTTTTGGGCTGCCATAGAGGCTTGTCGTATATCTATTCAACACATGACACCTGTAATACTTTTAAGTGATGGATTTATAGCCAATGGTGCAGAACCTTGGAAGTTTCCTTCATCGGCTGATATTGAAGAAATTAAGGTGAACTTTAAAAAAGAATTGGCTGAAGGTGAAGAAGCCTTTATGCCTTATCAACGCGATGAAAAATTAGTAAGACCATGGTCAATACCTGGTCATGCTGGATTGGAACATCGAATTGGAGGATTGGAAAAACAAGATATAACGGGCAATGTAAGCTACGATCCCGATAATCATCAGCATATGGTGAAAACCCGTCAGGCCAAAGTGGACATGATAGCCGATTATATTCCGTTGCAAGAATTGACACATGGCGAAGATCAAGGAGATATTTTAATACTCGGTTGGGGATCTACCTATGGTGTCATCACAACTGTGGTACAGAATTTGATAAAGGAAGGAAAGAAGGTCTCACATTGTCATTTGCGTTATATAAGACCATTTCCAAAAAATTTAAATTCTATATTGAAAAGCTTTAAAAAAGTCATAGTGCCTGAAATTAATAACGGGCAATTGGTAAAAATAATTCGAAGTGAATTTTTAATAGATGCAATCCCTTATAATAAAATAAAAGGAACGCCTATAACTCAAGCAGAATTAACCGATTTTATTCAATCACAATTTTAAACAATTAGTATGAAAACCTATCAACTATTAGTTAGTTTTATTATTATATCATTGTTTTTAGCTTCTTGTTATAGTTACGGGCCAATTCATGAGCCATATGGGTATCCACCACCGCCGCCTCCACCACCACCAGTAGCTAAAGTAATACCAGCACCAGTATCCAAATCGGAATATATGTTTAAAACATATACAGAGATAAAGAATACCTTAGAGGATGCAGAAGTAGAATTGATTGATGATAGTATCAAAGTATTATTCCCCAATAATATTATTTATCAATCCAAAGATATACTTCCGAGTAGTGATTATCTTCCACCGTTGGAAAAATTTGCTCAATTGCTTAAAAAATATTCAAAAACAAATATTTTAATTACAGGGCATTCTGATAGCAAAGGGAATGAAATGAAAAACAAAGAACTTTCAAAAGTAAGAGCAGAGAATATTAAAAATATCATTGTAAGCAAAGGGATAGCTGAAAGTAGACTTGAATCTTGGGGCTTAGGTTCCCTTTCTCCAATAGCAGATAATGAATCAGCGGAGGGAAGAAAACGGAATAGACGTGTAGAGTTTGTTGTTTTGTATGATGAAAAATAATAAAATAGTTATATGAAAATACATCAGTTATTACATTTGCTAATTGTAATCGTATTATTCGGATCATGCTATTCGTATGGGCCTATACATAAACCCTATGGATATAATAAAAAGACAAAAGAATACAAGCAATATTATATCAATAAAACATTTGAAGATGCAAAAGTAAGTATCCCAGAAGCAGAAGTAAAATTAATAGAAGATAGTATTAAAATATTATTTCCAGAAAATATATTATACAAATTGCAAGAGGTACAGCCATCTTCTACTTACAAGCCTTCGTTTGAAAAGCTAACAGCATTATTGCTCAATCATACGGAAACAGACTTGCTTATTACTGGGCATTGTGATAATACAGGTAGCGTATCATTCAATAAGAAGCTATCAGGAAAACGAGCTGATTTTATCAAACATTATTTAATGCAATTAGGTGTCACATCAGGAAGGATGGAATCATGGGGGCTAGGAAGTTCATCGCCCATTGCCGATAATTCGAGTATAGAAGGTCAAGCTAAAAATAGACGTGTGGAGTTTGTGGTTCTCTATATGACTAATTAAACAAACAATAATTTTTCATAAGCGCCTTGATTTTTCAAGGCGTTTTTTTGTGTAAAAACAGAATTGATTTTTTATTATTTTTATACTCTAAATCAATCCTTATGAAAAAGATCTTCTGTACAATCCTGTCTAGCTACTTTCTACTAGCTACTTTTTACTCCTTCGCCCAAGTGCCTCAACGCTTCAACTACCAAGGCATAGCCCGGGATGCGAAAGGCAACCCAATGGCGAAGCAACAGCTAAGCCTCAAACTAGCAGTCCTACCTACACAAGATGCGACAGACTCAGAATACGAAGAAACCCAACATGTTATTACCAACGAGTTTGGACTCTATACCTTGCAAATTGGCAATGGTACACCTGTAACCAGCGAAATGAAAACGGTAAAATGGGAAACAGGGAATAAGTATATTAAAGTAGCGATTGACCCAAAAGGTGGCAATGATTTTGTAGATGCTGGTACATCACAATTACTCTCTGTACCTTATGCCATCTATGCGGATAAAGCAGGCATGGCAAAAACTGCTGGAGGCGATCGAACAGGCGCAGTCAATTCGAATGCAACACATATTGCAGGTGATGCAAATTATCTTACAAAGTTTACAGCATTGAATACCATTGGCAAATCTCAATTATACGAAAATGGAACCAATATTGGTATTGGTACCACTAGTCCTGCTGCTCGCTTGCACCTATATTCCAATGTTGCTGGCGTACAACAACATTTGCGTATGCAAAATGCGGATTCAATTGGTGTAGGTCGTTTTACGATGTATAATGATAGTTTATTGTCTTATGCCACGTTCAGTAAATATGGAACTAAATATCCAGGAGGTTATACTGGTATTCCTACCTTGTACCCTTATGCTAATTTACTTGCATTTGGTAATAATGGTAAAGCAGCCAACGATGGTTTGGGTCGGTTCCTAATCAGCAGTGGAGGAAATGTAGGTATCAGTGTGTTTAAAAGTGGTACCAGTAAATTGAAATTTCATGCAGATTATGCCACAGAGAATGTGGGTATCGGTGGCAATGCAGCACCTGCTTCTCGTGTGCACTTAAACAATACCGATGGCACGAGTATGGACTTGCGCTTGACAAATACGACCACAGGTCATACAGCAACAGATGGTATGACTATAGCGATGTCAGGCAATATCGCATCGATTAACAACAGGGAGAATTCAAGCTTGGTATTTGCAACAAACAATAATGAACGAGCAAGAATCTCATCTAATGGTGATATAGGAATCGGAACTATATCGCCTACAGCAAAATTGGATATTAACGGACAAATCCGTATTCAAGGTGGAGTGCCAGATATGCACAAGGTTTTAACATCTGATTCTGCTGGACTTGCAACTTGGCAATCTCCTGCAAGTAGTTATGATGCAGGTAGCTCAGTTTCAATTCCATCGAATGGGTCTGATGTTATTATATTAACTTCAAGTACTCCGTGGGTAGGAGGAAAAGGTATAATGGTATTAGGAAATGTAAAAGTTGATTTTCCTAATGTTCCAATTGGAGATTATTTTCTTGGCGATGTAGAAGTTTGGGTGGAGTATTTACATCCGAGCTATGGTCTTATTAAATTTAAAAACCGATACCACAATATTGTACAACCAAATGCAAATATCACTCTTTCACTAGCTCATTTACTTCCAAGCGTGGCAGGTATTCCGTTTAAAATAGGAATAAGAAATTACAGTGTATATTGGGATTCTATTACTTCAAGTTATATACCAGTAACTGTAAATGCTACTGCTGAAATGCAGGGTCTTGAAATGTAGTTATGTTTTTTTATCATGAATAGGCTAATTGTGTTTAGTTTTTTACATCACAAAATGAATGTAGTACATAAAGATTAGATAAATAGCTTTGAGTATGATGTATTACCAATTTTATTAGACTAAACATACTTCTTATCTGCTATGTAGTTGGCTTGGAATACAATTTCCATTGTATGATATTTAAAACATTGGACTTTTTTATAAATAAGATTGGTATTGCATTACTAAAAAAAGTCAGCAAATGATATATATCATCTGCTGACTTTTTTCATGTTTTAATGAAATTAATAGAAGAATTGCTCCAATGTTATTTTTCCATCTTTAACCTGATAAACACATACTTCTTCAATTGTCATTCTGCCTTTACCTTTGAATGTAGCATCCATTGCCCAAGTAATGGCAAAACTGTTGCCTGCTATAATTGGTTCTGAAATGGTAGCACCATGAAATTCTTCAACACTTTCCTGAAAAGCCACCGACTTAGCTTTGATGGCATCCAAACCAGTTACTACTTTTGGTCCCATCATCTCATTTGCTTCAATACTTTGTGCATCGTCAGCAAATAATGTATCTTGTACTTCGCCAATTTTTCCTTGGCGACAAAGTTCTACCAATTGATTTGCTACTTCTGTTGTTGTCATTTTTATATAGTTTAGATTGTAAAAATAAATGATATTGTCATTTGCAACTTTTCGATCATATTAATTTTAAATTAGTAAATTGAGATTTTAAAGAGAATAGCCTCATGCTAATCAAATTACAAAATAAACCAAATGAGTCAAGGATTAATAATCGAAAAATATTACCAAGGTGATCCTTCTATATGTTTCAATCAGACGAATGAATAGCAACAAGTATTAAATACAATCATTGAATTTAAGTTTAATAAAAGAATCGTGTTGTTGATTGTTAATTAACAATCAACAATATTTAAAACAACATTTCCTGTTTTTTGTCCACTTTCTACGTATTGATAGGCATCTACTATTTGGTCTAACTTATATTGTCTGTCAATAACTGGTTTGAAATGTCCTTGTTGAACAAGCTCTTTCAAAAAGAATACATCTTGTTTTGTGATTGATGGCATGGGAAATAAAAGTTTCTTTCCAGCCCATAGTGGTGTTATGAGTGCTAGTAGTATATTCACACCATTTTTTCCAAGTTCGGTAGATATGTAAATCCCTTTTTCTGTAAGTAGAGGTTTACATTCTTTGAATGAACTTTTACCTACAGCATCAAATATGAATTGATATTTGTCTTCTGTCTTTGTGAAGTCTTGCGTTTGATAATCAACAACAATATCAGCACCAAGAGATTTAATCAAACTTGTATTTTTTGTATTGCATACCGCTGTAACCTTTGTGCCAAAATATTTTAACAATTGAACAGCCGCAGAGCCAATAGCACCTGTAGCTCCATATACTAACACCTGTTGTCCGGCTTTAATCTTAGATGCTCTAATATCCACTAAAGCGTAAAGTGCGCCTTCTGTAAGTGCAGCAGCTTCTACGAAACTTATATTGTCGGGCATGTGCGCAATTGCCTCTGATTCTGCAATTGTGACATATTCTGCATGTCCACCAAATTTTTTGTCGTTGTATCCAAAAACTTTATCCCCTATTTTGAAAATTGTTACATTTTGACCAACTTTTTCAATAATGCCTGCAAATTCACAACCCAATATTTGATACTTAGGTTTCAAAAGGCCACTCCAAAATCGTGATATAAAATATTCGGCACTTCGAAAACCTGAGTCAGTTCTATTCACTGTTGATGTATATACCTTTACCAATAATTCATTGTGGTTGGGAGAGGGTTTTGGTAAATCTGCTAATTTAGCAACTTCGGGTGGACCATATTTTGTATATACAATTGCTTTCATATTCTTATTATTGAGTTGATATTTTATCGTGTCCTGTAATTGGAATATTATTTTTTCAAAATAACATCATAAAAAAGTTATAACATACAGGAGACAACTAAACAATCGAAGATATAGAAAAGGATTCTAAGTAAAACGAAACATAACTTAATTATGGTTGAAAGACAAAATATGTTTATAGATGGTAAAATCAATTACTGAAAATAGGGATATCTTATTTACATCACAAAATGAATATAATACATACAACTCAAATAGATAGCAGTGAGAATAATGTAAAATGCCAACATGAATCGTGATCCTAACTTCATGCAATAAAGCTAAAAATAACCCTTGATATTTAATAGCACAGTATTATAATTTGACAATGGTATGACAAATTTATTTTTTCTTGCCGCGTATGAGTTGATACGAATCGTTGATAAATTCAATCAGCTGTTGAGTGGATAATCCCATGCCTGTGATTAAGGTATTCCAATGTTTTTTGCTCATATGATAGCCAGGCAAAACTGCTTCAGGATATTCTTCGCGTAGTTGAATGGCACGCTCTGGATCGCATTTTACATTGAATTGTAATTGTTCGGTATCAATGGGTAAAAGCAAAAACATTTTACCCTTCGTTTTATATACGATTACATCGGGGCCAAAGGGTGTAGTTTCTTCTACCTCTGGAAGTGATAATACATAATCGCGTATATCTTCAATATGCATACTCGTGGTTTAGTTCAAACTTCTGAAATCGACCGGTACAAGCTTGCTCACACCTGCTTCTTGCATGGTTACACCATAGATTACATCCACACTTGCCATGGTTTGCTTATTGTGTGTTACAATAATAAACTGTGAGTTGTCAGAAAACTGACGTATCATTTTGGTAAATTTACCTACATTGGCATCATCCAATGGAGCATCTACCTCATCGAGTATACAGAATGGCGCTGGCTTGATCAAATAAATAGCAAAGAGGAAGGCTGCAGAAGTCAATGTTTTTTCACCACCCGAAAGTTGTGTTATCGTACTAGGTTTTTTCCCTTTTGGTTGAGCATATATTTCGATGGTCGTATCGGCAAGATTATCTGGATCAACCAATTTCATATCGCACATATCATCGTTGGTAAACAATGCATGGAATACATTGATGAAATTTTCTTTAACGCGTTCGAATGTTTCTTTGAATTTTTGGTTGGCCGTCAGCTCTACTTCTTCAATCGTTTTGAGTAGACTTTCTTTGGCATTGGTCAAATCAGCTTTTTGTTCTTGTATGAAATCGTATCGGCTTTTCATTTCTCTAAAAGCTTCCACAGCCATTGGATTTACATCGCCTAAGTTTTCTATACGCTTTTTGAGTTTTTCTACTTCGATATTAAGATCTTCTATAGTTTGTTCACCCGTACGAGCTTGCTTCAATACTTCATCCAATTCAATTTTAAATTCTACATAGAGTCGTTCTTTCATCGAACTCAACTGCAACTTCATATCAGTCAGTTTATCTTTGATAGACGTAAGATGTGTTTCTGCATGCTCTTTTTCTCTGCGTTTTTTATTGAGTTCAGTTTCTTTTTCGGCCAATTGATTTCTGAAATTATAAAATGCTTGATCTTTTTCATTTAAATTTTTCTCACTCACTTCTTTCTCTTGCATACTGGTATACAATTGATCTTGCAAGGTTTTGAGTTGCACATCTGTTTCTGTCAATTGTAAATTTGTATCAATGAGTTGTTGCTCACTGTTGACAATTTTCAATTGAAGGTCTTCCAATTGTTTTTCACGTATACCACGCTCGTTGTTGATTTCGTTGATGCGGCTTTGTTGTCGTGTAATGATGATGTTGTGTTGATTGTATTCCTCGTTGGTTTTATTGTATTCAGCTTCAGCTTGTGAAAATTTCTCCTGACTCATTTGAAGATTGCCAAATGTCAAGGTCATTTGTTGTTTCATTTCGCCATAAAGCTGTTGGGTTTCCTCTATAGAGTTTTTGGTATGATCGAGTTGCTCTGTGAGCTGTTGAATCCTTGTTTGGGATTGTTGTATTTGGGCATTGAAGTTTTCTATACGATGTTCAAGTTGAACAATCGAATTCTCAAGTCGATTGATTTCCTCGCGTGTTTTTTTCAATTGATCATCTTTCAATTCTTGATTATAACCAACAATTAAATTTTGAGTTTCTGAAATTTGTAATTTATAGTGCTTTACCGACTCAGTTAGTTGTTTGATATCTTCATTCAATTTTTCCAATCGTTGTGTACGGCCAATTTTATTTCCTTCGAACAATCCTACCGAACCACCTACAATTCGTTTACTGGTTTTGAAACCTGTTCCATCTTTTTGTATCAAAACTGCATTCCCTACTTGCGTCATATTCATTTCATCTGCAATGCATACATTGTGTAGCAAGTAATTGAGCAAGGCTTTGTATTTGTCCTTACAGGTTAATACATTCATAGCAGGAATTGAACCTTCGGGATATATTTCTTCAGTTGTTTTATTGGTTATTTCAGATAATATAAAAAAGCCAGCTTTACCTTTTTTATTTCCTTTTAATAAATCGATTGCCTGATAGCCTTGTTCGGGAGTATCGACTACATAATAGTTCAGGTATTTATCCAGATAGCCCTCAATGCAGGTACGGTAATCATCTTGTACATTGAATACTTCTGAAAGAAGTAGAGCACCATGATTCCAACTATTGTTTTTGTTCAAAAATTTAATACTGTCGGGATAACCTTCAAGACTATCGACCAATGATTTTAATAAGTTGTATTCATTTTGTTTTGAATCCAATTTTCTATTTTCTTCAAATTGTTTGACTCTTAATTCCTCCAATTGTGCCTGGGAAGAAAGTAATTTTTCGGTGGCCTCATCTTGTCGACGCTGAAGGTCGGACATTTGCATTAGTTTTTCCTCAAGTTGAGTTGCAAAATCCGATTTTTGAGATTCTTGTTTTGTTATTTCTACTTCACGATGCTTGTTTTCTTCTTCTAGCTGATGAATCGATCGTTGTTGGTTATTGATATTATTTTCTGCGATAGCTACTTTCTTTTCAGCGTCAAATTGTTTGATTTGTAATTGCTGATGCTCTGTACGTAATTTATCCAAATCAGCTTTTTGCTGATCGTAGGTTGAACGTTTTTCGTCGAGATTTTCACGAAGGTCTTCTAATTTTGTTTTAAACGTCTTGAGAGTATCTTCTTCAGTAGCTAAACGTTTTTGTGCATCATCAGTTGCGTTTAGCAAAAGTTGAGTTTGTGTATTCGATTCTGTTATAGCGTGTTGAATATTTTTAATCAATTGATTTAGATGTTCAATACGTTGCGTCGAAAGGTTTTTATGGTTTTCCATTTGTCGTAGTTTATCTACGAGTTCATTGAAGGTTTTTTGGAGTGAATGTAATTCATCTTCGCGTTTAGTCAATTCTAGTTTTTGAGCTTCAAGTTCAGCACCTTCTTTAGAAATAACTGTATCGAGTGCTAATATCTTGTCTACTTCATGTTGCTGTTGAGTATTCAAATCTTGATACGATGAATTAAAATCTTCCAAGGATGCTTTTACAAACTCTACACTTACATCACGGTATTCGCCTTTTATTTGGTGGTATTTTTCGGCTTTCTTTGCTTGGCTTTCGAGCGTTCGAAGGTTGTTGGAAATTTCAAACAGTAAATCTTCAATTCGATTTAAGTCTTGCTCAGTAGCATCTAGCTTTTGTTTAGCTTCTTTTTTTCTAGTTTTATAAATCGAAATACCAGCTGCTTGCTCCAACATACGTCTACGACTATTCTCTTTGTCTTTGATAATATCGTCTACCATGCCTAATTCGATAATGGAATAACTATCGGAAGTAACGCCAGTATCCATAAACAAATTGGTGATGTCTTTCAATCGGCAGGTTACATCGTTGAGACGATATTCACTTTCGCCATTTTTATAAAATTTGCGTGAGATTGTAACCGTATTGAATTCAGTAGGAAGTAAATTTTTTGTATTTTCAAATGTAAGGGCTACCTCTGCCAAACCTGAACCATTTCTAGTTTTGGAGCCGTTAAAAATTAAATCTTCTAGATTATCTGAACGGAGAGTTTTGATTTTATGTTCGCCAATTACCCATCGGATGGCATCTACAATATTTGATTTGCCACATCCATTGGGTCCTACTATTCCTGTAATTTGATTATCTAAATTGATGACTGTCTTGTCAGCAAAACTCTTAAATCCTTTTATTTCTAATGTCTTCAGTCGCACTTTTCGCTATTTTAGGGCTCGAATATACTTTTTTGTACATCGATTTTGAAATTCCCTTTCATGAAAAATGGACTATGTGTGTAATTGAGAAAAAACTACGTATAATATGTGGATAACTCGTGTTTTAATACACAATTAATACGCATTCAGCCAATTATCAAGTTTATAAAGTCTTGATTTCTTTACTTTCAATTGTTTGATCAAAGGATGTTTGGGGTTAATTAAATAATTCCATTCTAAGGGTATCACAACTGAGGGAATTTTGAGTGCAAGGTTATGCTTTGCTTGCAGAAAATGTTCACCAATATGACGAGTATAATGGATATCTGAATTCCATCCATTTTTTAATTTTTTTGTATCCAATTCGCTTATTAATTCGTCGGGCAATTCAAGTTCAATTAAATGAAAATCGGGCACTTGTGTATGTTCGTTGATATTTAGATTGACCAAGGTTTCTAAAACGATGAGTGAAATGTGATTACTCGCATATACAGCTTTGGTTCCTTTTGCATTCCATCGCCCACCATGTAACTCGGCTCCAAACCCAGAGTGGTCATGCTTATGTTCAGTATTGCATAATCGATATATAGTCATTATGATAGTATTCCTTGTTCAATGCGTCCAATTATATCGATTAATTCTTGTATGCCATCATAAGAGGTTATAAGTTCTTTGGGTTGAATAGGGTGTAAAGCAACTGGCTTGCTTCTGAGCCAAGTTTTAAAACCATTTCCAAATAATTTATTCCCTTTGTCAATTAATTTTTCTACATGAAGTACACGCTCGATATGCAATCCATTGAATTCGGAATTTTCAATAGCATATCTATGAATGGTACGTTCACTCATATGCAATATTTGCCCCCATTCAACAATAGTGAAAGGGCCTTTTTCGGCAATCAGTTTAAAATCTTGATATGTAAAAGGTTTTTTAGGTGCATTGAGATGAATAGGAATTGAATCAGATGGTACATTCTTTGTAGGTACAAATTTCTTAGTACTTTCTTTTTTCTGAGGTTGGGTAGTAGGCTTTTTAGAACTTGACATACGGTCACTATTTTTTTCGTTCATAAATATAATTGTATACTAACATTTTGAACAAAGGTATAATATCAACATTAAGTACTCAAATGAATTATACTCTATCGGAAGAATTTTAACAAATTTAATATCTACTACTTGGCTATAATTAATTTTTTTCGTTCAACTTTAGCTGATCTATTATGTTGTATTTCTACCCAATAGATGCCATTTTGTAATTGACTAATATTGATGGTGTTGATGTCGGTTAACATAGAAGTCATACATACTTTACCTTCTAGACTATAGATAATCATTTGATTCCCTTCTTTTGAATTTAAAAGAATGTTCAATTCGTCAGCCGCTGGATTAGGGTATATTGAATGGATATTTTCATTGTACACTGAAGAAGTGCCTAATCCTGTTTTTACAATTTTATTGATTACGACATCATCCATATTGTATCCTTGCATATGAAGGCCTGCATCACTTTTGAAAAGCCATTGAAGAAGAATATTTTTGCCGATGTATGCATCTAAATTCACTATTTCATGTACCCAATCAGATACAACACCTGTATAGACTACATCTGTTCCTAGATTTGTATTAGCGGTGATTTGAGTGTAAGGAGTGCATAGCACATTCCAGCTAATACCATTGTCTTCTGAAACAGATAATGAAACGTAATCGTAGCTATTTTCCATTTCCCATTTTGTTTTGTAATTCAATTCTGCACGTAAGGCATCGGTAAGATTGATAGATGATGCAGTAGTTAATTCTTTTGATTGATTGCCAGTATAAGCACCTGAGGCATTTTCAGCAAAGCTACTTCCTGATGAATAGAATTGAGTATTATCAAGTGCCCAGCCACTATTGGTCCAATTGGCAAACGATGAACAATTATCATTCATGATATTTTGAACATTGCCGTAAAATACACTGACAGTATCATCATGACTATTGATGCCATTGCTGACAGATAATACAAATTTCAATTCAGAATTGTTAGGAACTGAACCACTTAATGTATAGCTTATAGAATCAAGTTGTGGAACGCCTAATGTAAGAGCAGAATATGTTTTTGGTGCACCTGTTACTGATACAAAAGGAGATAACGCTGTAATACTTACATTGAATGTTGCTGGATTTTCTAAGCCTAGTCGAGTAATAGTATACTTGATAGAATTCGTCATTGTATTGCTTAATCGAGGAGTTACATCACGAAGTTTGGCGTATTTTAAAAGAAATTCTGCCACAGTAATATTCATATAATTGGATTCTTCACACAAGGGTAAAATACGATTTAAGGCAGGCCAAAATCCATCAGTCGAGTTTCCAACTTCAGGGGTCATAGCAAAAATGAGGGGTTTGGAAATTACATCGCCATACATCCAATCGTCGCTACTACCATTGGTTGAGTAGCCTACAGTTTCTAAGTCAGTGCCGTATTTGTAAGCATTGTACTTCGTTAATTCACTCGAAAATTCACGATAGGCCAATGAGTCATCGCAATTTTTACCAAGATAACCCCATGGATATACTATCAAGTTGCTGTATGTATGGTAGTTTACAGCAAATTTGAATTGATGGGCATTGCAAAAATCACGAATAGCTTGGGTTTCTGGTTCGCTGAATCCTGAAGTTCCACGATAAGTGTCAGAATTTGCATTGGGTGAAGAGCCACTGTTGTTAAAGCCCCACCCTAAACCATAATTTCTATTTAAATCAACGCCCCAAGTGCCACCGCCATTATTTCGTCGGTTTTTGCGCCACATACCACCACCATTTGGGTTGGTTGTTTGATTGTACAAGTAGCCATCGGGATTTACTATTGGCACAAAATACATTTCAATATTATCTACTAGGTATTTAATATGTGAATTAGAATTGTAGTTTTCGCATAAATAATACATGTAATAAATCAATTGTGAAAGCGAACAAGCTTCTCTTGCATGATGAATCGAATTGTATAAAATTTCTGGTTCGGGTTCATCAGTGTTCGGATTGTCCGATATTTTTAACCAATAAATATTTTTTCCTTCAGTGGTTGTATAGTTACCTATTGCTTGCTTTACAGTTACAATGTTTGGATAAAGTATGGCAAGTGAATCGATTTTGTTGATAGCTTCTTGATAAGTAAAATAGCCACCCATACTGCCATAGTTAAATCCTGCAGGTGTAATGTAATCAGGCTGTAGGCCTGTGCATTTACCGCCTCTTACTTTTTTTTCGTTTTTTTTTGCAGGTTGTTTATTTCGATCTGCATAAAATTTGCTCACATCATCTATGATGATTTTATAGGGTATATGGTTTTTCTTTAATACCGATATGTCATGGGGCGACAAGTCGCTTTCAAAAGATGTGTTTTTGATATATTCTCCATGATCAACTTCTAGCCCTAATTCCTGAAGTGAAATCATGGTTGTGGTTTCAGACAATGTGATTTTGACACGAGAATTTTTTTCTTGCGCATTAACTATCGTAGAGAAAAAAGTAAATAAAATAAATAGAATATTTTTTATCATGGTTTCGATTTAAATAATAATTAAAGATAATATTAAAATTGAAATGGCGTACAATCGATCAATTATTTAATGAAAGAGATTAATGTGTAATCTGTTGAAGTATCTTTGAAATATCATCATTTGGTGTGACAGAACAAATGATGATTGATTTGCCATTGGTAGGATTGAGTTTGAATAAATACCGCTGAGATTCAATATCGAGTGGTAATAATGTTAAGCCCCCTTTTTTCTTCACTTTTTTTGAATTGTATGTATCGGGTAATGAAGTAAAATGAGATTCATTGAATCCAACATAATAAAAATTATGCTGATAATTCAGTAGGGTAAATGAACCAAATCGAGTACACTTATACAAAATGCCATTTTGGATATAGGCGAATAATTGGAATAAGGGAATTTTAATTTTTTTACGAGTAAGTGTGTCTTGTAATTCGATTTGACCGATATTTTTAATTCCTTTAATTTTATAATTTCTTAGTTGAGGTTCATTTTTTAAAAGTTGTTCCCATGTGTAGTATAATCCATCTGCACGATTTTCGGTAAAGAGGTCATTGTAATATTCTGGTAATTTAGGAGTTTGCTTTATGTCGTCCATTGTTACCGATGGGCCTTTGCTATTACTATTTTTACTTTTTATCATTGCATAGTTAAATATGTTTTTTAATTCATAAGCCAAACTGATAGGGAGTAAATAAGTGCTTACAATGCCTGAGGTGTCAGCCGTGTATACCTTGGAATAAGTAAGGTCTTTGTTTTTGATATAATAGTCTGCTTGATAGGCAATTCGGCCATATTGCATACTACTTCCTTTTATTCGATTTTCCTGTACATAGAGACTTTGTATATTGATGATATATTCCTGTGTTAAATTTATTCGAGAAGCTATGCTATCATTGAGATATGTAAGTGAGTTGATAAATGGGGTATTCAATTCCACTTTTTTCCAAACATCTTTATCGAATGATTTTATTTTACCCAATTCGTTTGTATAATCGCGATTGTCAATGACAGTAATTTTTTTCGAAAAAAAATTGATTGATTTATTTGAAGTTAAATGAATTGTATCCTGCGATTTGATAGTTGAGATAGAACAACATAATACTAGGAGCAATAAAACCATTTTGGAGTGATGCATATAAAAGAATAAATCAGTTTACGAAGTTATAGTTATTTGAGAAAGAATAATTAAAACCATTGGGAATAATAAAAAAAACAAAACCGTTTCAAGAGAAACGGTTTTGAAAAAATAAAAAAAAGAGTTGATGCTTAGTTGCCCAAATAGTTTTTAAGCAATTTGCTTCTTGAAGTTGTTCTTAATTTTGTAATGGCCTTGTCTTTGATTTGACGAACACGCTCACGTGTAAGTCCAAATCGGTCACCGATATCTTCAAGGCTCATTGGATGCTCAACACCTATTCCAAAAAATAATTTTAAAACATCTTTTTGTCGCTCGGTCAATGTACTTAATGATCGATCTATTTCGTCACGCAATGATTCGATATGTTCTAGTTCATTGTCGGTGCTAATAGCATTTGGATTGCGCAATACATCCAACAACGTATTTTCTTCACCATCTACAAAGGGTGCATCCACACTTACATGTCGTGCTGCTACACCTAAGGTAGTTTCAATTTCCTCAGTATTGATTTCTAATACAATGGCCAATTCTTCCGGTGATGGTTCGCGTTGAAATTCTTGTTCTAGTTGCGAATAAGCTTTGTTGATTTTATTGGTCAAACCTACTTTGTTCAAAGGTAGACGTACTATACGACTTTGCTCAGCTAGTGCTTGTAATATGGACTGACGAATCCACCATACAGCGTAGGAGATGAATTTAAAGCCTCTTGTTTCGTCAAATCGTTGGGCGGCTTTGATAAGTCCTAGATTTCCTTCATTGATCAAATCGCTTAATGAAAGACCTTGATTTTGATATTGTTTTGCAACAGAAACCACAAATCGAAGGTTGGCTTTTGTTAATTTTTCAAGGGCACGTTGGTCTCCTTGTTTAATTTTCACGGCTAAGGTTACTTCTTCTTCTGGAGTAATTAAATCAACTTTTCCTATTTCTTGCAGGTACTTTTCAAGTGATTGACTCTCCCTGTTGGTAATGGATTTAGTGATTTTGAGTTGGCGCATTGACATAAATGGTGTAGATGTTTTTTCGTTAAAAAATAAATTTAATCAGTTAAAAAATCATTACGTATTGTTCCTCTTTGAACTTTACTATAGCAAAAGTATTGTTAAAGTCAATACGACCAAAATAAATTTTATAACAAATAGGAAAAAATATGTAAAATACTCAAGAAATAATTTTGATAAATCATATTTTTTTATATTATTGTGCCTACTATAACAAAAGGCGATGTCGAAAAAATTAAAATATACTCTTGAATTTCAGATTAAATGTTCACCAATGATACTATATGAATTTTTAGCTACCCCATCTGGCTTGGGTGAGTGGTTTGCTGATAAAGTTCAACAAAAAGAAAATAAGTTTCATTTTGAATGGAAAGGAAGTGTTGAAGAAGCAGAAATGATAGCTGCTGAAGAAAATGAATACGTAGTATTTAAATGGGATTGGATGGGCAAAGATGAGTATTTTGAATTTAGAATAGAGAAAAGTCCTGTAACCAATGAGACATTACTAACAGTGACTGATTTTGCAGATAAAAATGAAATATCTGACCAAACACTTTTGTGGGAGGCTCAAATACACGATTTGAAACATCGAGTAGGTAGTTAATTTTTAAACTCATGGATGAGTTTAAGTCTTATTTAACTGGATACATTATTCAGTGTTGGTTATTTTTGCACAAACTCGGTTTTATTGAAAGCACTTCACAAATTTATCATTAAAGCATTTCTGCCACCTTTCATAGGTGCATTTATGGTGACATGGTTTATATTTATCATGCAATTTATGTGGGTGTGGATTGATGAGTTTATAGGGAAAGGGCTCGATGTTTTGACCATCGTAAAATTTCTAGGTTTGTTATCAACGACCTTAGTTCCAATTGCATTGCCATTAGGCATTTTGTTTGCAGCTATTATGACCTATGGTAATCTAGGAGAGACCTCTGAGTTGGTTGCCGTAAAAGCTTCGGGTATTTCTATTGCGCGTTTTACTCGTCCATTATTTGCTTTTATTGTGCTTATTACTACTGCGTCTTTCTTTTTCAATAATTATGTAATACCTCTTGCGCAGCTAAAAGCTACAAGACTGTTGTATGATATTCAAAATAAAAAACCAGTAGTTGCCATTAAGCCAGGTACCTTTTACAAGGATATTCCAAATCATGTGATTTATATATCAAGTAAAGACAATGATGGTAAAACTGTGCATGATATAAAAATATATGACCATATTTCTGGCAGAGGAAATGATAAAATTACCATGGCAGAAAAAGGTAAAATGTATGTTTCGGACGATAAGCGATATCTTATTTTTGAACTTGAAAATGGATGGCGATATGAGGATAAAACTCCTAAGGGAGTAGATGAGCATGAGCAAATACGACTTGGATTTAAGTATTGGAAAAAAGTATTTGATTTGAGTGATTTTAAAATGCCTCAAACAGATGAAAGTTATTTCAAAAATCTAAAAGCAGTCATGTCTGTAGGACAAATATTGAATGTAGTAGATACAACAAAATTATTGATTCGGAAACAATATGACGCTACAAAGGATTTACTTGTAACAGGATTATTGATGGCTCGAAGAGATACTATACGAATTAAAAAAACAATGCCTCAGTCTCAATCATTTGGAATAGAAGTATTAAAAAGGGTCCCTGATACATTACGAACGAGGGTGTTATCTACCGCCGAAATCAATGCAAGAAGTATAAAAAGTATGCTTGAAGTGAATAAGCAGAATATCAAACTTCAACGGATGAGTTTAACAGAAAATATGATAGAAATTCATAAGCGATTTACATTGCCAAGTGCATGTATCTTTTTATTTATAATAGGCGCTGCACTGGGTTCTATCATACGTAAAGGTGGTTTAGGATTGCCATTTATTGCAGCTGTTATATTTTTTGTTATTTACTATTTCATGAATACTGTGGGTGAAAAAATTGCACGTGAGATGATAGTTCCTGTTTATGTTGGTTTGTGGTTTCCGTCATTTGTTTTGGCTATTATTGGCGCATTTTTACTTTACAAAGCCAACAATGATTCTCCTCTTATGAATAAAGAATGGTATTTTAGAATGGGGCAAAAATTTATCAAATTTATTAAACCAACAAAGAAATAGGCTTGAGCTAATTTATATTTATGAGCATGACCAATACCTTTATTAACACAATAAAAAATAATTTATTTTTTTTAGTACCGTTTGTTATATGGCTTGTGGTAGGTGGAATATTATTAGCTACCAATAGTCAGGAAACACTTTTTTTTGGTGTAAACAGTTACAATAATCATTTTTTAGATCATGTAATGACTGTATTGAGTGGATATGGGCGTGGTGATTGTATACCCATTATCTTATCTTCTTTGTTATTAATACCTGCCATGCGAAATCGATATTATATCACCACTGCATTATCCTTTGCGATCATTATTCCTCTTATAATATATTACTTGAAATTATTTTATGGTTGTTCAAGACCTTTGATTGAATATGGGATTGAGCGTGTACATACTGTGCCATGGCTAGATAATGCATTTTACAATAGTTATCCTTCAGGTCATACTATAGGAGCATTTGGATTCTTTTTAATTTTAAGTTTATTTATACCTAAAATACAAAAAGCATGGTCTGTGCTTTTTTTTATACTTGCCTTAGGCTGTGGATATTCTCGTATGTATTTAGGCCAACATTTTTTTAAAGATGTTTATGTAGGAAGTATTGTAGGAGTTGGAATTGTGTTTATTTTGTATATTGTAACAGAAAGTTTTCATTTGAAAAGATTATCTTCCAATGAATCAAACCAAAAGTAAAATAATAGCACTTATACCTGCGCGTTTGGAATCAACTCGCTTGCCAAGAAAGTTGTTGAAAAAACTGGATGGCAAATCGATTATTGTAAGAACGTATGAAGCAGTAGTAGAAACTAAATTATTTGATGATGTGATTGTAGTTTGTGATGATCAAGTTATAGTAGATGAAATAGAAATGAATAATGGCAAAGCGGTATTGAGTAATAAAAACCATGAAAGTGGAAGCGACCGCATAGCAGAAATAGCAAGTGAATTGGATGCAGACATTATTATCAATATACAGGGTGACGAGCCATTTATTGAAAAAGAAGCACTTCAGAAAGTAATAGACTTGTTTCAAGATCCGGAAGTTGAAGTTGCTACGCTAAAAAAGAAAATTACTGATAAAGACCAAATCAATAATCCGAATTGTGTCAAGGTAGTTACCAATTCAAATGGGAAAGCGTTGTATTTTTCAAGAGCTCCCATACCATATGATAGGGATCAATTTGGTCATGCGACATATTATCAGCATATAGGAGTTTATGGTTTTCGTAAGCAGATATTATTGAAATTTACAAAAATGCCTCCATCGGAATTGGAAATGATTGAAAAGCTTGAAAATTTGAGAATGTTGGAGACTGGAATACAAGTTTTCCTAGCGGAGGTAAATCATATTGGTATTTCGATTGATACCGAAGAAGATTTTATAAGAGCAGAACAATTTATTTCTGCATCAAAAATGAAATAAATCAACATATATCACTTTTTTTATTACTATTTACTTCAATATATTTATACTTTTGTTGAAAATGAGCGTTTATCTATGAAATCAACAGATGTATTGGTTATTGGAGCCGGCCCTGCTGGTACAGTTGCAGCTTCAATTATAAAGCAAGCAGGATTTAATGTAATAATTGTTGAGAAGTTGAAATTTCCTAGGTTTGTCATTGGAGAAAGTTTATTGCCTCGATGTATGGAAGCATTAGAAGATGCAGGGTTTTTAGATGCTGTAAAAGCTAAAAATTTTCAAGAGAAATTTGGTGCAAAATTTGTTCTCGATGATCAAATCTGTGATTTTAATTTTACTGATCAACATACCGAGGGGTGGAAATGGACATGGCAAGTACCTCGAGCAGAATTTGATATGACATTGGCAGATGAATGTGTAAGAATGGGTATTGAGGTTAACTATGAAAAAGAAGTTGTTGCAATTCAAATAAATGATGATGAAAGTTCTATTACCACTATTAGAAACATAGATGGTAGCGAAGAACATATTAAGGCACGCTATATTGTGGATGGTAGCGGATATGGCAGAGTTATCCCAAAATTATTTAATCTCGAAAAGCCAAGTAGTCTTCCTGCCCGTCAAACCTTATTTACTCATTTTGAGGATGTAAATAGAGCAACAGTAGCGCAAGAACCGAATCGAATTACAATTTATATTTACAATCAACAGACTTGGATTTGGGTTATACCATTTAGCAATGGAAATACATCCGTAGGATTTGTAGGATTTCCTGAATTTTTTGCATCCTTAGAAGGAACACCTGAAGAGAAATTAACATATCTCATCAACTCGCACCCTGAATTAAATGAACGATTTGGCAATGCTAAGATGCAGTTTGAACCACGCGAAATACATGCTTGGAGTGTGACAACG
This sequence comes from Chitinophagaceae bacterium, assembly GCA_044233655.1. Taxonomy (GTDB): domain Bacteria; phylum Bacteroidota; class Bacteroidia; order Chitinophagales; family Chitinophagaceae; genus OLB11. The sequence continues at coordinate 98,981 of JBIIJQ010000002.1, read as the reverse complement.
GATAAGTTTTATGGAGATGGATTTGTACTGACTGGTAATGTTACTGAGTTTTTAGATCCTGTATTTTCGAGTGGTGTTACATTGGCGGCTGTTTCCGCTCAAAATGCAGCAAAACTAGTCGTTAAAAAATTACAAGGTGAAGTTGTAAACTGGCAACAAGATTATATGGATGTTTGCATGAAAGGAGTAGAAGTATTTCGCACATTTGTAATGGCTTGGTATGATGGTGATTTGCACAATATATTTTTCTCCAAGAATCAAAATCCTATTATGCGTGAACAAATATGTTCTGTATTAGCAGGTTATGTATGGGATGAGTCAAATCCATTTGTCACCAATCATCAGAAGCAAGTGAAGACTCTAGCGAAATTTATTAGAGAAACTCAACTCGAAAACGAAATAGGCTAATTTTTTAACTATTTCTGATCCTAATTTATTATGAGTTTATCCATTATCAATTATCTTCTTATTCGCAATAACGAAATCAACCTTCAAGGAAACAATGTTTTTAAATCGGAAGGGAATTCGGATGAATTTATTCAATTTGCATTCAAGCATTTTGGTATTGCTTATCCAAAGTTTTACAAAATGGATACATTGAGTAAAATTGGTATAGTTGCTTCAGAATTATTATTGAATGGTCACAATAAAGAAACATTAGACCCTTTTCAAAAAGGAATGATTTTTCAGAATACTCAGTCATCACTAATGACTGATAAAAAGTATGCTCATACCATTGCTGATATTCCTAGTCCAGCATTGTTTGTGTATACCTTGCCCAATATCGTTATTGGTGAAATAGCGATTCGGAATAGTTTTAAAGGAGAAAATACGTTTTTTGTGACTGAACAATTTGATGCACAACAATTGGTAGTCTATTCAGATTTGTTATTCAAAAAAGGAATTGTATCACAATTATTATGCGGCCGGATTGATTATACAACACAAAATCAGGATGTCTTTCTAATGCTAATCGAAAATGAAGATAACCCATTACTAGAATTTAATACTCAAAACTTAAATCAAATATACTCGGCATAGCCTAATGCCAAATAAGTCTTACTTTTACAGAATAATTAAAAAAAACAACAATGAATCATTCGGTATGGATTAGTGGATTAGGAGTTATCTCATCCATTGGTATGAATACAAATGAAAATATTGATTCCTTGCGAAATGAAAAAAGTGGGGTAGGGTATCCAGAATTTTTACATACGTTGCATAAAAAGGATTTTCCAGTTTGTGAAATCAAAAAATCAAATGATGAGTTAGCTGAAATAGCCGGTATGAAAAAAGAATTACCTCGTACTACTTATCTTTCTTCTATTGCAGCTCAAGAGGCAATCAATGATGCTGGTATTCAAGTCGAAGGTTCAACATTCAGAATTGGCTTTATCTCTGCGAATACCTTAGGTGGTATGGATACAAGTGAATTTTTTTATGAAGAATTTTTAAAAGACAATACGCAAGGACATCTGCGGCAAGTTATCAATCATGAATGTGGATCTATTTCCGAACTAGTTGCAAAGCATTTAGGTATTAGACATTTTGTCACTACGATAAGTACGGCATGTTCTTCATCGGCTAATTCAATCATACATGGAAGTAGAATGATTAAACATGATATGTTAGATATTGTAATTGCTGGTGGTGCTGATGCATTATGTCGATTTACATTAAATGGATTTAATACATTGATGATATTAGATACAGAACCTTGTAAACCTTTTGATGAAAATAGAAAGGGATTAAACCTAGGCGAAGGCGCAGGTTATGTGGTACTTGTGAGTGATAAAGTTAAAACTGCATTAGGTTTAAAAACGTATGCAAAAGTAAGTGGCTATGCCAATGCAAATGACGCATTTCATCAAACCGCTTCTTCACCCGAAGGGAATGGAAATTATTATGCAATGAGCCAAGCGCTAGAAATGAGTGGCCTACACACAAATGATATTGATTATATCAATGCACATGGTACAGGTACCTCCAACAATGATTCAAGTGAAGGTATTGCTATTGAGCGATTGTTTGGCGAAACAATTCCTATGGTTAGTTCTACAAAAGCAAATACGGGACATACATTGGGTGCTTGTGGAGGTATCGAAGCAGTTTATAGTTGTATGGCTATGAATCAGAATATTATTTATCCTAGTTTGCGTATTACAACACCCATCAAAGAGTTGAATTTTATACCCATTTCATCTTTGATTGAATCGCGCGACGTAAAACACGTGATGAGTAATTCATTTGGATTTGGAGGGAATTGTACATCACTTATCTTTAGTAAAGCATAATTTTTATGGCAGTATTTATCAATGGTATAGGTAGTATTTCAGGACAACTTTTTGATACTAGATGTTCTTTAAAAGAATTTGAAAGTCATGAAACGAATAGAATTACTTGCAAAGAGCCAGATTACAAAGATTTGGTTCCTCCAATGCAATTAAGACGTATGAGTAGAGTAGTACGTATGGGTGTTGCATCTGCAAAAGCTGCTTTGAAAGATGCAGGAATTGAAAAGCCAGTTGTTATTACAATGGGTACTTCCTATGGTTGCTTGGCTGATACAGAAGTGTTCTTAAGCAAATTGTTGACGCAAGATGAAACAATGCTAACGCCTACATCGTTTATACAATCTACACATAATACAGTGAGTGGTCAAATCGCTTTGATTATAGGTTGCCACGGTCATAATTTTACGTATGTACATCGTGGTCATTCTTTTGAAACTTCATTGCAGGAAAGCATCATGTGGTTGAACGAACAAGAGGATATCAATGTATTGATTGGTGGTGTCGATGAAATGACATTGCATTCATTTGAAATCATGTCTCGCTTTGGTACGTTTAAAAAGGAACACGATGCATTCGATATACCTTCAGAAGGTACTATTGCTGGTGAAGGTGCAAATATGTTTGTTGTAAGTAATCAACAAAATAAAGATTCCTATGCTGAAGTATTGGATGTTTGTATGTGTATGACTGAAGATGTATCTACTCAACTCAATCATATACTTTCAAAAAATAAGTTGAATCCTAGTGATATTAATGTATGTTTTGTGGGTGTAAATGGCGATAACAGGTATGATGATGAAATACTAAGTAACGTAAGCTCTTTAAGTAATGCAGTCTTTGCAGGTTTTAAAAAATGGTGTGGTGAGTATCCTACAAGTGGTGCATTTGCATTGACTTTGGTATCTACCATGTTGTATACAAATCATTTGCCTGAGCAATTCATTATATCAAATTCAAAGCAACCAACTGATTTTAACTATGTGTTGATTTATAATCATTACAAAAATCAATATCATTCCTTTACTTTACTTAAGAAGTTGTCGAATTGAAAAAGAGTCTTTACATATTTTTAATTTCGTTGTTGATTTTTTCTGTTGGGATATATTATCTCCATTTATCTTGGTGGCTTTTATTAATTCCCTATTTCAATTTTATTTTTGATTTAGTATTTGGGGCGATTTATATTCAAAAAAACTTTTATGTTGATTCAGTTAATAATCTACCGTCATCCAAGCAACAAGAAATATGTCTCACCTTTGATGATGGAATTCATGCTGATTTAACTCCTAAGGTCTTAGATATTTTAAAACTAAAAAATGTGAAAGCCATTTTTTTTCTCATTGGAAAAAATATAATAGGGAATGAAGCCATTTTAAAAAGAATGTATGATGAGGGGCATCAAATAGGAAACCATAGTTACGAACACACTTTTTGGTTTGATATGAAATCATCCAATGCAATGCTAGAGGAAATTGAAAAAACAACACAATTAATAAATTCAATTATCGGGAAACAAGTTGCATTATTCAGACCGCCTTATGGTGTTACGAACCCAAATCTAGCAAACGCTATTAAGAAATCAGGTCTTCAAAGTATTGGCTGGAGTTTGCGTTCGTTTGATACAACAGCTAAATCTACTACTCAATTGCTAACAAAGCTAAAACAGGAAACAAAAGCTCAAGATATTGTTCTTTTGCATGATCGCTGTGAAATTACAGTGAATGCTTTAACAGAATATATAGACTTTTGTCAAGAGAGAGGATTTACATTTGTAACTTTGAAATCCTAATATGAAATCAGTCTATTATTCTATCATTGCATTATTTTTTACATTTCAATTACACGCTCAAGTTGCAGGTTATTTACCTATAAAAGATATTGCATCATTTAAAGAAAAATTTTCAGCCGCTTCGCAGAAAATCAATTCAATTGAAAGTGATTTTTCCCAAACGAAGAATTTAGCTATGCTAAAAGAAAAAATGATTTCGAAGGGTAAGTTTTATTACAAACGAGCTAACAAAGTAAGGATTGAGTATACAAAACCATACAGTTATTTGATGGTGTTGAATAATAATGATATGAAGGTAAAAGATGAACATAAGACTTCTAATTATAACACGCGTTCGAACAAAATGATGCAGTCTATCAATTCTATTATGCTAGATTGTATGAGAGGAACAGTATATAATAATAAAGAATTTTTGACATCAGTTTTTGAATGTAACAAAGAGTACTTGTTAATTATGACACCTTCTACTTCTGTAATGAAAAAAATGTTTTCGAAAATTGAAGTTTATCTAGATAAAACCGATTACAATGTTGTACGACTAAATATGATTGAGAATGGTGGTGATAATAGCATGATGACTTTCACTAATCGTACAATGAATAAAATAATGGATGATGCGCTTTTTAGTACAAAATAGTTTGTTTGGATGTTTATTGTTTTTTTGTAGTTCAGTTTTCGCTCAGACCACTTTTGTAGCATTACAACCTAGATTCGAATCGGTCAAATACAGAGCTTCCATTGATGTATTGAACAAACATTTAAGCGGCATATTGATTTTTAAAACGCAAGAAGATAGCAGTATACGTTCGGTTTTCATCAATGAAATGGGGGTTACATTTTTTGATATTACATTCTATCAAGGTAGTTATAAGTACAATTTCATCATGGAAAGCATGGATAAAAAAGCTGTGAAAATTTCCTTGGCAAAAGATTTGGGAATGATATTGATGAGAGGGGTTTATACAGTAGAAAGTAGAAAGTTCAAGGAAAAAGGAATTAACGACAAGCAAGTTTTAGGTTGTAAGTCAAATACATTTACATTTAAATTAAAAAGAAAGGGAACGGTAATGTATTGTGCAAATCAACACTCGACTGAATTTCCGTTGATTTATAACTTTGGCAAAAAAGAAAACCCTGTCATTACGATTAAACAAAGTTATTCTGCTGAAAGTTCAATGCCAGATAGTATTTTTGTGAATCACCATAAGGTAAATTTTACGATTAGTTTAAAACAGTTTCATGCTACTGAATGATTTTTTTTACATAGATACGCTTACTCAAAATGAGCATGATTTAATTGCCTCCATCCATATTAATGTGGAACATGCAATATTGAAAGGTCATTTTCCTATTCAGCCGATAGTGCCAGGAGTATGTATGTTGGAAATGCTGAAAGAAATTTTACAACAACAATTGAAGAAAACATTGAAATTACAAAGTGCACCAGTTGTTAAGTTTTTGACCATGTTTGCGCCACCTACTTTTACACACGCAATTTTTACAATTCAGCGAATGCAACCTGATATTAATCAATTTCAAGTAACTGCTACTTTGCAACATGATCAAACAGTCTTTATGAAGTTTAAAGGAGTATTTGTCACTCAATCATAGTGGAAAATAATCTTAACATATTAACCCAATCTCCTGTATTAGAATCTCTATTTCTTCAATACAAAGCTTGTATTATTTTACCTACATACAACAATCGAAATACAATATGCGAAGTAATTGAAAGTGCCTTATTGCAGACTTCTCATGTTATAGTGGTTAATGATGGTTCTACAGATGATACCTTGGATTTAATCAACAATTATCCAGTGCAATTAGTTTCCTATTCTAAAAATCAAGGCAAAGGGTTTGCAATGCGGAGTGGATTTTCATATGCAATCGAACATGGGTATGATTATGCATTTACGATAGATACAGATGGACAACATTATCCAGAAGATTGTGCGAATTTCTTTGGTGTATTGGAACAAAATCCAGGTTCATTGTTGATAGGTTCACGAAATCTTACACATGAAAATGTACCAGGTAAGAGTTCATTCGGTAATAAATTTTCAAATTTTTGGTTCAAAATTGAAACTGGAAAGGTAATGCCTGATACACAAAGTGGCTTTCGATTGTATCCCATTTCATTATACAAAGATTCCAAATTTTTCACACTTAAATATGAATTCGAAATTGAAATCATTGTACGTAGTTCATGGAAAGGAATTGATGTATTGCCTGTACCTATAAGGGTTTATTATCCTAAGCCCGAAGAACGTGTTACTCATTTTAGACCTTTCAATGACTTTTTTCGTATATCGGTATTGAATACATTCTTGGTATTAATTGCATTATTTTATATCAAGCCTAGAGATTTAATCCTTCGGCCATTACGGGAAAAAGGTTTCAAACGTGGGCTCAAAGAATTATTGTTTGATCCACACGAAACAATATTCACACGTGCTGCATCCATAGGGTTTGGTGTGTTTATGGGAATAGTACCTATTTGGGGCTTTCAATTGTTAGTAGGTATTCCAGCTGCCATTGCAATGAAAATGAATAAAACATTGTTTATTGTTGCAGCCAATATTAGTATTTTTCCTCCTATTATTTGGGCTGCGAGTTTGGCCACTGGAAAACTTATTTTTAGAAATCCAAATTGGAAAATAGATTTTAGAAATCTACAATGGGATGAAGTAGCACAAACGGGTAAGGAATTTTTTGTTGGTGGAACCTTATTGTCTATAGTTGCCGGGTTGGTATTTTTTGGAGTGACGTATGGTGTGTTGAAATTGCGTCAAAAGTAGTCCTTTGTAGTCGCGTTATTTTGTTTTCATTATAAATACCTCTTGCTCCAATACTTTTTTATATTTCAATATCAATGCGTATAATTCTTGAATAGATTTTTCTTCTTTAATATTTATGTAAGTTTTATTGGGTTGAAATTGTTTATTAAATAAATTTCTATTGCCAAATTGTTGAATCATGTCTTCTGTATTTTGAGGAAGAAAGAAGCTTGCTTTTGTTCCTAAATACTTTTTAAATTCAGATAAATATATAGAAATTCCTGCAAAATCTAAATCGCCGAAATGCAGATAATTGTTGTGGATTTTTTGAAGCCAATGTATTAAATCTTTACTTTGGCTTTGAGGATAACGACTAACAAATACTACTTTTTGATGTTCAAATAAATATTGTTGCTGATGAATCTTTGCGAAATTTTCTGCATTTTCTACACCTACAATAATTACATCTTTTTCAATTTTAAAATGTTCAAAATCACAGATGAAAAGATAGCTGCCTTTTGCTGGATGAATGATAATTGTTGAATCATTTAATACAGCTTCAATTGGTTCATAGCAATTCACCAAAAAACCTTTAAAGGTTCTGATAGCTTTCAGTTTTGAATTGCTTGAAATAGTTACTGACTCACTTCTATTGAGCTTATCATTTTCTAACCCAATGATATATTCATTCAAATCATTGATGCCAAAATTGTTTTGCAAATAAGCACACAGTGTTTCTTTATTTTTCAAATAAATAAATGCTTTTGATTTACTGATTTGATGTTTATTCAACACACCATCTTCTAACATGTTGGTTACTACTGCATGCTTCATTGCTGAACTCGGAAATTTACTTTCTGATTCTAAAAGTATCTTCAAACTTTTTGCAATATGTAGTGGTAGTTTCATTCTTTTATTTTCCTCATTCCAATTACTATACTTCGACAAAAGTTTGGTTTGAGATAATAATATTATTTAAAGCTTTAATTTTTTGATTTCAATTAATTGCTGTTTTATAAAATCATTTGCTTTATCTACAACCTTTTGTCGATTTAAAGATAAACAACTTCCTTTAATTTCTACTTGTGTAAAAACTTTAATATTTCCAAAAACATCTTTTATTAATACTTCTATCAAATCTCCCTTTTTTACATTATTTCCAGTTATAGTTACTTTTAAATAATTTAAAAATGTTTTTCTATTAAGCATCTTAGAAAAGACATCAGGATTTATAATGTGCCTATTATTTGTTTCTAGATCAATAATGTTCTTATCTTTAACTTCACAGTATGCAAAATTTATAACACCATCATGTCTAGGTTCTGATAATTCAGAAACTTCTAATTTGCCATTAAAAAGAATGTTGTATCTAAAACCCATGATTAATTTTTATTTCAAATGTAATTAAACTAATTCTACTATTTAGGAAATATATATAAATCAATCACTGTCTATATTTGAGCTAATATGGATTTTGTTGGTCAATATATTTTATAGTTAAAAAAAATCTAGGCTAAAATCTTTTTTTGATTCATGAAATATAAGATATAGTGACTCAAAAAGTTAAATAGTTGCCTAGTGCTATCCCCATTGTCGATGCACAAAGAAAAGATTTCGACATCAAAAAAAACCTCCAACATAATGTGGAGGTTTGAGTGCTATTAATTCAATTGACTAATAATTCGTTTTATTCTGGTATTTCGTTTTTCGTCTTTTTCTAATTTATAAATGTGTTTATAGTTGAGGGCATTGGTTTCGGTTGGCGAACCATTAATTAAGAGAATGTTTCGGTCATTGGCAAATTGCAAAATTCCTTTGATATTGTTTGGATGTAGTTTGCCTATTTCATCCATCATACAATGTAGTCTGAAGTCTTTGAAACGCTTGCTGGCTCCTTCTTTAAATACATTCAAAAGCATAATATTAATCATGGCTTTCACCAATACATCGGTTCCTTCTGATCCCACATTGGATAGTTTTTCTACCCAGCCTGTGTCGTTCTGATTTTCTTCAATTCTGAATTTCAATTCGAAGGAATCGGATAGGGCAATGGTGTCTTTTTTGTAATCTGAAATGGCTTTGCTTAAATGTTTTAAAAGCTCCACAGCCTTTTTGTTTTTGCTGGCATTGTCAACCGAGCTAAACAAATTAAGTCCACCAATGTCGAAGGTATGTTCGTCGTTAAATTGTTTTATTTGAATGAGCAATTGAACTACTTTATTGGCACTGTCGTCTATTCTTAATTCGATTTTGCGAATAGCACCAACGAAATTTTTGTTGTCGAAATCTTTATTGATATTGGCAATGACTTTTTGAATTTCGCCTGTCTTGCTCATCAAATCGTTGGTTTGTTTTCCTACCAAACTTATCACATTGGCAAAGCGTTCGTTCACACGTTTTTCGTATTCTTCAATTTTGCTATTGCTGATAAATTCGTTGAGTTCTTCAGCAAATTGTTGGTAAGAATGTTTGTCGGTTAAGTTGCTATTGAATTTGAAAATATTATCGAGTGAGAAATTACCTAAGAACTTATTAGCTGATTCTTTTAAATCATCTAATCGTTTGATAGAGGTGTAATAACATCGTGAAATGTCGTCTATTAAAGACTTACACGATTTTGTATTTTTATAAATTTCTTTTTCTTCGTGGTAAGCCGAATGAATGCTCAAGTAAGCCTCCGACTGTAGGAAATTATAATAGGCTTTGATGTCGTCTTCTTGTTGTCTTAATTTTTGCGTAATTTCTGTAATTAAAATTTGCGTTTCTTTTATGTCAGCATTAATTTTTTCTTTGGCAATACGATGTTTTTCTTCTTCTAAATTGACTTGTTTTTCGAGGTTGGCTTTTTGTGCTTTAAAGTTGTCTGCTTTATCTAATAATTCTTTTTTATCAATTTTATATGCAGTGACTTTATCTCTATTGTCATCAATAAATTTCAATTCAAAATTCATTGATTTTAATTTTTCATTAATCACAAAAAGTCTATCGGTGTTTGCTCCTTTGCCTGCCAATTCTTCTTGTTGCTGAATATCTAAATCGTGTTTTTCTAATTCAAATTGATGTTGTTGGCTTTTCATGTTAACATAAATTGCCTCTAACTCATTTTTTAATTGAGCATCAATTTGTGCAACGTTTTTAGCATATTCTCGTTCCTTGCTTTTAATTTGTTTGACCAATTCTTCTTCTAATGTCAACAAATTATTTTGTGACTGAATAAGGGTTTCATTGGCTTTGGCAATAGAGGCTTCCACTCTTGAAACTTCTTTTTGTTTTTCTTCTTTTGCCTTTAATTCTAAATCTTTTAAATTGAATTTAGCTTGTTGCAATTGAATGGTATCTTGTTCTTGCTTATAGGTTAATTGTTTTGAACTGTCTTTTGCTTGCTTCACCAAGGGTTGATGTTTCTTTAAATAGGCATCTAACTTTTTAGTTTCATCGGCTTGCAAATCGTTGTGTTCTTTCTGGAATTTTGCAATGGATGTTTGTATGCGTTTTAAGTCGGCTTTGTATTGAGCTAAAGTTTTTACCTTCACTGGTAAATCGTCGGTATTGATATTAATTCCAAACAATGAGTTGCTTTCATCTATCATTTCTGGCGACAAATCGGTATTGAATAAAACCTCTTCGCTTACTATTTTACCAATGGTATTTTCCCAACCTTTCTTATTATTATTCAACCAACCATACAACGCATTTTCGCTTTTGCTTAAATTTTCAGTAATCGAAATTTCTTCTTTTTGCAAAGACGTAATTTGTTGCAACAAGCGTTCTTGCTGACGTTGTGTATGTTGCTTAATGCTTTTTTCTTCTAACTCAATTTGTTTTTGAAGGGTTTCAATTTGATTTTTCAAAAAGGTTAATTCATTGGCATTTTCTTTTATTGCCAACTCATATTTTGAAATATCATTTTTTGCATTCTCTAATTCTTCTTCTAAAAAACGTTGATGCGTAATGGTTGCCTTACGAATTTTTTCTTGTTGCAAATTTGTTTTTTGTTGCTCTACATTTTCTTTTGCTTGCTGAATGCCCTGTTCGTTTTGTTGTTTAATATCAACAATTCGTTTTTCTTTTTGCTTTAAAAATTCTTCTTTTTGTGCAGTGGAATTTTCTTTATGCTCAAGTTCTTCTTCTTTTTTTATTTGCTCAAAACTTTTTACCGACTGCTCTAAGGACTTAAATAAACTTTCATATTTTGTAGTCACCTCTGCAAACTGCAAGGTTAAAATTTGTTTTTCTTTCGTTAGTTTTTCGGTTTCTTGGTCTAAATCTTTTTTCTTATTGACACGTTCAATAATGCTTTCAATATTGATAGTACTGTAATAATCTGATTTTTCTTTTGCTTTTTTGATGTCGTTTTCCAACACACTTACTTCGCCTTTTAATTTGTCTACTTTGTTTCTATGACGAGTTTCGGTGCCTTCTATTTTATCTACTAAAGCATTTTTTTCTGCTTCGAGTTTTTCTTTTTTGTCTTGTAATTTTGGAATACCAAGATTCACATTAGCAGAGGCATAAGCCATTTCCAATGAAAATTTATTTTTTTCAGATTCTAAATGTTTGATGGCTAAATGGTTTTTTACAACCGATTCAGCCTGAATGCCAATGTGTGGTTCTTTGTATTTTTGAATATCATTTAATTGACTTTCAAATCCTTTTAAATGATGGGTATAGCTTTGCAAATCAATTGGAACGTCTTCTTCATTCAACGACATAATCATTGTTTGCTTGATAAATTCGGCTTCTAACTTGCTATTTAAAAATACATTTTGAATGGTTCTTGGAATGTTTTGATATTGTTTGCTTTGCAACAAACCATATTTAGCAAATTCTTTTTTGCCCATTTCATTGTTGCCATAAAGTATATCTCGATATTCTTCGTAACGATCAATTTTACGTGTGTAATCAATTTTATGTTTATCTAAATTGACTCTGATGTCTTCCCATTTTTCAAACGCTCTTCCATCTTCTGTTACGAAGTATTCACGTTTGTATCCTGCATCAAAAAATCTAAAACATACCTTGCCTTGACTCTTAAAAGCCACTATGCAATAGTTTCCAATTTCGTTTGTCAATTCATAAATTAAAAATGAATTTTGATAAGGGAAATAATATTCAGCAAAATTTTTCTTTTCTTTACTAATACCCAACTTTAATGTATCAGCATTGTAAAAAAACAATACAGCACGAAGCAAGGTACTTTTACCCACACCTTGAGTACCAATTAAATGCACATTGCCATCTACCATTACTTCGGCATATTTTATGGTGGCACTATTTATAAATATAACTTTATTCAGGAATCTCATTTGCTACTTCTTCTTGTATTTGAATGCTTACAATTAATTGTTTAATATAGTTGAACGACGACATCACTTTGTATTGATTACTCAATTCGTTTTCTAATTCGGCATAGCCAGGTGTTACCAATTGACTTTTAATCAGGCTGTTGATTCGTTCTGCATAACTGCCTTCACCCGTCATTCGTTTCATGATTTCCAATTTGTCTTTTAGGTTTGCATCAACCTTCACTTGTTGTTGCACATCAGACGATGTAAAGCGAAAACCAGGTGCAAAACCATTGTCAAAACTCATGAAAAAATCAACGACATCTACCCATTTATAGGCTTGTTCTATTTTGCTTTCAAGCGTTGCTTTTGTTTCAGGTCGTGAAAAATAAAAATATTCATCACCTCGTTCTAATACAAAACCAATGGCTAAAAAATAATTATATAATCGGTCGAAATCTTCATCCACTACATTATATAATTTGCTGTTATTCATCTCTACACTATTACTGCAAATAAATTTCCCCTTACTTAAAAGTTCAAAAATGTCGGCTGTGTATTTATTATTTGAATCCATTTAATTATTTACTTTATAGTTAACACACCCCTTTATCCCCTCTAAAGAGGGGAAGGATTACGTAATTATTATTTGTTATTATTTTTTTCATTTTAATTTTTACTCGTCACAATGGCATATTCAATTTGTTCATTTTTTAAATAATCATCTTTAATATCCAACTCATTTTCAAAAATGGAAACCATCTGACAGAAGATAGTAATCTTCTCTTCATAGTTAACTTCACGTGGATATTTATATTCCATTACGAAATTAAATAAGTGTCTACTCGATGCATTAAAGCCTCTTTTCAATTCTTCTAAATCAATGAAAATTTCTGTTTCGGTTTGAGGTAATAAATCATCACTGGCAATGCTTTCTGCAATTTGCATTACATTCTTTTTGCCTTTTTTGAGTTTGCTATAAACTTTTTCAATTTGTTGTCTGCCATCATCGGTTTGCAAATAATCTAACGATATTTTTAATGAATAAACAGGACGTGTTTCAAACATCACATCATTTTTTTCTTTCAAAATGCTTGATAGATTTGTTTTGGCTTTTAGCTCAAACTGATCTTTTAAATATTTGATTTGTTTAATTTTTTCTTGCACACTACTTTGGTATTTTACTTGATTCAAATACTCAATAATTTGCTTTTGGGTTTCAATTAAATTATGACGACTTTCGGTTAATTGAGCTCTTAAAATAATAACCACTTGTTTCAACTCTTCATCTAACGCTGTGGTGAAAAACGTAATTTCATCTTCTGTAACCAATTTGTCGGTTTGCTCAATGAGCATATAAACCGTTCTTCGTTTTTCATCAAACGATTCGAGCTTGGCAATTTTAATTCCGTAATTAGGTTCAGTTTTAAATGCATTTTCAATATTACGATTAAGGTCAATAACGTTTCGCAATGTAATACGACCTATTTTGCGAAGTAGCGCCTTAATTTGTTTTAAGTAAGTATATTTTCTGTGTTCATTATTTTCTTGTAAATAATAATTGATGAGTTGCTTAACCTGCTGAATATTTTCATTGATGTACGAGGTATTAATTTCTTCATTTACCTCTAAAATTTGTTCGAAAAACTGTTGAAACTGGTCCTCGATTTCTAAATAAGCACCATTTCTGCTTAAGATATGTTTGCTAATCAGAATTTCAATTTTATCTTCAGGCAACAATTCAATGGCATGGTCATATTTATAGGCAAACTGTTTACGTTTTTCAAACATTTCCACCAACAACTCTTTGCTCCAATTGAGCGTATTAATAAGTTCTTTCAGCGAATTTAAATAAGACATGTATGCGTTTGTGTTAATGAATAAAGGGTTTCAATTACTGAAACCCTTTAATGTATTTTTGGAATAGCAAATATATGATTATTGCAGTTTATGAAGTAATCCTTATTTAAAGAAGATTTCCACCAAAAGAATGAATAATTTTTGGAATGTTTGTATTACATTTTATTAATTCATTTTAATTCTTCATTGTCAGCATGGTCATTTATTCTTTCAGTGTTTCAATATGTTTTTCTATGAAAATATTCATCCTTTTTTTATAAAGTTTATTTTCCTATTATTTTAATTTTCTATAAGTTCTTTTTTATAAACTTGTTTAATCACTTCAACTGTCAGTCGAATGCGATCGCTGTAGCTCAATGTTCTTGAGTATGCGTCTTCTTTCTGTTGAAGTTCTATGAATGAATTTGAAATGGTAATTTTAGTGAAATTCATTCATCAGTTTTATAGAATAAAATAGCTTCAGTTTAGTTATACAAATTCTGAGAATTAGAATTTATCGTTACTTTTTCTACTTCCATCATACATTTCATATTTTACGAGTCTTGCTTCAAGGCTTCCGTTATATACTTTTATTTTTTTCGAAGGTTTCAATCCAACGTACTTCAATGCCTCAAGATTGCCGGTTATAAACCATGCATTGGTGCCTGCATAATGTTGCTTAAGTGTGTCGCCAATTTGCTTGTAAAAACTTTCTGTCTGAACACTGATACGTTCGTCGTAAGGAGGGTTAAATAAAATGTGTAATTGATTTTGAGTAAATTTGCCAGCTCTAAAGAAGTTCTGAAGAGAAATTTGCACATAGTCTTCTAGTCCTGCATTTAAAATGTTTTGTTGTGCTTTTCGAATAGCAGCCATGCTAGTATCATAGCCTTGCAATTTAAAATGAAATTCTCTTGTTCGTTTCAGCAAGGCTGCTTTGATAGTATCAAATAATTTCTCATCCCAATCGGCCCATAGTTGAAACGCAAATTCTGGTCTGTTGATATTAGCTGGAATGTTACATGCTATCATAGCAGCTTCTATTAGAATGGTTCCACTGCCACACATAGGGTCAAGAAAATCGCATTGTCCATCCCAGCCAGAAAGAAGTAACAAGCCTGCTGCCAACACTTCGTTGATAGGTGCAATGTTAGTGGCTGTTTTATATCCGCGCTGATGCAATGATGTCCCAGATGTATCGAGTGAAACAGTGCATTCATCTTGATGGATATGGATATTGATACGTAAGTCTGGAGAGTCTATATCCACATTGGGGCGAGTTCCTTTTCTAAATCTAAATTGATCTACGATGGCATCTTTACACTTTAAGGCCACATACTTGGAATGATTAAAAAAATCTGAAAAAACGGTGGCATCTATCGCCAAGGTTTGATTTTCGTTCATAAAACGAAGCCAATCTATTTTATAAATACCTTGATAGAGGTCGTCTTCATTTTTTACTTCAAAATGATGAATTGGTTTGAGGATTTTAATAGCTGTACGTAAGCCAAGATTCGCCTTGTACATAAAACCATTATCACCTTCAAAACTCACCATACGCATTCCTTTTTGAATATTCAATGCGCCTAGATTTTTGAGTTCGTCGGCCAATAAATCTTCAAAGCCAAATAGAGTTTTGGCAACCATTTCAAAATTATGTCCCATGATGATTATACTTGGGCGAAAGTACAAAGTAGAATTGATAGGAATGAAAAATAGATAACTAACTTTGTTTTTGTAATTTTACAACTTATAATAAATAATCAATGAACGAAGAAATAAGACAACTAGAACCAAACGTACTTTGGAATCATTTTGCTGATTTGAATGCTGTACCTCGTGCTTCTAAAAAAGAAGAGCGCGTCATTGCTTTTGCTAAATCTTTCGGTGAATCGTTGGGATTACCAACCTATGTCGATGAAGTGGGTAATGTAATAATTAAAAAGCCTGCGACTGCAGGTATGGAAAATAGACAAACAGTATGCCTGCAAAGTCACTTGGATATGGTACATCAAAAAAATGCTTCGACTCAATTTGATTTTGATACACAAGGTATCGAAATGCTTATAGAAGGCGATTGGGTAAAAGCCAATGGAACAACACTTGGTGCTGATAATGGTATAGGTGTTGCAACCATTATGAGTTTGTTGGCATCAACAGATATCCCACATCCTCCACTTGAAGCATTATTTACAATCGATGAAGAAACTGGTATGACTGGCGCTATAGGCCTTAAGGGTGGTTTATTAGATGCCACCATTATGTTAAATCTAGATACAGAAGAAGACAATGAATTGACTATTGGTTGTGCTGGAGGTATTGATGTAACTGCTTCAGGTTCATATCAAACTTCCTCTGTCAACGAAAATTCAACTGCTTATAAAATAAGTGTAAAAGGATTAAAAGGTGGTCATTCTGGTATTGATATTCATCGTGGAAGAGCCAATGCAAATAAATTAATGAATCGATTATTGAATCGATTGACTGATGAATTGCAAATAGCGATTCATAGTATTGATGGGGGTAGCTTACGAAATGCAATTCCACGTGAGTCATCAGCAGTTATAGTTTCGGGCATGGATCAAAAAGTTCAATTATTCAAGTTGATTGAAGAAATGAATGCAGTTTATAAAGCAGAGTATTCATCGACCGATCCTAATTTAATGGTTATGATAGAAGATGCTACTAAGCCTTCGAATGTGTTTGACTCTTCATTTGTTTCGTTATTAGTTAAGTTAATTTATGCTTGCCCTAATGGCATATACAGAATGAGTCCCGACATTGATGGTCTGGTACAAACATCCAATAATATTGCAAGAGTATTGGTTAAAGACGGAACTTATACTATCCAATGCCTTACAAGAAGTTCCGTTAATAGTGAAAAAATTGATTTAGCTGACGCAATTAAAAATACGTTTTCTATTTTAGGTGCAACCATTACCAATGGCGGTTCTTATCCTGGATGGATGCCAAATCCACATGCATCTATTGTGAAAATCATGAGCGAACTTTATGCTAAATTGCATAATAATGAAAAGCCCCTTGTAAATGCTTGTCATGCAGGATTAGAATGTGGAATTCTGGGTACTTTTTATCCAACGATGGAAATGATTTCATTTGGACCAACCATTCAAGGTGCACATTCGCCTGATGAACGTGTAAGTGTAAGTTCGGTAAAGAAATTTTGGCATTATTTATTAGAAACCTTGAAAGAGATTCCTGTTAAAAAGTAAACTGAAGAAGTATACAATCTTGCTAGTTTTATTTTAGTAGAAATACTTTTTTAGCCTTACTTTCGTTTTATTATCACATGAAAAATTTAGGACTATTCGTTTGTTTATTGTTTTTGGGAATGCAATTATTTGCTCAAAAAAACAATGCTATCATAAAAGGGAAGGTGTTGGATGAATATAAATCACCTTTAGAATATGTAAGTGTATCTTTGAAAGGATATCCAGGAGGCACTAAAACCAACGATAAAGGAGACTTTAACTTAGAAGTACCAGCAGATAAAAATATTCAACTAATATTTAGTTATGTAGGCTACGAAAATAAAATCATTTCTAAACGACTTGAAAAAGATGATGTTTTTAATGTGACGGTCACACTTAAAAATAATTCATTTCAGATGAAGGAATTTACGAAAAAAGATGAACGCAAACGAAACGAGGCTGGTTCTGTAAGAATTGATCCTAAGTTGCATAGTAAATTACCCAGTATTGTTGGAGGAATAGAAGGCCTATTGAAAATATTTTTGAGTAACAACAATGAATTGACTTCACAATACAATGTACGTGGTGGTAATTTTGATGAAAACCTTGTATATATCAATGATTTTGAAGTATATCGACCTTTTTTAGTACGAAGCGGACAACAAGAAGGCTTGAGTATTATTAATCCAGATTTAGTGAGTGGAGTTAATTTTTCAACAGGAGGATTTCAATCTAAGTATGGCGATAAAATGAGTAGCGTATTGGATATTACCTACAAGCGTCCCAAAGAATTTGCTGGAAGTGCCACATTGAGTATGCTTGGTTTTGGAGCGCATGTAGAAGGGACTGGTATTAAAAATCGATTTACGTATATGATTGGGTTACGACAAAAATCAAATCAATATTTATTACAAGCACAACAAACCAAGGGGGTATACAATCCAACATTTACCGATTTGCAAACGTATCTTTCCTATCAATTAAATACGAATTGGCAGGTCGATTTATTTGGCAATTATGCTCGCAACCGATTTGATTTTATACCTCAAAGTTCTACACAAAGTTTTGGGTTGATTAACAAAG
This sequence comes from Chitinophagaceae bacterium, assembly GCA_044233655.1. Classification (GTDB taxonomy): domain Bacteria; phylum Bacteroidota; class Bacteroidia; order Chitinophagales; family Chitinophagaceae; genus OLB11. The sequence goes on along the minus strand of JBIIJQ010000002.1, from coordinate 80,702 downwards.
CCTTTCAATTAAGAACTTTTTTTAACGGAGCCGAAACAGACAAATTTGATTCTCGATTTGGTGGCTTATCATTGACCCATACACCCAACGATAAATTGTCATTAAAATTATTAGCCTCAGGATATCAAACCAATGAAACAGAAACCTACGATATTCAAGGTGAGTACTTGCTAGGTGAAATAGAAACCGATTTAGGGAAAGAAAATTTCGGGGAATTAAAGTATGCTTTGGGAACAGGAGTCATACATAATTATGCACGCAATTATCTCAATGTAAATGTTGCTAATATAGGACACAAAGGTTCCTATGATGCCAAGCGACATTTTCTTCAATGGGGATTGAATACTGAATTTGTCAATATTGTGGACAAACTAAATGAATGGGAGCGAAGAGATAGTGCAGGGTTTTCACAGCCTTACAGTGATACTTCATTGAATATGGCCAAACGTTATAAATCATCGCAAGATTTTACTTATAATCGATTCAGTGGATTTATACAAGATAATATAGCATTTGATTCTATTGGGTTGGTATTGACGGGTGGTGTTCGTTTCAATTATAATATGTTGAACAATGAATTTTTAGTAAGCCCACGTCTTCAACTTTCGTATAAGCCAAGTTGGAAAAGAGATATTGTATTCAGAGGAGCAACTGGTATTTATAGTCAACCACCTTTTTATCGAGAGATGCGAAACCTCGATGGAACAGTGAATAAAAATGTGAAAGCGCAAAAATCGTATCATGCTGTTGGAGGATTTGATTATAATTTCAAAGCATTTAGAGGCAGACCATTTAAATTTACGACCGAACTTTATTATAAGTATATGTGGGATTTAGTACCATATGAATATGATAATGTTCGTATTCGCTATTTTGGTAGAAATGCAGCCGTAGGTTATGCCTATGGAACTGAATTTAGATTGTATGGCGATTTGGTAAAGGATGCAGAATCATGGATTAGCCTTGGATTAATGAAAACAGGTGAAGATGTATTGGATGATAAAATTTCGTATAAAGGAGTTAATGGTACAGATACAGCTTCCTTTGCACCTGGATATGTGCCACGCCCTACTGATTCAAGAGTGAGTTTTGGTTTGTTTTTTTCTGACTACTTACCTAGAAATAAAAATTTCAAATTATTTCTAAACGGATTGTATTCAACTGGCTTACCTTTTGGATCGCCCGATCAACAACGTTATGGAGATACATTGCGTATTCCAAGTTATAAGCGAGTAGACATAGGATTCTCTGCATTGTTGATTGATGCTGAACGTAAGGATCGTCCACGATATAGCTTTTTCAAAAACTTAAAAAGTATGTGGTTGAGCTTGGAAGTATTTAATTTATTAGGAATTCAAAATACCATTTCGTATTCTTGGATTCAGGATCAAAGTAGCAATAGAACATATGCTGTGCCTAATCGACTTACTGCGCGATTACTGAATTTAAAATTAGTTACTAGTTTTTAATTCGAACTATTTCAAAATTGAAAATATTATCATGCCGATAGCAGATAATGTAGATACAACCGAAAGTATAGTTGTTATCATTAAATATTTTCCCATATAATCAAACGACTTGGTAAGGTTACTTTCTTCTTGACGCAATCTGAAATCATGAAATGAGTTGCCAAATTTGATTAGATAAAAAGCATTCACAAAAAATACAAGTGAGATTAATAAAAAGATTAATAAAAACAACCATTTTCCAGCACCTTGAATAAATTCCATCGCTGAATCACTAATGCCATTGTATTGCATTAATATTTTAGCGATTTCATCTACATTGGCAATGATAAGGATAGCAGTCGCAAATGTAAGAATTCCAAAAATGGCATAAATGACTCCAATGAAACGTGTCCATTTTGCTGTGGAGCCTAAATGCGCCATACTCATAGTGTCAATTGCAGTCGCTTGAAATATTGAATCTTGATTTTCCATTTTTTAATATAATTATTAACTAATAACTAATGCAATTAAAAATATGAGTAACCCCAAGGCAAGAAGTGAAAGCATGATGATAAACAACACGCCCATGATACTGAAATATACTTTCAAATGATAAAGGGCTTGTGTGAGTTGTGTTGTTTCATTCTGTTCGATACTGGATTTGGTGAGATTTGAAAATTTAAAAAGATTGACAGCCATCACCAAGCTAATGACACCTGATATAATAAATGAAAATACTGAGCCTAAAACATTTGCATCATTTTTAATAGCCCCTATGATTATTTGAACTAAACCGAGTCCCAAATTAATGATTGACAAAAGTGCAGCATAACGTGCCCATGTCACAGTAGTTTGTAATTTAGATTTAGATTCGTTGCTTAATTCGGTGCTTATGTCCATTATTTAAATTTGCGTTGTTATTCTTTAGATAATTGTTAGTTGCTATAATGACCAATAATGCACACAAACTTAATACATTGATTGAAAAAATTCCAAAGTTTTTAAAATGCGAAAATCAATGAATTGTGACTAATTAATAAGCCCTTGCAAATAATACACGCTGAGTACTATGGTTGCCTGAAAGAATACATTTACCTTCTTCAAGAGTGTTATCATTTGGGATACAGCGGATAGTTGCCTTCGTAAGATTTTTAATTTTTTCTTCCGTTTCTGAAGTTCCATCCCAATGTGCACTTATAAAGCCGCCTTTAGTATCCAACAATTGTAGAAACTCTTCCCAGTTTTCAGCTTTAGTAATATGCTCATTTCTAAAAGTCATTGCTTTTGAAAAGATATTTTCTTGAATTTCGTTCAATAAATTTTCGATTGTTTCGGCTAAACCATCCATACTCATCGATTTCTTTTCTTTGGTATCTCTTCGTGCTACTTCTGCTACATTGTTTTCAATATCACGAAGTCCAAGTGCTACACGTACTGGAACACCTTTCATTTCATATTCTGCAAATTTCCATCCTGGACGTGAATTATCGTCATTGTCGTATTTAACTTTGATACCTTTTGCTTTTAGTTGATTCACTATTTCATTTGCTTTGGCATCAATGGTTTCTTTACTTTCAGGTCCTTTGTATATTGGAACAAGCACTACTTGTATTGGTGCTAATTTTGGAGGCAGTATAAGACCATCGTCATCGCTATGAGCCATTACCAAGGCGCCAATCAAACGAGTAGAAACTCCCCATGAAGTAGCCCAAACTGATTCAGCTTTATTTTCTTTATTGATAAATGTTACATCAAATGCTTTTGCAAAATTTTGACCTAAAAAATGTGAAGTGCCAGCTTGAAGAGCTTTGCCATCTTGCATCAATGCTTCGATACAATAGGTATCTTCTGCGCCTGCAAATCGTTCATTGGCCGATTTTACACCCTTTACTACAGGCATAGCCATCCAATTTTCTGCAAAGTCTGCATATACATTCAGCATCTTGACTGTTTCATCTACTGCTTCTTCTTTGGTCGCATGTGCTGTATGACCTTCTTGCCATAGAAACTCTGCTGTACGTAAAAATAATCGAGTACGCATTTCCCAACGTACTACATTGGCCCATTGATTGATTAATATTGGAAGATCTCGATAGGATTGAATCCATTTTTTATATGTATTCCAAATGATTGCTTCTGAAGTAGGCCTTACAACGAGTTCTTCTTCAAGTTTAGCTTCAGGATCAACAATTAATTTACCAGGATTGGCTGGATCATTTTTAAGTCGGTAGTGTGTAACTACGGCGCATTCTTTGGCAAATCCTTCAGCATTTTTTTCTTCAGCTTCAAATAAGCTTTTTGGAACAAATAAAGGGAAATATGCATTTTGATGACCTGTGTCTTTAAACATTTTGTCAAGTACATCGCGCATGTTTTCCCATAAAGCATACCCATAGGGTTTTATAACCATACAGCCTCTTACAGCACTGTAATCAGCTAGGCCTGCTTTTAACACTAAGTCATTGTACCATTGACTGTAATCTTCACTTCTGGAGGTAATTTCTTTGCTCATTTCTTCTATTTTTGTTACTGCAAAAAGATTAAATCTGTTTTTTGCAGAAGTGCAAATTAACATAAACTTTGTGGTGTAACATAATATGAAAATTTATATATTTAAATAGATGTAAAACAATTTTTTACAGCTGTATAAATTGGTAATTATTATTGATTTGTTTTTTATTGTTAACGCTTTATTATTATTGTTTTAGGTTTTAACTTCTTTTGTTCATCTTAGTCAAAGTATGTAACTTCGACATGTTGATTTACAATTAAATTTTTTTAAAATGAAAAATACACTCCTTACATTTATTTGCAGCTTACTGATGAGTAATTTCTTGTTTGCTCAATCCTATGATGATGTTTATTCAAATGGTTCTGAGTTTTCAAAAGAAAAACAAACTCAAACGACAACTACAAATGTGAATCCGCAACAAAATTCCTCACTTGATGAGAATGATTATGATAATAATTATTCAAGTCAATCAGGACAAACATCTCAACGTAGTTACAATTACGATGATGAACAATCCATCGATTTTGATGACGACGAGTATTATTATGCTACACGTATACGTCGGTTCAATAGACCATTTTGGACTATGGGTTATTTCAGTAATTTTTATTCAGATCCTTATTGGTGGGATTGGACATGTAGTTACCCTTCTTGGTATATAGGTTGGAATAGTGGTTTTGGTTGGAATAGTGGCTGGGGATGGAATAACTATGGTTATGGTTTTAATAATTGGGGTTGGGGAAATAATTGGGGATGCGGAAACAATGGTTGGGGCAATGGTTGGGGTAATAGCTGGGGATGTGGAAACAATGGCTGGGGTAACGGTTGGGGAAATAATTGGGGATGCGGAAACAATGGTTGGGGTTGGAATAATGGCTGGGGAAATGGTTGGGGTAATGGATACTACAACGGTTACTACAATGGTTATTGGGATGGTTTTTATAATGGTTACTATAATGGTACAGTGAACGGAGGAGGACGTACAACCTATAAATATGGTCCACGTACAAGCACGAATAGCACTGTGAATATCAATAGACCTACAAGGGATCGTACACTGAGTGTAGGTGCACCAAATGGAAGAAATTCATTCAGCAATACATCTTTAGAACCTGGACAACGTACGATTAATAATCGCACAGGCCGTAATACAAATCAAGAAATTAACAATGGGAATGGTAGAGTAAATTCTTCAACTGATATAAATAGTCCAAATAGGGAAATACGCCAAAATGGACGCAGTTTAAATAATTCGATTATAAGAGACAATGGTAGAAATGATGTTGAGATTAGAAACAACGATACAAGAAATCAACAGAATATTGATCGAAATAGAATGAATAATTCTCGTGAGAATATAGATCAAAGTCCAGTAAATGATCGAAACAGAATGAATAATTCTCGTCAAAATACTGAACAAAATCCTCGAAATGACAGAAGAATAAATCAAAATAATTCTCGTCAAGAATGGAATTCAGATCGTAATAACGAAAATATACAGCGAGATAATAGTCGTCAACAAATGCAACAAGAACGCATGCAACGTCAAGAAATGGAGCAACAACGTACAATGCAACAACGCCAACAAATGGATCGACAACGTGATCAAGAGCGAAACAATATGAGACGTAGAATGAATGATCAACAAATTCAAAACCACAGGGAGATTGAAAATAGACCTCAGCCTCGTCAGGAATCTCCTCGAATGAGTTCTCCACGCCAAGAATCACCGCGCATGAATTCGCCTCGTCAAGAATCACCCCGTATGAGTTCGCCAAGTATGAGTTCTCCTCGTATGAGTTCTCCTTCAAATAATAATTCAGGAGGTGGATTCAGAAGAAGATAACTTGAAATAGATACATTATATCCAAGTACAATTTTACTTCACTCATTACTTTTCAATTAGAAATTATTTTATGAAAAAACTAATAATAGGTCTGTTTGCAACAGCTAGTTCTATCACTATGTTTGCACAAGACGAAAATGATGCATTGCGATATAGTAATACGCAATACCAAGGTACAGCAAGAAGTTTAGGAATTGGTAATGCAATGGGTAGTTTAGGAGCAGACTTTAGTTCCTTATCAATTAACCCTGCAGGTATTGGATTGTTTCGCAAAGGTGAAGTTTCGTTTACACCATCCTTTAGTGTAATAAATAATAAATCTTCTTATCTCGGTAATATCAATGAAGTAGGAGATAATAAATTAAATATTGCTCAAGCAGGTATTGTATTGACCCATGCTAAGCAAGGCAATTTGTATAGAAAAAGTGGATGGAAAGCAGCTTCATTTGCTTTTGGTATCAATAGAGTAGCAACATTTAAAAATGAATATAGCTATGAAGGTAAAAATAATCAAAGTTCGTTTGTAGAAAGATATGCCGAAGAGTTTAATCGTGCTGGCGGGTTAAATAACAATACATTGAATTCTGTTAGTTTCCCAGCATATGCTGCTTGGTCTACCTACTTAATCGATCAAGACTATGCGGGTGATTCCACAAAAGCAAAGTCCTATGTGCCGTATGAAGATGGATTGCAACAACGCAAGCAAGTGTCTGAGTCTGGTGGTATGCATGAATTTGTAATAAGCGGTGGTGGTAACTATATGGAAAAATTAATGCTTGGAGCAACATTAGGAATTACAAGAAGTAACTACATACGAACAACTGTATTATCAGAAACCGACTTAAGTGGCAATACAAGTAATGATTTTCAGTATGCACGATTTACTGAGCAGCTAAATACTGAAGGAACTGGTATTAATTTGAAATTAGGTGCTATATTCAAACCTGTTAATGCCTTTAGAATTGGTTTGGCAGTGCATACACCCACTCGAATCTATTTCAATGATATGTATTCCATCGGAATGGAAACGAATACAGATAGTTTGAAAATTAGAAACAATCCTGGTGCTGATCCGGTTACTAAATATACACAAGATACATTGCAAGTATTCAATTACTCAATGAATACGCCTTATAAAGCTATTGCGAGTGCAACAGTCATGTTTAATAAGTATGGCTTCATTACAGCAGATTTGGAATATCTTGATTATAAATCAATGAAGTATGATTACGGAATTGGTTATGAAAATGAAAGCAATGCAGTGAATACTGCAATCAGAAATAAGTATCGCGATGCTATTAATATACGTATTGGAGCCGAAGCCAAACTAGGTGATTTTGCACTAAGAGGTGGTGTAGCTATGTATGGTAGTCCGTATACTACAAATCCAAATGCAATGAGAACCAATATAAGTGGAGGATTAGGTTATCGGGCTAAATCATGGTATATTGATATTGCATTTATTAGAAGTATGCAAGAATCTAAAGAACTTCCATATGTATTAGCACGAACCAATGCAAATGTGCAAACTGCTACAATCAACAATTCTGTATCTCAACTTGTATTTACTTTAGGACGTCGTTTTTAATTAACAGATTAGATTTTGTTTCAATGATGATTGGTTTCTATGTACTTTTGTTTGAAGAACATTTGTATTGAAAATAATAAAAGTTATAGGGATCATCGCACTGCTTGTGTTACTTTTTTTGACAAGAGAGAAAAGTTATTTTCCTTATCAAGTGGGTCAAGAAACACTTTATCCAACAGATACAATATCACTTAGTAAATGGTCCTTAAATGAAGCTAAATACGATTCTACGGAAATTGTATTTGCACAGAAATTATCTAAAAATGAAATTGGTATTCAAGTTGAAGATAGTGCATATGTTAAGTTGGAAAAAATCGGACGATATTTAATATTAAAATTGCATCATCAATTAGGTAGCCCTAAGGATAGTATTTTTTCACTTACACCTTGGAATCAATATCAGGCCATATTAAATAAGAAAAGTGAGTTTTATTGTACTCAATACAGTGCGATGTTTGCTTTTTTTTGTAGAGTTAATCATATTGCTACACGAGAGATTGAATGTAAGGGTAAGAATGATCGACATATTTTTAACGAAAGTTACTTGCCTGAAACCAACGAATGGGTTTTTACAGATTTAACCAATGGCATCATTTCAATTAGAGATGAAAGGCATCATTTTTTGAACTTAATTGAATTGTACAATACAATTTATACTCCTAAAATTTATGATTATGCATTAGCATTTTCAAATGATACAATTCAAATGAGTCCTTTGTTTTCATATGCAGCAAGGCTTCAGTATAATTTTGACAATCATTGCAGATTTTATTTTTATACTGTAGCAGACTTAAAATCAACACAGAACCCATTAAACAAATTCAAGCGCTATTTTTTAAATCAACCTTATTTTTATACTTACTCAAGAGATGCAATTTATCATGGGTGGATTTTTATAAAGTATATTAGTTTAATTCTAATTGTAGGATTATTTGCGAGTTTATTCAAGCAAGGTAAAAAGTCTACATATATTTAATGTAGCTTTGCAACGCTGCAAGTTTTGCTACCGCTGTTATAATTTATTATAAAAGAGGAAAGTCCGGACAGCAAAGAGCAACGTACCACCTAACGGATGGTATCTGCCTTAGGGTAAATAAGATAGTGCCACAGAAAATAACCGCCAAACGCATTGCGAGGTAAGGGTGAAAATGTGAGGTAAGAGCTCACGGTACAATGAGGTAACTTATTGTTTGGGTAAACCTTACGTGCTGAAATGTCAAATAAGTGAATGCTTGAGGGCTGCTCGTCCGATGTTCACGGGTAGACAGATAGAATCCGATAGTGATATCGGAATTAGATAAATGGTAGCTATCCCGAGTTATCGGGAGATACAGAATCCGGCTTATAAACTTGCAGTATTTTTAATTTTTTAATTTTTTTTCAAATTAAAGTTTGGTAAAAATAAATGTTCACCTATATTTGCACTCCCAAACAAATAAGGGAGCATAGCTCAGCTGGTTCAGAGCATCTGCCTTACAAGCAGAGGGTCCGCGGTTCGAACCCGTGTGCTCCCACAAAGGTTACTATTTTAGTAACCTTTTTTTATTTCAATCTTACTCTTCTCGATTTTACTACTGTAGATATTCCTTTGGTTTCGGTCCATGTGGCTGCTATAATATCATTCACAATGCAAACATTTATATAATCTCCAAAAAACACGCCATTGCCCGGAACAATACATGCGTGATCATTTAAACGAATAGTATGAAATAACTTTTCATCTTTCTTTTTGTAGGACAACAACACATTGATTTGTTTGTTTTTTATTTTGTAATAAATTACTGCAAATGTTCCTGACGTTTTATCTAGAAATGCATGTGGCATTATATAGTGACTACTATCTTCTTTTTGCAATATTTCTGGTAAAGTCCAATTTTTTCCACCATCATTGCTTTCAATTACTACTACTCGATTATAGCCATCTATTTCATAGGCTGTACAGGCCATCAATTTTCCTTCACGATTGCTAACCAAAAAAGGCAATCCATTGGTACGCATAAAGTCAGGCGTATCCAAATCCCAACCCTTCGGTGTTTTTAAGATGGATTTATCTTTACCCCAAGTTTTACCTCCATCATAACTTACATCAAAATAAAGTTGTTGATGACCAGCCCATACAGCATAAACTTCTCCCTTAGGTCCGGTACTAGTAGTCGCTCCTTCAAGTGTGCTATCACTATCTCTGCAATCACCCCCAAAGTCACTTATAATTACGGGAGTAGAAAAGGTTTCTGCACGGTCGGCACTATAAGCAAAAAGTATGCGGGATGAATCTTTTGAATCTTTACTTTCATATTTGTCAAATTGAGTCCAAGTAATATAAATTTTGCCTTTGTAAGGCGATTCAAATCCGTTGTCAAAGCTAATCCATGCTTTATCCTGCATTTTACCATTTTTCCCAATACCTACACCTTGATTCCAAGTGCGCCCATTATTCGTTGATTTTTGTACTACGATACGGTCAAATGATTCAGGCCATTTACGCGTTTTATCTTCGGATAAATGTACATAATAGCAATTTCCTTTTTCATCATACATTAATACAGGGTCGCCATATACGCCATACTGACTTTCAGCACGTGCATGTTTGTATTTACGACCATTGTTTTTACTGCGAAATACATGTTTGGTATTGGTCGCTACTATTTGTTGACGTGTGTTAGAAGGATTTATTGTAATGGCCGGTTCATTGCATGACATTAATTGATTGCCTAGTTCAACTTCTTTTTCAAATTTTACCTGAGCTTTGCAATAGGAGGAAAATATGCAACAAATAAGTAGAATAAATTTACTGTTCATTTTTTTTGAATGAGGTTATTTTCTGATGAAATTCATCAGTCATTTGAGTTATTTTTCGTTCGCTATAATCAAAACATATCATGCCAGTTTTCACAAAGGCGATTACAATTTCTGTATTGTTACGTTGAGTTGTCATTTTATAGAATAAATCAAACGAGATAGAAGATACATCGCCAACGCAAATATCAACGCGTATTTCGTCACCATAAAAAGCTTCCCCTTTATATTGAATTGCACTATCAGCCATGATTAGTCCATGTCCTCCTGCATTCATTTCATCATAGTTCCATTGTTTTAAATAATTCAATCGTGCTTCATGTATGATCGATAAAATACTATCATTCCCTACATGGCCACCGTAATTGATATCGCTAATTCGTACAGGTATAAAGGTGGTAAAACAAAAGGGTTGAGGGAAACTGATTCGGATACGCATAAGTTTGAGCTGAAATTTTTATTATAGGTTAGAAAGAAAGACCGCAAATTGATCAAATGCTTTTCTGCGATGGCTCAATTTATTTTTTTCTTCGGCTGTTAATTCGGCAAATGTAACAGATGATTTATTAGGAATGAAAATAGGGTCATACCCAAATCCTTTTTGTCCAGATTTTTCTAGTGCGATTGATCCTTCGCAAATACCGCTGAATTGATGAATTGTGCCATCTAGTATGATGGTGACCACCGTTTTAAAATAAGCACGTCTATTATGAGAATTCGAAAGTTTAGTAAGAACTTTCTCCATATTATGATCCGAATTACTTGGTTCGCCTGCATATCTTGCTGAGTAAACACCAGGTTCTCCTTCAAGAGCTTCAATGAATAAACCTGTATCTTCAGCAAATGTGTTATACCCTGTTTTTTCAAAAACTATTTTTGCTTTGTTAGTAGAATTTTCTTCGAGTGTTTCATAAGGTTCAGGAATGTCTTCCGTAAATCCAATATCATTCAATTTCAAAAATGAAAATTGATTCCCAAGTATTTGAGTTACTTCTTGAATTTTATGATCGTTATTTGTGCAAAATACAAGCTTCATATTTTATTGTATAAATAAAGGTTTTAAGCCATTGGTCCAAAGGGTACGTTTGAGTTGATCATCTGAATTTAGTTTAGTGAGAGTATCGCTCAATAAAAATTTAATATTATTAAATCGAAATGGTTTGTAAGCTGGCCTATTGAAACGAATCGTTTCTCCTTGAAAGGTTAACCCAAATGATACAACTGTGATAGGGTTGTAATGTTGAATAATAGCAAGGAGTTGATTCTCATCGTTCAAGGCAACAAAATAGGTGTCTTTTTGCTCTAATTTACAACTTGCCATCATTTTTTGTAACATAGTTTCCGTGCCTGCATTGTAATCATTTTCTAGAAAAAGTACCAATATTCGTTGCTCAAATTGCCCAGCAACGATGCGGTGATTTGATATATTGTTTACGTCAACATATAGATATTCGTTATATATTGATAAAATATCCTCAGGGTTAAGCTCCGGCATATAGTTTTATGGATTTTTTTTTGTTTTTTTGCAAAGTAACAAAGTTGCAATTAAAAAATGAGATATGAGTATTAATACATTAAAAATAGCAGAAAGTAGAATCAGTGAAGTCGATTCTTCCAATATTCAATTTGGAAAATCATATTCGGATCATATGCTCATAGCCGATTACAAGGATGGAAAATGGGGCAAACCCGAGATAGTTCCTTATGGAAATATCTCTATGAGTCCAGCTACTACCTTTATTCATTATGGTCAATCAATTTTCGAAGGTATTAAAGCTTATCGCAACTTGGAAGGGCAAATAAGTATCTTTAGACCAATGGATAATTGGCATCGTTTTAATATTTCTGCCGATCGTATGGGAATGCCTGATGTACCAGAAGAAATTTTTGTAGAAGGTATGCGACAATTGGTAGAACTAGATAAAGATTGGGTACCTAACTCAGAAGGTTCCTCATTGTATATCCGTCCATTTATGTTCGCTACAGATGCATTTATAGGGGTTAAGCCAGCTGAGGAGTTTAGATTTATGATTATTACATCTCCAGCAGGTGCTTATTATAACAAACCTACTCGTATTTACATGCAAAATAAATATGTTCGTGCTTTCAAAGGTGGCGTTGGTTTTGCAAAAGCAGCTGGAAACTATGCTGCTTGTATGAAACCTATGATGGAAATTCGCAAAGATGGGTATGACCAAATACTTTGGACAGATGGTATTGAACATAAATATGTACAAGAAATTGGTACCATGAATGTTTTCTTTGTAATAGGAAATAAAGTAATTACACCTGATTTAAGCGAAAGCATTTTGGCAGGAATCACTCGTGACAGTGCTATTAAATTATTGAAAGAAAAAGGATATGAGGTGGAAGAACGCCCACTTTCTATTGACGAAATAAAAGCAGCCTATGCGAAGGGTGAATTAAAAGAAGCCTTTGGTGCAGGTACAGCGGCTGTAATTGCTCCTATTGCCGAATTGTATTACGAAGGAGAAACAATGATGTTACCTCCAATTGATGGATGGGAAATTGCTAATTGGCTTAAAAATGAGTTAGCAGGTATTCGGTATGGCCGAATTGAAGATACGCATAATTGGATGTATAAAGTTTGTTAGGGTTTTCACTAACATTATTGGATTTGGATTCGTATTAGATTGATAGAAACAACTAAATTACATAGAACTTACGTAGGAATGATTAAAATTGGGATTATAGGTTCGATAAACAAATCGTTGGAATATTTAGAACAATTATTATCGCTCGAGTCATTTGAAATAGTAGGAATATATAATAGCTTTGAGAATCAACATCAACGTAATCATCCTTATATTTTAAATCAATTTGATTCAGTTGATTTACTTATTCAGCAAGCTGATGCTGTCATTATTTTAAACGAAGTTGAAAATTATTTTTCAATAACTAAACAAATAATCAAATCAGGAAAACACGTATATGTAACAAATCCTATTTGTTTTTCTTTAGAAGAATTGGAAGAATTAATCAATATTTCCAATGAAGCCAATGTGAAATGTATGATGGGAATGATGAATCGTTTCAACCCTGCTTTCCTGTCTGTCAAATCGAATATTGAGAATCCATTATTTATTGAAGTATTTCATCTTGTACAATATGAATCTGTAGAGCATAATCAGAGTGTAGTGATCGAACTTATGATGCAGGATATTGACATAGTCATGAATGTAGTTAAAAGTGAAATTAAACGTATTTCAGCAACTGGCGTAAAGGTTATAAGTGAAACACCTGATATTGCCAATGCACGATTAGAGTTTGCCAATGGTTGTGTGGCCAATCTTACTGCTAGTAGGGTGTCATTAAAAAGCGTTCACAAAATGAAATTCTTTCAATCTAAATCTTATTTTAATATTGATTTGATTCATCAAAAAACAGATAAAGTTTTTTTTAAATCAGCAGAGAGTGAAATAGATTCTAAATTAGTATTGAAAGAAAGACCACTAGGAGATTCTGGATCTATAGCAATTGAAATCATTGAAGTAAATGAAGAAAATATAATTAAAAAAGTTCTCTCCGAATTTGCAGATGCGATAGTAAATAACCAAACACCCATTGTAAAACCGCATGATAATTACATTGCGTTGGATGCTTGTATGAAAATAATTAAAAAAATAAATTCTTTTTCGGAAGAGTAAAATAAAAATAACTAAATCAACGTTATAACGTAAGGATAATGAAAATAGTATTACAAATTTTTATATTTATTGTATTCGCAGCGTTTACTTCTTGCAATATAATTAATCCCGCCGAAAAAATACCTACCTATATTACTATAGACAGTGTAACTGTATTGCCAACAATATCTGCAACACATGGTTCAGTTTCGCACAAAATAACGGACGTATGGGCTTATTATAATTTTCAATTATTAGGGGCATTTGAATTGCCAGCTAAAATTCCCATTTTTGCCGATGGGAAAGGTCAACTTCAATTAGTAGCTGGTATATGGGACAATGGGTTAAGTGGTACTCGTGCAAAATATCCATTTTTTCAAGTAGATACATTTACGTTCAATGCAAACCCTACTGGTAGTATTAACTATATGCCTGCATTTAAGTATCGAACTGCTGATACACCCAAGATTAATTATTATGTTGAAGATTTTGAACAAGGCAATGGTTTCGTAGCCTTGAATGGCGATACCACATTGGTTAAGACAAGTGCAGCCAATGAAGTTTTTGAAGGTAATTGGTCTGCTAAGCTTGAACTAAATACAGCCAACCCAACAGGTGAATCTATTACATCGCAAGAATATATGCCACCCCCGAACAGAGATTGCTATATCGAACTAAATTATAAAAGTGATGTAAACTTTGATATACGAACACAGGTTTATCATATTGGTACAACGGTATTAACTGATGTCATGAGTTTGAAAGCAAAAGATAAATGGACGAAAGTATATATTCGATTTTCTGGATTTACATCCTCCTTTCAGTATGGGAAATTTAAATTCATAATCAAGGCTGCCTTACCCGAGGGTGCTACAAGTGCCAATTTGTTAATCGATAATTTTAAAATCATTTATTACAATTAGTGAGAAAAGAAGTTAGAACAGGGCTCATTTTATATGCACTGGCAGATTATCTGACGGCTGCATTGAGTTGGTTTTTATTTCTTTTTTATCGAAAAAACAATATTCAGCCTATTCAGTTTAGTGATTATCTACATCAATTCTCGAATAAGGATTTAATTCTAACACTTTTTATAGTACCAATTATATGGCTGTTTTTTCATCTTTTTTCAGGGGCTTATTTTAATCCTTATCGTAAATCAAGGTTTATCGAAATTTATCGAACTCTTATTATAACATTGTTGGGTGCTATTGTAATTTATTTTTCGTTTATACAAAATGATGCAACTCAGCAATTAGCCTATTATTACAAATCATTTTTCCTTTATTTATTGATACAATTTATAGTGACTTCTATTGGGCGTATCATTGTTTTGTACCAAATCAAACAAAAAATTTATGGTAGTAAATTTGGTTATAATACACTCATCATTGGAGGCAATCAACAAGCAATTTCAATCTATAAAGATATAGTAGATAATGAAGTAAAACTAGGGTATCTATTTAAAGGCTTTGTATATGCGGATGATACTGGTAGCAATGGCATGAGTAGCTATTTGCCTAAGTTAGGTAGTATTGATAAGTTAGAAAAAATTATAGATCAACATCACATTGAAGAGGTCATTATTGCTATCGATACTTCCGAACACAATAAACTTCAATACATCTTAGCTCAACTTTCGCACAGGCAAGTCATTATAAAGATTACCCCCGATTTATATGATATCATTTCAGGTTCTGTAAAAACAAGTAATGTGTTTGGTGCAGTTTTGATTGAAATTTATCCCGAATTAATGCCAGATTGGCAACGTGTAATTAAACGTGCATTGGATATAGTTATTTCAACTTCAGTGTTAATCATCTTAAGTCCTTTATATTTATTTGCTGCATTGAAAGTAAAATTATCATCTTCTGGTCCAATATTTTATAAACAACAACGAATTGGAATTTATGGTACTCCATTTTGGATATTTAAATTTAGATCGATGGTAATGAATGCTGAAGACAAAGGGCCCGCATTGTCAAGTGAAAACGATCCTCGTATTACATCTTGGGGACGTATTATGCGCAAATGGCGTATCGATGAGCTACCCCAATTTTATAATATTATTAAAGGTGAAATGTCATTAGTAGGACCTAGACCAGAACGACAATATTATATCGATATAATATCTCAAACAAATCCTCACTATAAATATTTGCATAAGGTTAAACCAGGCTTGTCATCATGGGGTATGGTAAAATTTGGCTACGCAGAGAATACACAAGAGATGATTGAACGAATGCGTTATGATTTGCTTTATATTAAAAACTGCTCTTTAGTCTTAGATTTCAAAATTATGATTTACACGATTTTAGTTATCTTGCAGGGCAGAGGCAAATAAATACTATGCGAACATTTTTAATCGTACTACTAAGTGCAATTACAGGAGCAGTTACCGCTCAAAAAACCTATTTCCAACAGGATGTAAATTATACCATTGATGTCATCTTAAATGATAAAAGTCATATCTTGAAAGGATACGAGAAATTAGAATATACAAATAATTCATCTGATACGTTGAAGTTTTTATTTTTTCATCTTTGGCCCAATGCCTATAAAAATGACAAAACAGCTTTTACTGAACAAATGGTAGAAAACAAAGACAAACTATTTTATTTCAGTAAAGAAGAAGATAAAGGATTTATAGATAGCCTTGATTTTAAAGTGAATGGTGATCCTGTAAATGTGAGTGATTATAATAACAATCAAGATATAATGATGCTTGAGTTAAATTCACCTTTATTGCCAGGTAAACGAATCACAATCACTACGCCATTTAGAGTCGTTATACCAGCTGTTTTTTCAAGACTTGGACATGATGGACAAACATATCAAATTTCACAATGGTATCCTAAGCCTGCAGTATATGATAATAGAGGTTGGCATCCAATGCCTTACCTAGATCAAGGAGAATTCTATAGCGAAATAGGAAGTTATGAAGTGAATATTACTTTACCTGCAAATTATGTTGTAGCATCAACGGGCAATTTGCAACAAGAAAGTGAGAAAAAGTTTATTGAAAGTAGACTCTCTGCAAAAGATACGAGTTTGAAAGAAAAATTTAAAAAAAGTATAGAAAGTGAAACGGCCACAAAAACCATTACCTACAAACAATCGAACGTACATGATTTTGCATGGTTTGCTAGTAAGAATTTTTTAGTGGAGAAAAAGCTAGCCAATTTACCAAGTGGAAAAAAAGTTGAATGTTATAGTTATTTCAAACCATGGAATAGTCGAAATTATGTTGGAAGTACCGACGCCATAGTTCATACAATTGAATATTTATCGACACATGTAGGTGAGTATCCTTATAGTCATGCAAGTATAGTAGATGGAAAATTGCTTGCAGGTGGTGGTATGGAATATCCGAATGTAACAGTAATTGGAAGTATTAGTAGTAAATCTGATTTGCAAACAGTCATTATACACGAAGTTGGTCACAATTGGTTTTATGGTTTACTTGCAAGCAACGAACGAGAACATCCTTGGATGGATGAAGGCATCAATTCATTTTATGAAAATCAGTTAGATAATATTTTAATCAAAAAGCAAGATACTGACTCAAAAGAAAATCAAGTAGGCAAGGGGCTTACTGATAAATTAAATGGTTCATTTATTTATTTTTTAAATTCAAAACAAAATTTAGATCAGCCAATCGATATAGCATCACAAGATTATACCAAAATCAATTATGGCGGTATTGTGTATAAGAAAGCCCAAATGATGATGGAGTATTTGCAAGCTTATTTAGGTAATGATGTTTTTGAAAAAGGGATGAAACGCTATTACAATGAATGGCATTTTAAGCATCCGTATCCTGAAGATTTTAGAAAAATAATGGAAGAAGAGAGTCGAAAAGAGTTGAAATGGTTTTTTGAAGATGGATTGAAAACTACAAAAAAAATTGATTTCAAGTTGACTCATGTTGATCAACGAAATGAGAAGTCTAATCTGGTGTATGCGACAAGTAGAACTGAATTTACAGGGCCAATACCCATTATGGCAGTGAAAGGAGATAGTGTTTATGCCACGCAATGGATTGAATATCCTTACAATTTACCAGCAACATTTGCTAAAGACTTGCGCGCTACAGAATACAAAATCGATGAAAATGAAATCGTACCAGATTGTAAACTAATCAATAATGTAGAAGGGAGTTTTTTAACTAAAACGAAATGGTTGCCAAGAATTGGTTATGGACTAGGATTAAGTAAAAAGAGCGAATACTTTTTATTACCATCATTAGGTTATAATTTTTATGATAAATTCATGTTAGGTGCAGTGATTCATAATTTAAGAATGCCCAATAATCAATTCCAATTTGCGATATCGCCCATGTATAGTTTTGGAGCAAAACAACTAGTAGGGTCAGGTATAATGGGATATAGCTTCTTCCCTAAAAATAAAATTCAAAAAATTACAATTGCATTACAAGGACGTACGTATCACCATCAGTCAAGTACACTCAACATTTCCAAACCGTTGTTTTTACGTCATATACGCATTGCACCATCATTGACCATTGATTTTAAAAATCCTATTGCGCGATCACCCGTGTCGAATCAATTATCATTAAGGTATTATGCTATTCTAAATCAGCAGTTCAAGTATACCCTGAATACGACTGATAGTCTTTTCAGACCAAGTGTACAAGATTATAAACTTTCAAATTTAATAAGACTTTCATTCAATCATAAAAATGCTCGTACATTTCATCCTTATAGTTATATGATCGTTGCAGATGCAAATCAAGAATTTTTAAAACTCGGCTTAACAGCAAATCTTCGTATTGATTATCATTTGAAAAATAAATCATTTTATGCAAGAACGTTTGCAGGTAAGTTCTTTGATTTCAATAATTCGCTTAATTATTTTGGATTGGGTCAACAATACCTTGCATCTACTTCTACCTCTTACAATGATTTTATGTATGATGATATTTATGTTGCAAGAAATGAACAATCAGGAGCTATGGCACAACAAGTTTCTATGCGTGAAGGTGGATTTAAAATTCGAACAAATCAATATGCAAATCCATTGGGCATGAGTGACAATTGGTTATTTGCTGTCAATTTTAGAAGTGACTTGCCTATTAAATCTCCCGTAAAACTTCAAGTATTTATTGATGCAGGAACGTTTGCCAATGCGGGTAAATTAAATCCAAGCGGTAATAAATTATTATTCGACGGTGGACTCGAGTTACACCTATTAGGTGATATGCTCATCATATATGCACCTTTGGTTATGAGTAAAGATTTTAAAGACTATACCAAAAGCGTATATTCTAAAAATAGATTGCTAAATACAATGTCTTTCTCTCTTAATTTATCTAGTTTGAATTTACTTCAAACTCAGAATGTAACTAAAATACTAGGTTATTAATTTGCACTAGATTCTATAGCCGAAGGGTTCTTTTTTCGACTTGAATAATCCATAGCAGCTTTGATAAAAGATACAAAAAGAGGATGAGGATTCTCAACCGTCGATTTTAACTCAGGATGATATTGTGCTCCAACATAAAAGGGATGGTTTTCGATTTCTACTACTTCTACTAAGCCTGTTTTTGGGTTTTTACCTACTGCTTTCATACCTGCTTTTTCAAACTGATCGAGGTAGGTATTGTTAAACTCCCAACGATGACGGTGTCTTTCTGAAATATATGGCTTACCATATGCTTCGTATGATTTTGAATTTATATTAAGTTCACAATCAAATGCTCCAAGTCGCATAGTTCCGCCCATTTGAATAATGTTCTTTTGATCTTCCATTATGTCTATTACAGGATAAGGTGTATGCTTATCCATTTCTGTAGAATTGGCCGTTTCAAATCCTAATACATTTCGAGCAAATTCAATTACACTGCATTGCATACCTAGACAAATACCAAAGAATGGAATTTTGTTTTCGCGTGCATATTGAATGGCTAATATTTTACCTTCTATTCCTCTATTGCCAAATCCTGGTGCGACCAATATTCCATCAAGTCCACTTAAGGATGATTTTAAGTTATCATTATCCAAATGTTCAGAATGAATATTGACAACTTCCACTTTACATTCATTCATAGCACCTGCATGAATGAATGCTTCTAGGATTGATTTATAGGCGTCTTGTAATTCAACATATTTGCCTACTAAACCTATCTTTACTTTTGATTTAGGGTTTTTCAATTTTGTCAAAAATCCTTTCCAATTTTTTAAATCTGGTTCTTGTCTGAGTGGTAATTTGAGTTTTTCAAGACAAATAGCATCCAAGTTTTCACGCATCATATTCAACGGAACATCGTAAATTGTTTCTGCGTCAGCAGCCTCTATTACACCATCGATCGTTACATTACAGAACAACGCAATTTTTCGTTTTATATCTGCATTCAAAGGTTCTTCAGTTCGGCAAACTATTATATCGGGTGATAGGCCATTTTCATTCATCAATTTTACAGAATGCTGTGTGGGTTTTGTTTTTAATTCTTTAGCAGCTTTCAAATAAGGTATTAATGTAAGATGTAATACAATACAATTGTCATTTCCCATTTCCCATTGTAATTGACGGATAGCTTCTATGTATGGTAAGCTTTCAATATCACCTACAGTTCCTCCTATCTCAGTCAATACGATATCATAGTCATGCTTCGTAGCCAGTAAAGTAATTCTACGTTTGATCTCATCTGTAATATGAGGTATTACTTGTACTGTTTTGCCAAGGTATGCACCTTCTCGTTCTTTGTTAATCACATATTGATATATACGACCTGTTGTTACGTTATTGGCTTGCGAAGTGGGTGTGCTCAGGAATCGTTCATAATGCCCAAGATCGAGATCGGTTTCGGCGCCATCGTCTGTTACATAGCACTCACCATGCTCATACGGGTTAAGAGTACCTGGGTCTACATTGATATAAGGATCTAGTTTTTGGATGGTAACTTTAAATCCACGAGCCTGTAGTAACTTGGCTACAGAAGCCGCAATAATTCCTTTACCTAGTGAAGATGTAACACCGCCTGTTACAAATATATATTTTGCCATAGCCTATTTTTTTGCTTTGACCCAAGTGAAAACAATAAAATAATTGGAAATTGTTTAAAGGTCGGGCAAAGGTAAGTTTATTTTGGCGCGTTCAAAAATTTAAAAAATTACAAGTGGATATTATGTGGGTTAAAAAATAGTAGATTGTTTATTCAAATACAGTTGAATCTTTTTTTGTAAAATATTCCATAAAATTGACCAAAGTTGATCATAATATTTGTTTTTATGCCTACTTTGATGAATATTTGTAAATAATATCATCATTTATGATTCCAGATTTTATAAAAGATGGATATTAATAAAACGAATATGCAATAGTAAGATGAAGTTAAAAGCTCCTGTAAGTGTAAAATGGATAGCCGAGTTTGTTGGTGCTCGATTGGTAGGTGATGACACTATCCAAGCGGATGGCATCAATGAAGTACATAAAATTACACCAGGTGACATTTCATTTGTAGATATTGAAAAGTATTATAATCGGACATTAACAAGCGTAGCTTCTGTTATTTTAATCAATAAAGAAGTTGAATGTCCTAAAGGAAAAGCGCTACTTATTACGATAGACCCAGCGGCAGCTTATGTCAAACTTGTAAAACATTTTCGTCCTTTTGAACCCTCTTTTAAAATGATCAGTGATACAGCCGAAATAGGAGAAGGTTCTATTATAATGCCGAATGTATTTATTGGCAATAACTGTAAAATAGGAAAAGATTGTATCATTCATCCTGGTGTGGTAATATATGATCATACATTTATTGGGGATAGAGTAATCATTCAAAGTAATTCGGTAATAGGTGGTGATGCTTTCTATTTTAACAAACGAAACAACGTAGATTTAAAATACCTTAAGTTAGAAAGTTGTGGACGCACGTTTATCCATGATGATGTAGAAATAGGAGCATGTTGTACGATTGATAAAGGCGTGAGTGGAGATACAATTATAGGTCAAGGGACCAAATTTGATAATTTCATTCACATAGGTCATGGAACTATCATTGGGAAAAATTGTTTGTTTGCAGCACAGGTTGGTGTCGCAGGGAAAGTAACCATTGGCAACAATGTGCTATTGTATGGACAAGTAGGTGTATCTAAAGATTTAGTGATTGAAAGTGATACTGTTGTACTTGCCAAAAGTGGTGTAGGTAAGTCATTGCCTGGCGGAAATGTATGGTTTGGAATACCAGTACAAGATGCCAAAGATAAAATGGAAGAACTCGTTTGGGTGAAACGTATTCCAGAGTTATGGGATAAAATGAAATCAGATTTTTAATAGTTTTTTTTCTTATTACATAAACAATTATCTTAAGAATAAGGGTACTGATGTACTTTTGCGCCATGAGATTTTTTGGCTGTTTACTTGTGGTATTGCAGATGGCATTGAATTTGAATGCGCAACCTTTTTTTCAAAATATTCGAGGACAAGTTATTGATAAAATAACGCATCAACCGCTAATAGGTGTACAAATAGTAATTCTGAATATCAATCCGCAACTAGGGGACCAAACTGATATTCAGGGTCGTTTTGAATTGAAAAATATTCCACTTGGTAGATATCAAATTCAATGTTCGTATATTGGGTACCATACGGCTACTTTCAATGATATTCAATTGAATTCAGGGAAAGAAGTCATTCTAAATATTGAATTAGAAGAACGCATAGCTACTACTAAAAGTGATATCGTAATTAAAAATAAACGGGAGAAAGATAAGCCATTGAATGAAATGGCCATGGTAAGTGCTCGAATGTTTAGCGTTGAAGAAACAGGAAGGTATGCAGGTACAGTGAATGATCCAGCTCGTATGGCACAAAATTTTGCTGGAGTACAAGCCAATGGGGATACAAGAAATGATATTGTAATTAGAGGGAATAGTCCATTGGGTGTATTGTGGCGCTTAGAAGGAATTGATATTCCAAATCCAAATCATTTTTCTGGGGTTGGTACTACGGGCGGAGGAATATCCATGTTGAATAATAATAATTTAAGTAATTGTGATTTTTTAACTGGTGCATTTCCTGCACAGTATGGCAATGCAACAGCAGGTGTGTTTGATTTGAAACTTAGAAATGGAAATGATCAGAAAAGAGAATATACCGTAATGTTTGGTATGAATGGATTGGAAGCAGGAGCCGAAGGGCCTATCAGTAAAAAAAATCACTCAAGTTATATAGCCAATTATCGATATTCTACACTTGATTTATTTAATGCACTTGGTATCAATCTCGGAACAGCTTCAATACCTAAATATCAAGACGGGGTTTTTAAAATTCATATTCCAACCACAAAAGCTGGCGTGTTTGATATATTTTGTTTAGCAGGATATAGTACGTCAAGTTTTTTTTCTAAAAATTTCGATACTACGGGCAAAAAACTCAATCCATTGCCAAAAGGGTTTAATACTTATTTTAATAATCATATGGTCGTAGGAGGTGTTGAACATACTTATTCATTTTCAAAACGTTCATTAGGAAAATGGATCGCAACATTTTCATCCAATGGAAATCAAACGTTTGTAGACAGTCTTTATGATAATGATACAAAAAAGTTCAATTGGCTTCGAAGAAATTATGTAGAGAATAAAATCAATGTTCAATATACACTTTCACACAAATACAATGCTCAACATAATTCACAAGTTGGTGTTTATTACAACCACAATTTTTTCACTATGAAAGATAGCTTGTATGTTGGTTTTTTAGGTACATATATCAAACGATTGGATTTCAATGGAAGTGCAGATTTAGTGAGAGGGTTTATTCAGCATCAATATAAAGTGAGTGAAAAATTTTCAATTGTAGGGGGTGTCAATGCAATGTATTTCATATTGAATGGGTCAAATGCCATTGAGCCTCGTATTGGATTGAAATATCAGTTGGCGAAAAATATATCACTAAACACTGGTGCAGGTGTGCATAATCAGCTACAACCAATGGTCACCTATTTTTATCAAACACGTTTGAGCAATGGTACCGATGTAGCTACCAATCGACAGTTAGGTTTTACTAAAAGTGCACATGCTGTAATTGGATTAGATTGGTTATTGGCCAAAGATGTTCGATTTAAATTTGAAACCTATTATCAGCAATTAAATCAACTACCTATTGAACAAAATCCAAGTTCTTTTTCGATGGTCAATGATGGGGCCTTTTATGTAATTAATAATAAGCCTTATTTAGTAAACAAAGGAACTGGATATAATGTTGGTGTAGAAATGACACTCGAAAAGTTTTTTAGTAAAAATTATTACTTTTTATTGACTGGGTCATTATACCAATCCATGTATAAAGGTTCTGATGGGGTGAAAAGGCATAATGCGTTCGATGGAACGTATGCTTGTAATATGTTAGCAGGTTACGATTTGAAATTGAGTAAAAAAAGTTTGCTGAGTATCAATGCAAAGGCTACATGGTTAGGTGGTAGGCGATTTACACCATTAGATGAGGCTGCTTCGCTTATTGCTAAGGATGAAGTATACATTGATTCACTCGCATACACACAACAGCATCCTGCCTATTTTAGACCAGACATTCGAATAGCATATCGCTTGAATTGGAAAAAAATATCACAAGAATTTGCATTGAATATTAATAACTTTATAGATCGAGATAATATTCAATCATTGGAATACGATCGAACGAACAATAGAATAGGGTATAGTTATCAGCTAGGTCGAATTCCTATTATTCAGTATCGATTAGAATTTTAAAAAATTATTTTTTCAACAATTTTTCTAAAGCAGAATCGTACATTGATTTCCATTCTGATATGGAGCCCCAGTCGTTACCATCAATAGAAATGGTTGAGGTTGTTACCTCACCTAATTTTTCAAACGAAGTTGACGATAGTGATGCTTCAAAAGCTGTTACTTGTTCAGCTTTTACACTCACAATAAATCTGCTTTGAGCCTCGCCAAAAAGGAACGCATCTTTGCGTAAGGAAGCATTCGTATTCAAGGTAAAGCCTAAACCTCGATTAAGTCCACTTTCCATCAATGCGGTAAATAAACCGCCCTCGGCTAAATCATGTGCAGATACTATGAGTTTTGAATTGATTAATTTCAAAACAGTTTGTTGCATCTCAAATTCTTCTTCAAGCTCAAAAGCGGGTGCAGGCGAAAGTTGTACCCCCATTAATTTATGAAGGTATTCGCTACTTCCAATATCATTTTTACTTTTCCCTATGAGGTAGATATGGTCTCCTGCTTGTTTGAAATCCATCGTCATTCGAGCTTGAATATCTTCAATAATACCGACCATACCAATAGTAGGTGTTGGATAAACTGCACCATCGGGCGATTGATTGTAAAAGCTAACATTGCCTCCTGTGACAGGAGTATCAAATTTAAGACAAGCAGCACTCATGCCTTTCAAGGCATATACAAACTGGTAATACACTTCAGGATTATACGGATTGCCAAAATTGAGACAATTGGTAATAGCTGCTGGTATAGCGCCACTACAGATGATATTACGAGCTGCTTCACTCACTGCAATCATACCACCTACATAAGGATCGGCATGCACATATCGACTATTGCAGTCAACAGTCATAGCTATACCTTTAGATGTTTCTTTTACCCATACTACAGCCGAGTCAGCAGGGGAGTTGGTGGTAGAGTTGGCAGTACCTACCATACTATCATATTGATTGTAAATCCATTTTTTGTTAGCAATATTTGGTAAAGAAATTAATTTCTCAGCAATAGATTTTAAATCACTAGGTTCTTTGATTGATTCAATATTGAAAGAGTCTCTTTGGGCAAAATAACTTGGTTCGGTATACGCACGTTCGTAAACTGGAGCCCCACCACCCAATACCATACTTTCGGCAGGTAAATCGGCCACTAATTCTTCACCCATATAGAATTTCAAACGTGGATCGGTTGTAACCTCACCTATAATTTCACAATGAATATCCCATTTGTCAAATATATCAGTGACTGTTTTTTCATGCCCTTTTTTCACTACTACTAGCATTCTCTCCTGACTTTCACTCAATAGCATTTCCCATGCTTTCATATTTTTTTGACGTGTAGGCACTTTGTCCAAATGGATAATCATACCATGCTCACCTTTTGCACTCATTTCAGATGTACTACAGGTAATACCTGCAGCTCCCATATCCTGCATTCCGATCACAGCATCTGTTTCTACTAATTCCATACAAGCCTCTAATAGTTTTTTCTCTTGAAATGGATCGCCTACTTGCACCGCTGGTAAATCTTTTGCGCTATCTTCATTGATATCGGCACTTGCAAAGCTAGCCCCACCAATACCATCTTTTCCTGTATCACTTCCTACAATAAAAACTGGATTTCCTTCGCCATAGGATGTTGCAGAAATGGTTTTTCCAGTTTTCATTACACCCACACTCATAGCATTTACCAATGGATTCGTGCTGTAGCAATCTTCAAAATAGGTTTCACCTCCAACGGTAGGTACTCCAAAGCAATTGCCATAGTGACCAATACCTTTTACAACTCCTTTTAATAAATGCTTTGTTTTGTCTTCGTTTATATTCCCAAATCTTAAAGAATTTAAGGTTGCTATAGGTCTTGCTCCCATTGTGAAAATATCGCGATGAATACCACCTACACCTGTTGCTGCACCTTGAAATGGTTCGATAGCAGATGGATGATTATGTGATTCGATTTTAAAACTACATGCCCAACCATTACCAATATCAATTAATCCAGCATTTTCTTCTCCTGCTTTTGCCAATACTTTGGAACCATCTTTTGGTAGTGTTTTCAACCATTTGATAGAGTTTTTATAGCTACAATGTTCACTCCACATTACACTATACATAGCAGTTTCTGTAAAATTGGGTGTTCTACCTAATACATTGCAAATTTCGTTGAATTCTGATTCGGTCAGTCCTAGTTTTTGAGCTTGTTCTAAGGTGGCTTCTTGCATTTGGCTTAAAATTGAATCGCAAAAATAGGGTAGAGACTTCGCTTTACATATTTGAATCAAGAATAAATACACACATATTATCAGAAATTGGGTTTAAAAATATCTTTTTGGACATTTATCCGATTTTCAAATCATTGGGAATGAATATATTAGAAATAATGTTAATAAAATAAATCAGAAATATAACATATGCATGATTTTTGATATAAATTTAAGCAACCAAAGTTGAATTTATGGAATGTGAAAAGGCAAAAATAATTGCTCAAAAATGGATAGACCTATGGAACAATAAATCAGTTGATGAGTATTTGACTCAACATCGTGATGATGTAGTTTTGGTTTCAAGTGTTGCATTGCGTTTATTCCCAGATAGTAATGGAAGAATTACAGACAAAAAAAGTATTGAAAGAGTATTGGGAACTTGTACGAATTAAATTTCCGAATTATAAATTCATATTAACTGATGTAACTTGTTATGAAAATAAAGTTTTGATTTTCTACTCCACACATGATAGCTCAACGAAAGCAATCGCCATACTTACAGTTGATGAACAGGGTATGATCTATAAATGTGAAGTTAGTTGTGTATGATTTATTTCTATTTTACTGTAAATCAATACCCATTCCTACCATCCATCTTAAACCAGCTTGAGGGTAATAATAATTTTGAGAAATCGTTTGTTGTCCATAAATATAACTAAATGTGTATCCATTGGCTTCATAGCGATGATTTATAATGTTGTACAGTCCTGTTCTAATATTTAGAATCGTATTGTCATTAAGATGTATTGGACAGTTTGCGATTAAATCTGTAATGAAATAAGGGTTGATTGATTTATTAATATTACTTGTATTATCAAGATATTGCCTGCCAACATATTTTGGTAATAAATCAAAAGATAAATTTTCAAAATCATTGTGAGAGCTACCTCTTAATGGGAAGTAGGATAATCGACCACCAGCAACCTTGCTCGGAGAAAATGCAATATCAGATTTAGCATAATTTTTTATCACTTGTCCGCCATTATCATAGTCGTCTATAAACTCTGAAAATTGGATTATTTTATTTTCAGACAATGCTACGTTGAATGCCAATTCAATTTTTCTGATTGAAGGTTTCCATTGAGTTTCCATTTCAATTCCTATTCGATAACTTTCAGGTATATTGGTACGAGTATATGCTCCTACATCATTTATTTTTCCTGTAAGCACTAGTTGATCTCTATAATACATCAAGTATGAAGTGGCATGAAACGAAAATTTATTTTTGTAATTAAATGTATAATTCAATTCACCATTGTACAATTTTTCTGGTTTAGGAAGAGATGATTTGCCCGCTTCTATGTCTTCTCGGTTAGGTTCTTTCTGAGCAATGCCTGCTAATAAACTTATTTGATGATGTTGATTGTTGTAAGTGATTTTAGCTTTTGGATTAAAAAAGTTGAACTGCAAATCATGTTGAATGCTTGGGTTGTTTCGAAAGCCATTGATGATATAATCTACTTTTCGATATTGTAAATCAGCAAATAAATTAACATGCTTGGATGCTTTGAAGTCCACCATGCCATAAAGGTTTAAATCATTTTTATGAGCCGTTAAGTTATACCATCTGTAATCATCAGGCGTGCCATATTGAGCCCACTTTATTTCGCCAAAGTGTTTGCCATCGTATTGATTGTAATTTAAATAAAGACCTGCATCCAAATACTTAGAAAAATAATTAGCATATAATCGACCGCCATAAAAATCATTGTCAAGCCAAAGTTGTCGTATCATATCGGTTGAAAAAGACGTGTCATTGCCAACTATAAAATTGGGTAAGCCATAGGATGAAAAGTCTTGACTCATGCGATATTCTTCATAATAGCCTTTGCCCTTTGTATAGAATAAAGTAGAACCTATAGAGAAATTTGAATTGATTTTATGATCGAAAAAAAGTTGGTAATAATCTTGTCCATAATTATCAGTTTGATTATCGTAATAAGTGCCATCACTTTTTAAGCCTAGTTCATTGTGTTGTGGATTCGTAGCTAAGCTATCTTGTGGAACACCATTCCAAGCTTGACCAGTTTTTTCTTTTCCTTTCATATAATTGAATACCACTTGAGTAGAAGGATTCATTATGTACTTGGTTGTAAACTGAAATGCTTTGAGGTTAGATGCGGATCGATCTATATAGCCATCTGATAAAATACTTGAAGCTCTTACTGTTGCAACAAATTGATCATTGATAAGTCCTGTGCTTGCTTTCAAGGTGTTTTTAAATGTATTGAACGAGCCGAAATCGGATTGATATGAAAAAGTAGGTTTGGTGTAATTTACATCCAAATTGTTGATTGCAATAGATGCACCAAAACTTCCTACACCATTTTTGGACGTGCCCACCCCTTTGCCAACTTCAATAGACTGTGAAGAAGATAATAAATCTGGGGTATTGACAAAAAATGTTCCTTGACTTTCAGCATCATTGACAGGTACGCCATTGATGGTTACATTGATACGGGTTAGGTCAGTTCCACGAATTCGTATACCTGTATATCCTGTGCCAGTTCCTGCATCTGAATTTACAACTACCGAAGATAATGTATTTAATAAATAGGGAAGATCCTGACCTTGATTTAGCCTTTTCATTAAGGTTTTTTCTACGCGTTTTGTTGACTGTTCATCTAGCGTAGTTTGTTTAAAATCTCGAATAACCGCAGCAGGCAATTCAATGTTTCGTAGGGTGTCTTTTTTTTGTGCAAAAGCCCAAGTACCTAAATGCGCCAATGTGATGGAAAATAATAATATCTTCTTCATACCAATTTTTTTATGCCATACAAGGGTATAGTACCACCTATACAGCGGGTTAATAAAATGTTTGGTAAGAGAAGGATTAATTTCACTCACCTTTCCTAAACAGCATTATCTGTTCTAGGTTCTACGGGTATTTTCTCAGATTCCATTTTAAAAAGGAAACACCCCGAGGCTATTCAATATCTTATCTTGAGTAGATTTTATTGATAAAGAATATGCAAACTTAACAACAAATCTGAAATAATTCCGTTAATTTTACTTCCAATAGATGAAAAATATGAAACGTTTACTCCTTGTTGGTATTTTAATTACGAATGTATTCATTCTGAGAGCTCAAAAAAGTTCCTCCTTTCAAGTATTATCTGATAAGCCGTATCAGACAATTATTGATATACAAGTAGGAGATATTAGAGAACAAAAAGTCATTACGCCAAATGGTAATGAAGTAAAAATAATGTTGGACAAAGGAACTCAACTTTTAAAAAAAGGAGCTCCTGATTTGCCTAAACTTTCCTTTTCAATAATTATTCCTAATCAAAAAAATAGTAGTATTTCTATTTTGGAAAGTGACTATACAGACATCCCTAATGTATCAATAGCACCAAGCAAAGGGAAAATATATCGCAATGAATTTCCTTCTACAATTCCTTTTACATACGGAGAGGAATATTCTAAAAATGCTTTTTTCCCATCAGTTATTGCAGAATTAAATTCACCTTATATTCTTCGTGATTTTAGAGGTCAAACTGTACAGATTAATCCTGTACAATATAACCCGAATACAAAAGTATTGCGTGTATATCATAGTATTAAAGTGAAAATAGAATATGCAGGTCAATCAGTTTCAAACATATTGCCAGATTTTAATAGACCAACAATGGTCGTTGAAGATTATGACGCCATTTATTCAAATCATTTTTTAAATTATAAAACAACTGCTGTACGTTATACACCGTTAACTCAAACAGGTTCTTTACTTGTACTTTGCCCTGCCAATTATCTTCCCGAAATAGCACCTTACATCAAGTGGAAAGAAATGAAAGGCATTAAAACGTATTTGGTAAACACGGATACTATGACAGGTGGAGTAGATGAAAATACTGTTATGTCCTTGGCGACTTCCTATTACAATACCAATCAAATTGCCTATATGCTCATAGTAGGCGATCATCCTAATGTACCTACACGAAATGCAAATAATGCACTTAATCCTATTTTACTAGGACCATCTGATAATGGTTATGCCTATCAGGCAGGTAACGATCATTATCCCGAATTTATAGTAGGACGATTTTCTGGAGAAACCAAAAGCGATATTGCTACGCAAGTAAAGCGTACGTTACTGTACGAAAAAACACCCAATACAACTAGCAATTGGGTTCAAAAACAAATAGGTATTGCGAGCGATCAAGGACCTGGCGACGATTTTCAGATGGATTTTGACCATATTCGAAATATTTTAGATAGTAACAAAAATCAATACAATTATGTATACAACTATGAAATGTATGATGGTACACAAGGTGGAAATGATGCTCCAGGTAGCCCAACTACTATGGAATTAACCAATGCAATCAATGATGGAGTAAGTCTAATTAATTATTGTGGTCACGGTAGTACCCAATCAATTTCTACAACAGGGTTTTCAAATGTTGAAGTTGCAAACCTTACCAATTCTGATGGTAAATGGCCTTTCATGTTTGTAACAGCTTGTTTAAATGGAGATTTTACACAAAGCACTTGCTTTGCAGAAGCACTCATGCGAGAACAGGATATTGCTACAGGAGAGCCAAAGGGTGCTATTGCTACATTAATGAGTACTATACTACAAAGTTGGGATCCACCAATGCAAGGTCAGGATGAAATGAATGCAATCATGCGAGGTGCAAGAGTGAATAATAAAAAGACCACTTTTGGAGCCTTGGCGATGAATGGATGTATGAGTGTGAATGATGAGTACAATACAACCGTAGATCCAGATGGGGGAAATGAAATTACAGATACTTGGACTGTATTCGGCGATCCTACACTTGAAGTACGTACCAAACATGAAGGTACTATTGCATGTACTCACACGGCTGAAATTGGAAGAAATTCAACTTGGTATTCTGTAACTTGCCCTGTGAATGGAGCTACGATAGGATTGTATTATCAAGGTAAATTTTTAGCGGTATCAACTGTAAGCAATGGAAATGCTACATTTACGTTCCCATCCATTCCTGCTACTGATACATTGTTTGTAACGGCTACTAAGCAAAATTATGTACCTTATTTAGGTTATACAAAAGTCGTTGATTTTCCTACAAACACAAACACAATAAGTTTAGATAATGCCATTAATATTTATCCTAATCCGATTTTAGAGGATGTGATAATTCAATCAGTTAAAAATGAAATAATACAGCATGTAGCTGTAACAGATATGAATGGGAAAGTAATCTTTAATACGAATCCAAATGAACCGGTTATAACTATTTCTATGAAGTCCTTTTCAAGTGGCCATTATCATATTGCAGTGAAAACAAACCAAGGTCAATATGTGAAATTGGTCACAAAAGACTAATATTAAATTTTTTTTATTTAAAAATGCCGTTTTGATTTCTGTCAAATAGGATTAAATAATTTTCATTTTTACTTTTATATTTAAATTGATTTAGATGAGCATAAGACTATTAATTACTGGTGGCACATTCGACAAAGAATATGATTTATTGAATGGTAAACTTTATTTCACCGATACGCATGTGGATGAAATTTTAAAACGTGGGCGTAATACAACTGATGTTAGTACTCGTACACTCATGATGGTCGATAGTCTTGAAATGACAGACGAGGATCGTGAGCTCATTGTATCGCAATGTATCAAATGCGACGAAGAGAAAATTATTATAACTCATGGCACAGATACGATGGTTGAAACAGCTTTGGAGTTAAAGGCGGCTGCTATAGATAAAACAATTGTATTGACTGGCGCTATGATACCTTATACATTTGGATCAAGTGATGGTTTGTATAATATGGGTAGTGCGATGGCCTTTGTGCAAACCTTACCGAATGGTGTTTATATAGCTATGAATGGAAAATATTATGCAGCTGATAATGTGCAGAAGAATAAAAAGACAGGGTATTTTGAAGTGTTGAAATAGATTTCTTTCGCGTAATTTATTTCGGCTTAAATATAGTTGTAAGCATCGCATACAAATGTGGATGATTTCGTTCAAGCAATGTTGGTTTTTCAAAAAAATATTCTGCTATCACAGCAAAGAATTCTGCTTCATTGGTACTCGCATAAGGATTGATTTCAGTTTCATTTTCTTTGATGTCTTGTATCATACCACGAATCAATCGTAACCAAGGTGTAATCAAATCATTAGGTAATAAGTAAGCTGGAACGCCATCTATGACACCATCTGCATGATCGATTAAATGAACAAATTCGTGTCTGGCAGTGTGGCTTCCATCGCGTCTTTCAAAGCCTTCACGCAAAGCTCGTAATGATAAAAGCATCGTGCTATTCAATGCGCCTTCACCAACCATGCCCATTAGTTTATGGTCTTTATTTACCTTGAAATTTTCGTCAAAATGATCTTCATACAATAAGACTTCTTTGATGTTGTTGTATTCCCAATCAGGAAAATTAAAAATAGGTATGATAGCACTCGAAGCAATTAGTACTTCGTCTAATAACTCATGTTTTGCATTGCCTACAGAAGTAAATCGAACATGCTCTAAAAAATGAATCACCCGAAGTTTAAAACTTTCTCTTCGTATTGGATTTTCAATAGCTTTATAAAAGTCAACTTCATTCAATAATATTTTTTCAATTTGGAATGGATCTACTTTTTTTATCGGACTATTTGTTCGAGTTATATTTTTTTTAATGAAGAAGTATAAACCGAGTAAAGCCAATAAAACGATGATAAGTTGCATTTGATTTTTTGTAAAGGTAATTGTTCTTTTTTTCAGTATGCCAACTGTTCATCTAACGTTACCGGCATATAATACTATGATACTGCTTCCTCGAAATAATCGGGACAAGGGCAAAGCATCCTAGAGGCATTGTATACAGTGAATGGAAGAAACAATCGAATATTCAATCTGTTCATTAAAAAACCGCCCTCCATTGCTGAAGGGCGGTTTCTGTCTTTATACTTTCTACTTAGTACTCAGTACTAGTCATTTTTCTTCACTTTGCTTACATGGCTGAGCTTGTTGTTGTCAAATACTTGTACAGTATATAAGCCGCTGGCTAGTTCGCCTAAGCTTACGCTTAAGGTACTCATACCTGCTTCGCTACGTGCTTGTATTTGCTTCACTACGCGTCCACTCATATCCAATACTTTCACTGTTGTGTTTTGTACTTTACTTGTATACAAATCGATGTTCAATACATCTTGTGTCGGATTTGGATAGATGCTCACTGTGCTGCCATTAGTACCCCAGATGATATCTACAACTTTTGCATTGATCGTGCTTTGGTTGTCGATGTCTACTTGTTGTAAACGGTAGTAGTTGTGGCCTAATTGTGGTTTTGTGTTCTCGAAGCTATAGTTCAAGATACTTGAGCTATTGCCGTTTGGAGCTTGACTGTTGACTTTAGCTATAGTCGTAAAGTTCACACCATCGGTACCGTGTTGTAGATTGAAGTAAGCATTGTTTTGCTCGCTTGCTGTGGTCCACTCTAATAGGTCGCTGTTGTCTAATTTACGTCCGCTGAAGTTGGTGATCGTAGCTGGTAATGGTATATTACCTGGGTTCACACTATGTACTCTGAATTGGCTAAAGCTTGGTGTGTTGAAGCTCAACTCCCAATATGTTCCATTCCAGTTTATAGTAGTTGGTGCTATCACCATTGGTGAGTTACCTAAGCCTGCATCTGCATTTTTCGTGATTCGAATGTTTGCAATGTTTGGATCTGCATTGTTACCACTTGTTGGTAATGGTAAGTAAGGAGCTGTTACTGCTGCGTTGTAATCGTTGAAGTCTGCTTGGTTGATGTATAAGATCACATCCGCTGAACCATTGTTCGTTGGTGTGATTTGGTACCAACGACGTACGAATGGTTGACCATTGTGTACACCTGCTGTTGCATCTACGTTTACAGTTGCTGTTGTTAAGCCTAGGATATTTCCTCCAAAACCATCATCGATTGTTGCTATTAAGTTACAACTTGGATCATAGTAGCTAGCATTTAAATCATCCCCTTGATTTTGACTTTGATTTGATGTTGCTGGTGCTAATGTGCCTGAAGCGGCTGTGCCGGTTACGGTTACACTACTTGTGGCAGTACAACCTGCACCATCAGTTCCAGTTACAGTATAACTTGTAGCTCCGATGCTTGCAACAAATGGTGCTCCATCTGTTAAACCACCTGACCATGTATACGTGCTTGCACCACCACCAGTTGGTGTTACTACCGTGTTGTTACACGTTGTAGTTGGTGTTGCGCTCGCTGTTACCATTGGGGTTGGATTTACAGTAACAGTCACTGGAGTTCTTGGATTAGAAGCACATCCAGAAACAGCCCAAGTTAAAATTACTTGACCGTTTCCAGTTTGGAAACCTGCTGTATTAAATTGACTAGTTCCTGAACTAAAGGAACCACCGCCACCGCCATGTGTAGGATCGGTACCGCCACCGCCGCCGGAGTAACCGCCACCGCCGCCACCGCCGCCGTAATGATTACCGCCACCGCCGCCGCCGCCAAAGCCACCTACACCACCACAGCCGCCGCCGGCGCCGCCACAAAATCCAGGACCACCTGCCCATGTAGCAAAGCCAAGTCCACCGAAGGGCCCACCACCATTGGTTAACCAACCTGTACCACCACCAGCACATGGACTTCCGCTCCATAAACCAGCTTGGCCACCATCACCAGCAACTCCACCTAAAGCGGCTCCGTCTGATGAAGCATTACCATTTAGGCCTATTGAACCAGCAGCACCAGGATGTAAAGGAGCGGCTGATAGCCAGTTGCATTTTCCGCCACCACCACCAGCTGCTACTAATAAAGTATTGGGTGCGGTAGTATATACAAAGGCACCACCACCACCACCAGAGCTATTTGAAGCGTTTCCGCCTAGTTGTAAATTGCCTTGTTGAGGAACTACAATATTTAATACCTGACCAGGCGTTACAGCAAAATCTCCAGTCATTCTTGCTCCTAATCCACCTGCTCCGCCATTAGATCCACCACCTTGAGCGCCACGCGCATCTATATTAATTGAGGTCACACCTGCAGGTACCGTAAATGTTTGAACAGATCCAGTGTAAGAAAATGCTTGAGTGCCACCAGCAGGTGAGACTGCTTCGGCATAATATGTGGTTGTACTTCCAGGTGTTACGTTATAGTTTGTAGCACTTGGTACAGTAGTTAGTAAAGTGCCAGCAGTTAATGCATCATACCAATTAATTGTATTTCCTGTTGATACAGCATTTAAATCTGAATTACCGCCTGGGCAAATTGCAGTTGGTGTTGCAGTGATTATAGGTGAAGCTGGAGCTGGATTTACAGTAACTACTACTGTGCTTGTAGATGAGCAACCTGATGATGTTCCTGTTACAGTATAAGTAGAAGAAGCTGCAGGTATAAATGAAATACCATCTGTTTGGGTGTTTACCCCATCTGACCAAGTATAGGTTGTAGCTCCACCGCCAGTTAAAGTTACACTACTACCAGCACATACTGATGCTGGAGATGGTGAAGAACTTGCTGTCACTGTTGGGATTGGGTTTACTGTAACAGTCACAGGGGTTCTTGGGTTAGAAGCAGCACATCCAGATCCAGTCCATGTTAAAATAACTTGACCATCACCAATGCGAACACCACTTGTAGCGACTAGGTTTGTAGCTGAAGGAATTACATATCCACTACCACCACCGCCACCGCGGCAGTTACCGCTACCTGCTCCACCATACCAACCACCTCCGCCGCCATATCCTTCACAACCGCAACCAAATGTTGCTGGAGATCCACCTTGTCCAAAAGCACCTGCCATATTTGTATTGTTAAAACTTGAACATGTTCCGTCTGGTCCTGCTGCTAAAACAGTAGCTCCCTTTCCGCCTGGATCGGCAATTGTATTTCGATATCCATCACCGCCGCTTAAATTAGCGCCGCCGCCAACGCCACCTACCACATGTAGTGAACTCCAAAAACCTGCACCACCGCCGCCACCAGCTACAATAATACGGTTATTTAAACCAGTTCCTCCTTGACGTACATCAGATGCGCCACCACCTGCACGACCAGCAGCATCGCCAGCACCTCCACCATTATACCCACCTGCTATTGTTGTAGGTTGATTTCCTACATAAATCGTTAATGTTTCACCTGGAGTTACAGCCATTGTACCTTTGGAGTATCCTCCAAAATTTGTATTATTTATCCAGTTTGCACCACCTTGTGCTCCCCAACATTCCATATCCATTGAAGTAACACCAGCTGGTACAATAAATGTTTGAGCCGATCCTGTATAAGAGAATGTTTGTGTACCTCCTGCAGGTGCGACTGCTTCGGCATAATATGTTGTTGTGCTACCCGGAGCAACATTGTAATTTGTTGCACTTGGCACAGTGGTAAGCAATGTACCCAATGTAGGTGCATCGTACCATCTAATTGTGTTACCTGTTGAGACCGCATTAAGATTTGAATTACCACCAGGGCAAATTGAAGTAGGTGTTGCAGTGATTACTGGTGAAGCCGGTGCTGGATTTACTGTTACAACTAATGTAGCAGTAGAAGAACAACCAGATGTAGTTCCAGTAACAGTATACGTTGAAGAGGTAGTAGGTATAAATGAAACTCCGTCAGTTTGGGTGTTAACACCATCTGACCAAGTATATGTTGTAGCACCACCACCCGATAAGGTTACACTACTACCTGCACATACTGTTGCTGGAGATGGTGTAGAACTTGCTGTAACGCTTGGTACTGCAAAAGCTTGTGCTGTTGTAGCAATTGTACCTGAAGCACCACCGCCCGACATTGGGATGTTGCCATTGTTACTTCCAGCCAATGAAGGTAAATATTGAGCATATACAGTACTTGACAACGAGTTGCCAATATAAGATAATGTAACAGAAGGGTCGAATGGACCTAACGGATTGGTTGAGAATCCATAAGAACTAAATGGTCCTACAAGCACTGATGTGCCTGATAAGTTTGAACCAGTAATTGTTGTAGGAAGTATGTTATTTGATCCAATACAAGTATTTGGAAAAGTTAATGATGTTGCACTTAACGTGGGAGCAATTGAATTAATAGTGCCATTTAAAGCTAGTGAATTTGTTGTAGTTAAAGCGGTTGTTCTTCCGATAGCAAAAGTACCGCCTGTAGCACTAGCGCCCCATGCATATAATCTGAATGTTATTGTGGTTGCATTTCCTACATTTTGAAGAGCAGGAATCGATGACAATATTAAAGATGTTTGCACATCGCCCTCGGTTGTGGTTAATGTGTAAGAAATATCAGTCCCTATATCAAAAAAGGTAGATCCATTTGTGCTATACTGCCATATAAAAGCATTTGGACCAGTACCAGATCGTCTTACTTTGTAATCTAAAGAGCTAAGAGAAGTTTCAAACCCAGCATTTGTATTTACAGTGAACTGAAAATAATGATTAGAAGCTATAGCATTTGCTTTGTTACCGCCTGCTGTAAAATTAGTTGCCGAAAATGCCCTTGCTAAACCAGTTGCTGTCAATGTTCCTCTTGTTAAATTTGAAACCCCTATGTTAGGATTTGTTGTTGTAGAAGCGTAGCTCGCTTCATTACCCAAACTGGCGGGAGTGCCAAATTGCCAAGCCAAAATTTGAGATTTTGAAATCAAATTGCTAAATAGTAAGCAAATGATTATTACCAATGCATGTAATTTTATTTTCATATAATTAATTTTTACATAGCAAAGATAGAATATAAATCTTAAATTTATTAGAAATTTGTGCCCTTAATAAAGATATAATATAAAGATATTATTTCGAAGATAATACCTTTTGCCAAGCCCAAGCTGTAATCATCATTTCGTCCAATGAAAATTGAGGATTCCAGTTTAATTTGGACTTAACAAGTTCATTATTAGCATAAATGGCTACCACATCTCCCTCTCTGCGAGGTCCCATTTCGTAATTGAGCTTTACACCACTCACTTTTTCAAACGAATGGATTGCTTCTAACACTGAAACACCATTCCCAGAACCCAGATTCAATATTTCGTAATTGGATTCATTTTTTTGAGTAATTAAATATTGCAAAGCCTTTGTATGCGCACTAGCAATATCCATTACATGTATATAATCACGTATACAGGATCCATCTCTCGTATCGTAGTCACTTCCCCAAACATACATTTTGTCGATTTGACCAATGGCTGTTTGTGTAATGATAGGTACTAAATTATTTGGACGGTCAATTGGAGTCTCCCCAATAATGCCACTAGGATGAGCACCTACTGGATTGAAATAGCGTAATAATATAGAACTCGCCTTGGATGTTTTGGAAAAATCTAATATTACCTGTTCGCCCATTTGCTTAGTAGCAGCATAGGCACATTCTGCTTTTGAAAGCGGTGTATCTTCCGTAACAGGCAATTTTTCTAAATTGCCATATACTGAGCAAGACGAAGAGAAAACTAAATTGGGAATATTATATTCGGTCATACATTTTAAAATGTTGAACAATGAAATCATATTATTTTCATAATATCGAATCGGGAATTCAACACTTTCGGGAACTGCTTTATAGGCAGCAAAATGAATGATACCTTGTATATCTTTATTTTCTTCAAATAATTGACGAGTCAAATTATAGTCACATAAGTCTATTGCATAGTTTTTAACTTCCACACCTGTTATTTTTTTAATTCCTTCCAATGATGAAGGGTTGGATCGAGAAAAATTATCAGCACAGATTACTTCAAAGCCATTGGCGATCAGGTCAGTGATTGTATGAGAACCAATGTATCCGGCTCCGCCTGTTACGAGTATTTTAGACATAATGTTTTTGTTTTTTTTATTTGATTTTTTGTATTGTTTGCAAATAGTATGCAGATATATTTATTGAAGTACTTTTTCCATAGCCATTGCTCTAGATCCTTTGATTAAAAAAGAGGTATGTTCAAATGATTTTGATGTATACCATGCTGAAGCTTCTTGTGAAGTATTAAAATAGATATAGGAATGTTGACAGTTTTTGAAATCACCTCCAACTAATACTACATAGTTCCAGTTACTTTCTTCCAACAAAGAAATAATTTGTTGATGTTCTTGTTGACTTTCTTCACCCAATTCCATCATAGCGCCTATCATCACTACTTTGTTAGGGTAATCTGCATTTCTGAAATTACGAATAGCGGCGGCCATACTTGTTGGATTCGCATTGTATGCATCTAAAATAATAGTATTACTGCCTTGGAGGATGAGTTGTGAACGACTATTGCTCGGAGAATACTGTTTTATGGATTTTTGTATTGTTTCAATAGGTATGTTGAAATAGCTTCCAATAGCTACTGCAGCCAGCACATTAGGAAAATTGTATTCTCCCACTAATTGGGTTCGTATAATGCACTCTAGCTTTGGAGTTGTAATGGCAACATTGAGTAATGGTTCGTTTGATTCTATGATGCCTCTATAGTCAGCGGTTGTAGACCCGTAAGTGATTTGTTGATCAATACCTGAAGACATCGAAATGAGATAATCCAAATCAGCATTTCTGAAAATGACACCGTTGATTAATCGTATATAATCAAACAATTCTCCTTTGCCTTTTCGAACACCTTCAATCCCTCCAAATCCCTCGAGATGCGCTTTGCCACAATTATTAATGATGGCATGTGTTGGTAATGCAATTTTGCAATAACCTTCAATTTCTTTTTGATGATTGGCGCCCATTTCTATGATAGCAATTTCTGTATCTTTTTTGATTTTTAAAATTGTAAGTGGAATTCCAATATGATTATTTAAATTTCCTTCTGTAGCAGATGTTTTGTAGGTTGAAGATAATACTGCATGCATCAACTCTTTGGTGGTGGTTTTGCCATTGCTACCTGTGATTGCTATAAATGGTATATCAAATTGTTTGCGATGATGACATGCAAGCTGTTGCAATGTTGTAAGCACATCTTCAACTAAGATACATTGTTCATTCAATTGAAATGCAGGTTCATCAATAACAGCATAGGACGCTCCAGCTTCTAAGGCTTGTTTTGCAAACTGATTTCCATTGAAATTTTCTCCTTTTAATGCAAAATAGATATCACCCTGTTTAAGCTTTCTAGTATCTGTTTGTACATGCGGATATTGAAGGTATATATCATACAATTGTTCAATGCTCATGTTGCAAATATACTCTTGCTAATTATTTTCCCTACATTATATTAACTATTTTCTCAGGAATCTAAAGAAGTCTAATTGTGAAGGATGATAACTTTATCAGTCATTTGTATATGGCCATCAATCACAATTCGATATTGATAATGTCCATTGACAAACTGTGCTGTATTAATAGTTGTTTTTTGCATTCCTTTCTCGAAAGATGTAGTATATATCACTTGACCTATTGCATTCAATAAATCTAATGTACCTGCATGGTTGGATTCAAATTCGAAAAATAATTTTTCTGATGTAGGATTTGGATAGCATAATAAATTTTTAATTTGTGATAGCTCATCTAGACTTTCTGGCCAGCAATTGATTACATTGACATTGGTACAATTAGTTGTTTTATTACTGCACTTGTTGCCTCCAGTTATTATTTGAGTACAAAGTGAGTTGGATTGTGTACCTACTATTACTTGTGCAGTAAGTGTTGTGCAAGATGGAGTAGTAGACGTTCCAGCAGCTAAGCTGAAATTAGCCCAATTGATATTTCCTCCTGCAATTGTATAGCCAGCACCAGGCAAGGCACTGTATCCTAATGGGAGTGGGGTTTGTAATGAAATCGGGTTAATTGCATTACTAGAATAATTACACACATCCATTGTAAGTAAAATGGTGTCGCCTCTACATGGGTCAATAGGAGATGTAGTGCTTTGAATAGACAATGTTTGATTTACAATAGTTGTATTGCATTGTGTTACACTTCCACTATCAGCGCAAGCGCCCGATGATGCATAAGCAGTATTTGTAATAGTACCAAAGCTAGCATTTGTAATTGCTTTTAATG
This sequence comes from Chitinophagaceae bacterium, assembly GCA_044233655.1. Lineage (GTDB taxonomy): Bacteria > Bacteroidota > Bacteroidia > Chitinophagales > Chitinophagaceae > OLB11. Next base: position 38,970 of record JBIIJQ010000002.1, on the reverse strand, counting down.
TGAATGTTTGTGTGGCTCCTGCAGCTATAGAAGCTATAGTTGTTACAGGATATGTGAAAGAACCACCACTTACAGCAGTAAGGCCTAAGCCAAGACTGTCTTTTAATTGAACATTATTAGCTGGCGAAAGGGAATTATTAGTTACAGAAATGGTATAAGTCAATGTATCGCCAGTACAAGCTGTTGCAGGGCCGGTTTTAGTAATTTGTAGTTTAGGTACATTTTTAATACAACTCACATCGTCCATGTAAATGAATCCAAAGGGTTGTGCAACATAAGGCGTGTAGGGTAGAGAGTTAATAAGTAAATGAGTCATAGGCACTGCAGTCGTGTTCGTAATAGTCATTGTTTTTTGTTGCCAACTATTATTAAATGCCAAAACGCCACTTGGTACAATGGCAGTTTGTTGAAGACCTACACAATTGGCCAACAGAATACCTTGGTTGCCCAAACATGGAGCCATGCTCACAAGACGAGCTTCTACACCGCCCATACAAGATTGATCAGCTAGTCGAAGCCAAACAGAAACTGTTACACTTTCGCCAGGCAATACGGTTCCATTCAAAGGAAGGGCAGGGCCTTCTGGATTGTTCATAGAAGTTGCAGGTGTATTGCGTAATATCATTCCTATAAGTTGTGTGCCACCATGTGAAAAAATTTGATTGTTAGGACCATTGCAATTGATGATACCTGCACCTGTGTAAAATCCACTTTGTCTTAAGTCAGGTGAATTGTCCGGGTAAGTAGCAGGGTAATATGCAAATGATACATTGTTGTTGGACGTATAGCCACCAGATGTATAAATATCATATTGAGCTTGTGATGTAAACTCTTCAAAGCCTCCGTAGCAAAGCATTTCGCAAGCATTGTTTGATACACATGGAGCTAAAGGAGGAGGTGTGATATCAATAAAAATATAGGTAATATTCCCAGCTTTGCCATTGCTATTTTCTTTAGGAATGTATTTTAAAATAGCTGTTCCTGCAAAGTTTGTAGTTGGTGTAAACGTAATAGAAGTTCCGATTCCTCCATTTAAATTTCCACTTAATGTACCACTTTGATTCACCACTTCAAGACAACTGTAATAAGTAGCGTTTTCATCATTCCCTAAAAAATCAGTTGAGTTGAGAATAAAATTTGTATTAGCTGGACCACTGTAATTAGTGCCAGGTGCAGCAGCTGTGTAAGTAGCATAATCATTGGTGCCAGCTATGCGAGAGCCACACGGCGTATAAGATGACCCAGGGTATATGCCAGAAAGTGAATAACCTAAATTGCACAAAGCCGATACTTCTTTAGCATCTGGAAAACGTTTTGTAGTGCCAGCAGTCATCCCAGGATTCATGACGAAATTGCCTACATTGCCACAAGCAGCAGGGAAGTGACTCAGGCTAGTACCATTGCTCCAAGCAGCATCGGACGATATAAACAAAGGTTGTGTGCCATTGAATTTTAAGGCACAAGGTGTAGTTAGTTTTGATAAGTTGGCCGATACAAAAGAAGCTTGAAAACAATTGTTCCAATTGATGATTTTTGTATTGTTCACATCTGTAAGGTAAGTATCAAATGCACTGTAAATACCAGGGTTGCTATTGGTCAATTTGCTATTGCCATTTTGAGCAATCAATGATCCTATACCCAATGCATGCATAGCTTCGTGAAGTATAACACTGTATAAATCTACTTGTGTAGCGCCTATAGCGGCTGCATTCGTACCTAAATAAAAATTATGTCCAAAATTGATTTGCATCAAGCCATGATAGGTACCTACTGTACCTAGGTTGGAAGGACCAACGCCAAACCATGCGTCTAACCCACTATTGATCGTTTGCCAAACAGAACCATGTACGATGCCTGGTGAAGTTGTTAAGAAAAACTGACCAGCATTACCGAGCGTACTATTCCCTACATTGTTTAGAGATGGTTGTACATGTATTTCTACATAAGAATTCGTGGAGCCTAAGTTGGCAATACTTGTATAAGGACTATTGGCTTCGTTAATCAAATTACTTAGATCTGTGAAAACTTGTACAGCTACATTTACACGTTGTAATCCCAAGGCAGCATCATCAAAACCAGTGTTGGTTCCTGCATCATCGAAATGTAATCTGAATATCCCAGCTGTATAAGTTGGATTGATAGCACGTGTTTTTTTCTTTTTGGTTAAATCAAATTTCAAATCACTGAAAAAATAATGATTGCCCTCGCGGTCAAATACAACCATATCGTGCAATTCGCCATCTTCGGTGCCTGCAAGTGGTGATGGGGTCGGAAGTCGATGGCCTTGGGCTATACTGATTAATTGAGTAAAAATACAAATCGCTAAAATGGAAAAAGATCGAAACATCATGGTTTGAAAATTTGAAGTTAAATATACAACATCAAAGACAGATGCAAAAGGGAAAAGGTTTGAAAGGTATTGAATTTATTGATTTGATTAATATGCCTAAGTTAATATTTCCGCGAATCGTTGTATAATGCCTTTTATAAATTTAGCATATTTATAATATATTTGTTTAGCAATTAACCATTAATTATAGACTCTTTGTTTTTTATAGTGTTCATGCATTGGGAGAAAAGTAGCTCCTGTAAGTAAGTTTGTGGCAATTTACGCGTTTGAATCAATAGATGCTAAGATACCTTATAATAATATTTTTAATAACCATATCCCATTTGCAATATGGTTATGGGCAAAAATACGCAAATGCTAAAACGATCAACATTGATAGTTTTACAATATTGACTTATGGAATGGCGCGCTTTCAAGAATTGGTTGATGCTGAAAAAATAGTTGCGAAAAAATGGGAGATACATTTCAAGCATGTAGCAGGTTGTGTTCCAGCAGCAAACCTTCAAGACAGTGTAATGAAAATTAATAAAATTTCGTACAGAAATATTGAAAAGAAATATGGCAAAAATTGGAAAAAGAAATTTGACGAAGAGGTTAAATCAGAATTAAAAGTTATTCGATTTGTTGGAGGAATTGTGAATAATTTATATTTTATAAGAAAAAAAAGAGAGCAATTAGAATCACGAAAGGGTTTTCTGTCTTTTAAGACGAATCGCACAGACAATCCAAATGAGTACCTAGTTTCTGTCGATGGGCTAGATATTGTGAATGGAAAAGATACATGGTTTTCATTTTATCGTTTAACCGTAAATACAAAAACTAAAATAGCAATCCTAGTAAGCAAGATAAAAATAAAATTATAACTGCACCCAACAGCAACAATTGCCAATGCGGGCTTTGTGGCATATCAATCATTGGGTTCTTTAATAATCTTTTGTACATTTACCTAGCTTTCGGTCTTCGAATTCCGCACCGACTTTAGCTACAAATAGTTATGCCCAATTATAAAAGAATTACGAATGGACTATACAACATACTGGTCAATTCTTGACTCACCAGCCAATACAACAAATTCAAACTCAATTTGTTTGATTATTACAATTGTTGCAGGACTTCTTTGGGTAATGATAAAAAAAATCAAAAAAGATCATGGTAACGGAGACAAGACAATATTATTATGGGGAACCGCAACGTTTGCAATACTTGGATTCACTTTTTATATTTTATTGACTTTTTTTTACAAAGACAATTCGTACTCTCAGACTTTAAAAATGCTAGCATCTCCTTCGACACCAAGAGTTGAAGGACGTGTTTCCAATTTTAAGCGTAAATATAGAAACGCAAGATATGGTAGTGAAACAATTGAAAGTTTTACTGTAGACAGTGTAGAATTTGCTTATAGTGACGCGGCATTTGGCAAATTCAATTCTTTTTGTAAAACAAACAATGACGTTATTGTTGACGGACAAAAAGTTAGAGTGACTTATCGCAGCGGTTCTCCTTATGGCGACAATTTTAATTCTATATTGAAACATGAAATATGGAAATAATTATTGGGCAAAACAGCACATTGTCAATAGGCGGGGTTAACCTATCGATTGGTGTCTCACCAAACGAAATACAAATATTGTATTGTGGGATACCAACCAATAGAGAAAAGATGTTAATTTTGTTTAATGAAACCACGCTTATATTTTGACACATCGGTATTTGGGGGAGTTTTCGACGAAGACTTTGAAGAAATCACAACTTTACTTTTTGAGAAGGTGGCTTTAGGACAAATTACTTGCGTCTACTCAGACCTATCAATATCTGAATTAAGTAAAGCGCCAGAAAACGTGAGAAACTTTTTTAATGCATTACCCAAAGATCATTTAGAATTTGTAGAAGTGACTGAAGAAGCATTTCTGTTGGCTGAAAAATATTTAGAAGAGAAAGTTGTAGGAAAAACAAGTGCTGATGATTGCAGGCATATTGCTACAGCAACTATTACCAAAGTTGATTACCTTGTAAGTTGGAACTTTAAACACATTGTGAATGTTTTTAGAATTCGTGGTTATAATTCCGTAAATTTGAAAAGTGGATACATTCAATTAGACATTCGTTCACCTAAAGAAATAGTAAATAATGAAGCCGAAGATTAAAACAGAAAAAAAATTTGATACTGTAAAAGTGTTTCGAGAAATTAAGGAGAAAATTGCAAAGGAAACTGAAAATATGAACTTTGCAGAGTTCAAGGAATATTTGAATAAACATAAATTAAAGACAGTTCAAAAATAAATTGTCTGTGTATTACAGCACCTATGCATCATAGCCGCATTGTCGTCTTGTACCCCTCTCTTAAGTCTTTAGATTCGTGTGGTCAATGTTCACTTTTTGCCACATGCGAGTTCATTGGCTTCGCTAATTGAACGTTTAGTACTCAACAACGATGATTCTGTTTTACTCATCTACTTTATTTCGAAATTCATTGCCGTTAGGTTGTAATTTACTATTAGATGATTGAGTTCCTTTCATAAATCTGAATACAGGATATAGATTATAACCTTTCTCAACATAAGGAGAATGCATGTATACATAATAAAGCTGATCAGATGCGTTTGCAGCGAATTGTTTATCGGTCAATCGCAATGCATTCAAGCTATCGTTCAATGCAGGATTTTCTTTAAGATATTGCGCTGCTAAATCTTCATAAGCATAATCACTATAACCTTCTTTTTGAACTAAAATTGCATCAAAATAATTCCATGCAAAATAGCTATCATTTCCTTGTGGTTCTAATACTTCTATGATAAATCGTTTTCGATCTTGATCGAGAGGTATTACATAATCTCCTTTTCTAAAAGTATAGAGCATAGATTTTTTTTCTGTTTGAATGTTCGAATTTCTATGATGATGTTCATAACATCTTTCCGACGATTTATAATCAGTAATGGTATATGCTTCAACTTCAATGGTTGTATCACTATTCAATGGTTCCATTTCTACTTGATTTAATTTAAGTAAATCAATCACTTTCCACCATCCTTGTGGAATGATGTATGCCTTAGGAGCATCTATCATAGTGGATGGTATATAATATTTTTGAAATTTTATATTGCGAGTATAGGCTGCTTGTCGATCGTAATAATGTACTGGCAGATTGGATACTTGGCTTGTTTTTGTTTTGTATTCATACCCATTGAATTCGATGTTGGTATGTTTACTAGTATCTATTTTCCAGTTTAGCGGAAAGCTATTCTGTGTCAAGGCTTTTTCGATTGATTTTTTTCGAATGGTAATTATTTCATTGGAATGTGTAGAAGAAAAATCAAGAATGCTTTCCATCAATTGATAGGTTGCATTTACTCGCATATCATAAGGTTTTAGCATATGGGATTCGGGTGTAAAGCCAAAGGTGTGAAACAACGTTGCGTATCCAGTACTGTATCGTGGAGAATCAAAGAACTGTGACCATCCCTCTTTGGCATCATGTCCCCATACATTCACATAATGCATCATCGGATTTTTTTTGTTGCGCATGGAAGAAAATAAGGCTGGTTCAAATACTTCATTCATATAAGTGCCCATTTCATCACCCAACTTATTGTGTTGGGAAGTGGCCAAGGTCATTACATACGGATAATCTGCACCATCACTTACATGATTGTCTATAAACACATCTGGATTTATCCATTGGAATAGTTCGGCAAAGGAGCGCGCTTCTTTACTATCACATTTTATAAAATCACGATTTAAATCTAAGTTTTGCGAATTGCCTCTTGAACCAAATGCTATTGGTCCATTTTGATCTACTCGATTGTATTCACTTCGATTAAGACAGCCTCCTATATTGTATACAGGTATAAATGCCAATGATACATTTTCAGGTATATTGATTGTGCCATTGGCTAAATCTCTTACTAGCATCATAGATGCATCTATGCCATCGGGTTCGCCAGGATGTATACCATTGTTGATGAGTATCACCACTTGATTTTTAGCATGCCATTGAGTTGGATTAAATTTTCCTTGCGCATTCACTAAGACCAAATGCAACGGAAGTCCAGCATCTGTCATACCCATTTCAAGTAAGGAAATCGTTTTGTACTCTTCATCTAAATCTTGATAGTATTCGATGCATTCATTGTAGGTGGCTGTATAGTTTTTGCCATTCAGTTCATAGAGTGTTTGTTGTGAAAAGCTACTAAACGAACATAGATTAAAAACAAGGATAAAAATAAGATGGATTTTGAATTGTATTGAACGCATAGCGCAAAATAAAACCTTCTTGACTCTATTTCAAATGGATTGAATACATTTTGTAAAATAAAAAAAGCTTCTTTTTCAAGAAGCTTTTCAAAATATGGGAGGATGAAGGGGCTCGAACCCTCGACCCTCGGCACCACAAACCAATGCTCTAACCAACTGAGCTACACCCTCCATGTTTTGGGATTGCAAATATAGAATTAAAAATGAATTGAAAAAAAGATATTGGAATTTAATCTTAAATTTCATTTTCAAGCCGTTCTTCATCCCACAATTTCAATAGTTCTTGTTGTTCCGAAGAAGTGATTTTTCGTTGATTATAATGTTGTTGTAAGTTTTTTTGTCGAAAGGCTTCATATACACTTACAGCACAAGCTACAGAAATATTGAGCGAGCGTATCATGCCTGCTTGTGGTATGATGAAATTTCCATCACATAATTTTAATAATTCAGGACTTACCCCAAATCGTTCATTGCCAAATACTAAAGCAGTAGGTTGACTTAAATCCAATTCATACAACCCTTTGGCACCTTCGTTGAGGTGGGTGGAATAGATGTATTTATATTTTTTTCTTACAGCTTCAAAGCATGCTTCTGTATTATTATATCTATGAATCATAACCCATTTACTGGCACTGGAACTTGCATAATCATTGTATCTGAAATGATTTGGGATGATTGTATTTAAAACATAAATTTCCATAATACCTACAGCATCACACGTTCGAATGACTGCCGAAACATTATGTGGGTCAAAAACATTTTCAAGAATGACAGTCAAATCATTTTGTCGGTTGTTAAGTACAAATTCTAATCTATTTTTTCGTTCTGGGGTCATATTGTGCAAATTCGTTCAAAATTAATACGAATGTGATAAAAATCACCATGCGAAATTATAAGAACAAAGTACTTTTGCAAGGATGAAAAGTCGATATGTTTATATATCCATTGTAATGGTACTTTCTGTCGGATTAATTTTTTTGAGTGGTTTTACTTCAAAAAAAGTAAAAAAGATAGTTGTTACGAAGGAGACAATTGGAGAAAAGTTATTTTTTGACCCAATATTATCAATGGATCGTAGTATTAGTTGTGCTTCTTGTCATATGCCTGCCTATGGATTTGCCGACACGTCGGCTTTTAGCAAAGGTGTAGGAGGTAAGTTAGGCAATAGAAATACGCCTTCCGTTATGAATATGTCTATGCGGGAATCATTCTTTTGGGATGGCAGAGCAGCTAGCTTAGAAGCACAAGTAGTAGGACCTATTGAAAATCCTGTAGAAATGAATTTAAAATTTTCGAAAGCGGTAGACAGAATCAAAAAGAATAAGATGTATCAAGGGTTATTTTTTCAAGCATTCAAAAAATCACCCGATAGCAGTTCAATAGTTGAAGCAATTGCCGCCTATGAACGTACGCTCGAAACTGACCAAACACCTAATGATCGATGGCTGAATGATGAACCTGGCGGCTTAACCGATGCGCAAATTCGTGGTAGAGACTTGTTTATGGGTAAACGAACCCGTTGTTTTGATTGTCATTTTACACCCGATTTTACAGCCGATGAATTTCGAAATATTGGACTTTTCAATGGAAAAGATGCCAACGATAGCGGACGATATTTGATTACAAAAGACCCTAAGGATATTGGGAAATTTAAAACACCCGGATTACGCAATGTAGCTGTAACGGCACCTTATATGCATAACGGATCGTTTAAAACATTGCGAGAGGTCATCGATTATTACGATGAACCTGCCAAATTTATGAAGCATTCTATCAACCGTGATACGATATTACCCGTTAAAATTGGGCTCTCCGTGCTTGAAAAACAGGACTTAGAAGCCTTTTTGCATTCACTTACAGATGATCGTTTTGTGACTAAAAAGAAAAAATAAGTTTTTTTATTAAAAAAGTGGTCGTAAACTTGCATTAGAATAGAATTCAGTCACACACCTTTATTCAACAAAGAGTTCTGAATTTTTCCTTTATTTAAATCCTCGTATACTATTTAAACACTTTGTTCGTACTCTACGAAAATACATTTGATTATGAATTATGATATTATTCAACTGAACGAAATGATCGTTCCAGAATTGCATGATATTGCTGAAAAATTAGCAGTAGTTGATGCAAAATCTTTACAAAAACAAGATCTTATTTACAAAATATTGGATGCTCAAGCGTTGAGACCAATTAGTAAATCCAAAACTACAGAACCTGTGGAAAAGAAAACCAAGAAAGCACCGGTTAAAAAGGCTGCAAAGGCAACAACTGAAATACCTGAGCCAAACCCGACTGCTTCTATTGAAGAAATTAAAGCTGAAGGAAAAGCTGATGATGTAAAACCTATTCCAGAGAAAACTAAAAAAGTACCTGCAAAAAAAGCAGCTATCAAGAAGGAACCAACTGAAACTAAAATAGAATCAGCACCTTCTATTGAAAAAGAAACTGTAGAATCAATTCAGCCTGAAGAAGTAGTTGTAAAGATTGAAACGCCTAAGGAGAATATACATCCACCTCGACCTCAACATCCTAAGCAACCACAACATAATAAACCTCAGCATCCTAAACCTCAACATCCGAATCAGCAGAATCCGAATCAGCAAAATTCAAATCAACAGAATTTGAATCAGCAGAATCCAAATCAGCAGAATCCGAATCAGCAAAATTCGAATCAGCAAAATTCGAATCAGAATCCGAATCAACAAAATCCAAATCAACGACAACATCCTCAACATAATCGTCCTCAACAGAATTCAAATCAACAGGACAATAATCAACAGGGGCATGCTTCACAGCAGAGTGCACCTTTTGCTGATGTTGAATTGAAAGTAAAAAAAGTGCCTAAATTTAATTTAGAATTTGATGGTCAAGTTGAAACAGAAGGTGTATTGGAAATGATGCCTGATGGATATGGTTTTTTACGTTCTAGTGATTACGATTATTTAAGTTCGCCCGATGATGTATATATTTCACATTCTCAAATCAAAATATTTGGATTAAAAACGGGTGATACTGTTACAGGAACTGTTCGTCCGCCAAAAGAAGGTGAGAAATATTTTGCTATGATTAAGGTGAATACCATCAATGGTAAATCACCTGAAGAAGTAAGAGATCGCGTGCCGTTTGATTATTTAACACCCTTGTTCCCTTACGAGAAATTAAATCTTTGTACTACGCCTAATAATTATAGTACGCGTATCATGGATTTGTTTTCACCAATAGGTAAAGGTCAACGTGGATTGATAGTGGCTCAGCCAAAAACAGGTAAAACCATGTTGTTGAAAGAAGTAGCGAATGCTATTGCAGCCAATCATCCTGAATGTTACTTGATGATTGTATTAGTAGACGAACGACCAGAGGAAGTTACCGATATGCAACGCAGTGTGCGTGCCGAAGTAATTTCATCAACCTTTGATGAGCCTGCCGATAAACATGTAAAAGTGTCTACCATCGCTTTGCAAAAAGCAAAACGCTTGGTAGAAGTTGGACACGACGTAGTCATTTTACTAGATAGTATTACCCGCTTGGCTCGTGCGCACAATACAGTGGCACCTGCTTCAGGCAAGGTATTGAGTGGTGGCGTGGAAGCCAACGCGATGCAAAAGCCAAAACAATTTTTTGGTGCAGCACGTAAAATAGAAAATGGAGGTTCATTGACCATATTAGCTACAGCCTTGATCGATACAGGCAGTAAAATGGACGAGGTAATCTTCGAGGAATTCAAAGGTACTGGTAACATGGAATTGCAACTGGATCGACGATTGGCCAATAAACGTATTTATCCGGCTATAGATATAGTTGCATCTTCTACTCGTAGAGATGATTTACTGCACGATAAAGATGTAATGAATAAAATGTATATACTTCGTAAACACCTTGGCGACATGAATCCTGAAGAATGTATGAGCTTTATACTTTCGCAAATGCGAAATACCAAAAGCAATGAAGAGTTTTTAGCTACGATGAATAAATAATTTATTCTCAATATAACTATATTAAATCTGTATGGTAACATGCAGATTTTTTTTTTGACTATTATTTAAACGTAATTTTATAGCTTCCTTAAAATTATTACTATGGCTACAAATATTCCAATAGTTAGACAAATAGCATGGATATCGTTAATACCACAAATGATACTGCTAGGTTTTTTTATGTTATTTTTTCATTGGTTAGAATTTAAGAATTATTTTTTCTTAGGGGCAATTTTATATCTTGTAGTATCATTCGTACTCAAAAGAACCATTTCATCTTCACATCGAAATGGAATGATTTTAATAAAACAAGGACTTTTTGATAAAGCAATACCTTTTTTCGAAAAAAGTGTTGATTTTTTTGCTACGCATAAATGGGTGGATAAATTTCGATATGTAGTTTTACTAAGCTCCTCCAAAATGACCTACAAAGAAATGGGGCTATGTAATATTGCTTTTTGCTATGCTCAGATAGGCAATGGGACTAAAGCGCTTGAATATTACGAACTTGTATTAGGAGAATATCCTGAGTGTGGACTTGCTAAAGCTGGGATGAATATGCTTAATTCAATGAAAGAATAAGAAGCTTTCGGTATTAATAACTTATTATTTCTTCTTTCCAAATAAAGGTACCTTGCTTTCATTACCAGCAAGTAAACGATTGATATTTTTATGATGGGTCAATACCACCAATACAGCGGTAGATACTGCAAACACACGATACATAATTTCGGGTTCGCGAAAGATGAAAAATATCATGACTGGGAAAGCGATGCTAGCGACTATAGAACTTAACGAAACATAGCGAGTTACAAACAGCATAAAGAAGAATACAACTACTAAGCACGCTGCTACCAATGGCTGAATTGCTAGTATCATACCAAATAGGGTTGCAATGCCTTTTCCTCCTTTGAAATTGGCCCAAATAGGAAAAACGTGCCCAACGACTGCAGCAATGCCAAGTAAAACTTGAAAATTGGTAAGGGCAAGGTTGTCCATTTGATATTTTGCGATGAAATAAGCTAAATCTACGGCCATAAAACCCTTGAGCATATCTACAAAGAATACAAAAGTACCTGCTTTGGAGCCTAAAACTCGAAATGTATTGGTAGCGCCTGCATTGCCACTACCATAATTACGGATATCAATATCGAAGAAGTATTTACTCACCCATACCGCTGTAGGTATTGAACCTATGAGGTATGCTAGTATCAATAGTATGAATTCGTACATGCTTACGTTCAGTTTTTGTTTACGAGTGAACAGCAAATATAATCGAAGCAAGTTACATTTACAAGCTATGCATTACGTTTTTTTATATGTAAGCTAAGCCAGTTTTTGAGTTGTTTTTGAGAAATAATCTCAAAATTAAGTCCTGAAAGTCGTTCGCTGATAGTATCTAAGTCACTGATGAGAATGCCGCTAAGGTATAAATCGCCTTTGTTATTTAACATTTCATACAACCTTGGAAGGGTTTCCATCAGCACATTGAGATTGATATTGGCTAAAATGATATCAAATGTATCTGCTACTTCGTTGAGGGTTTTATCTGAGATTTCGATCGAAGAGCAGTTGTTTTTTGCACAATTTTCATTTCCATTCTCTACCGACCATGGATCATTGTCGATACCTATAGTATGTGAAGCCCCTTTGAGTTTGGCCAAGATAGCCAATACACCTGTACCACATCCAAAGTCAAATACAGATTTTTGTTCACAATCCGTTTCGCACACATAGTTCAACATCATTTGTGTGGTTTCGTGATGACCAGTTCCAAAGCTCATTTTAGGTGTAATCACTATGTCATACTTACAATCGGCAAATGGCGGATGAAAATGTGCTCTTACACCTACTTCATTATTGATAAGTATAGGCTCGAAATTGGCTTCCCAGGTAGCATTCCAGTTTTTCATCTCAATGATTTCTTTGGTATACGGAATATGGAGGGATTGAATACGATCATTCACTTCAAATTCATTGAAGGTATTTTCAGGAAAATATGCAATGAATTCTTCGTCATATTGCTCAGTACCATCAAGATGTTGATCGGAAAGTAATGCTGTAAGTAAATCGCATTGTTCGGCATTCGCAATTTTAAAAGTCAATTTTATCGAGTTCATAGCACGAAAGTACTTATTTATGTTTTGCAAAATGTACATTTGCCACAATTCATTTCATGCATGCTGAATAGGTATCTTACATATTATCGACCGGGTCTACAGATGGTCGTTTTTTTAGCCTTACTATCAATGAGTTGGTTTTTAGGATCGTTTATCATCGATTTTACCAATCAACAATTAATGGGTTTTACGTCAGCTCAATTGAGCGACTTAAAAGAAATACCTGCTGAATTGGCTACGAGATTTAAATTGGCTGAGATGACAGCCTTGGTGGTCATGTTATTGATTCCGGCAGTTTTGTTTGCTTACCTTGCTTATCCCAAGCCAGCACAGTATTTGAAATTGAATTTCAACATTCGATACTACCATTGGATATTTGCCATACTTATCATGGCAGCTGCCATGCCATTTTCTGGGTTGCTTGAAGAATTGAGCGCTAAACTTACCTATCCAGGACAGGTAAAAGAAATGGATGACCGTTATACAACACTAGCCAAATCAATGTTGAGCGGAACTCAATGGTCCGATTTGATGTTGAACATTATAGCCATAAGTATTATTCCAGCAGTGATAGAAGAGATTTTTTTTAGGGGTTGTTTGCAAAATGTATTGTTGAGTTGGATGCGTAAGACTCCATTTGTAGCTTTATTGATAACAGCAATTATTTTTAGTGCCTTTCATGGTCAATTAAGTGGATTTATTCCAAGGGTATTTTTAGGTTTGTTATTAGGACTGGGATATCATTACTGCGGAAGCTTATGGGTTGCTATTTTAATGCATGCGTTCAACAATTTCATTTCGGTGTTAATGGTTTACCTTTTCAATAATCATTACACCACGATTGATGTAACACAATTGCCTCCTGTCAATACTTGGCTTGCCATTGCGAGTGCAATTGTAACCGTATCATTAATCTATTACTATTATAAAATAAGAGTAGCTCATCAATACATTGAAGTAGAAAAAGATGATGAACCAACTCAATTAAATGAATCTATATGAGCGAAAAAATAAATTGGATTTGTGTTTTTAAATCCTCCAACCGATTTGAAGCAGAAGCAGTAAAAGGGAATTTTGAAAGTGCCGAAATTCCTTGTGTAATGTTGAATAAGCAAGATAGTTCTTACTTGGCATTTGGGTATATTGAATTGCATGTGCCTGATACCTATAAGCAACAAGCTGAACAACTTTTAACCGATCAACTTTTTGACAATTAATTGAGATTAAATGGCATTTGATGTACAAACTTTTTTAACACGACTTGGATCTGCAGCTATTTTTAGCGCTGTTGTTTTAGGCTGTCTTTTATGGAATGAATGGGCCTTTATAGGATTGTTTTTTATTGTAAATGTGTTATGCTTACGAGAATATGCTTTAATTGTAGAGCAAATTCTTCAAACAACGTTTACTCGTCAGGAAAAAACAAATTTTACAGCTGCTGGAATGGCTGTGTATATTTTTGTAAGTAGTTGGTCTTTTAATTTGTGTGATAATACCGTTGCTCAAGTATTGGCTCGTTTCCAATTTCAATTTTTAGGATTAATTATTGGCTTTTTGATGCTATTTTTTTTCTATCGAAAAAATAAAAAAGCAATCTACCTTTTAACAGGACTAACCTATGTATCGGTTGCATTGGGATTATTGGTGCAACTCCGGTTTCAATCGCTGCTATTACCAGTTATGTTGATTCTATTTATATGGATGAATGATAGCATGGCCTATCTTACAGGTTCTTTTATAGGTCGTACAAAATTTTTTCCTGCTATTTCTCCCAAAAAAACGGTAGAAGGCACATTGGGAGGAATTCTTTTTACTATAGCATTTGCTTATGTATGGGGAAGTAATACTGACTTATTTCCTGTATGGCATTGGATAGGTTTTGGACTTATAGCATCATTAATGGGGACTATAGGAGATTTAATAGAATCGAAATTGAAACGAATGGCGGGCATCAAGGATTCTGGTAACCTTATGCCAGGGCATGGCGGTGCGCTTGACCGATTTGATTCATTGTTATTTGCAGCACCCTTTGCGTTCCTTTTTGCGTTGATTTTTATGGCTTGTTTGCAGTTGCATGTTTTCTAATTTGGGAAATTCATTCCTACTAAAAAGTAGGTTTCAGCTTATTTAACTTAAATAAGTTAAATGCTTGACTTATTTTCGCTTCCAAATAAATTGTATGACATTACATAAAGAAGGTTGGATATATTGCCTTGTTGCAACTGTTTTATATGGCTTAGTAATTTGGCTTTGCAATACGTTTTTAGCAGATATTAAATGGTTGATGTACCCAATCTTATTGCTAGCTGGTTTGTTATGGTTTTGGGTATTTTGGTTTTTTCGTATTCCTACTCGAACTGAAACCACTGGTGAGCATCTTGTGATATCTCCATGTGATGGGAAGGTGGTAGTGATTGAAGAAACAACCGAAACAGAATATTTCAAGGATAAACGTATTCAAGTTTCAATATTTATGTCGCCATTGAATGTACATGTGAATAAATACCCAATCAATGGAAATGTAGAATATGTTCAATACCATAAAGGGAAATACCTTGTGGCCTGGCATCCTAAATCAAGTACAGAAAACGAACGCAGTACGATAGTCGTAAAAGGTTCGAAAGGTGAGATATTAATACGTCAGATTGCAGGTGCTGTAGCACGTCGTATTGTTACCTATTCTCAAAAAGGAGATATTGCTAAACAAAATGGAGAATTAGGATTTATAAAATTTGGTTCACGTGTAGATTTGTATTTGCCGTTGGGTACCAAAATTAACGCACAAATTGGCGATGTAGTTCAGAATGGTGTCAATGTAATTGCTACACTCTAAATTGAATCTTATGAGTCGTTGCACCTTTACAGACCATGAAGTAAAATCGATGTTGAAGCAAAAACGTAGATTAGGCGCTTTTGTAAATGAACTTATCCTTTATTATAAAAAGAAAGAAAGCAATCTTTCTTATGTGTTTGTAAGTGATGACTATCTCTTACAAATGAATCAGCAATACTTGCAACATGATACCTATACAGACATCATTACGTTTGATCTTACTGAAAAAAAATCGGAAATAATTGTAGGTGATATTTATATCAGTATTGATCGTATAAAAGAGAATGCATTATCTATGAAAACGACTATGCAAACCGAATTGTTAAGAGTTATATTACATGGTGCATTACATATCAGTGGTTTTGGCGATAAAACAAAAAGCCAACAATTGGAAATGAGACTTTTGGAAGATAAATGGATGAAGAAGTATCTTACAATGAGTAATAAATAAGGATTTTTTTGTAATTTAGATTTCTAAGCAAAGTATACAAGGTAATAGGATATAAAGAACATACTATGAGTTTAAAAAATAATTATGTAGCCATCATGGCAGGAGGTGTTGGAAGTCGTTTTTGGCCTGAAAGTCGTAACGAACATCCTAAACAATTCCTTGATATTTTAGGAACAGGAAAATCATTGATACAATGGACCTATGAGCGATTTAAGAATATTTGTCCTAAGGAAAATATTTTCATCATTACCAATGAGGCATATATTCCTACCTTGAAAATTCAATTGCCTGAACTTCAGGATAATAATATATTGAGTGAACCATCTAGAAAAAATACCGCACCATGTGCTGCTTATATCGCACACAAATTGTATGCCCTCAATCCCGATGCTAATATTATAATGAGTCCGGCTGATCATTTAATTTTTGATGATCGAAAATTTGAACGTGATATTATAGATTCATTGGATTTTGTAAGTAAGAATAATGTACTCGTAACCATGGGTATAAAACCTACACGACCCGATATAGGTTATGGCTATATACAATACGATACTACCAAAAATATGGAGCGTTTGTATCAAGTGAAAACATTTACCGAAAAACCTTCCCATGAATTGGCAGAAACATTTATTCGTAGTGGGGACTTTCTTTGGAATGCTGGTATTTTTGTTTGGAATGTAAAAACCATTATTGAAGAACTAGGCCGATACCTTCCCGAAATGAATGAAATATTTTCGAAAGTGGAAAGTTATAATACAATTGAAGAACATCAGGAAATATCAAAAGTGTATTCACAATGTACCAATATATCGATTGATTATGGCATTATGGAAAAATCAAAAAAGGTTTTTGTAATTCCATCTTATTTTGGTTGGTGCGATTTGGGGACATGGAATAGTGCTTACGAAAATTCAGAAAAAGATTATTTAGGCAATGCAGTATATGGTAAAAATGTAATGATAATAGATGCTTCGCAATGTATGGTGAAAGCCAATGATAATAAACTACTGGTTTTACAAGGACTCGAAAATTTTATTGTGATCGATACCGATGATATTTTACTGATATGTGAGCGCAATCGTGAACAGCAGATTAAAGATTATGTAGCAGAAGTAAAAAGAAACAAAGGGGATAAATTTTTGTAAGAGTTTCTTCTCTATCATTTTCAAATTAATTTTTATCATACAATTTTTCTAGTAATGCAATTGATTTCAAAACTACCTTATGTTGGTACTACAATCTTTACTGTAATGAGTGCTTTGGCAAAAGAACACAATGCCATTAATTTATCTCAAGGATTTCCTGATTACCCTATTTCGTCTATTTTAATTGAAGAAGTCAATCGGGCAATGCAGAATGGATTGAATCAATATGCACCTATGGCAGGTTTGCCAGAATTGAGAAATATTCTCTCCAAAAAAATACAAGCATTATATCAAACCAGTATTAATCCTGATACTGAAATTACTATCACGCCAGGAGGTACTTATGCAATTTATGCTGCATTGACAACTATACTGCAACCCAAGGATGAAGTGATAGTTTTAGAGCCTGCGTATGATAGTTATATTCCTAATATCATAACCAATGGAGCTATACCAATCTGTATTCCATTGAAATATCCCGATTATTCAATCGATTGGACTGCAGTGGAACAAGCCATTACCAACAGTACCAAAGCCATTATAGTGAATACTCCCCATAATCCTACCGGTTATGTATGGACAGTAGCAGATATTCATCACTTAGATCGCATTGCTAATCAATATGATTTGTACGTCATAAGCGATGAAGTATATGAACATATTACACTCGATGGGCGAGTGCATGAAAGTATCTTGAAATATCCTTCACTCTTAAAACGAAGTTTTGTTATTTTTTCATTTGGCAAAGTATTTCATACCACCGGCTGGAAAATGGGCTATTGTGTAGCACCATCAGATTTGAGTACCGAGTTTCGTAAGATTCATCAGTTTTTATGTTTTACATGCAATACACCTATGCAAGTTGGTCTTGCTAAGTTTTTAGAACATCAACATGAATATCTTCAATTACCTGCTTTTTTTCAACAAAAACGAGATTTGTTTTTAGATTTAATAAAGGATTTACCATTTACCTTACATCAAAAATCCCAAGGAAGTTATTTTCAAATGTTGGGTTATGATCAAATTTCAAGTTTGCCTGATAAGGAATTTGCTATTTGGCTTACCAAAGAATATGGTGTAGCTAGTATTCCTGTAAGTGCATTTAATCATAATGGAAAAGATGATAAACTAATACGATTTTGTTTTGCAAAAAAAGATGAAACACTCATGGCTGCTGCTGAAAAATTAAAACGATTACAATAATTTTCTTCGAAGATTTTTTAGTTCACTTTTTCTTTTTTTGCCTTCAATTCGTTTTTCAATAACTGCTCGAGGTATCTTAGTTTTCAATCGTTTCTTTTTTACTTTCAAAGATTCATTGATAAGATGGTTTAGTTTTCGGATGGCTTTTTCTTTATTATCCAATTGAGTCCTTGATTCACTGCATTTAACGATTAGTATGTTTTCATTGGTCAATTTACTGGCAAGTATTTCCTTGATTCTTGATTTTTGTTCATCTGTCAATAACAATGATTGTTCTACAGAAAATCGAGCTTCCACTTGCGTTTCTACTTTGTTTACATTTTGTCCTCCCTTTCCACCACTTCGGGATGTTTTTAATTCTATTTCTGAAGTTACATTGATACTCATGACTTTTTTTAATTAATTTGCAACTAGTATTGAATCGCAAAAGTAAGATAAAAATGAGAGCAGTTATTCAACGAGTCAGTAAGGCAAGTGTATCGATTGGTGGAGAAGTGAAAGATAAAATCGAAAAAGGTTTTATGGTATTGCTAGGAATTGAAGTAAATGATACCATCGAAGATGTAGAATGGCTAAGTAGCAAAATTGTAAATATGCGCATATTCAATGATAGTAATGGATTGATGAATTTGGCCTTGACCGAAGTACAAGGTGATATACTTTTAATAAGTCAGTTCACACTACATGCATCTACTAAAAAAGGTAACAGACCTTCATTTCTGATGGCTGCCAAACCTGAAATTGCAATACCTTTGTATAATGCAATGATTGAAAAGATTGATTTTTTGCTTGGCAAAAAAATTGGTACCGGCATATTTGGAGCTGATATGCAACTTGAACTTATCAATGATGGGCCTGTTACAATAATTATCGATAGCAACAATAGAGAATAATACATGAAAAAGGAAATCAAAACAAGAGAGGATATTGAATGGATTGTGAATTCATTTTACGAAAAATTATTTGATGATGATCGTATTGCATATTTATTTACCGATGTAGCTCAAATCAATCTGGAAACTCATTTGCCACCATTATGTGATTTTTGGGAAAGTATTTTATTTGATAAAAATGATTATGCCAAAAATGTAATGAATATTCATATGGATTTACATCGTAAATCACCCTTGACACAAGAGCATTTTCAAATTTGGTTACAACATTTGTTTGAAACCATCGATTCAACGTATGAAGGCGTACTTGCTCAGAAAATGAAAGATAGAGCAAATGGCATAGCCTATATAATGAAAACAAAAGTGATAAAAGCATGAGGATAAAAGAATTACAATCTAATGTAGATGATTGGATAAAAACACATGGTGTTCGATACTTTAGTGAATTGACTAATCTCGGTATCTTGATGGAAGAAGTAGGGGAACTTTCTCGTGTGATGGTGCGCAAGTATGGCGATCAAAGTTTTAAAGAAACAGACAAAGATAAAAACCTTGCAGATGAAATGGCTGATATATTGTGGGTATTGACTGCTATAGCGAATCAATGCAATGTAGATCTTGAAATTGCAATTAAAAATAATTTTGAAAAAAAGACAAAAAGAGACCACAATCGACATCATGAAAATGAAAAACTAAAATAATTATTTTGTATATTGCATCTACTAATAGATAGATATGAAATTGAGTATTAAAGTAGTTTTTACGCTAATATTTTTATGCTTTTCATTTATTTTCAAAGCAAAAGATAACTTCAAAAAAGAGGAGAAATGCGTTCATAAAGGAAACTTAATTGTGACTACAGGGTATGGACTCCCGAGTATACTTCGTGCATATTTGAAATACAAAACAACTCGTGATGAAATACAGGTTTTTGGATCTGGACCTTATATTTTGAAAGCTGAGTATATGCTATCCAACAAGTTTGGCATTTCATTAAACGGATCTTATAGTCAATCTCGTGTTACATGGTATGATGTAGGTTATGATACAATTCAAAATATATACCGTGATTTTGAATTTGGTATAAAAGCTTATGAAGTTTCCGGAACTATTCGAGGCAATTATCACTATTTTACCAACAAGCATTTCGATGCATATGCAGGTTTAGGCATGGGGTATGGCTACATTCATATGGAATCCTATACACTCGCTCATACGACTCGTTTTTCTATTTTATATGATTTTCCTCGTCCGTTGAGTTTAGAAGCTACTGCAGGATTACGATATTTTCCAGTTAAAAATTTTGGTATTTACACCGAAATTGGATTAGGTAAAAGTTGGATTTTATTTAAAAAATATTTTATACCCGAAGCACTTATTCAAGCAGGATTTGTATTTAAGTTTTAATTAAAATTGTCTTCTTTTAGATTAGATTAAATAATGCTAATGAAGTATTTAATAAGGAATGCTAATGTGTTATATCATTAATAATAATGTAGCTAAAAAAACTTGTAGCTAAGTCTACTGAATAAATGCAACGTTTTACCCCAATAAATAATCTGTGACAATCTGTGAAATCTGTGGCAATAAAAGTATACGAAGCTGAACTCTTTAAAATCAACGTTAGTTGAAGGAATTACTATTTAATTAGTATGATGCTTTAGTCCAAAATCTTAAGTCAAACTTACATCTCTACATTCAATAGACTGTTCTTTAGGAATCAAATAGGTAATAGGTGTTTTTTTCTCCTCTTAATCGAATCTGTTTTCTTCATTATGAAATAAAAAAAACTGCCATGCTTTTGACATGACAGTTTCATTGTAAGTTTTTAATGAATACCTAAGGCATTTTTGCAGTTATTTTAAATGTATAGTTTACACGGAATTTTGCATTACCATCTAAACCTTCATTTGGTCGAGTATAAAATCCAATCATGATTTTCATATAATCAGCATTGAAATAATCTT
Source organism: Chitinophagaceae bacterium (assembly GCA_044233655.1). Taxonomy (GTDB): domain Bacteria; phylum Bacteroidota; class Bacteroidia; order Chitinophagales; family Chitinophagaceae; genus OLB11. The sequence continues at coordinate 17,780 of JBIIJQ010000002.1, read as the reverse complement.
TAATATCACTTGGGTCTACTGTTAATTCCAATGAATTTGCATTCCAAGGAATATTATTTTTATAGGCAACCATTTTTGGACTAGTTCCTGCAAAACTGTCTACAAATATTTTGATGCTAACAGGTGTAGTGTCTTTTACAAAATTGAAATATTGTGAAGGGGCATTTTCGATATTGATACGCAATGCTGTTAGATTCACTTTTTGCATATCTTTTTTGGCAAATCCATAAGGTGTAATATATTCATCTACCTTAGTAGCAAATGTATCAATCAACATGGGACCGCCTGGTATTGCTCCACCGCTTGCAGGGTTCATAAAATCAAGAACAACGGGCAACGCTGGTATAGCACTTGTTAAGGTAGTTGTATCTGATCGATCAATTGGAACTTCGACAATGCTACCTGAATTGCTGTTGTTATTGTTGCTTGTTGAGCTTTTCTTTTTGCAAGAACCTGCACCGGTCACCAATAGGGCACCTAAGAATGCGAATGAAATTAGTTTTTTCATGTTGTTTTAAATTTAAAGGGTAAATGTATGTTTTTTTGAATTAAATTGTTTGTTATGAAGATTTATTTAAATTTTCTTACCTCAATGACGAATGAATTTATATATTTGTTAGATAATTTTAGAAAAAAAATGAAAAAAGTACTTTTTTCTTTATTGATGCTAGTTGTAGGTTCGTCTCTTTTTGCTCAAAATACCTTTACCATGGGGTATGAAAAAGCAACGATTGAAGTGGTTGATAAAGGATTTTTCTCTACCTATGAGTTCCCGGGACAGCCTGCTGTTACTGGTATTTTTGATATTCCTTCAGCTACTTTTTATACATGCGATTATCAAACTTACCGTTATGTAGATGCCGATTTTGTGAAAGAAAATGGGGAAGCACCTTGCACTACCATTGATTTTGATCCACATCAATACTATGGTACATTGACCTTGAAAGGAATCGTAGAGCATGTTGAGTGGGATAGTATGGTCGTTTATTTTAAAACCGATAAAGCTCGATTGCGCATTGAAGTTGATGAGCGTGAGATTGACGCGTTGTATGATAAATTTTACAAAGAAAATTATTTAGGCAAAATTCATATGATTCTATGTCTTAAAACATACGACACACCCAAGGAAAATCAATTGTCGTATAATAAGAATACCGAACACATCGTAAAACCTATCCGCACATTTACCAAAATCCTTCGTTGGTAATTTAGTTTATTCATGTCTACCAATAAGGTCCACATTCTTGCAATCGAAAGTTCGTGCGACGAAACGAGTGCGAGTGTATTAGTTGATGGTACAATTCGTTCAAACATTATCTATACTCAAACCATCCATGAAAAATATGGGGGAGTAGTACCCGAGTCGGCATCTCGACTTCATATCAAACATATATTACCAGTCGTAGAGGAAGCAATTCAGCAAAGCGGTATTGCTCGTACCGATTTTAATGCCATTGCCTATACACAGTCACCCGGATTAATAGGTTCATTGTTGGTAGGTTCTAGTTTTGCCAAGTCTTTTGCTCAGGCCTTGCATATTCCTACCATTGCGGTAAATCATATGCAAGCGCATGTATTATCCAATTTGATCGAAGATACACGACCTGAGTTTCCATTTTTGTGTCTTACGGTGTCGGGTGGGCATACCCAAATTGTGAAATGCCTGAGTCCATTGGAACTGGAAATTATTGGTGAAACGATTGATGATGCAGCTGGTGAAGCGTTTGATAAATCGGCCAAAATGCTCGGTTTGCCTTATCCAGGTGGTCCATTGATAGATAAATATGCCAAAGAAGGGAATCCCAACGCATTTAAGTTTGCCGAGCCCAATATGCCTGAATTGAACTTCAGTTTTTCAGGATTGAAAACATCTATTCTCTATTTTTTACAAAAGGAAAAAATTAAAGACTCTGAATTTATAACCAAGAACTTACCAGATTTGTGTGCATCTATACAAGCTACCATCATCAAGGTATTGATGAAAAAACTTGTAAAAGCAACCAAAAAAACCAATATCAAAACAGTATGCATTGCTGGAGGTGTGAGTGCCAATAGTGGCTTGCGAGATGCCATACGTGCTTATGCCGAGCGGTATCATTGGAAATATCATATACCCAAATTTGAATACTGTACCGACAATGCAGCAATGATAGCCATTACAGCATATTATAAGTATTTGGCGGGTGATTTTACCGAACTTTCCACTACAGCCAGTGCACGTTCTATACAATAAAATTAATAACAATAAAATAAACATATTATGAAACACACAACTGCCGACATGCAAACCTCCAAAGGATTGATGAAAATTGAATTTTATGATCAAGATGCACCCAAAACGGTGGCCAATTTTGTAAAACTAGCCAATATAGGATTTTATGATGGGCTTACGTTTCATCGTGTATTGAGCGATTTTGTGATACAAGGTGGTTGTCCTGATGGCACAGGTGCTGGTGGACCTGGCTATGAAATCGAGTGCGAACTGGATGGCAATAATCAATACCACGACCGTGGTGTACTTTCGATGGCGCATCGTGGACGCAATACAGGTGGTTCTCAATTCTTCATTTGTCATAGTCGCAACAATACCGCCCATCTCGATCGCAATCATACATGCTTTGGTAAAGTAGTAGAAGGCCTCGATGTAATAGACCTGATACGTGAAGGCGATGTAATTGAGAAGGTGGTAATACATGAAGTGGAGGCTTAACAAACGTACAATTTGATTTTAGAAAATTTTTTACTTAATAAAATATTTTTCTCAATTCAACTATTTGTCCTACATTTGCAACAGAATTTGTGCGGAAGGGAACTGTGAAGTTCCCTTCTTCTTTTTTCTAAACCATAGGAATATACATGACGCCACAAGAGCATATAGAATATTATGTAAAAGAAATCATTGAGGATACGGATTGTTTTTTGGTCGATTTTAAAATCAAACCAACCAACAATTACAAAATCTTTATTGACAGCGATTCGGGTTTTACACTCGAAAAAGCCTTGAAAATTACACGTTCCTTGCGCAAAAAAATCGAAGAAGCTGAGTTGTATCCCGAAGGTGATTTTTCGATGGAAGTATCGAGCCCTGGCATCGATACCCCCTTGAGCATGTTACGACAGTATAAGAAGAATATAGGCCGAAAAGTAGAACTGGAGTTGAAAGATGAAGAAGCCGAAGGTATTGTAGCAAGAATAATAGATGTGATAGATGAAACAATTACGTTTGAAAAAGTCCTTCCACCTAAAAGAAGTAAAAAAATAGAAGTAGAAAACCCACCGATGTTGATTCCGTTTTCGGATATTAAACAAGCCATCGTGTGTGTAGAATTTTAACTAAAAACTGAATTTGATCAATAATTATTAAATAAAAAACAACACATGTCAAGTATCAATCTAATCGACTCGTTTTCCGAGTTTAAGGATGCCGAAAACATCGACAGACCCACCCTTATCAAGGTGATTGAAGATGTATTTAAAACATTGCTCCGCAAAAAATATTACAGCGACGAAAATTTTGACGTCATTGTAAATGATCAAACGGGTGACCTTGAGATATTTCAACGTAGAGAAGTGGTAGCCGATGCCGATATCATGAACGACGATACCCAAATCGAATTGACCGAAGCCAAAAAGCTTGATGAAAGTTACGATATTGGTGATGAAGTTTATCAAGTAGTAACGATGGAATCATTTGGTCGTAGAGCTATATTGGCTGCAAAGCAAACCTTGGCTTCACGTATCAGTGATTTGAAAAAGAATATCTTACTTGAAAAATACAAAGAGCGTGAAGGCGAAATTATATCAGGTGAAGTATACCAAGTTTGGAAAAAAGAAATCATGCTACTCGACGATGAAGGCAATGAATTGATTTTGCCAAAATCAGAACAAATACCTACAGATTATTTCAAAAAAGGAGAATCGGTGCGTGCTGTAGTGAAAAAAGTAGAATTGCGTAACAATGGTGCTACCATAATTCTTTCTCGTACTCATCCTAGTTTCTTGGCTAAATTACTTGAATTGGAAGTTCCAGAAATATTTGATGGCTTAATCAGTATCAAGAAAATAGTGCGTGAACCAGGTGAGCGTGCCAAAGTAGCTGTAGAAAGTTATGATGACCGTATCGATCCTGTTGGTGCTTGTGTAGGTATGAAAGGTAGTCGTATACATGGTATTGTACGTGAATTGAAAAATGAAAATATCGATATTATCAATTTTACGCAGAATATACAATTATTGATAACTCGTTCCTTGACACCATCCAAAATTACGAGTATGAATATCAACGAGGAAACCAAATACGCCGAAGTATTTATGAAAGCTGATCAGGTTTCGTTGGCAATCGGTAAGCGAGGAGTTAATATTAAGTTGGCGCAAGAGTTAACAGGTTACAACATTGATGTATTCCGCGACGATTTAGAAGAAGGCGAATTTGATATCGACTTGGATGAATTTACAGACGAAATCGATGCATGGGTTATTGATGTATTGAAGAAAGTAGGATGTGATACCGCTCGAAGTATTTTAGCATTGTCTGACGATGAATTAATTCGTCGTACCGACTTGGAGGTTGAAACTATCCAAGATGTAAAAGATATTTTGAAAAGAGAGTTTGACGAAGAAGAAAATCAGGGTTAAAATAGTCAGAAACCCACTATCTTTACTAAATATTGAGAATGGGAAGATGATACAATCGTATAACGAAACTAAACGACTGGTAAGATGAATAATTAACGAAAAAAAACAAACTGTTTACTGCCAACATGTTTCAACCATGTAGCACAAATAGCAAGATAGAATAAACAATGTCAGAAACAACAAATACAATTCGCCTCATGAAGGCAGCTAAGGAGTTCAACGTAGGTAAAAATACGATTGTTGAATTTCTTACTAAAGGAGGTTTTTCAGTAGATAATAAGCCGGATCCTGTATTATCGGCTGAGATGTATGATGCCCTGATTTCAGAGTATGATGCTGAGCGTGCTGCCAAAAAGAAAAGCGATAAAGTAGTACTTGCTAAAGGCAATGTCGATGACAAGAAGGCTAAAGAAGCCAAAGAAGTTAAAAAGGAAGAAAAGCCTATAGAGGTAGTAAAAATAGAGGCTCCGGAAATGGAAGGCCCTAAGGTAATTGGTAAAGTAGATCTTACACCTAAACCTCCTGTGGAGAAAAAGGTGGAAGTTGTACCAGAACTGGAAGTGAAACCAAAGGCCAAAAAAACTAAAAAAGAAGAGCCAGAAGAAGTTGAGGTTAAGAAAGTAAAAGAAGAAAAGCCAATTGAAAATGTAAAAATAGAAGCCCCTGAATTAGAAGGCCCTAAAATAATTGGTAAAATAGATGTCTCTGGAAAACCTGCTCCCAAACCCAAAAAGAAGGAAGAAGAAAAATTGGTAGATATTGTTCCTCCAGTAGTTGAAACAGCTCCTATAGTTACAGAAACTCCGCCAATTGCAGACTTGCCTGATGAAGTAGTACTTCATACATTGAAACGTGATAAATTGGAAGGGCCTAAAATTGTTGGTAGAATTGAATTGCCTGTAGATACTCCAAAAGAACAAAAACCACAAGAGAAACGTAAACGTAAACGTATACCGATAGACAATAAAGGAACAGGACAATCTGGTGGAAATAGACCAACAGGAACCGGTGGAACGAATACAGGAACCGGTGGAGGAAATACTGGAACAGGTAATCGAGATAGCCGACCACCATTCCGTCGTGATGGAGGCGGTGGTACCGGTGGTGGTGGAAACCGACCATCATTTGGAGATCGCAATCGTAGACCAGATGATAAGCCAATTGATCAAAACGAAATACAAGATAAAATTAAACAAACACTTGCCAAGTTGGGTACAACCACACGAGGTAAGAGTTTGAAAGCAAAATATCGTCGTAACAAGCGTGAAGAAATGGCTGAAAAACGCGCCAAAGATTTCAACGAAGACGGTGACAATAAGTTGCAACTAACTGAATTTATTTCAGTGAGTGAATTGGCCAATTTAATGGATGTGAGCTTTTCCGAAGTTATTGGAAAATGTATGAGTTTAGGTATAATGGTATCTATCAATCAACGATTGGATGCTGAGGTGATAGAGTTAGTTGCGAGTGAATTTGGTTACGAAGTAGAATTTATTAATCTAATGCAAGAAGCCGAACAAGAACTTGATATTGATGATGCGCCCGAAGATTTAGAATCACGTCCTCCGATTGTAACGATCATGGGACATGTGGATCATGGTAAAACATCGTTGCTTGATTATATTCGAAGTGCGAATGTAGTAGCTGGAGAGTCGGGAGGTATTACACAGCATATTGGAGCTTATGAAGTAACACTAGAAAACGGAAAACAAATTACGTTTTTAGATACACCAGGTCACGAAGCGTTTACTGCGATGCGTGCTCGTGGTGCCAAAGTAACTGATATCGCCGTAATCGTAGTTGCTGCCGATGATTCTGTGATGCCACAAACCAAAGAGGCCATCAGTCATGCGCAAGCTGCAGGTGTTCCTATGATATTTGCAATCAATAAAATTGATCGTGATGGAGCCAATGCTGATCGTATACGTGAGCAACTTTCTGCCATGAATATATTGGTAGAGGAGTGGGGCGGTAAATACCAATCGCAGGAAATTTCAGCTAAACAAGGTTTGAATATAGATTTACTATTAGAAAAAATATTATTAGAAGCCGAAGTACTTGATCTCAAAGCAAATCCTAATCGATTTGCAAATGGTACAGTTGTAGAGGCTTCGCTTGATAAAGGACGAGGATTTGTATCAACTATTTTAGTTCAAAGTGGAACATTGAAAATAGGGGATATGATAGTAGCAGGTTCAATCTATGGTCGTGTGAAAGCGATGAGTGACGAACGTGGCAAGAAAAAATTAAAAGCAGGTCCTTCTACTCCTGCACAGATACTTGGATTAAACGGAGCACCTCAATCGGGTGAGAAATTTAAAGTATATGAAGATGAAGATGAGGCAAAAGAAGTGGCAAACCATCGTGCACAAATCATGCGTGAGCAAGGTATGCGTACTAAGAAACATATTACGTTGGATGAAATTGGCCGACGATTAGCATTGGGTAATTTCAAACAATTGAATGTAATTATCAAAGGTGATGTGGATGGATCTGTAGAGGCCTTGAGTGATTCATTACAGAAATTATCAACCGATGAAATTGCAGTATCAGTAGTACATAAAGCTGTTGGACAGATTACAGAATCGGATGTATTGCTTGCAACAGCATCAGATGCGATTATACTAGGATTCCAAGTACGTCCTTCTAGTCAAGCTGCTAAGCTAGCTGAGAATGAAAATATTGAAATCAGGTATTACTCTATTATCTATGATGCAATTGATGAGATACGCAGTGCAATGGAAGGATTACTCGAACCTAAGATTGAACGTAAAGCAGTATGTAATATTGAAATACGTGAAGTGTTTAAAATTACAGGCGTAGGTGCAATTGCAGGTTGTTATGTATTAGAAGGTAAAATCAAACGCGATACCAAAATTAATCTTGTTAGAGATGGTATCGTAATATACAACGGAGTGCTTTCTTCATTGAAACGATTCAAAGATGATGTGAAAGATGTAGTCGTAGGAATGGAATGTGGTATTGGAATTAAAAACTACAACGATTTGCAAGCAGGTGACATCATCGAAGGATACGATGAAGTTGAAGTGAAACGAACGTTGTAATTCAATTTTTCAACTATTTAAATCCGATCGTTTGATCGGATTTTTTTTTACATTTTAGTTTGTTTAACAAATTAAATTTTAAACCCATTAATAATAAGTTAGTCTTAGGATTATAAAAAATAAATAACATGAATATTAAAAAAGGAATACTTGCATTGGCAATTGGATTAGTTACTACAACTTTTCAAGTAAATGCGCAAAACAAAAAACAATATAAAGACAGGCATGACAATGTAATTCATAATCAATCGAAAAGACATGATATGCATGAGGATGTAAGAGATCGTAAAGAAGATAAGCGCGATCGTAGAGAAGATATAAAAGATCGTCGAGAAGATGTAAGAGATGCGAAGCATGATGGTGGACGTAGAGATCGACGTGAAGATATACGTGATAAAAATGAAGATGTAAGAGATCGCCGAGAAGATGTGAGAGATCGAAGAGAAGATCGTCGTGATCGAAAATAGGATTCTACGGCATTGACCGTTTTCTATATACCCGTAACCAGCAATTGCTGGTTACTTTTTTTTGTTAGTGTTTTTCAATAATTTCCTGTGATGGTTTACTTGGCTCAACAATTTCTTTATCGGGTTTGAAAATATCGGCTACCCAAATTTTAAATTGCTGAAATGATGAACGTATTGAATGACCACCTTGGCTTATTAATCGGTTTTTGAGCAGATAATGAACTACTTTATGTTCTGTCGCATGATGCAATGGAAGTATAATTGCAATCAATACAATTTTTACAGCTAATATTTTGAGGGGTTGACCATGTGCCCAATGATGTATTTTGGTATCTAATATTAAAATGATAAATTCAAAAAGCATGACAAAAGTGATATATCCAAACCCTTTAATAATTGAACTAGGTATTTTGTAACTACTAATTAAAACTAAAATAATGAGTGATAATAAAATGCCAAAAACAATAATCATTACCTGAAAATTAGATTTACGATTTTGTTCGAGTTCTTCTTTTTCAATTTCGAGTTCTTTCAATTTTGCAATATTTTCAATCTCGATTTCGAGAAATTTATCATTTTGCATCATGGTAATATTGCTATCAGTATACAGATATTTTTTCTTTGCATAAAAATAAGCGTCTGTATAATTTCCTTGTGCATAATACATAGAATCTAGTATTGAAGCAGATTCGATGATATAAGGAAAATAATCAGATTTTAATGAATAGTCGTACGCGCTTTTAAATGAATTGAGTGCTTTTGTCTGATCATGTTGTCGTATAAAAAATTGCCCAAGACGTTTGTAAAAATTAGAAATACCTGCATCGTTGGATGTTTGTAAAATTCGCTCTTCAGCTAATTTTAAAAAATAAATAGCAGAATCAATTTTTTGATTGTTTTCAAATATCAACGCATTCACTCGATAAAAGACTGTAAGATCTGTGTTTTTTAATCGTTCAAGTTCTTTGGGATATTTAGTACAATACAAATCGCATATTTCTTTATAATTATTGGTCGAAAGATAATATTTTCGAATGGTACCAAATACACGATCTTTAATTGATAGATAGCCTGTCTTTTCACAATATTTCAACAACTCATCTGCAAGGCTTAATGCGAAATCGTTTATATTTTCTCTAATATATACTTCAATCAAATTTGATTTGACAAGTAAACTATCATACTTATCAGGTTGATTTGTTTTTGTAATAACTTCAGATGCTAAGGTTAAATTTTCTTTTGCTTTAATTGTATTATTATTCAGCATATAAAATTCAAACATTCTTAAATAGGATTGTATAAGCAACGAATCGTTTTCTATATCTTTTGAAATGAAAATAGCTTTGCTGTAATTGTCAAAACTATTTATCTTCTCATTGTCTTTACTTTGTAAATCGCCTAATGCTAGATAATAATATGCTTTTTTTGATTTGTTTTCATCGAAAAAATTAACTGCTTTTTGAATCGACTCACGAGCATTTTTGTATTGACCATTGTTGATGTTAATACTAGTACTTTTAATTTGAGTTATAAATAAGTAAGGTTGATTTTTAAGTTTTGTGGCTATTTCAAATGCTTCATTTAAATAAGTCAAGGCATTTGGATAATGTTCTGGAAGACATACTTCGCTATATACAACAGATGTAAAGCATATTAAATCATTGTTTTCATTAAGATGTGCTAATAAGAGGGCTTCTTTAGCTAAACTATCTGATTTGAACGTATTGCCCAATACTAACTTATTGTAATAAGCCCATTTTATATAGCTATGTATTTTTTGTTCTGGTGATTTGCTTTTAATTAAACTTGAAAATGTGGCGGTGTCAATATCAATAGCCTTTAAATTAAAAGAAAAAATAATACACAATAATGATATAACAAGTATCAATTGTCTTTTCATAGTAGAGATAAAAGTAATAAAATTGTTTTGGATTAGTCAAGTATTAGATTATTTTTATGCAACCAACCAATCAAACATTTTAACTATTAGTGAATTAATTTAACCGTTTTGTATACTTTATTATTCATTTAAAATTTATAAACTATGAACACAACACAAACCATTGCTTCCATTTCAGGTGCATTAGTCGTAGGATTAATAGCCGGTTATTTTTTAAGACCTCAACAAGATATTGATTGTACACTATGTCCATGCCCTAAGGGCACTGATATTGTTAATAAAACACTGGATGAAGCTATTGGAATTTCTAACTTTTATAGAGTAAAGATGGATTATTGCCCAATACCGCCAAGTACTGATATAAAAATTCATCAAAAGGAAGGATATTTTGAAATAACAAAGGCTGGATTATTAAATTTGAATACTGCAGTTGAAAAAATAATATCTGAAACTCCTGCACCTGCACCATAACCTCGAGTGTTTCGATATATTTTTACCTTAGAGAATGATGGAGATCAATATGCCAAAATGTTAGTCGTAGCATTAGATAATAACCGTAGAGAAAATACTAGTAATATAAAGCTAGTTAACATCGCTTTGGATTGCCCATGGCTATGTGATGCACCTTTAAGCGAAATAATATTTAATCCAAAATTATATAAAGCGTGCAATCCATAATAAAATTGTTAAATTAAAACAAACAAAAGAAAACTTTTAAAAAACAACTATGAAAAAAACAACCTTAATTTTAGTATCAACATTGAGTGTCCTCGCTGGCGTATTATTAAATAAAACAATGATGAGTAAATCACCTTTGCCTCAAACGGGTGTTTACTATTCTGATTTAACGCCTGATGCAGCCCATGCATTTTCTGCACGATATCGTAATTATGCCAACTATTGCGGCGTGAATAATTCTTGTACAAGTAAAGAAGGGATATTTGATATTACCGAGCTTACAATAGACGGATTGAGTGCTGCTGTAGAAAATATTAAAGCAAAAAATAGTTCAAATCCGCCTTCTTCCTATCGATGTATTTTCGGTCAAGATGAAAATGCTGAAACTATTATTATGGTAGTAGGTTTAGATAAAAATAAGTATGAATTTTCGACAGCCTCCTATATGTTTAAAATTTCTGGAACTTTACCATGCCCTACGCTTTGCGATATGTCTAAAAGCAAAATTGTAATGGGTGATCCAAAAAAGGGGCAAATTTGTTGTAATTAATTCAGGAATTTAATACTACAAATAATGGATGTGCTATTTTATTTTTTCACAAAGTATTAGGGCCTTTTTTTCATCTTGAAGGGTAGTTGCAAAAATATACACTTCACCACCTTCCTTTAATTGTAATTTTTTTCTCAATTCAGCTACACTTTGAGGGAAATTTCGAATAGTGAGATTTGCTTTAAGTGTGGGTAGATAATGGGCTAATTCTTTTTTATCAACTTTGATAGTTTGTTGAATTTTAAATATTCTTCCTTGGAAATTTTCAATCAGTTCTTCAGAAGTATATATATGTGAATGTTGTTGTATTTTATTAAGTCCAAATTTTTTTGCAACAGATTTAAATAACCCCAACTTTAGAATGCTAGCATCTGGCTCATAAAGATATTTAAGTGGCATACTATACACTACTTCAGTTTCTGATTCTTGCTGAGATGAAAAAGCAATTGTATAATTTTCATCAAGATTGACAGCAATTAATTGATAAGGTTTTTGTTCAGCTGGGTCAATTTCAAACAAAAGCTCTTTGCATTCATTTTCACTTACCACAGCATACACATTTTTCACATTGTTCAATTCGTTGCAACTTTGTGTAATATCAAGTAGTGGAGATGTTTTAATTAAAATTTTTTTTGATTTTGATTTTAATACTGGTAATAATTCAAGTAAGTCTGGTTCACATTCATTTAATTTAAAAACTTTGCCACCGATATTGTTTCTTCGAGCTGGATCTATATAAATTAAATCAACGACTTCATCTAAGTTATTCAGTATTGTCTTGGCTTGCTTGCCTATTTCAAGTTGTAAGTTATTGCATTTAAGTATTTGTACTAAATTATAATAGGTGCTTTTTGCTAATTCGATATTTTGTTCTACTAAAATACCTTGGTTAAATTTTTTTGAAAAAAAGTAACTATCAATCCCCATTCCTGCAGTAAGGTCAATAAATGTATTCCCATTCACTAAACTCGCTTTATAGTGAGCTGTTTTTTCCGATGAGCATTGCTCTATACTAAGTTGAGATGGATAATGTATAGCTATATGATTATACAATGTAGGAAGTTTGATTCGGATTCGCTGACGGAATGCTATTTGTTGAAGTATTTCTTTTTCCCTTGAAGTGAATTTCTGCTTTAGTATTAAAGTTGTTATAGACTCGTGTTCGTATTGTTTAAAAAATGAATGTTCTGTTTCATTCATTTCGTGGAAAGGAATATTTTTTAAATGATCAATTGCACTCATTTCTTTTACAAATACTTTGTTGTAAAGATAAATGTAAAAAATTGCTTATGTAGTTTTACAATTCAATTAATACATGGTATGTTTCAAAAACTTATAGATGGGTTTCCTTATGTTCAGCATCTTTCTCCATTGATCGATCCAGAAAAATCATTGCAACAGTCAATTTCTTTTTATCAAAAAATGGATCAACGTAGATCTGTACGAGAATTTAGTGATAGGCCGGTTGATCAATCCATCATAGAGAATATAATTCGTACAGCATCTACAGCACCCAGCGGTGCGCATAAACAACCATGGACATTTTGTGTGGTCAGTAATCCTGCTTTGAAACAGCAAATTAGAATTGAAGCGGAGAAAGATGAAAAAAAGAGTTATGATGGTCGAATGAGTAAAGAATGGCTAAATGATTTGGCTCCTTTGGGAACCGATTGGCAAAAGCCATTTCTTGAAATTGCACCTTATTTGATTATAGTTTTTAAACGTACCTATGAATTGGAAAAGGATGGTCATAAACATCAAAATTATTATGTACAAGAAAGTGTAGGCTTAGCTACTGGATTTTTAATTAGTGCCATTCACCAAGCTGGTTTAGTTACATTGACTCATACTCCTAGCCCAATGAACTTTCTTACAAAGGTCTTGAATCGACCTGAAAACGAAAAACCATTTCTTTTATTACCTGTAGGGTATCCTTCCGATGATTGCTGGGTGCCTGATTTAAGAAGGAAATCATTGGAAGAAGTGAGTGTTTGGTATCAATAATTAAAAAATAGGTTCTATTTCTATGAAAATGTTTGTTAAATGAAAGAAACTGCTTAGGCAGTCTATTGCTTTTATGTGTAAATTGCACACTTTATGAAAATGAAGTTAATGTATCGTATTCTGGTTGTTTTACTCCTTGCTATTTATTCAAATACTATAATGGCTCAACAGGAGAATTTAGACAAAATAATAGCCATCGTTGGCGATAAAATCATATTGCATTCGGAACTTGAAGCGGCAATGGAAGATTATCGTCGAGAAAATCCATCTTTAGATGAAAATCTACAATGTCAATTGCTAGATCAATACATGGCACAAAAGGTATTGATAGAGCAAGCAGCTCGAGATTCAGTCATTGTTACCGATGAAGAAATAGAAGGAAATTTAGATAATCGAATTCGTTATTTCGTATCTCAATATGGTTCTGAAGAAAAATTAGAGGAGGTAGCTGGTAAATCACTTTATCAATTGAAAGATGATTATCGTACAATGTTTCGCGATAAGTTAACAGCTGATCGGATGCAACAAACAATTATGTCGAATGTAAAAATTACGCCACAGGAAGTGAGAGCTTTTTATGATAAAATACCTAAAGACAGTTTGCCCTTTTTTCCATCGATGTTAGAGGTAGGTCAAATAGTATTTAAGCCCGATATCAATAAAGAAGTAGAACAATATGCCATCAGTAAATTAGAAGATATTCGTAAAGATATTATTTCTGGTAAGTCTAGTTTTGATGTAATGGCAGGTGTATACAGTGAAGATCCTGGAAGTAAAGACAATGGTGGAGACTTAGGTGTAGTAGGTCGTGATGAATTAGTACCAGAATTTGCAGCCGCAGCTTTCAAATTACAAAATGGCGAAATCTCACCAATAGTGAAAACTAAATTTGGATTTCACATTGTACAAATGGTAAATCGTCAAGGTGAAAAAGCTAAAATGAGACATATTCTTATTAAACCATTGGTAACTTCAGATATGGTGAAGGTAACATTAACCAAAGCAGACAGTGTAAGAGCTAATTTAGTATCTGATAAATTGAAATTTTCAGAAGCAGTAGGCAAATACACTACTGATGATGCTACAAAAATTACTGGAGGTATGTTTACAGACCCACAAACAGGAGGTGCTTTAATTGTACCCGAATCTCTTGAACCTTCTATTGCATTGCTTGTCAACGATATGAAAATTGGTGAATTCTCTCAACCGATGGAATATATCGATCCTCAAAGTGGTGATAAATTGGTTAGGATTGTTTTTTTGAAAAATAGAACAGAACCACATCGTGCAAATATGAAAGATGACTATGGACGTATCCAACAAGTAGCTTTTGTAGAGAAACAAAATAAATATTTAGAAAATTGGCTCAATACTAAATTGTCTGGTTTCTATATCATGCTTGATGATGAATATAAAAGTTGCGATACCATGACAAAATGGGTCCAAGCATCAGCTAAAAAATAATTCATATTTAAAAAAAACGAAAAGCAGTTTAAAACAACATGTATACATCAGACGTAGAAGCAGCAAAAGCACTCCAGAAAAAGTTTTCAGAATTTAAAGAAGCTGTATCTAAAGTTATTGTAGGTCAGCATGAAGTAGTAGAAGGTACTATTATTTCAATACTTTGCAATGGGCATAGTTTGTTGGTAGGTGTTCCCGGACTGGCCAAAACCTTGTTGGTAAACACAATCGCTCAAGTATTGGATCTTGGATTTAAACGTATTCAATTTACGCCCGATTTAATGCCAAGTGATATAACTGGTGCTGAAATATTAGACGAGCATCGCAATTTTAAATTTATCAAAGGGCCATTATTTTCAAATATTATCTTGGCCGATGAGATTAACCGTACCCCTCCTAAAACCCAAGCAGCATTGCTAGAAGCCATGCAAGAACGCCAAGTTACAATTGGTGGTCAAATACATAAGTTGCCTTCACCCTTTTTTGTATTGGCAACTCAAAATCCTATCGAACAAGAAGGAACTTATCCATTACCCGAGGCGCAGTTGGATCGTTTTATGTTTAATATTTGGTTGGATTATCCAACGTTTAAGGAAGAATTGGAGGTTGTAAAATCAACTACATCTGATAAAAAACCAGTACTTCCTAAAGTAATGACTGGCGATGAGATATTGTATTTTCAACATTTAGTACGTCGCGTACCTGTGCCAGATAATGTACTAGAATATGCTGTAGGCTTAGTGCATCGTACACGACCAAATGAACAAGGATCCGATATCGCTAGAAGTTATATTTCGTGGGGTGCTGGCCCTCGTGCTTCACAAAATTTAATATTAGGAGCCAAATGCTATGCATTGTTACATGGTAAATTCAGTCCAGATATTGAAGATGTAAAAGCAGTCGCATTACCTATTTTACGCCATCGTTTAGTACGAAATTATAAAGCAGAAGCAGAAAATCTGAAAATCGAAGAATTGATTCAACGATTAATGTAATTCTGATGTTTTTTGATTTTTAAAGTGAAGTAATTCTACTTCAGATATACTTTATTGAATAGAATATATTTACATGACGTTTCAATTTTTGATTATTGAGCTAAGTACTTTTATATATATTTGTAACTAATTATTCATTTTTCTATATGGCACATTATTATACTTTAGGTAAGATTCCGCATAAGCGACATACTCAATTTCGTAAAGAAGATGGAACACTCTATAGTGAACAATTGTTTAGTACCGAAGGATTTTCCTATAATTATTCCTTATTGTATCATGTACATCCTCCTACTAAAATTATACGATCAGAAGAGCCAAAAGATATTAATCCCATCATTGCAACGCCAAACATTTTAAAACATCGAAGTTTTCAAGGTTTTAATGTCAAGCCAGTGGCTGATTATCTCGAAAGCCGAAGACCGGTTTTGGTCAACAATGATTGTCATATTACCCTTGCAGCTCCGCAACAAAGTATGACAACTTATTTTTATAAAAATGCCGATGCTGACGAGGTCATTTTTATACATGAAGGTAGCGGTAAAGTCTTGACACAATATGGCGAATTGCCTTTCAGCTATGGTGATTATGTAGTAATACCTCGAGGAGCGATTTATCAAATCACATTTGATACCGATGCCAATCGACTTTTTATAGTTGAATCATTTGGTCCTATTCGTTTTCCTAAGCGCTACAAAACCACTGAAGGACAATTGATGGAACATGCACCATTTTGTGAGCGTGATATTCGCAAGCCACAAGATTTGAAAACCTATGATGAAGTAGGAGAGTTTACGATTTATACCAAAAAGAAAGGGCTTTTATATCCTATAACCTATGGCACACATCCATTTGATGTGGTAGGTTGGGACGGTTATGAATATCCTTATATATTTTCAATACACGATTTCGAACCTATTACTGGTAGAGTGCATCAGCCACCTCCTGTTCATCAAACATTCGATGGCAAAGACTTCGTCATTTGTTCTTTTGTACCTCGCTTATACGATTATCATCCAGATGCCATTCCTGCACCATATAATCACAGCAACATTGATAGCGATGAAGTTCTGTATTATGTTGATGGTGAATTTATGAGCCGAAAGCATGTTACACGTGGGATGATTACCTTGCATCCGAGTGGCATTCCTCACGGACCGCATCCAGGTGCTGTTGAGAAAAGTATTGGAAAAAAAGAAACACCTGAACTTGCTGTGATGGTAGATACCTTCAGACCATTGCATTTAACTAATTATGCATTGGAAATTGAAGACGAAAACTATGAGATGAGCTGGGCAGAGTAATATTAATATAAAATTTGAGAATTTGAGAATTCGAAAATTAATTAAATCAAAACATTTAAATTCGCAGTGATAAACTAACAATTAATTACATTAAACAATGGACACACAAATAATAGAACAACCTACATCGAACCAAACAGAAGACTTTATGCCTTTGCTTGGAACTGATTATGTAGAAATATATGTTGGTAATGCAAAGCAAGCAGCGCATTATTATAAAACTGCATTTGGCTTTCAGTCTTTGGCATATGCTGGACCTGAAACTGGTGTAAGAGATCGTGCTTCGTATGTATTAGTTCAAGATAAAATGCGTTTGGTATTGACTTCACCTATGAACTCAGATCACCCAATAGCTACACACCATAAAAAACATGGTGATGGCGTAAAAGTATTGGCACTATGGGTTGAGGATGCTTACAAAGCTTATGAAGAAGCTACTTCACGTGGTGGTAAGTCATACATGGAGCCTCAAACCTTGACCGATGAAAATGGAGAAGTGCGCTTAGCTGGAATTCATACCTACGGAGAAGTGGTCCATATTTTTGTAGAAAGAAAAAACTATAATGGGATATTCATGCCTGGTTTTGTAGAGTGGAAAAGTGATTATAATCCAAAACCAACAGGTTTGAAATATGTAGATCATTGTGTAGGTAATGTAGGTTGGAATCAAATGAATCCTTGGGTGAAATACTATGAAGATGTATTAGGCTTTAAAAAT
>JBIIJQ010000140.1:0-2860 GCA_044233655.1 Chitinophagaceae bacterium | reverse complement strand
TTGTGTAGGGTTAGGATGTATGCTTACTGTATTGGCATTTGATTCCAAATATAAATCAACAATTTCTGTATTGAGTGTGTGTTGATTGTCGATATCTACTTGTTCTAAACGATAATAATTGTGACCATATAAAGGTGTAGTATGTTCAAAACTATACTGTAATGCTGTTTGGCTATTACCATCAACTGATTGGCTATTTATTTTTGCTATGGTCTCAAAATCTAAACCATTTTTGCTGTGTTGTAAATTAAAATATGCATTGTTTTGTTCTCTTACAGTTGTCCATTTTAATTCGTTGGCATAGGGTAGCTTTTGACCCATAAATTTAGATAATTCAACAGGCAAGGGAAATGGAAAATCTTGATATACACGAACATGACCAGCAATTGACCCATTGCCAGAATTGAGACCTGCTCCTATTGATACTGTATTGGCATCGGGCATACAAATAGCATAGCCTGACTCATCACCTGCAGCTTCGCCATTGATGTCTAAACCTTGCTGTGTCCATGCAGTTCCATTCCATTTATACACTCTTACATGACCAGAATTAGAACCGTTTCCATCATTTTCATTGGCTCCTATAGCCAATGGGAACATTATCTTGCCTTTGCAAATATGAAGGATGAAATTGTAAATTACTATTATAAATCTTTTTTTGATTTGTTAGCAGAAAAATACAAAATCCTAACCTCGAAATACAATGACTGGGAGTATCACAGAGCTGCGGATTGTGATATCCGCTTGTTCTTAAGAGGGAAAACAATTGGAGGCTTGACTATATGTTGCGATGTAAGTAAGGGTTCACGACATAATTTCTGCTATAGTATCTGGTCGGGAGGAGATTTTGACTGGAGAAAAATAAAGTCAAATCGTGAACTATTCAACAAGTTAATAGACTTAGGTGTTGTTAAATATGATGATGATCAAGATGATTATTTAATTTATGAGGATATTCCCAAATCAATTTTCAAAAAAACAATGAAAGGAGATGTATTTGCTAACTTATGCTTCACTGAATCTGAGAAAATCGCAAATTATATATCTGAAAAAATTGAAACTTTTCTTCAAAATGAAGAAAAAGTAAATGATTTCAAAAGTCTTTATGAGTAACTATATTAATTTCCCTGCTCGCGCGAGTATCCTATAAGCAGTTTGGCTGGCGCAGGTTTGCAACCTGTGCCTGTATTTCCTTTATCATTTTTCTATAATTTCCTTAGTTCAAAAATCTATATTTATTCTCAATTCTAAACACATGAAGCACAGGTTACAAACCTGCGTTAGCCCAAACGCTTAAATCACACTTGAACTAGCAGGGTTAAGGTTGAAATTTACTTACGATTCTATCAATTTCTTTTTTTAAATCTAGAAAATCTTCCTCTGCAACATAAAATGACCGTACAGTGTCATCTTCATCAAGAAATGAAATAGTAGATTCATCATCAAATTCAATTTCAGTGATGATGCCATCTTTATTTTCTTTTGTACTAACAAACCTTTCTTCAATGTCATCCCAGTTTAAGTCTAACCCTTTAAAAAAAGGAAATTTATCCTCGAACCATTTATTATTAAATTGTAAAAAATAATTTAAATTACTATTCATTATACTCGCAGTTCTCTCTCCATATACATCTGCGAAATAATCTAGTTGTGGAGTATTTTCACTAAGATTCCACCCCATGTATTCTGATAGATAATAGTGAATTATTATCATTTTAGAACCTATTGATTCTACCTTGAAATTTTCAAACCAAGAGTTATAACTATCAAAATAAATTTTCCCTGTTGTGTTTTCATGTTCACCTGGTAAATAGAAATTGATAAAGTAATAATCTCTTTCACATGAACCGATATCAATGTAATTTCTAAATTCAAAAGAATCTGCAGGTTTAAACTTAATTATTCTCATAATCGATTTTAAGTATTAATTAGCCATAACTTTCCAGGCGCAGAAGCAGTGCCGGGCAAAGATAGAGATAAAGCATAACATTTATTTGCAGATTTCAGATGATTATATTGTCAAACGCATAGACGCAGCCCGGTATTGCTTTCTGCGCTGTGTTATAGGCTGCCTTGCCCATTTCTCTATCGTTTGGTGTCCCACTTACCGTAATTATTCTATCTTTAGATGTATAAATAATTAACAACAATGAAATTATCAATTCGTCAAATTATTTTTATAGCAGTTTCAAACTATTTAAGCGATACGCAACTAGATGATGTTAGAAAAGAAATTGGACGTAAATTAAAATGGTCGCCTAATCAATTTATTGGAGTTTTTCAAAAACATATTGACTTAGAATTGTTGCGAACTCATCCGGTTATTAAAGAAGATATCTTAATTTATAACTACTTGATGTATGAAGCCATACATAAGGAGAATGTTGTATTCGCTTTTACTAAAATAGGGGATAAGAAAATGAAATTTTATCTCACAAGAACGATAAGTAAATATGAAACTGAAATCATTTTACCTCAATTAAATGCCTTAAAAGAAGCGAATAAAATAATTAATGGATTAATAGATTAATTTTGAACTTATGAAAATCGCCACCTGGAACCTAGAATGTCTCAAACACAAAAAAAATCTAAACTACATTTTAGGCGCCATTAAAAAAGTAGATGCCGATATCTTAATATTGACAGAATATGACGAACAAGTAGAGTTAGATTATCCCTATCAGTTGGCAACAGAATTTATTGCAGAAGAATCTTTCAAAAAAGAAAGTAAGGTATTTTACAAACCAACCGAACGGCGAGTCAAATTATTTTCTCGATTTGAAATCGTACAAAAATTTGAAACGTATAATAAACACACTAGTCTTTGTGTAGAATTAAAAACACCCAAAGGTAATTTAAT
>JBIIJQ010000139.1:0-2891 GCA_044233655.1 Chitinophagaceae bacterium | reverse complement strand
GATCAGAGTACAAGCTACTATGACATTGCTGATTATGTAGAAGGGCACATCAGTGAAAAATCTACAAAGGAAACAACAGCTACCACACTGAAGTGGGTTCATATAGCTATAAGCAATGCAAAAAGAATTTTACTTGGTATCTATCATAAAATCAAAGGACAGTACCTTCAAAACTATCTAAACGAATTTTGTTACAAACTTAACAGAAGATACTTTGGTAACAGACTCTTTGATAGGTTAACGCTAGCAATTGCAAAAAACTATGGGTAAACATACGGATATGTAAAAAATATTATATTTCAATGACATAAATAGATTATATATACATATAAGTATAAAATATTTACATCATTCACTTGTTTTCAAGCAAAATGGTAAAGAAACAGAAGAAAGTAATGAATATAGAACAAATACAACAAACTAAATAAATTACTTTTGTCCAAGTATTGAATCAACTATGAACACATACGAAATAGAAATTACAGAAGTATCAAGTAGGCTAGTGAGTATAGATGCCAACTCGCTACCCGAGGCTATGGATATTGCAGGATTTCTGTATAAACGAGAGGAAATAGTATTAGAAACATCCGATCATAAACATACCGAAATAGATATACCTCAGCTTACTTTGGGTGAAATTGACGAAAATCTTAAAGATTTTATTTACCAAAAAGCAAAGCAAACATTGGACGTGTTAAGCGGGGAAGAACTAGCCAAAATTGCTTTTGGATCACTTGCAAATGCAAGCATCGAATTTGAAAAAAGAGATAAGAACATCAACTAATTATTAATACACAATTATTCATATTACTTTTGAAAGATAATATTGAGAAATGCGTATTAAAATTCTAGCTAGTTTGATTCTACTGATATCAATTACGTTGAATGCTTTTGGATCAGAAAAGGATACTTTTGTTTTCCCACCCATACCTCCAAAGGTTGCAACTAATGTTGCACAATTATCTAAATTAATTTGTCAAGATGCAACTACTGATCGCGAGCGAGCCAACATCATTTTTTATTGGGTTACACATAATATTGCATGGGATGTAAAAACCTTTAATAAAGAAACCAATATTAAATATAGAAAACCAGAAGATGTACTAAAGAAAAAAATTGGATACCCTAAAGATTATGCAAACCTGATAAAAGCAATGTGTGAAAGTATTGGAATCCGTACACAAGTCATCATGGGCTATGAGCGAAGTTTTTTACATGATGAAGGTGCAAGTTTTTATATGCCCAATCATGTATGGAATGCAATCTTGGTCGAAAATAGGTGGCGCATCGTAGATGCATTTTCTGCAGCTGGTAAAAACACCTATGATCTCAATTGGTTTAAACGCATAAAACAAAGTATCAACAAAAAGAAAATATATACCTCTACCAAATTTAAATTTATACCTGATTATGATCCATCTTTTTTCTTACAAGACCCAGAAAATGTAAGATTAACAAGACTTCCAGCTGATCCTATTTGGCAATTAACAGATACGATCATGCCATTGGCTGTTTTCGAAAAAAGTGAAGAAGATATTCGAAACTTCAACGAACGATTCAGTAATCCCCAACAAGATTATGCAAAGCTGACCGAAGTGAATAATCTCAACGATGATGATGCAATACTTGAATGTGCCGATAGAACCTATGCATTCAATCCTAGATTTACTGCAATGAAAGCTTCCAAACATCAAGCACTGGCTAACAAAGAGCTTAAGAAAATGAATCTTGCAAAGAACAAAGCAGAAGCAAAAACCATCGTAGAAAAAACTAAGGTTGAATTAAATTTAGCCAAAGACATTCTTTCGGAACAAAAACAACAAATAACCAAGGAATATGCTGAATTGCGAAAAATTAACCTAGAAAAAAGAACAGATGTCAATAAATTCAAACAATCGTTTTCAAGCATTAATAATAAATACATTACTGAATCAAAATCCAAAATGAATAATGCCGATAGTAAAATACCAAGCTTGAAGTCGGACGCTACAGCAAAAGCAAAAAAGGAAAACGAAGTCAATAAAGCTGAGTTTGCTAAAATAAAAACAATCAAACCCGAACAAAGTCCAACCTCAACCGAAATTTTAAAACTTAAAGATTCAATTGATAAACGAACAAAAAAAATCGTACAACAAGAAGACAATACATTGAACGAAAAAACAAGAATTGCCGAAATGAAGGCATCTATGGAGGGCTGTTTGGACGAATTGGTAAATTATATAAACCTATCCGATTCTGCATTAATGCGCGAAGCGAGCGCACGAAGCCGAAAACAAGATAGTTATTCTGATAGTATTCGTATGATACGATCTGATTTAAATTATTACAAGGCCACCAAGGTAGATTCATTGCAACAGGCCTATTTTGATCAATATGACTCTATCGTAGTTCATTATGAAGCAACTAAAAAGCTATACTCAAATACTATAGATGCCTCGAAGAATAATGTCAAAAACATAGAATCAATAAAAAAACTTAATAATACAGATGGGACACTTGCTAGCCAACACAACGATAATGTTGAAAAATATCAAAATGCTATCAGAGGCTATGTAAACCATTCAATTAGTTATATCAACTTTCTTAAATCGCAGAAAGAAATGATTAGTAAATTGCTGAATGTATACGAGAGAGAAAACAAGTTCTTTAGTTCACTTTCAGGTAGAGAAGATAAACGAAAAGATCTTATTAAAAAACTAATTGATAAAGAAGAAAAACTTAGCAAAAAACACAATGACCAACGTTACGATAATGTAACAAGCCTGAAGAAAGAACTCGATGCAGGATTTAAAAAAGCTACCAAACCTGCCAAGCCGTCTAAAAAAACCAAATCAAAAAATTAACCAACCAACTATTATTGTCATATTTACGTCATAATTCTAAACTAAAAC
>JBIIJQ010000023.1:0-40054 GCA_044233655.1 Chitinophagaceae bacterium | reverse complement strand
CTCTCGATTTTTGGATACGTTCAATACATATCTCAGGTGCTACATCTACAAAAATGGTTGCGGTAGGTCGCAGTAAATCGGCGCTCATACTATTGGCTGCTATAACCCAGTCCATATCCATGTGGGTGGAATGATAAGCATATGACGAAAAATAATATCGGTCGCTGATGACATGATAGCCATCGTTCAATTGTTTGAGTAAGCCACTATTTTCATCAAGGATATGATCCAATCGGTCGGCTACAAATAATCCTGCCAAGGTTTTGTGATCAGCCTTTCGTTCGCCTTTCAATATTCTACGAATGAGTTGCCCTATTTCACTATTTGTCGGCTCGCAAGTGGAATAGGTTTTTTGATTAAGATGATTCAATCGTTCGGCAAGTAAACGAGAATGAGTGCTTTTGCCACTGCCATCAATACCTTCAAAGGCTATAAAAAGGGGTTTAGTTGGATTCATATCGTAGCGCAAATGTAAAAGAAGTATTGTGAATTTATGTTTAATAATTCAATTGGATACTTAAATAAACCAAAGATTAAAAAAGAACATTTGATTTAAGTAGGCTGATTATATTCAATATGTAAATATAAAATAGTCTTTTGAAAAGGAATGCTTGTCTTTTGGAGGCCTAAGAAAAATAGCGTTAAGAAAATGATTGGTTTTTGGCGATTGAAATAAAAACAATCACTATCGGCTAAATAATATTCAAGTGCTAAATCTACCAAACTAAAGTTGATAAAAAGATTTAAGATGCATAGCTTTTTTATTTCCGACAAAAGCTGTCATTTTTAGTTATTTTTCGTCCCGAAAGTTTTCGGGATTGCTCAACTTATGTCAAGACAAAAGTGGAAAAGAAAATTATTTATGAAAATGACACTTTTAAAAATTCGGGTTATCGATTTTCTTTCCAAACATAACTCTCATCCTCGAAAATTTCTTTCCCCCAAACGGGGGCTTCCTTTTTGATTCGTTCCACGATTTCTTCGCAGGCATCTATGGCATCTTTGCGATGCACAGATGATGTAAACACAAACAAGGAAATTTCTCCAGCTTTTACTAGTCCAAGACTATGATATATATGCATACAGGTCAATTCATATTTTCCAAAAGCATCTTCTCGAATTGTATGAAATACGGTATTGGCCATGTCGTCATAGGCCGAATATTCAATGGCTTGCACCTCTTTAGAATCTATAATATCATTTCGAATTTGACCTAAAAAAATACTATGAGCACCAATATTCTTTTTTGCACTATGATGTGCGATACTTTCAGCTATAAATTGAGGTGAAATAGCACCTTGAATAAATACATTTTTTATTTTTTTCTCACTCATATTAGTTGTTTTTCGGCCATCCATTTAATAAGTCCACCTTTGAGATGATATACATGTTCATAGCCATATTCATCTTTCAAACATTCAAGGGCTTCTTTACTTCGAATACCTGCATGGCAAAACAGCAATACATTTTTTGTTTTATCAATCAAATGGATGGATGACGTTAATGCTGAAAGGGGAATTCGTAAATGTAGATATTCATTCCATATAGGAAGTTCGTCAGGATTTCGGACATCAATCAAAAGAGCATTTCCTTGATTTATTTTAGTTAAAAATTCTAATGGGTCCAGGTCCTCTTTTTGTGTTTTTACTTCACATTCATCATCATAGTTACTGCCTATAATATCTGCTTGTAGGAACGTCATTTTTTCACTTCGTGGTGAAATATGAAGTTTAGATAGTTGATGATACATCATATCGTATGTCAAGAGTGTATTGTACAACAAGCCTTTTTGTTGAGTGATTAATTTTACACATTCCAATGCTTGTAATGTACCTATTGTACCAGCTACCATTCCTAGGGTTCCAGCCTCGTTGCAAGATGAATAATCAGCTTGTTTAGGTTGTGAAGGAAATAAATCTCTTAATGTAGTGCGTAATTCACCATGATTAAATACAGCTACTTGACCTTGATATTGATAAAGTGCACCGTATACAAATGGTTTATTAAGCAGTACGCAAACATCATTGATTAAATAACGAGCACTAAATCGATCAGTACAATCGAGTACAATATCGTATTGTTGTATTAATTCAATGGCTGTTGATTTTTCTATAAAAAATGGATATACATCTATTTGTGTGTGAGGGTGTATAGCTTTCAACTTTTCAAATGCTACATCTACTTTCATTTTTCCAATATCACTTGCAGAAAATAATAGTTGCCTATGAAGATTTGATATCGAAATGCAATCACCATCTACAATACCTATTTTACTTACACCAGCACCTATTAGATATTGCATAGCCGGACAACCCAATCCGCCCAATCCTACTAGGAGAACTTTTGCATTCAACAATTTTTGTTGAGCTTCAAATCCAAATTCAGGCAAAATAATTTGCCTGTCAAAACGTGTATGAATTTCTTGGTTTGTCATAATTTATCCTCCAGAAAAAGGTGGTAACAAAGCTATTTCTGTTTGAGTATTTATTACAGTATTCGAATGAATTATTTTTTGATCAATTGCAATAGCAAATTCTTTGGAAGCGAGCATTGGAAATATTAAAATAAGTTGTTCTTTCAATGTATTTGTATCGCTCACTTCATCAAGCTCAAGGGTAGGTGATTTTGCAAGATCAACCAAGGATCCAAATAATTGTATTGTTATTTTTTCAGCCATTGTTCTACATTAAGTAAATCCTCGGGTGTATTGAGATTGGCAAAAAGTATGGGATTTTTATCTTGCATTTGATTACCATCCACAAAATTAGGATTAAAATGTGCAATTAGTTCACTCATTTTATAATACTGTTGATTCAGCAGTTCACGCCATTTGTCTTTACATTCTTTTTGATAAATACCAAACATGGCTTCAGGGTATTGGTTCAGTATGGGTATCGTAATTAATTTGTTTGTTGAATGGTCAATAAGGTATTGCATTGAATAAACATCCACAAAAGGCATATCGCAACTAATGACTAAATTGTATTCTGCTGAAGTGTGTTGCAAAATAGTATCTATACCACCGGCTGGTCCTGCATCTATGATTTGATCCTGAATGAGTGGAAATTTAAATTGTTGATAGTTTGTATTAGATGTAACAATGAAAATATCAGTCGAAATATTTAGGCAAGTTTCTAAGATGTATTCAATAACCTTTTTATTTCCAAGTTGAATTAAGCCTTTATCAGTGCCCATTCTAGAGCTTCTGCCACCAGCTAAAATATATATTGAAAGAAGTTGTTTCAAAGTAAAATGAGTTTAAAAGCTGCAATCATCAGTGCAACAGAAAGCATTGATTTAATGAGTCGATTGTTAGCATATCTTGCACCTAAATAAGAACCAATAAATCCACCAAGAGATGCTATAAGTATCATACCTATCATACTATTTGATATTGTTATTCCTTTTGAAAATTGTGCTGCCAATCCTGCTATTGAATTTACAAAAATAAATAAAGCACTAATGCCAGCCGTTGTTTTTATATTGGCCCAGCCAAGCAATATTAACAAAGGTGATAAAAGGATACCACCACCAATCCCAATAAGTCCAGAGATAAATCCTATACTTCCACCAATAACGAGTAACCAAGGAATTGAATAGCTATTATTCACATCAGTATTTTTAAAATCAATGAATAATCTTAAAGAAGTAATGAGTAATAAAAAGCCAAGTATTTGTTTGTAAAAAATAGCATCCAATTGTATGAGTCCACCTATGAATGCCATTGGTGTGGATGCAACGATTAACCATCCAAAAAGTTTTAAATTGAAATATCCTTGTCTGTAAAATTGGATGAATGCTATCAACGAAACAATACAATTTAAAACTAAGGCTACAGGTTTAGATACAGTTTGGCTAATACCCAATAGCCCCATCAACGCCAAATAACCACTTGCACCTCCATGCCCAACAGAAGAATAAAGCAATGCAACTGCAAAAATTAAAATATAAAGAATAATTGAATACTCCATAGATCAATTCATTCGTTGATAATAATTATACATAGAGTAAATGAGTTTTTACCAAATCACCTTGTGCAAGTTCTGTAATAGATGAATCTATTTCAACCAAGGCATTAGCTATAGCAAATGAATTCATTTTATACGATTCTTGATGATCCAATAGTTCAACAGAATGCTCGTGAACATGGGCTTTGAGAAAATGCGTAAGGCCACTTTTTTTCTTAAAACTAGCGTGGAGTGGCATATAAATCGTAGGTAAATTAGATTGTGAAAAGCCCATCATTTTTCTAAGTGCAGGAAGAACGAACATGTAAAAACAAGTGAGAACCGAAGCGGGATTTCCAGGTAACCCAAAGATAAATTTAGCTTCTTTTTTTCCAACATAAAATGGCTTTCCAGGTTTTTGTTGAACCTTATGAACGAGTTGGGTCACACCATTTTGTTGTAATGCAGGTAATACAAAATCATAATCACCGACTGAGACACCACCAGTCAGTATGATAACATCTGAATCGATCAATGCCTGCTCAATGGATTGACTGGTCGCTTTTAGTGTGTCATCGACCCACTGGATTTCTTTAGGTTTAATTCCTATTGCATTTAAAGCATGTATCAATGCAAATGAATTGCTTTCAAATATCTGTCCTGATTGAATTGGTTGACCTGGTTGAACAAGTTCTTTTCCAGTGGTGAGAATAGTAATACTTGGTTTTTGATATACCGAGATAGTATTCAATCCCAAGCCAGCTAGAAGTGAAGCAGTACCAGGTGTTATTCTTGTTCCTTTTGATACTACGGTTTCTCCTATATTTGTTTGAGAACCAAGCAGTCTAATATTAGATCCAATTTTTAAATCAGCATCCAAAATACTTAATTGGTTATCTGTTCGAAGTGTTTTTTCTTGCATGACAACTGTATCAGCCCCAAGAGGTATTTTAGCACCTGTAAAAATTCGATATGCACAACCTTCTTTTAAAGCAGCTTTTTCTATTGTATCGCCAGCTTGCTCTTCACCGATTATTTCTAAGTGGGTATAATTTTGTAAATCAGCTATTCTAAAAGCATAACCATCCATGGCAGATTGGTCAAACGATGGAAAATCAATCGAGGAAATAATATCCTGACTAATGGCGTAATCATAGGCTTGGTCTAAATTTAGTACAATAGAATTTGTCAATTGTATTTCTTCTTCTAATCGTTTTCTAGTTTGTTCGACACTTAGCATAAATAGTTCTAATCTGGTTTTTTGAACTTTCTGGTTTAACAATGTAAAAATATTTTATTAATTCCGTATAATTGTGCTAATTTTATTTAATTAAATCAGCAATATTATGCCAAACTCTACTCTTTCTTCTTTTTGGAAAAAGATATCATTCTTACTACTTATTACCTTATTGATGACTTCTTTTTCATCAAAGGCACAAGTATTTTGGACAGAAGATTTTACTTCACCTGCCTGGAATATTAATGTTGTCACTGGACCTGAAGGTCCTGATGCGAATTTTTTTATTGTGGGTGATTACGAAGGTGGAGGTATTACACCCGATTTAGGAGCACCAGCTAGTTGTGGTGTTTTTGGAAATTTAAATAACACGTTGCATGTTACAAGCCTTACATTCCCTACGGGTGGTGCTGCTTATGATGCAGGTGGTTTTTGTCCTTTATTTACATGTCCTCAAACTGATAAAAGAACAGAATCTCCAACTATAAACTGTTTAGGTAAAACAAATATCACATTGACATTCAATTATATTGAAAATGGTGATGGAGCCAATGATGATGCTGCTTTGTGGTATTTTGATGGAGCCACATGGAGTGTTTTAGATAATATGCCAAAAACATTGACTGGTTGCACAGGACAAGGATTATGGACTTCTCGAACTATTTCTATGCCTGCATCGGCAAATAATAATCCGAATGTAAAAATTGCATTTAGTTGGATTAATAACGACGACGGAGTCGGAACAGATCCCTCTTTTGCTGTGGATGATATGGCTATGAGTGTACCTGTTGGACCTACATCTATTACAACAAGTAATCTTACTCAGTCTTCTTTGTGTCCATGTAATACATACTTGGTTGATTTCACTAGTACAGGTACTTTTGGGATAGGCAATATTTACACCGCACAACTTTCTAATGCCTTGGGAAGTTTTGCTTCACCTGTAAACATAGGAACACTTGCTAGTACTGCTAATACTGGTACTATTTCTGCTACAATTCCTTGTTTAACTGCTACTGGCACTGCCTATAGAATTAGAGTGATTAGCTCTAATCCTGCAGTTAATGGAGCCGACAATGGTTTGAATTTAAGTATTTCACAAAATCCTAATGCTCCCACATTAGTTACATCACTTCCTGCCTCATTATGCGATCCAGGAGGTAATGTTCAATTAAGTGCAACTTCTGCTGGCAATTCTATCAACTGGTATTCTGCTGCAGTAGGTGGTTCATATTTAGGCAATTCAGCAAGTGCTGCCAATTTTCCCATGAGTCTTACGACTACAACTACGTACTATGCTGAAGCATTAATTGGTGGTGTGGCTGTATCTGGTAGTACTAACTTTAGTTATACTGGTGGTATGCAAACCTTTACTGTTCCTCCTGGAATCAATGCTGTTACGATTGAGTGTTATGGTGCTCAAGGAGCAACAGCAATTAGTAGTGCGCCTGGTACAGGAGGTTTGGGTGCTTATGTAATGGGTACTCTTGCAGTTACACCTGGTCAAGTACTCAATGTCTATGTAGGCGGTCAAGGATCAATTGCTAGCGGTGGTTACAATGGTGGCGGCGTAGGTGGAACAGATGCTGGCAGTGGTGGTGGAGCCTCTGACGTAAGAGCTGGAGGTACTGCTTTAGCTAATCGTGTAATCGTTGCAGGCGGCGGCGGAGGAGGTGGTGTTAGTTCTGATGGATGCCCTGCGGTATTCAATGGAGGTAATGGCGGTGCTGGTGGTGGAATTGCTGGTTCTAATGGAATGATGAGTCCTTCGGGCGGTGGTGGCTTCGGCGGTACTGTAGGTGCAGGCGGAGCTCCAGGTATAGGTTGTGGCAATTTCTTAGGCTCACCAGGAACTGTATCAAATGGCGGCGAAGGTCAAGCAATTGGTTGCTCAAACTTACCAAGTGGCGGCGGTGGCGGCGGCGGCTATGTAAATGGCGGCGGTGGCGGTGGTGGTTCTTTAGGAACTACCGGCTGTTCTGGAAATGAAAAAGGCGGCGGCGGCGGCGGTGCAGGTGGATCTTCTTTCACAGGTACTTTAACGAATACGACTTCTAACAATGGAGTGAATGTAGGAAATGGTAGTATAACGATTACTTGGACAGGAAGTCCAACAAGTTGTGTTTCATCAACTAGAACACCAGTCACAGTTGCTGTGAATCCTATACCAGTTGTAACAGGAACTCCATTAACCACAACAGTTTGTCCGAATGCTCCAGTGATACTTCAAGCTCAAGGAGCATCTACTTATGCATGGTCTGGACCACAGGTAGTTAATAATAATCAACCTTTTCCTGCAACTATTTCAGGTATTTATACTGTAACAGGTACTTCTGCTGCTGGATGTACAAGTACAGCAACCGTTTCTGTGAATGTAATTAACTTGGTAGTAAGTGCAAATGCTACTCCTGCTAGTTCGGTATGTGTCGGAAATCAGGTTACCTTAAATGGAGGTGGTGCTATTTCTTATACATGGTCAGGTGGTGTAAACGATAATGTTGCATTTACGCCATCATTAGGAACTATAACGTATACGGTAACTGGAACAGATGGTAATGGATGTACCAATACTTCATCTATTTCAATAACAGCAAGTCCTTTACCGAACGCACCAACAGGTTTAACGGCAGTGCCTTCATCTTTGTGTTTCCCAGGCGGCAATGTTCAGTTAACGGCATTCTCAGCAAATAATTCTATTAATTGGTTTAATGCTCCTACAGCAGGTTCTTTATTAGGAACAAGTGCAAGTGGTGCGCCTTTTTCGACGACTGTTTCAGCTACGACTACATTCTATGCCGAAACTTCATTAATCGGTGTGGGTGGATGTGTGTCTACAACTCGAACTCCAATTACAGTTATCGTGCATCCTTTGCCAAATGTTAGTTCGAATCCTAATATAGTCACTGGTTGCAATAATGTAACAGTAACATTAGCAGGTCAAGGTGCTAATTTTTATACTTGGGCAGGTCCGCAAACGATACAAAATAATGTACCGTTTTTAGCAAATTCATCTGGTATCTATACCGTTACAGGTACTGATGCAAATGGTTGCACGAATACTTCAACTGCGATAGTAAGTGTAAATCCTTTGCCAACTGTTGGTATCAATGTAAATCCTGGTGCAACTATTTGTCAAGGTGAACAAATTACGCTCAATGGTACAGGAGCAAATACATATACATGGACTGGTGGTGTGACTAATGGTACTCCTTTTGTTCCTTCTACAACAAATTCATATACTGTAACTGGTTCAGACGCACAAGGATGTAGTTCTATAAGTTCAATATTAATTCAGGTTAATCCAAGTACTGCACCGATTGTTGCACTTTCATCTAATCCAACTGTCGTATATGGAGGAACTTCAACTAGTTATGTAGCAACAGTGCCTTTGTCTATTACAACATATCAATTAGATTGGTATAGAAACAATTCATTCTTTACTACTACATTTAGCCCTTCTAATTCAATCACGTTTGTACCTACATCACAAGCCGATTCTGTGTATGTTGTTTTGGTACCATTGTCGGGTTGTTACTTCCCAGCAAATGTAAAATCTAATTCTATTTTGGTAAGATTCCCTATGGATATAGAGAATATGGATATCCCTGCTGGATTTACAGTATATCCTAATCCAACCAATGGAATCATTCATATTTTGGGTCTTGATAAAGGAGATGAAATTGTGTTGACAGACATAGTAGGAAGTGTCGTATTGAAAAAAACAGTAACATCTACCAATGACGCTGAGAAAATCAGTTTAGAATCATTTTCTCGAGGAGTATATCATGCACGATTTAATCGTGATGGTAAAAATTGGGTGGTGAAATTGATCAAAGAATAAATTTTGAAAACTAAAATAAAAAAAGGCTGCTTCAATTTTGAAGCAGCCTTTTTTACAAGAAATAAAAAAACGTATGGTTGATATTTTAAATAAAAATTCTACACAACGAACTGCTATTGCAACTGCAATTTTGAAAGTAAGTAATGTTGAAACTATTCGATTAATAGAAGCAAAACAAATTGCGAAGGGCGATGTATTTGAATTTGCAAGGGCCGCCGGTTTATTAGCAATAAAAAAAACCAGCGATGTTATTCCAGACTGCCATCCAATGCCAATAGAGTTTGCTTCGATTAAATATGAACTAGAGGCTATGGCTATTAAAATAATCGTAGAAGTAGCTACGATTTATAAAACAGGCGTGGAAGTAGAAGCAATGCATGGTGCAGCTATTACAGCACTTACTATGTATGATATGCTCAAACCGATTGATAAAGGAATTGAAATTTTTAACATCCGATTGGAGGATAAGAAAGGTGGAAAGTCATCATTTAAAGAGGCTATGAAAACGAATATTAAAACAGCTATTATAGTATGTAGCGATTCGGTTGCTTCAGGAAAAAAGAAAGACCTAGCAGGCAAAAATATTTCAGAATTACTTTTACAGTCAGGTATAGAAACCCATCTGTATAAAATTATTGCAGATGAAAAAGAATTGATTCAGGAAGTACTGTTAGATTGTGTAAGGGATAAGTATGATTTGGTATTGTATACTGGTGGCACTGGTTTATCACCTAGAGATGTAACGCCTGAGTCGGTGGAAGAATTATTGGATAGAACTATTCCTGGTATAATGGAAGCTGCTCGCAATTATGGCCAACAACGCACACCCTATGCAATGTTGTCGAGAGGTATAGCTGGAATGATAAAAAATACATTGGTCATTACATTGCCTGGTTCTACCAAAGGAGCTACGGAAACGATGAATGCATTGTTCCCTTATATCAAGCATATATTCAAGGTAGCAGAGGGAGCAAGACACGATGAATAATAACTAAACATTAATGATACAATTTGTACAAATACATACTTTTACAATTCACATAAAAATATAAATACCCATGTTAGAACAATTATTTAACCTCGTCAAAGATGAATCTCAAAATGAAATCATCAACAATCCTGCTATTCCAAATGAAATGAATAATCATGCAGTTGGCTTAGCAACAGAATCCGTTTTTTCTGGATTACAAAATGCACTAGCAAGTGGTGGATTACAAGATGTATTAAGCATTTTTAATGATAATTCAAACAATTCAAGTTCTAACCCAATAGTAGGCGGTATCGCTAATAATTTAGTGAAAAGCTTAATGACTAAATTTGGAATTGAAAGTACTATGGCTCAAAATATTGCAGCTTCACTTATCCCAACAATACTAGGAAAATTAGTTTCTCGTACCAACGATCCTTCAGATAATGGATTTGATATCAATGGCATTATAGGTGCATTAACAGGTGGATCTTCGCAAGGTGGTAGTCCAGTTCAATTACCAGGATTACAAGGAGCTCCTCAAGGAGGAAATGGTATTGATTTTGGAGGCATCCTAAAAAGCCTTACAAGTGGTGGATTAGATGCTAACCGTGATGGAAGTATTGGTTTAGATGATATTGCTGGTATGGTAGGACGCGCTGCTAGTGGTTCTCAACAACAAACTCAACAGCAACCACAAGGTGGTGTATTAGATTTGTTGAAAGGTTTAATTGGAGGATAAAAATTTTTCATATATTTAAAGTTTATACCATGAAAAAAGTACACCTACTACTTTTATTCTTTGTATATGCTCTTTCTTCTCATGCGCAAACTTTTGCAAAGAAAACACCTGAGGAAAAAGCTAGAAAATATACAGACGAATTAATTGCCCAAATTCCTTTAGAAAAAGAACAAGAAGAAAAAATCTTTTTGATCAATGTAAATGTGTCTAAACAGTTTGATTCTTTGTATGCTGCAAAGGCAGACAAAGATGAAATGAGAAAAGCATATGCTGTCATTTTTAAATCGCGTGATGCTGAATTTAAAAAAGTGCTTACTAAGGAACAATTTTTAAGATACGATGATTGGCAACGAGAAAAAAGAGAACAACGATTAAAAGAAAAAGCTGAGAAAGAAAAACAATCTCAGCTTGTAGAAAAAGAAAACAAATAAATGAAAAGTTGGGGATTTTATACCAATTGTAGTTATAAATTAGTCCAAACTAATTTATAATTTTACAATGGTAATACAGATATAGCTTGAAAATGGTATAATAGAGTGTAACGAGGATTGGACTATATAGAAAGCATAATCGGTATTACTAATGTTGAACTGTAAACTTCTCAACTTTTCTTTCTTCACTATCAATCAATTCCATCATATAAATACCGTTAGCGTATCCATCTACATTTAGATTGAGTGTATTTAAACCATTCGTTGTTGTAATCAATTTTGAAAAAACTGGTCGACCCATAGAGTTGTAAATTGTACATTGTACATCTTTATTTCCTTGCGAATATATTTCAGTTGTTAATTGACTATATGCAGGATTTGGATAATAGACAATTTGTGGTTTGGATGCATCGTCTATACTTGAGGATGTTTCAACTTTGAAATCACTATTGCTGGTTTCTACAAATAAACGATAGCAATTGTTAGGATCAAATTTTCCATTGTAACCTAACACTCTAATTGTATAAGTAGCAGGTACATTACTATTGTTAGAAACAACCACTTCGCCTTGTAATCGGCCATTTTGAGAAGAGAATACCTGAACGCCATTGCTATTGTATATTTTCATATCATAATCTGCAGGCATATTCGTAAGTGATACTTTAAATTTTGGTTGTGCTGCTGTGGTAGTAAATGCAAAATAATCATTGTCAGTTTCTGAATCTAGCATAGAAGCAACCAGTGTATTTTTCTCTATGGCAACAGCAGTTGCTAGTGAATTATTAGGCTCGTAATTGTTGCTACACGAAGGCGGAGGTGCAGATAAGGTATTGAAATATTTTGAGGCACTGAATTCACTCGTTCCATAAGGACAAGTTGCTGAAACTTGATACTCATAAGCAGTAATTGGTATCAAATTTTGAATAGCTATATTATTGGTAGAAGAAGTTAAGGTGGTCCATGTTGGTATTCCTAATTCTCTGATTTGAATTGTGTAAGTAGTAGCATCTTGTACTGCTTGCCAATCGAGCGTAACATTCGTATGAGAAATCCCTGAAATTAAAAGAGAAGTAGGGTTACCGCAAGTCTGTGGCGCCGCAACAGCAGTAGTAAATGAACTTAATGGTGAAAACTGTCCTGTTCCACTTGTACAGGTAGCTTGTATTTGATATTCATATGCAGTATTTGAAGAAAGTCCAGATATAGTGTAATATGTAAGTGAAGATGTATAGGTGGTCCATGTATTACTTCCAGATGGTCTTATTTGTACAGTATAACTAGAACCTGTGGCTACAGCATCCCAATTGATAGTGGCTGCCGTAGATGTAATACCGTTAGAATTTATATTAGATGGTGTCCCACAAGAAATAGTAGGTGTAGGGTAGGTACCTCCTAATGAACTAAGTATAGAAAAACGTGCACCACCTGACAAGAACAAAGGTTCCATTCTAACTTTTTGACCTGCAGTGAACATATTCATACCGATATCATCTGTATAGTCCATGTAATTCATAAACATATCTCCATTTGGAGTATTAGCACATGATATTTTTGGAAATACTGGAACACCATAGTTTTCTCCTCCTTGATTAGGTGTATCATTTACAAGGTCTGAACCGTTGCAAGATCCACCGTCGTCTCCCCAAATATGATACAAATTCATCCAATGGCCTACTTCATGAGTAGTTGTACGACCTTTGTTAAATGGTGCTAATACTGAACCCATCGTGCCAAATGCTCTAAATGAAATTACGACACCATCAGTTGCAGTTGGACCACCTGGAAATTGAGCATAACCCAATAAACCACTACTTAATCTTGTAACCCATATATTTAAATAATCTGTTGATGGCCATGCATCTTTTCCTCCTGTAGCTGCATGCTTTACATTATCATTGTATGAAAATGATGTTACAATTGTTTGTGTTCTTGTGATACCATTTGTTGAATCACCCATTGGATTTCTTTTGGCCAATACAAATTGAATTTCGCAATCAGCAGCAACAGCTTGAAAAGCTGCTGGTGCATTTATAATATCAGCATTTAATTTTCTGAAATCTGAATTTAATACATTGATTTGTGACTGAATTTGTGCATCAGAAATATTTTGTGCAGCAGTATTATACACTACATGAACTACAACAGGGATTGTTATTACAGCACGTTGCTTTGGTTTAATAGGGTTATTGATATACGACTGTGTTTGCGATTCAATTAAATTTCTTTTTGCAATAATTTCAGGATGTGAAAGTTCCAATGAATGCAAATGATCCATTGAAGAGCAAGTTCGTGATTGCACTTGGGCAAGGCCTAGAATACTGATCAATAAAAAATAAAGAGTAGTAGTTATTTTGTTCATATTATGGACTTTATATACATATATAAACAATGAGTATGCCAAAATAATTAGTATTCAAGCAATTAAATATAAAATAAATTATATATAAAATATTTTATAATTGATAAGCCTTGTAAATACTAGATTTTACTCTCATACAAATGCATACATCCGTTCAATTATTTCTACTACTTTTTTACCATCAAGGGCATTGGTCATCACTTTTTCTTTGCCTTGTAGTGTTTTTACTACATTATCGATTACACGATCATGGTTGCTCATGCTACCTTGATATTTTCCATAATCATTCGATTTTGCTGTGATGTTGATTGCTGGTAATTGTTTGTTTTTGATATGTTGATACTCAATTGTATTAAGGTATTGACCACCAATTTTAACTGTTCCATATTGAGCTAAAATTGTAATAGCTCCTTCCATGTTTTTTTCAAAACTGCAGGTGGAAAAATTAAAATTGACCAGCGCTCCAGAGAATGTTTTCATTACAAAACTACCTGTGTCTTCGACTTCTGTATACGCGTGATTATAGTTAAATACTTGACCTTGGACTGTAGAGATTTCTCCAAAGAGATAATAAAGAATATCAATAAAATGACTGAATTGAGTAAAAAGACATCCACCATCAAGTTGTTTCTTACCTCGCCATGAACTTTCATTATAATAGTATTCATTTCTGTTCCAAAAACAATTGATATTGATAAAATAGATATCGCCTAATATATGTTCCGCCATCAGTTTTTTTACTTGCTGTACAGGTTCATTGTAACGATTTTGTTTTACTACAAATATGGTTTTACTTGAT
Organism: Chitinophagaceae bacterium; assembly: GCA_044233655.1. Taxonomy (GTDB): domain Bacteria; phylum Bacteroidota; class Bacteroidia; order Chitinophagales; family Chitinophagaceae; genus OLB11. The sequence continues at coordinate 25,731 of JBIIJQ010000023.1, read as the reverse complement.
TCGTTAGCAGCATGTATCATGTTGTCACATTCAATACTACTCATAGCCATCGGCTTTTCGCACACTACATGTGTACCAGCATTTAATGATGTGATAGTATGTAATTGATGTAAATAGTTAGGGGTGCACACATTTATCACATCAGCATTTACTGTGGAAAGCATTTGATTTAAATCATTGAAACAAGGTGTTGATTCTTTTAAATGTGGTTCTATTTTATCTAAATTTATATCGCACAGTCCTACTAAATCGGCTTCGGGATGTGAAAGAATATGTTGCACATGACGATTTCCAATGTTTCCTATGCCTACGACTGCAAATTTTATTTTACTCATTTTTTATCTATTAAATCACCATTCATATTCAGTTCGAGGATATGCTCATCTACCATAAACCTAATTAATTTCAATAATTCATCTTGTCTTGAAGTAGGATATTTTTTGCAAAATAATCCTATGTTGAGAGAACCATTTAACGTGATTTCATGCAAAATAGTATTTTTAATAGTTTCATAATCGGTTGGCTTACGATTTTTTTTCAATTGAAGACAATTATCACATTGACCACAATCGGAAGATAGATTTTCACCAAAGTAACCTATTAGTTTTTTTGCTCTACATTCAGTGAATGTTTCAGTATAAGAAATCATAAATTGAACTCGATCTTCATACCTGTTTTTCAAGATGTCTATCATATTTCGATCTATATATAACTCATTATCCGAAACGCGGTCGTGTTGAAAAAATAATTGTGGTTTGTCTTTCGCTTTCTTGTACTCAATAATATGATGGCTTTCCAATTGGTCCAGTATCATTTCAATGTAATCTTTTGCTACTTGTGCTTTTTGTGCAATCTGAAATTCACTGATAGGGACAAAGTGATTTAGAATGCCTCCATACATTCTCAATAAGTGTTTTAAGACTTCATCTAGTTTAGGATGATTTTTTTCTAATTCAATGATCAATGATTTATTGGCAATCACACTCACTCTTGAAGGTAAAAAGATGCTTTCACTCAGTTGCCAATAGTCTAACATTTCGAGGAGTTTGATACTACTCATCGTTTCGATCAGATTGAGTTCAAATTTTTTACAAAAATCTGTGATTTCAAAGTCAAATATTTCATCGGTACCACTTCCTATACCAACTTGTAAATATTGACAAACTGCATTGTACGTTTTTCGAATTATCACATTCGATGGATATCTTAGTGCTATTCCATTTTGCAAATCCACTAAATCTTTTGGTTGATATAAAAGTACAGCATATGATTTGAGCCCATCGCGCCCTGCTCGGCCTGCTTCTTGATAATAGGCTTCGGGTGTATCGGGTAGGTCATAATGTATTACGATGCGCACATCAGGCTTGTCGATACCCATTCCAAATGCATTGGTACATACAATGATGTTGGTACGATTTTGTATCCAATCATCTTGTTTTTTATTACGTATTTCTTGGTCTAAACCAGCATGATAATAATCGGCTGAGAATCCTTGAGCTGCTAATGTTTCAGCAATTTCTTTTGTTCGTTTTCGATTACGACAATATACAATACCTGTACCTTGTATCTTTTGTAAAATTTCTATCGCTTTTATTATTTTATTCTCAACCTTAAAAGCACTCAACGAAATGTTTTCACGTGCGAAGGAAGTAAAGTATGTTTGGTAATGCTTGAAATGAAGTTTTTCGATGATGTCTTTTTGTACGAATGGGGTTGCACTTGCAGTTAAAGCAAGAATAGGAATGTTAGGTAAATACTCTCTGAATTCAGCTATTTGTAGGTATGGTGGTCGAAAGTCGTACCCCCATTGTGAAATACAATGGGCTTCATCTACAGCTATAAGATTTATATCCCAATCACTCAAGTAATCAAGAAACAATGAAGACCTTAATCGTTCGGGCGAAACAAATAAAAATTTGTATTGGCCAGTTGATACTTTTTGGTAGTTAATTTCAACTTCTTTTTTGCTCATGCCGCTAAATACGACCAAAGTTGGAATACCACGTTTAGACAAACCCAATGCCTGATCTTTCATCAATGCAATCAATGGTGAAATGACAATACAAGTTCCTTTCATAGCCATGGCAGGTACTTGATAGCAAATTGATTTACCGCCTCCCGTAGGTAAAATACCTAGGGTGTCCTTACCAGCCAATAAATGATTGATGATGTTTTCCTGCATTGGCCGGAATGCATCATAATGCCAATATTGTTTGAGTATTGAATGAATTGTTTGCATTGGATTTTAAACCAATGCAAAGAAACTAAAAAAATGCTCGAAGGGGATGATTTATAATTTTAAATCTGTTTCTTCGATTTGTCTAAGTTTACTATGTTTTTTGCTATAGCCAAAATAGATAATTACACCTACTATTAACCACCCTATCAAACGTAACCAGTTGGCCCAACCTAATCCTAAAATCATCACAGTACAAAAAATAATGCCTAATATAGGTACCAATGGTACGAGAGGTGTTTTAAATTGACGTTTCAAATTGGGTTCGGTTTTACGAAGTATGATTACACCTGCACATACAAGAATAAATGCAAACAAGGTGCCGATACTACTCATATCGCCTACCACATCACCAGGTATAAATGCAGCAAAAAAGCCCACGATTAACATTACAAATAAATTAGACTTATAAGGTGTTTTATATTTTGGATGTAAGGTGCTGTATTTAGTAGGCAACAATCCATCGCGACTCATACTGTAGAATACACGACTTTGACCTAAAAGCATAACAAGTATTACCGATGAAAAACCAGCTAATATAGCCACCGTAATAAACTTAGCCAACCAGCCATAGCCTGTCATATAGGTATTAATTGCTGCCGCTACAGATGCTTCTTTACCATTGGTTCTGAAGAATTCAACTGGTGCAATACCAGTTAAAACATGTGCAAACAAAATGTACAATACAGTGCATAATACCAATGATCCTAATATACCAATGGGCATATCACGTTTAGGGTTTTTAGCTTCTTGTGCAGCAGTACTAACAGCATCAAACCCAATAAATGCAAAGAATACAACACCAGCGGCACCTACAATGCCCCACATTCCTCCAAATTTATGGGTAATACCTGATTCGTTGGTATAAGTTGTAACTTCGGGTATATAAGGTGTATGATTCGCATCGCTGATGAAGCCCCAACCAAGTACGATGACTAAGATTACAATAGCAACCTTGGTAACTACGATAATATTATTGACCAAAGCACTTTCTTGAGTTCCTTTGATTAATAAAAAACTTAAAACGATAATGATAAATAATGCTGGGATATTAATGAAGCCTCGAGTGCCCAAATCACTTACCTGAAAGGGCGAATGACACCACTCAAAAGGAATAGCACCTACATGCAGTACATTCACTAAAAGATTATTTAAATATTCACTCCAAGCAATACCCACTGTAGCAGCACCTACAGCATATTCCAATACTAGGTCCCAACCAATGATCCATGCTACAAATTCGCCCATGGTAGCATATGTATATGTATAAGCACTACCAGAAATAGGAATACTCGAAGAAAGTTCAGCATAACAAAGCCCTGCAAATGCACAACCCAATGCGGCGATTATAAATCCAAATGTTACAGAAGGACCTGCATGCTCTGCTGCTGCTGCTGCTGTACGAACAAATAAACCCGCACCTATAATTGCACCAACACCCAATGAAATGAGCGCACCAACTCCTAGGGTTCTTTTCATTCCTTTTTCGGCATCATCAGCTTCACGAAGTAAATGGCTTAATGGTTTTTTGATAAATAGACTCATTTTGTAGTTTTTATTATGCGTGAAAGTATAGTTTTTTTTTAAAAAATTATAATACTCATTCAATTCTTATTGAAGATTGGTTTTGTGATTTTTTAGAAATTTAAATATAAATAGTATTAGTCATACGAATTATTGAAAAATAATATGTGATAAACTAAAATGGGAAATTATTTTAAAATATTCATTTTTTTATTATCATTGTTATAGAATCAAATTATAAAACTAAAAAAACAACAAAAACAATTATGATTAACTGGTATATGATTGCATTGAAAAAATATGCAGAATTTAATGGTCGTGCTCGTAGAAGCGAGTATTGGTATTTCTTTTTAGGGAATCTTATAATCTCTGTTATCACAAGTTTCGTAGATGGTGCCATGAAGACACAATTTATAGGTATGATTTTTAGCCTAGCTACCTTGATTCCTTCTATTGCAGTAGGCGTAAGACGTATGCATGATGTAGGTAAGAGTGGATGGTTTTTATTGATCCCAATTTACAATATTATTCTTGCAGCTACTGAAGGTACTAAAGGTGTAAATGAATATGGACCTGATCCAAAAGGTATGCATGATGAAATCAATCAAATTGGTGAAAAATTAGAAAATTAATTTTCATTAGGAATAAAAAACAATGTGCTAAAAGACCTTCTAGGTCTTTTAGTTGTTTATAGCCAATAGTTGATTGCCTTCGAGTTTTACAAGAACATTGTGTTCGTTGATTTTGCAACAATATTCCATGTCGTATTGTAATCCGAATTTGGATAAACGAAGAAAGTGAGAACTATCTTGTATAAAGCTATACAAGTCATGCTTGGCTTGTTTATAAAGATGAGTTGCAGCTCTTGTGCTATCGCAATTCATTTCGAACTCATGGCCAATGGCTTCATAGACTGCGCCAGCAAATAAGGAATCTTCCAGATTGTATCGATCTTTCCACGATGCACAAGCAAGAAGAACATCCTTCTTTTGTGAAAGTAAATAATCGCAAACAGCACCTAAATTTAAAAATGAACCTGTAATGATTTCATTGGCTTCGTTGCACATATGCAAAAGTCGTGTACCGTTGGTAGTAGTTAATATCAAGGTTTTGCCTTCGATAAATTCACGAGGATATTCCAAAGGTGAATTGCCATGTTGCAAACCAGGCGCTACTTTTCCATCGCGCTCACCAGCTGTCAACGAATTCTCAATTTCACTACCAAGTCGTATACATTCATCTACAGCAGATACAGGGATGATAGCCTTTGCACCATGATGCATCACAGCTGCAATAGTAGATGTAGCACGAAATACATCTATTATCACAACGATGCTATTGGAGATATCATACAAATGCAAAAGAGAAGGCGAAAAACAAGTTTCAATTTTTGGCATAAATAAAAATTATGAAATTAAGTTGACAAAAAAATATGCAATAGGCATCGCTACAAATCCTACACCATAGCCCATGTATAGTTGAGATGGGATATGTTCCTTCAACAATAATCGCGCAGAACCCACTACGCCGGCTAGTAGAATAGCGACGACTAATAATATAATAGAATGATCTACATAGAGAAAACTACACAATAATGCAAACGATACTACACTTCCCCAGGCGGCAGTATGCATACTTATTTTGAAAAAAATAGTACACATGAATACAAACACAGTCGTAAGAAATGTACCAAGCAGTAAGGTTTGCACTAGATGAGGTGCTTGAAATTGCTTGTGAAACAACCAAAAAACCCAAAAGTAAAACAGCATGGATGCCATCAGTGGTGCATAGCGTTCTTTGAGACCATGCATGTGCATACTATCGATAAATTTTAATCGCCACAAAAGAAAAACAGTGATGAGTGGAAACGTAATGGTGATATAACTAATGGTGATGAGCCACCATGTTTTGATCGACTCGGGAAATCCAAAAAATACATTGGGACTATAATAAACCAAAAATGCAAATACCATAGCAGGTATAAACACAGGATGAAATAAGACTGAAATAAACTTTGCTAACTTTACCTGAATGGATGATTTTTCTTGCACGAGGCAAAGGTAATGAATAAGATAAAATGAGGAAGGTGAATTTATAAATTGAACTTTTGTATTTTTTTAAGATTGCAATTTGGGCGGCATACACGCTATTCGTTCCAATCTTTTTGCCTCAGAGCAGGCAAAAAGGATTTCCACTTCTATCGTTGCCGCAATACACTTCTCAGTTTCTAATTGAATTATCATGGCTATTTTCTTTGCAATTAATAATCGATTTTTTTTTGTTTAAAATAAATTTAACATTAACTTCGTTATTACAAAAACATATAAATATGCCACTAAATGATTTAATCCAATCGCACTTCACACCTGCTGAAGTAACACAAGTAGATGACCTCATAAAGCAATTAAGAGACATTCTATTACCCAAAAGTAAAAACCTTACTGCCTAAGAAAATGTAAAATATGGCAGTATTAATGAAAAGAATAAATTGCTTGTAAACAAGGTACTCGATTACCGAGGAGCGCAACCCGATTTGAGTAGCCCCGATGTAGATTGGACTGAATTTGAGAGCGACCATTTTGACCGACAATTTTTGCAAAGCAGAAGTGAGGCATTGGCTGGATTGGTAGAAATTATGAATGAAACCAAAATCCTGCATGATTATGATAACTATCAAAATGCATTGACCGACTATAGCTATACCAAATACAAGGACGAAACCATGGGAGGGCAAGGATTTACCTCAAAACATACAGAATTGAAACAATTTTTCCCAAATACAGGTAATACTACACCACCTACTGATACACCGCCCAATCCTTAGAACCCTTTAAAAACGCCAAAATTTTAGGTATTTAACCTAAAAATTTAGCCTCGTAACGTAAAATTTTAGGCTAAGAACCTAAAATTTTACCCCCAATACCCTAAAAGTTTAGCCTCGGAACCTAAAATTTTACCCTCCATGCCTAAACTTTTACCCTCAGAACTTAAAATTTTACGGTTTTTGACACATATATAAATAATACTACTATGAATATATAAAACAAAAAGCATATAAAAAAATAGCGTTTCTACAAAGAGGTTTATCTTTGAAATCTGGTAAATTTTAAACAACCTCTGCTACATACACTTCATATAACGCACCCGAAAGGGTGTGTACTAAACGGTTTATGAAGCAGGATTTACCAGAACCTCAGAGATATAACAGCAAGGTTCACACCCGTTTTTTTTGCTACCTCCGAAAGAAGAAACCTTGCAGAAAATTAAAAATTTACTAAATAATTTACAAAAAATAATAATATGAAAAAGTCAATATTATCAATCGTAGTCTTAAGCATTATTTTACTTAATTCTTGCAAAAAGGATAAAGCACCTCTAGCAAGTAATTTAAATACATCGGGAAGTCAAAAAACTGAATTATTATATAACCCTGGAAATGCAACAAAAGCAAAAGAAATAACCTTAAATTTTATAAGACATACTAAATTCAGTACCAATAAAACGACTGAGGTTTTTCCAGACGCTCCAATTTTTGAGGGAGCTTATCTACTAGAAGCTGGGGCTAATTATTTAAGAAATACGAATTTTAAAACACATTATTCGCTTACGCAATCCTTCGACAAAAGTATAGATAAGATTAATCCAACAACCTTAAGTGGTGCATCAATGGTGCAATCTTTTGAAGATTTAATGGCTGAAATTGGTGCATACGAAGATGGAAGTAATCAAACAGGTTATTTAATCAATGGCTATATTACTAGTCAAGACAATGATATTGCTACAGTTCGATTTGATGTGTATTTTGGTGAACCAGATAATAGTCCTACGTATATTTACCCAAATCAAGATCAAACATGGTGTGATGCAGCTACTACATTAACCAATGGTATTAATTTTGATTTACAGTATGGCAATGTATTTGCAACTGGTGTAATATCTCAAAATCCTGGAGTAACTGGTGGTGCCACACATCCGGATTCTTTTTATGATGGCAAAGCATGGTCTTCGTCTGTAGCCTATGGGATATTTGCCAATGAGTGGACTACTTGGCATAACAATGGCTTAGCCATTGCTAACCACTTTGCTAATGGGTTCTGTCAACAAAATAATCCAAATAACCCTACTGCTGGATGTGTAGTACCTGTAAATGTAAATATTAACTGTGGATCATATGGCGTAAATCCAACATTTAGATATCATACTTACTACAATATTACATTAGCTCAGTTTTTGGCATCATATTAATCTTTCATAAAATAGTAATAGGACAAAATGTCCTATTACTATTATTTAATAAACAATAAATGAAACAACTATTATTAATTACGTTTGTTATACTTTGTTTGAATATAAATGCTCAAACACTACAGCCCTTAGAAAATAATAAAACAAAATTAGATTTGATAACAACCTCCATTATTGATACTCAGTTATATTATTTACACACAGAGACTTTATTAGATACTTTTAAAAATGCTATAAATACAAAGCATTCAATAGTAAAATATACATTGAATAATTTTACTAAAGAAACTAAACCTGTTAATTTAAATACTAATAATATTTCTTACATAAGTCATTTTATAAAGATGCACAAAGATACAATTTATGTTTTTGCATTAATTGCCTATCAGCCTACTCTTCCGTTTTTTAATTATAATAATACCTATGCGTTGGTTTTATTAAAATTTAATAAAAATTTAGATTTAATTTCTACAATACCAATTATTGGCAATGAATTTATTTATTCAGGGGACAATACGTGGCACTTTTTAACTGACTCAACTATAGTTTTTTCAAAATTGACTAATTTAGCAAATCTGCAATCCGAATATCAAGAAATTAATATTTATTCAGGTAGCATTTTACAGACTTATTCAAATGGAACTAATATTGAACTAGCAAGACAATGGTATGATATAAATGATAGTACTGTTGCATGTATTAAAGATGCAGATACGCTTAGATATTTTGATAGAAATTTGACATATATTAAATCTAGGAAATTATTAGTTCCAAATTCTACTTCTTTATTACATGTAGGATATGCGGAAGTGAAGTTTAATGGAAATATTATTTTAAACGCACTTGTAGATACCAGTCTTAATTTCAATGCTAAATACAGTTGCATTCTCTCTTGCAATCCAGTGAATGATTCGTGTAAAATTATTTATAAAGAATTTGTAGGCAATCCTGCTATTAATTGGGGAGCATTAACCGATGATATGCTAAATAATCAATATTTTTTTAATTGTAATACATACAAAGATTGTGACCCATTTGATTTAGATAATCAATTTTATTGTACAAACCAACTTGAAATAAATAAAATTGATACCAATGGCAATTTACTTTGGAAGAAGATAGTAGGCAATGATGCCGCTTATTATACGCAAGAAATAATAGCAACACCTGATTCAGGATGTTTGGTTTTTGCAACTAGGTACGATAGCAGTATGAATCACAATGAGAATGATACTTATTATATTAAGCTAGATAAAGATGGCAACCAACAAACAAATTATTTGCCAACGGAAATAAAAGATTTATCGACAGCAAACTTAAGTTTAATGTTGTATCCAAATCCGGCTAGCACTATCATTAAATTAGATGGTATACAATCGCCTAAAGAGATTAAGTATGCAGTATTCTCACAAGATGGTAAAGTAGTTCAAAAAGGGAGTTATAAACAAGCTGGAATAGAAATTAGTAATTTGTCAACTGGTTTTTATATAATTCAAGTCACGCAAGGATCTATATCAAAATCATTTAGATTGAACAAGCAATAGAAATCCAATTTAAAATTAAAATTATTAATCATGAGAAAGAACAAAAATATTTTTCTTGTAACAGCTTATGCTGTAGGATTAATGTCTGCATTGTTAAAATTAGAACATTATAAATATTATAATACTGGTTTCATAATGTCATTGTTACTTGGAGCAGTTTTTGCTTATTTTGCTATGACAGATAAAAAGAAAACTGAAACAAATTCTTAAAACTATTTAATAAATGGGTTGTCTGAAATATGAAACAGCCCATTTATTGTAAACGCCTTCTCGAGCTAGTTTTGGGGTGAGACTTGGGCTAGTTGAGTTCTTTACATTGTCTGATAACAGATACTATTATATATCGAATTCGCAAATTAAATGATAGACTAAGAAGAACGAAAATTACAAGTATGTATAAAATTATGTCGATATAATACAATTTTGTATCCAATCAATACTTCAATATCTTTGCCCCATGTCATCTTTACATTTATACAATTCGCTCACAAGACAAAAAGAAAAATTCGAACCGCTTAATCCACCCTTTGTGGGTTTGTATGTGTGTGGACCAACTGTATATAGTAATGCGCATATAGGAAATGTACGCACGTTTACTTCCTTTGACATGATATACAGATACCTTTCCTATTGTGGATATAAAGTACGTTATGTACGTAATATTACCGATGCAGGGCATCTTACCAATGAGCAAGGAGAAGGAGTGAATCGCATGGAGTCTCAAGCCAAATTAGAAAGCCTTGAACCAATGGAAATAGTACAAAAGTATACCGTTGGGTTTCATCAAGTAATGGAATTGTATAATGCAATGCCACCTACCATTGAACCAACAGCCACTGGACACATTTTGGAACAAATTGAAATGATTGAAGTGTTGATTCAAAATGGATTTGCGTATGAAGTGAATGGCTCTGTATATTTTGATGTAAAAAAATACAATGAGCAGCATAATTATGGCATACTATCGGGAAGAAATATAGATGATTTAATAGCAGGCTATCGAGATTTAGATGGGCAGGATGAAAAAAGAAATTCAATTGATTTTGCACTTTGGAAAGCCGCTACTCCTGCTCATATTATGCAATGGCGTTCGCCATGGGGTATGGGTTTCCCCGGTTGGCATTTGGAATGCTCTGCAATGAGTACAAAATACTTGGGCAAGGATTTCGACATACATGGTGGTGGTATGGATTTGAAATTTCCACATCATGAATGTGAAATAGCACAAAATATAGGTAGCTGTGGGCATGGTGGTGCTAAATATTGGTTACATACCAATATGCTCAATTTCAATGGCCAAAAAATGAGTAAATCATTTGGCAATTCAATCCTACCGATGGAATTTGTGAATGGCAATCATCCTTTGCTTGATAAAGGCTATGCTCCATCGGTGGTGCGATTTTTATTTTTACAGACACATTATTCGTCTGAATTAGATATCAATATCAAAGGCCTGCAAGATGCCGAAAAAGGACTCAAGCGATTAATGGATTCATTGGCTATAGTTTCGAAATTAAGTAATGCAAGTTCATCGATAGAATCATCTTCCTTGGATATTCAAATACAAAAATTGTGTGAAGGGTGTAAAGAAAGTATGGATGACGATTTCAATACAGCCAAAGCTATTGCTAATTTGTTTGAACTATCAACAATTGTTAACTCCATCAAAGGCGGACAGATTTCACTAGTAGATGTGAGTCAATCAAGTATTGCGTTGATTGAAAAAACAATGAAAGATTACTTATTGGATATCTTTGGATTAAAGCCATTAGAGGATAATAGCCATTCGAAATTGGATGAAGTGATGAATGTAGTCATAGAACTTCGCAAAGATGCCAAATTGAAAAAAGATTTTGCAACAAGTGATGCTATCAGAAATAGATTGCAAGAAGTAGGCGTTCAACTGAAAGATGAAAAAGATGGAACTATATCTTATTCAATATTATAATAAATATACTTTATCTATTAAACAGTATTTTTAATTTGGCATAGTAAGTATTTATTTGGGAATTGTTAACCAAAATTTGAATTAGAATACTCTATTTTTGGTAAAACAAATAATCATGAAAAACCTACTAGTCCTTTTCTGTATCATTTTTTCTACCTCTCTTACGCAAGCACAATCCTTGAATGATTTACTCAAAAAAGGTCAGCAAATTATTAATGGAGGTAGTACATCAAACAATGGTGGGAATGGATTAGGTGGTAAGTTGAGCAATGGAGAAATTGTGAATGGGCTCAAAGAAGCACTCAGAGTAGGCACTCAAAATGCAGCTGGGAAATTGAATAAGACCAATGGTTTTTTTGGTAATCAATTGATAAAAATATTGATGCCTCCCGAGGCTAAGAATATCGAATCTACATTGAGATCATTTGGCTTTAATAAGCAATGCGATAATTTAATCATGAGCCTAAATCGTGCAGCAGAAGATGCTGCTGGCAAGGCTGTACCGATATTTATAAATGCTATTACAAGCATGAATATCAATGATGGCCTTTCAATATTGAGAGGTGGTAACAATGCCGCTACAGAATTTTTGAAAAGAAATACAACGGCTGCTTTATCACAAGCGTTTAGACCTGTCATAGAAAACTCGTTGGGTAAAGTAGGGGCTACACGTTATTGGGCTGATATATTTACCATTTACAACAAATTGCCAATTACTCGCAATAAAGTAAATACCGATTTGACAGGATATGTGACTGAGCGAGCATTGAATGGGTTATTTCAAACGGTAGCACAGGAAGAAACCAATATTCGTCAGAATCCTGGAGCAAGAGTGAGTGATTTACTCCGCAAAGTATTTGGATAAATTCGAATCCTGAAAAATTATTTCTTTAAAAACTTATTGATTGCTTCTCTTGTAAAAGTACTAAGTACCAATTTTCCACTCATGGCCGCTCGATCATCTAGTAGTGACCCCCAATGTTCAGTACCTGTCCAAAATACCTTTTTCAACATAGCCATGGCTTCAGGATTGCTATGGGCTAATTTATCTGCAAGATGATTCACAGCATCATCCAACTCTTCTGTATTTTTGTATAGCTCAGAATATAAAGTGTGTTTTTTGGCCCATTCTGCACTGCGCCATTCGGTGGCATCAATAGCAAGTTGAGCAAAACAAGACGTCCCGAGTTTGCGTTCTACAGCAGGACCTACTACAAATGGACCTATACCTACAGCCAGTTCACTTAATTTAACAGATGCATTTTCGGTCGCAATAGTATAGTCACAAGCGGCAGCTAAACCTACACCACCACCTACAGCTTTGCCATGCACACGACCTATTACAAATTTATGTGCTTTTCGAATTGCATTGATTACATTGGCAAATCCTAAAAAGAATTTCTTGCCATCAGCTTCATTCTGAATAGCAACTAATTCGTCGAAACTAGCACCTGCACAAAAAGCACCCACACCGGCTGATCGTAGTATAATTACTTTTACTCGTTCATCCTGTCCAGCTTTGTCAATCGCTTTGGCTAATTCGTTCAAAATTTTAGCAGGTAATGAGTTACTTGCAGGGTGAAAAAATTCGATGGTTGCAATTCCATGATCTAATTCAGTATTGACATATCCGTTGCTAGTATCAGCCATAATTTCTTGAGTTTAATAAATGTAAATGTAAAAATAAAATTATGAAATAGGTATTATGCGTACAAATTTTTATAATAGTTGGGAAAGCTTTCACATAGGATAGTATGACTAATAATGTATAAGATTGTACATTTGCCATATGCCTGATATCATTCAGTTATTAACCGATAATATAGCCAATCAAATCGCTGCGGGTGAAGTCATACAGCGACCTGCAAGTGCAGTAAAAGAAATGCTGGAGAATGCCATAGATGCTGGCGCGACTCAAATACACCTTATTATCAAAGATGCTGGTAAGGAATTGATTCAAGTAAATGACAATGGTAAAGGGATGAGTCCTACAGATGCACGTATGTGCTTTGAACGACATGCAACATCTAAGATTAAAACCATTGATGATTTATTTGCAATACGCACCATGGGATTCAGAGGGGAAGCATTGGCATCAATAGCAGCGGTTGCTCAAGTAGAATTAAAAACACGTACAATTCAAGATGAAATAGGTACATGTATTCAAATTGAAAATAGTACAGTAAAATCACAAGAACCATGTCAGGCATCTGTAGGTACAAGTTTAATGGTTAAGAATCTATTTTACAATGTGCCTGCTCGTCGCAATTTTTTAAAATCAAATACAGCCGAAACCCGTCACATCGTAGATGAATTTATACGGGTGGCCATGGCCTTTCCTGAAATTGCATTTCGATTTACGAATAATAATACCGATATTTTTAATTTAGAATCGGGTAAGCAAAAACAACGTATCATAGGCCTCTTGGGAAATAATTTAAATACAAAATTAGTACCCGTAGAAGAGTTGACCGATGTAGTAACTATCAAAGGATATATAGCATCGCCTGATATGGCAACCAAAACGAGGGGCAATCAGTTTTTCTTTGTCAATAATCGATTTATAAAAAGTGCTTATCTGAATCATGCTGTATCGCAAGCTTATCGTGAACTCATAGCAAAAGATGAATTTCCAATGTTTGTATTGTTTATAGATATTGAACCAAAGCGAGTCGATATAAATGTACATCCTACTAAACAGGAAATAAAATTTGATGATGATAAGATTATCTATTCGTTTGTAAATTCTGCTACCAAGCATGCCTTGAGTAAATACAGTATTGCGCCTTCGCTTGATTTTAGTTTGGATGCTAATATTGAATCACTTACAGCGGTATCACAACCATTTAATCGAGATACACAAGAGCGTACCAAAGGAGATTTTTTATTTCAATCATTTGGAGAAAAAGGACGTTCGCATTTTTTGGATAAAAAAGAAGATATACGACATTGGAAAGATTTGTATAAGATACAACATGAATTTCAATTGCAAGGAGACTCAAGCAATGATGAAAATATACAAGAAGTTTCGTCTAATGGTAATGAACTTGAATTTCAAGAAGAAGAATTTAAGCAGCAGTTTGTACAAATTAATCAATCTTTCATTTTGGCAACTGCAAAATCTGGCTGCATCATAATTGACCAGCATCTTGCCCATCAACGAATATTGTACGAGCAATACGAAGAAGCTAATAAGCAACCGATTACGATACAAAAGTGTCTTATTCCATTCACTATTGAATTACAGCCGGCAGATGCGATCTTACTTCAAACCATATTGCCAGATTTAAAATTACTTGGCTACGAAATTGAAGAATTTGGTACGAATACATTTATCATACAAGGGGTAGCATCTGATGTAAAAACAGGCAATGAAAAGGCTTCAATTGAAAAAATAATAGAATCTTATAAACATTATGCATCGGATGTTAAATTGGATAAACGTGAAAAATTAATACGTACCATGGCTATGCAAAAAGCCATTGACTATGGAAAGAAATTATCTGAATACGAAATGCAGGAACTTTTCCAGAAATTATTATTGTGCGAACAACCACAACTATCGCCTTCAGGAAAAAAAATATTCGCCAAACTAAATTCAAATGATATTTTACAATTGATTAGTCATGCATAAATGGGGTTTATTTATTGTAGTTGGAATATTCTTTTTTTCATGCAAAAAAAAATCAATTGAGGCTGAAATAATTGATCATTCCCTTTCATACGATATTCAGTTAAATAAAATAGGACTACTCGGAGATAAAGTTTTTATTGTGGGTGGCGATCGATTTTTGCAAGCACATATTTATCTGATGGAACAAGGGAAAAATATAATTGATATTCCCTTGCCACAAAATGGCATTCAAAAGGAAATTTATGGAATTGATGTTTCTCCTATTGGTCATATAATGGCAGTGGGTTATGATGCTTCTATTTATATAAGTAAGGATAGTGGGAATAGTTGGACTTTTATACAAAATAATTCATGGCGGGAATTTCAATCAATCGCATTTCGTGATAATGACACAGCAGTTGTGGTAGGTGGTTTCGGATTTGATAAAGGAATTATATTAAAAATGAATACGAATGCTGAAACAAACGATGCACTTCGTGAAGATCGAAATTTTGAAATAAGTGATATAGAATTTGTTACGACTCAAATTGGATATTTATCGGGATATGGTACCATAATGAAAACGATTGATGGTGGGCATGAGTGGACGTTTACAACAGCTAAAAATGATTTTTTTAAAGCGATGAGTTGGAAAAATGAACAAGAAGGAATTGCTGTTGGTATGAATGGTAGCATTATAAAAACGACTGATGGAGGAACCCAATGGGATATGATTATCAATGGAAATAATTTCTTAAAAAAGAAAAATCGCTTATTAGATATTGATTACAATGGTAATGGAACATACCTTGCAGTGGGCGAAAATGGTTGTATTTGTATCAGTAAAGATGAGGGAATTACCTGGAATATCATCGAATCAACTATATCCAATGATTTGAGAGGATTGGCTTTTTTAAATAATACTACAGCACTAGTGGTAGGTACACATGGCACTATCATTGAAATAAAGTTGTAGTCAGCCTATTATTTTTTCACAAGCTTGCTTACATACTGTTTGCCATCAGCAAGTGTTACTTTTAATAGATAATTTCCTTGAGGAATTGAACTTACGTTCAATTGTTTTGTTGTAACCTTTGATACATGATTGAAGGTAGACGTAAATACATTTCTGCCTAGCAAATCGATTATTTCGATACTTGCATTTTCATAATTATTCAATGTTTGAATTCTGATATTGATCAAATCTTCGAATGGATTAGGAAATACTGAAACGCTTTCGGTAGTAAATGCATCTAAACAGTTACTTAAGTTCAATGCCTTTGTAGCAATCAAATTAGAGTTGTTTTCAAAGTCATTTTCAATCAATTGATAATATCCATTTTCGCTTGGTGTATAGTCAATCACTTGGTAGTGAGTGCGTAATGAACTGGAGTTGTTTGTTGCTACGATTTCATTAATTTTTCGATCAAATAATTTACCATCTTTAGAATGTAGAATAGTGAATGATTGAATGTTTTTTTCATTGGATGTTTCCCATTCTATTTTGGCATTACAATTATTTTCAGTCACAGAATAAGCATGTAATGTAACTGGTAATGGACTTGAGTTGAAGTATGTTTTAGCCGTGTTGAATGATTCAATTCCTATTTCCTGTCCTATCAATCGGCCTGCTATATCATCAAATGGTGGATGTATGCCTCCCCAAATTCGAGATAAACTTGCTTGATTGGATGCATCTTGATAGGTAGCCCATTGAAGTTTAATATTGGTAGTTGGTCCTTGTTCGATTACAAGATAGCCACTATTGGCAGGGATTTCATATTCTGCTAGTCCTCCAGGAAAATAATTGCTGCCTGTCAATAAGGTCAACACTTCAGCTCCAGCTCGAGAGTATGTAGAATGCCCAGAAACGTAACCTGCAAAAGGTGGAGTTACAAACGTTTTACGTTGATATGGCATCCATTTCTCGGCCAGTATCCAACCCGATTTAGCTACATCAATCGATGAATCAGCGATATATGAAAATCCTCTCCATGCTTTAATTTTGATTTTGTTTACAAACTCATTATTAGTTCCTGCTAGCGAATCTCCTGAATTAATCAATTCGATGTAATCTGGTATAAGTGGCAACCCACCGGGATGATAATTTGGTAACATGTTGTTACTGCTTTGTCCATAACGTGCCATTTTACGAATAGCGGAAATAGGCCGAGGAGAATCATACCATCCTTTGATACCCCATGCAGCAATTGCAGCATCGTGCATGGCACCACCTAATGCAAAATAGGATTTGATATCCCATTCTAAATTACTCAATAGATCACCTACCCCTTGAAACTTTTTTTCAAATAGAGGATGATCACCTACATCATTTAATAAAACAAACCAATGACCTGGAGGGGTTTCTGATTTTGGTCCATCAGCCCAAAATTGAGAAACTACACGAGTAAAGTCTCCTCTTTTCACTAACTCTGGGGTATAGGGTGCATTGGTAAAAGGATTGAGAATATACCCTTTGCCTGTATCTCCTCCTGCAAAGAATTTATAGTAATCTTTGGATTCGGTAATAGTAGAAGGATTTAGTTGGACATTGCCTGTGCTAGCAGGTGAAATATCAATCATGGTCGTATCATCAGGGTCTAAATGAGAAGACCATACTGCAACCATTGAATGCCCCCATTTGAATAAATCACTTGATGCGCTATTTACATTCACAGTATCGAGTTTGGGTGGAGTGCCGGGATTTTTATGAACAGTATATATAAATCCATTTCTAAAATACAATGTAGCATTTGCTGGGTTCATGGCAAATGGGGTAACCTTACCCCATTCTGGACCAATAAACGAAGGTGTACTTGGAATAGGATTACCGCCTTGGTCTAAGGCAACAGTCAATGTTAAAGGTTGCCAACGATTAGGGTCTATCATTGTTTTATTACTGAAACTATCTACATGTAAAGGAGCATTTACAGGTGCATATCCAACTGGGGCATAATTGCCAGCTTCATTGGAACCATCATTATACCCCATTTGAATGACTTGTTGTGCAATATAATTTCCTAAATCGGCAGGAGTTCCGGTTTGATAATTTGTGGAAATGTACGATGTATCATAACCAAGATTAACCATCAACGTATCAAATCGATATTTTGAAATTGCAGCATTGGGTGATTTGGAAAATAAATGGATTAATGTTCTATAAGCTGCATAACTAATAGCCATATTTTCAGATGAAATTGTATCTGATGCTGCAACTGGAGGTATACCATTAAATGTATAAGATTGTCCCCCTACCACATTCCCTATCAGATATGTTGTAGCCTTGGCATCATAAGTAGCCCATGCATCATACATGGCAAGTGAAATATGATATAGATTACGAGCTTGAACGGGTGGACGTGCAAAATCTTGACGAATAGCCATGATGGTTACATCATTCCATCGGCGTGCAACTGACTTTTGACCGAAGCAAGTAAATATGGATAGAGAACAAAAAATAAAAAGAAGTAAATTTTTTTTCATATGCAAGTAAGGTTACAATAGTAGATAATCTACAAAGTAAAAGAATAAAAAAGAAAAAGCGTCTAAATTTAGACGCTTAAAACATGTTATTAAGAAATTGTATATTGTTATAACATCATAAGGTTGTTTAGTTTTCTATCGTTATTTTCTTTGTCTGTCTTGTGCCAAAATTATCTATATAATGAATAAAATAAACACCAGTTTTGAATTTGGAACAATTGAAAATTAATTTATTTCCTTGTAAAGTTGGCATGAAATTTATTTTCTGACCCAATTGATTTGATAAATATACTTTGCTAAATTCTAAACCATCTCCCTCTAATATAAATTGATTCGTTGCTGGATTAGGATATAACTTAACTTCATTTTCATGAATGACTTCCTCATACGATAATGGATAGTCGACCGTAAAATTGTAAATAAGTGATTTCCCAAAATCAGGTTGAAACGTTAATAAATTTGCTCCATTGCTTTTTTTCAAACGTACATAACCTGCACCATCATTATTGGCCCAAAAAGAAATACCATCTTCATCTGTATCTGTCATTTTAAATTGATAACAACCAAATGGTAGTTGAAGTGTATCCTTGTATAAGGTAGAATTAGTAAGTCCACTTAATGAAAATACTTGATTGCCATTTTGATCGGTGATTTCATAAGATGTTTCGGCAGCGGCGCTATTGCCATAGATCCAAATAATGAAATTGGATGGGACTACATTGGTAATATTAAAAATGCTTTTGAATTTATTATTGTGTACATATCCATCTGCTCCATTGTTTGGATTACGAATTTCTACATGAAATATATTATTGTTGGGACCATTCACTGCAGACCAAAGATTATCTGAAAAAGGAAGCTTCACTTCGGCCGTTTCTAAGAAAGCTAAATTGCCAGTCCAAGTAAATGATTCTTTTACAGGATTATTATTAACCCAATATTCAATCGTAAGGCTTGTTAATGCTGAGGAGCCGGTGTTTTTAATTACTACGATCGGATTGCTACAGATAGAGTTAGTTCGTGCATATTCAACTTTATTACTTGGGTTTTTTACATCAATGATGGAAGCATCTAAGGTAAAATTTGGAGATCCATAATTGACCAATTGATTGCTAACCCAATAATTAGAAGAGCCGCTTGCAGTGTTTAATCCATAATCAATATTGATGATAGAACCTGGAGTTCCCAATGAGGTAATTTCCATTTCTTTTACATCAGTAGCCATACCCGGACACCATCCTGCTCGATCGTATATCCATGTTCCTCCTTGAGGATAAACAGGATTTTCAGCACATGGTTTCCATACATCCCAAGAAAATTCGGGAGCTCCGCCATTTAAATTTAAGAAATGCGTACGAGGAATAAACTCACCTTCTTGTCCATGTCCAGTGATAGCAGTTTTAATTTTATAAGCAGTAGAATTAGGATTTAATAATAGATCTCTTGGTTCATATTTATCATCGTTTAGAATGGATGTATATCCGACAGATTCTACTTTCCATAGATTATTAATATCTTTTACATCGCGAGAAGGTGTACCTACAATGAAGACAAATTTAATGTCCATGTCTTCTTGACGTTCGCCACCACCATTGATAAACATACGTTTCCAACCTTTCAAGATAGGGGCATAATCGGTTACGTCAAAGGTCCATGTTTTACCAGTCATACCAAGATCTAAATTGATACCATAAGGTGTAACAAATGACATCAATTGAAAAGCAGATGGACTACGTTGAAAATAATCCAATTGGGTAATATTGATCGTTCCTGTAGAAGCGATATTCACAGAATCAATTACGATATTGCTATCTCCATCATAGATGTAAGTATAACCTGATTGAAAATATACATTGGTATCAAAAGGCACAATGTTGTTATTTGACACGATAAAACTATAGACTGTATTAGAATTGTTTTGAACAGAATCTAACAATACAATTGGTGTTATTGTTTGTGAATAGACACCTTTTACAAATGTGATAATAGGTCTATTCGTTGTTTCTGTAAAATTTTTAAATCGATCTTTTCCTTTGAATAATCTCCATAAAGGAGTACCTGTCGAAGTAGTTGCAATAGCAGCAGCGGGAGATTGGTCTGCCGATGTTGTTCCTATCCCTTCGTTGAATTTGTAATAAGAAATAAGATTAGCATAATTAGGATGCGAGGGTGTAATACTTTTATTCATCCATGCTGCTATATCAGCTGGTTGTAGTTCGGTATTCCACAAGCTAAATTCATCCATGTTGCCATAATATGGATTGCCCATATTGGGTGCTGCGCCAAGCATAAAGCTATTGATCTGAACTGGCAATGTAAATCCAGTACCTGTATGCCAAAGCACTCCATTCAAATAAATATTCATGATGCCTGTTGTGGTATTTTTAGTAAAAGTCCAATGATTCCATTTACCTTCAAATTCAGTTGCCAACGCTAGTTTGTTGATACGATCATAGGGGCCTCCTGAACCACAGTCCCAATATACATTAGAATTGGACCAAGGGAAATGAATATTGACTTGTCGGTGATTTTGAGCATTGGTAGCATAAACTGCCGATGTATTAGTAGGTAAAAAATCGGGATTGCCATAGGACCAAAAAGCGATACTAATTTGATTACTAAAATTATTGAAATTGCCATTTCCTAGAGTCATTTGGTTACTACCTGTAAATTCAAAATTATAATCATTCTCGTTTGATACCAATCCCATTGAAGTAAGCGTGTTGTCGCTCATTACAATATTATCAGTTCCATTGCTTGCATTACTGAAACTAAATTCAACTAAAATATTATCAGTTCCATTCCAATTGAAATTATTGTAAAAAATAAATTCATTTGTACCATTTGTAAATGCAGTATTCAGAAAATAAACTTCAGTAAAACCAGTAAGTTCAGGTGTACTTGCATTTAATGATGATGCAGTTGTATGTTTCATTTTTATTTTCAAAAACTGTGCATTCGAACCTGGTAAATTAAAAATATTTAGTTTAATACTTGAAATATTTCCAGCAGTTAATCCAGCATTGGCTAATTCTGTAGCAGTCCATAGATACAGCGATTTAGAAGTTGTATTTTGAGTGTTAAATGGACTATTAGAGGTTGAGTTTGGATTGCCAATAGAAGCCATTGTTTCACTAATGGTAGCAGTATTTACTACATTTTGTTGTGTATATTGATAATAAGTATAGGTTGGTTGAGTCGTATAATTATAAGTCGTGCCTGTAAAGCCAGTGATAATGTGTGAAGGGTGTTTTGCTTTGGTAGAATCAACTTTGGTAGAATCGACAATATAGGTATTACAAGTATAATCCCATTCGCCACATCCAATATTTGTTTGTCCAGCTACACCAGGAGAAATCAATCCATTTTTACAACGCATATTGTAAAGCATGTAAATTTTTTCATAAGTGACTCCAGGTAAATTTGGAAACTGTATCAAAGTATCTCTACTACTCGCCGTTTGGGTATAGTTAAATGTAGAAGTAATAATGGTATCGCCAGCTACTTGTGCAGAAACTGTCCATGCAAAACATACGAGGATACAAATGAGTATTAATTTTTTCACTGAATAAAATATTTTGTATGTAAATCTAAATAAAAACTAGCATTGTTGGATAAAAAAAAGCCGAATCAATTAGATTCGGCTTTTAAACCCAAATTACGCAATAGGCTTTGACGAAGGAAAAGATTAGTGCGTTAGTTGGGGTTACCCCGATTTAGTATTTGTTATCAGATTTTGCAGAAAGCTGATTTACAAATACTTAATCGTTTCAGTATTTCTAATACTGATTCTGGGTTAAAAATAACTGAGCGTTTAATTTATTTTTCGAGATAATTCGCTTGGTATAGCAGCCTTATTCACCATTATTGCAGTTGTTTTGTATTGGAAAAAGGCTTTTGAAACGTATAAATAGCCTTTGTAATCGTTCGCATCGCCCCAGCTGTTTTTAACCATATAATATTCTTTGCCATTTTGATCTTTGGCAAGACCTACAATGTGCATTCCATGATCATCGGTAGTAGTATAGTTATCAAATGCATCTTCACGATATTCAGGTGTGATAGTATGTTCCTTTTTAGGACCATCAAACATGGTCTTTAATTCATCAGCACTCATATCGTCCAATTCTTTTTCTGGAACAATAGCTACACCGTTTTTCCAGCTAAAATATTTCTCACTTACATCAGTTGCCCATGCTACGGAATAGCCTGTTTCCAATGCATTATCTACTATATCAACTAATTCATCTAGCTTCACATTCATAACAGTTTGTAGACTCCAGTTGTCAGGCACCATCAACAAGGTTGGTTCGTAGTAAGGTACATAGGTAAACGAACTTAGTTCCATATAATCATCTGCATTCAATCCTACTACTTCATTCGCAAAAGTTGTTGGATTGTATTCTTTTCCTTTATACATAAAGGTTTCTGGTACTTTGCCTAAATAAGAATCTAATGCAGCCGTAAAAGCAGGTAACCAGTTTTTTGTCAATTTGCCATTTTTGTTTTCTACAATTCCTTTTAGAAATCCTTCTAATGCAGCCTGCATTTCACCAAATTTATTTTTAGAAGTACCATAGTTTAAACCCGTATAGGCATCATAGGGCATTGCACCATATTTTTTATAAATCTGTGCTACATCATGCAATTCAGCACCATCGCCCCAGCCTACACCTCCATGCATACGTACATAATTTTTGGCACGTTCGATATAGGCACATCGAGCGGTATAGATTTCAGAAATATCTACAAACTCCTTGCCTTTGCGAAGCATTTCACTTTCAAGAAATGAATTGCCCGAATAGCTCCAACAGGTTCCTGAACTTCCTTGGTTTTTGACTGGAGAATCTTCAAGATCAATGATTGTTGTAAATTGATATTTAGCTTTTGAGCTATCAGAAGCATTTGCTTTGAGCGAGTTTACCAAATTGTCTTGAGCCTGGGTACTCAATACAATTGAACATGTGAATAAGGATAATATTAATTTTTTCATGGAACGAAAATAATACACAAGGTTTATTGTTTTGAATAAAAAATGATGAATGGTTTAAAATACTAGAGGAATTGAATTAAATTTCATCATACGTTGAAATTAAAATAGATATTACTCCTTGACTAATTTAAATGAGTAAAACACATTATCTAATGTAAAATTTAAAAAATATAACCCTGAAGCATTATTAATATTTATTTTGGTTGAATTAATATTTGAAATCCTTTTCGATAAAATAATTCGCCCAGTAATATCTACAAGTTGAAGTTGTAATGGTTGAATCGTTTTTTTGAAATCAATAGTATAATTACCATCAGACGGATTAGGATATATTTGTACGATTGAATTTGGATTGATTTCATCAACTCCCACACCTGTTACCTTAATACATTCGGATGTGTCTATACAGCCATTTTGCGAAATTACAACTGCATAATCTCCATTGACTGTTGGAGTATACGATTGCAAATTGGCACCTGCAATTGAAGAAATTGGATTGCATTTGATCCATTGATACGTGGCATTGGATTGTGATGCAGTTATCGTAATTCCTGAAAGAGTGACCGAAGTATCAATATTGCATTGTGACCATTTGAGGGTATACATACTAAGAACTGTAGTGTCTAAATTGAACACGCCAGCATTGGGATCAAAGTCGGCTAATCCTGTATAAGTACCTTGTGCTATAATATTTTGATTGTGATCGATGGCTATTGAATAGCCAGCATTATAATTATTTCCACCTATTGATTTTGCCCATTTGAAATTTCCATTCTTGTCAATTTTTTGAATAAAGGCATCTGAAATTCCATTAGATGTGAGTATGAAATTATTGTTGCTTGGATCGAAATCAACTATATTTTGAAAATGGCCGGTGGTATAAATATTGTCTACTGAATCGAACGCTATAGAGGTGCAAAAATCTTGTTGAACACCACCAAAATTTAATCCCCAAATATAATTTCCAATTGAATCTAAATTAATAATACAAATATCTTCGTTGCCATTGCTAATTGCATTTGCAATTCCAACATTTGGATTCATATCCATCGTATTTCTAAAAGCACAACTTATCACTATTTCATTTGATTTGTTAACACCTAGTATTCTTGCATGATCATTTAGTGAAGACCCAAATGACTTTGCCCAAATCAATTGGCCATTGCTTGATAGTTTTTGAATAAAAAAATCATCGCCACCATTTGAATGTAACATGGATGTATTTGGTGAGGGATCCATGTCAATGCTATCTCTGTAGGTGGAACTATAATATATATTATTCTGATTATCAGTTTTAATATGGGTGGATAGTGACATTGAATTATTTACGTTTGAAATCAACCATAAATAATCACCATTGGAGTTTAATTTCAAGAGATAATCACTAAACTGTTGTTTTGAAGAAATAATGTGAGTGTTTGGACCTGGATCAAAATCAATACTATCTTTAAAAATACCTGTTACATATACATCACCATTTTTATCAGTTGTAATTTCTATACCACGGTCATTATTGGGAAAATTGCCACCAAATGTTTTTACCCATAGTAAATTTCCATTTGGATCTAATTTGATAATAAAGATATCTTCTAAATTATTAATAACTGAACTTTTATATAAAGTGCCTGGACCGGGGTCAAAGTCGACCGTGCTGCAAAAGGAGCCTGTTGCATATATATTCCCATATTTATCAATATTGACCGAAGAGCAAAATTGATTATAATTTGCTCCAAATGTTTTTACCCAAATTAATGAGCCCGATGGACTTAGTTTTCGAATATAACAATCAGTGTAACCCATGCAAGTCGTATTGGTATTTCCAGCGCCTGGATCAAAGTCAGTAGTGCCAGCGAAAGTTCCTACTGAGATAGAATTTTGAGCACTATCAATCACGATTTGAGACATTATAACCCCCAAAGGATAAATACAATTGGCCCATTGAAAGTTGACTTGAGAAAAACTATTGAAGTAAAATGCAAAGAGTATTAAATGTGTAAAAATAATTTTTTTCATAACTTAGGTATTATTGTTCACCATAAAAATAAATTTTGCATATCCGTTACTTTGCCACTGCATAAACTGGCTATGTAGTGAATAAATATTTTTGTCATTCAAAAACTAAAGATATGACAATACTAGAATTCA
>JBIIJQ010000022.1:0-40660 GCA_044233655.1 Chitinophagaceae bacterium | reverse complement strand
TCGTATCGGTTGCAATGAGTGCTGATGTTAATTGAGGATTATTT
The DNA here is from genome assembly GCA_044233655.1 of Chitinophagaceae bacterium. GTDB lineage: Bacteria > Bacteroidota > Bacteroidia > Chitinophagales > Chitinophagaceae > OLB11. The sequence goes on along the minus strand of JBIIJQ010000022.1, from coordinate 40,616 downwards.
GCTGTTGAATTTGTAATTTCAAACAAAGCGATATTAGCACCAAAAGCTGTATTTTTAGTTGAAGCTAAATACATATTGTTACCATAGCCTCCTGTTTGTCCATTGGACATAGGTACCATTGTGAAGGGATTATTATCAATATTATACCACAATAAAGCATCTCCATTATTGATGGTATTTCCTGCATAACACTTTGTTTTGTTGATTTGATAAATAACAGATTCAACATAATTACCACTATTATCAAACAAATTTCCAGTAACAAAAACATCACTATTAGAAACCCCTATTTTGGGATAATCAAACCATGCATTTTGCCCAATACTGCTTGAAGGATTTCCAGTAAATGTGTAAAAATACCACCCAGTGCCACTTGTAGGTGTAGGATCAGAAGTTTTTGAAAAAGCTAATAAAATTTGTGATGTATTAGAACTACCGTCACAAGTCTGTGCAAAAATTATAAATCGTTGAGCTTGTTGATCAAAAATAACTTTTGGGTCACACAATGAATTTGTAAGTAATGATCCATTAGACGGTGTTGCAAAAAATGATGCCAAACTTGTTGTAGAAGCTAATCCCGCTCCAGTTGTTGTATTGTAAACTCTCAAACTACTGTTTACACTACATACCAATTGATTGTTTGTATTGACTGCAGCAGTATTATCAGAAGGTGTTCCGTTGTTTCCAAGTGCATTGTATCCAACTATAAAAACAGGATCCAACGTTCTTGATTTTTTATTTGAAACATCTTGTTGTTGAGTTGACAATTCAGGATGTTGACTTAAAAAAAGTTCTTTTTCCTTCATTTTCTCTTCTTTAAGAATCTCAAGTTCCTTTTCATTGTCTGATTCATTTTTAGAAACTAAATGTGTTAATTGTGGAACTAACTCAACATCATCAGATGTTGGTATCCCTTCACCTAAATATTTAACTTCAAAAGGAGCTCTAAATGCATTTCCTGCCTTTATTCCATTTGACTGCTGCGCATAAATCTGAGTTGAAATCAGCGATAATGAAATAATTAATATTTTCTTCATTGTTTTATGTATGATTTTTCAAAAATTAAACAACAAATATAAGATTTTTTAGCATATAATTTGGAGTCAAAGGCTCAATAAGCGATGAAGTTATCTACATTTGCGATTAGAAATAGAGTAACAGATGAAAAGTTTCGAAATACCAGCATTTTACCGTAGTCCATTAATTTCGGCTATTAAAAATAAACGTAAACAAGCCGATAAATTAAAAAAGGACTTCACGCCTACTCGACTAGATTTTGGGTCTATAGAAATATATTTAGCCCGACATTTTGGATTTTGCTATGGCGTAGAAAATGCCATTGAAATTGCATTTAGAACTGTAAGCGAAAACCCAGGTAAACGTATTTTTCTTTTAAGTGAAATGATTCATAATCCACAAGTAAATGCCGATTTGGTAAAAAGCGGCGTTCAATTTATTATGGATACTGTTGGAAAAATGTATATCCAATGGGATGAATTAACAAAAGAAGATATCGTCATCATTCCTGCTTTTGGTACTACAATTGAAACTGAATCCATTTTAAAAAATATTGGCATTGATCCACTCAAGTACAATACCACATGCCCTTTTGTAGAAAAGGTATGGAATCGGTCTGAGCAAATTGGATTGAAAGGATATTCAATTATCATTCATGGAAAACCAAAACATGAAGAAACACGCGCTACTTTTTCACATAGTAGTGTGAATGCTCCTTCTGTGGTGGTAAAAGATTTAGCTGAAGCTCAACAACTTGAAAAATATATTCGCAATGAAGTAAATCTTTCTCAATTTTATGAGGAGTTCAAAGGTCAATATTCCGAGGGCTTTAATGTTGAAACTGATTTAATTCGTATTGGTGTTGTAAATCAAACGACCATGCTGGCAAGTGACACACAAGAAATTTCAGATTATTTAAAAAAGGTTATTCAAGATCATTATCAACTTAAATCTGATGAGATAAGTAAGCATTTTGCAGATACGCGTGATACATTGTGTTACGCTACCAATGATAATCAAAGTGCAGTAAAAGGTTTACTTGAAACGGATGCAGATATTGCAATAGTAGTGGGCGGATACAATAGTTCTAATACATCTCACCTAGTTGAATTATGCGAATACATACTACCAACATTTTATATCGAAAATGAACAAAAAATATTATCAAACCAAGAAATAGCTCATTTCGATTTACATCAACATATTGAAAAAACCACGACTGACTTTTTACCCAAAACAGAAAAACCAATATTCTTGATTACCTCAGGGGCTTCTTGTCCCGATGCAGTGGTAGAAAAAGTTATAGAGAAATTACTGAGCTTTTATCCAAACTCAATTTCTATCAGTCAAATAGCCAACGAAGTTGATAACGCTTAATCATTTATTTTAGCCAAAGCCCATTGATAAGCAGTTTCGACTGTTTGGTCAAAGCTTAATGTTGAATTGTCAAGTATCACTGCATCGGTTGCAATACGCAATGGACTCACTTCACGAGTTGAATCAATATGATCACGATGTTTCAAATTATCTGCAACTGTTTGAAATTCAATAGTAGAATCTTTTTGGTGTAGCTCCTGAAACCTTCGGTTGGCACGTATTGCAGGATCTGCAGTGAGATAAATTTTCAATTCTGCCTGTGGAAATACAGTCGTTCCAATATCACGACCATCCATTACGATTCCTTTTTTTTCACCCATTCGTTGCTGTTGTTCTACAGCAAAATGCCGGACAGCTTCAATGGCAGATACTTCACTTACTCGGTTTGAAATTTCCATTGCTCGAATTTGAGACTCTACCTTTTCTCCATTCAAACAGATAATATTCTCTTCAAAATGAACTTCAATATGATCCAACGCATTGAGAACTTTTTTAATATCATCTAATTGTATGTTCTGTTGATAGAAATACAAGGTGATAGCTCTATACATAGCTCCACTATCAACATAGGTATAGCTTAACTTTTGAGCCAGCACCTTGGCCAATGTGCTTTTTCCGGTAGATGAAAACCCATCTATTGCGATGACAATCTTTTTCATTTGCGATGCAAAGAACGAATTTAATTTTTATAACAAAAAATTGAAATTTACTAATGAAGTCTAAATAAGCTACAAAATAGAGGTGCGAATGTGCTTTGGGCTTATATTTGTTTCAAAATACTATTCTATGAAGGAAAATAAAGCATTATCAATATCACTTACAGTCATTCGAGTTTTTGTAGGTTTGTTATTTATTTTTTCTGGGCTTATCAAAGCCAATGACCCATCAGGGTTGGCTTATAAAATGAGCGAATTTTTTGAGGTTTGGTCACGCGAAGGATATTTGCCTGGCTTGATGAATTGGCTGAACAATTATGTAATGATTATGTCTATTCTCATGATTACATTTGAAATTGTAGCAGGGGTAGCTTTGATTATTGGTTATCGCTTTAAATTATTTGCATACTTAATCCTTCTACTGACTATTTTCTTTACATTCCTTACTGGCTATGCTTTATACAGTGGCAAAATAAAAGAGTGTGGTTGCTTTGGTGATTGTATCAAACTACAAGCCAATGAATCCTTCATGAAAGACATCGTGCTGTTGGTGCTAATCCTTCTTTTAGTATTTTTCCGCAAACGAATTGTTCAAGCCTTTTCGAATGGACTAGCTACCGCTATCATGATTATTTCATTTGTACTTTCAGTAGCTATGCAATGGTATGTTTTGAAAAATTTACCGTTTAAAGATTGCTTAGCGTACAAAGTAGGTAATAACCTTTTAAAAGAAATGACACCTGGAGAAAATTACAAACCTGCTGAGTATCAAACTTTATTAGTTTATCAAAAAGATGGTGTGAAAAAAGAATTTACTGATAAAAATTTTCCATGGCAAGATACTACTTGGAAATTTGTGGACAGTAAAAGTACTGTCGTTAAAGAAGCTGAAAATGCACCTACAATTCTTGACTTTGCAATCAATGATTATAATGGTGGCGATATTACACAAACTGTGCTAAACTATCCTGGCAATGTTTTTCTTTTATTTGTAAAAGATGTGAACCTTGCTAATACATCGAATATGGACCAATTGAAAAAGTTGATTGCTGATTGTAAGGCCAATGGCGTTCCTATCATTGCTATTAGTGCTTCAAACGATATTGAAACTAATAAATTCAAAGCTGCTCATCAACTTGATATTGAATTCAATTCGATTGATGCTACTGTATGTAAAACTGCTATGCGTTCTAATCCTGGCATCATGTTACTAAATGGAGGTACTGTAAAAGGTAAATGGAGTTATGCTAATTATCCAGATTATGCAGGACTGAAACTAGATTTAAGCAATAACAAACAACCACTTCTAGCACCGGCAACAGTAGAAACTACAGATAGTTTATCCCAAAATTAGATTTGTTGTAGTAATTTGCCCGAAATAACTAAAAGGCAAATCCATTCATTGTGTTCAATTTTCTTGTCAAAAAAATAATCAATAGTTTTTTTGTACTTCTAGGAGTCGTAAGTATTGTGTTTGTATTATTTTTTGTGATATTGCCTGCTGATCCTGCTAGGCTAACCATGGGTCAACGCAGTGATGCTAAAACCCTAGAAAATACACGCAAAGAGCTTTATCTTGATAAGCCAATACATAAACAATTTCTATTGTATCTCAATGACTTATCTCCTATTGCTATCCATGGATCGAGCATGGATGATCAAGAGAAATATGAATATTATAAAATACTAGGGTTAAGCGAGCAAAGAAATTTAGTATTCAAAGCACCCTACTTACGTCGATCTTATCAGACAAAAAAAGATGTAAGCAGTATGTTGATTGATGCATTTCCTGGTACACTCATTTTGGCTACACTATCAATACTAGTTGCAACCATACTGGGGATTTTTCTAGGGACTATTGCTGCTATCAAACAAAATACTTGGATGGATACATCAGTAGTATTTACAAGTGTTTTAGGTATTTCTGCACCTTCTTTTTTTGCAGGCATTCTCATTGCTTATGTATTTGGATTTCTTTTACACGATTATACAGGATTAAGCATCGTATCTCCCATGTGGGATTTTGATCCCTACGAAGGCAAACGGCTTATTTTGAAAAGTCTGATACTTCCTGTTTTCACTCTTTCTATTAGACCATTGGCTATTATTGTTCAAATAACTAGAAGTTCAATGCTTGATGTATTAAGTCAAGATTTCATCAGAACAGCCTACGCTAAAGGGTTGAGTAAAAAAGTTGTATTATGGCGACATGCACTGCGCAATGCATTGAATCCTGTAGTTACCTCTATATCAGGATGGTTTGCTGAATTGCTGGCAGGTTCCTTTTTTATAGAATATATTTTTGGCTGGAAAGGAATTGGAAAGATAACAGTAGATGCATTGAATAAATTTGATTTTCCAGTTGTGATGGGTTCAGTCCTTTTTACGGCACTTATTTTTATTGTGATGAATATATTTGTTGATATACTATATGGAGTTATCGATCCACGTATAAAAAAATAATGCCTGATAAATTTCAGGCATTATGTACAGTTGTATTATAATTATTATTTCTCTTCTTTTGGTTCGCTCGATTTTTCCTTTTTAGATGTTCCTTTGTGTGTGAAGGTTAATAATGATTTTTCTTCATCTAAATCGGCTATGATTGTATCACCTTCTTTCATTTTCAGATTCAGGATTTCTTCAGCCAATGGATCTTCTAAATATTTTTGAATCGCACGATGCAATGGTCGCGCCCCAAATTGTTGATCATAGCCTTTTTCGCCAATGAATGTTTTTGCTTTATCTGTCAATTCGATTTTAAATCCAATAGCACTTAAGCGATTCATTACATTCACCATGACCAAGTCAATGATTTTATGAATATCATCTTGAGTCAATGAATTAAATACAACAACATCATCGATACGATTTAAAAACTCAGGTGCAAATGTACGTTTGAGGGCTTTTTCGATAACAGCTTTACTATTATCTTCCGAATTAGCCACTTTTGTGCTTGTAGCAAATCCAACACCATCACCAAATTCTTTTAATTGACGAACCCCAATATTAGAGGTCATAATGATGATTGTATTTTTAAAATCAACTTTACGTCCCATTCCATCTGTTAGTTGGCCATCATCCAACACTTGTAATAAAATATTGAAAATATCTGGATGTGCTTTTTCGATTTCATCCAATAAAATAATGCTGTATGGTTTGCGTCTGATTTTTTCGGTCAATTGTCCACCTTCTTCATAGCCTACATATCCTGGAGGAGCTCCAATCAATCGACTTACAGAAAATTTCTCCATGTATTCACTCATATCAATACGAACCAATGCTTCATCGCTATCAAAAAGATTACGAGCCAAAGCACGAGCCAACTCAGTTTTTCCGACTCCGGTTGGACCTAAGAAAATAAAGGAACCGATCGGTTTTTTAGGATCTTTCAGACCAACACGATTACGTTGTATAGCTTTTACAACCTTTGCTACTGCGCTATCTTGTCCTATTACAACGCCATTCAAATCTGTAGCCATATTACGAAGCTTGTCACTCTCAGCAGCCACCATTCTCTTCACAGGAATTCCTGTCATCATATGAATTACTTCTGCAATTTCTTCTTCGGTAATAGGATAGCGTTTACTTTTCACTTCATCCTCCCAAGCCGCTTTAGCAGCTTCAAGTTCTTCTTGCAATTTCTTTTCTGTATCGCGAAGCGAAGCAGCTTTTTCAAATTGTTGACTTTTAACTACTTTGTTTTTTTCAACTTTAATGTCTTCAATTTTTTGCTCTAGATCAAGCACTGTTTTTGGAACATCAATATTTTTCAAATGCACACGTGCACCTACCTCGTCCATTACATCTATAGCTTTATCAGGTAACAAACGATCTGTTACGTATCGATTACTTAATTTTACACAAGCTTCGATTGCTTCATCATTGTAACTAACATTGTGAAATTCTTCGTATTTCGTTTTCAAATTATTAAGAATCACAATTGTATCATCAACACTCGGTGGTTCAATCAATACCTTTTGAAAACGACGATCTAAGGCACCATCTTTTTCAATGTGCATACGATACTCGTCTAAGGTTGACGCTCCAATACATTGAAGTTCACCACGAGCTAAGGCAGGTTTGAATATATTGGATGCATCTAAGGAACCACTTGCTCCACCTGCACCTACAATTGTATGTATTTCATCAATGAATAAAATAACATCTCGATTTTTTTCCAATTCGTTCATGATTGCTTTCATACGCTCTTCGAACTGGCCTCGATACTTAGTTCCAGCTACTAATGCAGCTAAATCAAGACTAACAACGCGCTTGTCAAATAATACTCTTGAAACTTTACGTTGATGTATTCGTAAAGCTAGACCTTCTACAATGGCCGTTTTACCAACACCTGGTTCACCAATAAGTATAGGATTATTTTTCTTTCTTCTAGATAATATTTGAGACACACGTTCAATTTCTGATTCACGACCAACAATAGGATCAAGTTGTCCCATTTCGGCCAATCGGGTAATATCTCTACCAAAATTGTCCAACACAGGTGTTTTAGATTTTGTGGTAGAACCACCTGAAGTTGATTTGCGTTGTTGGTAAGCTGGTCTATCTTCATCATCATCAAAATTGCCACCTGAATCGTCTTTCAATTCACCAGATATATTACTTCCATTGCCAGTCACCAACTCTAATTCACTTCTGAATGAATCATAATCAACATTGAATTTATTTAAAATTTGACAAGCAACGTTTTCTTTGTTTTTGAGTATTGATAATACCAAATGTTCACTTTCAGCCAATAGGCTTTTCATTGCTTTGGCTTCTAGAACTGTAATGCGAATAACCTTTTCAGCTTGTTTGGTGAGTGGTAGACTATTTACATTTTGCACATTTTTTAATGTGCCTTTATTTTTAATGACCAATTCAAGTTCTCTTCGAAGATCAAACATATCAACTTGTAGGTTTTGTAATATTTTCACACCCAAACCCTGACCGTCTCTTATCATTCCAAGAAGAAGGTGTTCTGTTCCAATAAAATCATTCCCTAGTCTTAATGCTTCTTCTCTACTGTATGATATTATTTCTTTTACTTTTGCCGAAAATTGAGAATCCATGTATCTATGTTGTTTTAACAAAATTAATTAATTATTTTTACTTTATAAAGAAAGATATAAACACATGAATTGCAAAATTGATACCAGAGAAACTTTTGACATAATTACTCCAATAAATACAATATTGGACAGCAAATTAGCTGACGAAGTGTCAAAATTAATAGAATCTAGCAGAGAAAATGACAAAAGTGTGATACTCAATTTTGAAAACATTGTAACATTGACTATAGAAAATATCGATATGCTAAATCACGCTCATGAATCTATGTATACTGATAATTTTTCGTTTGTGCTTTGTGAAATAAAAGGTGATTTAAAAAATAAAATTCATGAAAACGAACTAGATGAAATACTCAATATAACACCTACTCTCATAGAAGCTATAGACATAGTGAGTATGGAAGATGTAGAAAGAGAATTATTGGGCGGTGAATAGAAATATAAAAAATGTTTAGCGCTTTTCTTGCTTACGCTTTTCTTGTTCTATTTCTTTTCGATGCTCATCAAATACTTCTTGCTCACGAAGTATTTTTCCTTTTTTATTTATAACAAAAGTTCGGTAATTGACATTTTCTTTAGCTACAATTGCTTCATTAGATGCATTGAAACTCATAGCCATCAAGTATTGAAACGGGATCTTAGTTTTTCCATCACCATCAATATAGCCATATTGCTCATTTAGATTGACTGCGGCAAGTCCTTGAGAAAAATCCATTGCATGATTGTAAATACATGGAATGATCAATTCACCATTCGGTTTTATATATCCCCATAAATTATTTTTCATGACACGAGCCCTGCCTTCGACAAATGAAAATGCATTTTCAAAAATGGGTTGAATCACCCATTCTCCAGTATGATTGATGTAACCATATTTGCCTGCAAATTTCACACAAGCCAAGCCATCACTAAACATAGAAGCATCCTCATATTTCAATGTTATAAACTCTTCACCTGATGAATTAATAAATCCGCGTTTTTGATTACTCACAACTAAGGCAATTCCTTCTTTAAAATCTGATCCTGCTTCGTACTGAGGTGAAATAATAATGGATCCATTGTTGTCTTTATACCCTACTTGATGTGCTTGCTGAATACGAATCAAGTCTTGTGCTTGTAAGGTATTGAATCCTAGCAAAGTGCAAAGCAACAGGTGCATTGGAAGTATAAGTCTCATAAAAAATAATTTTAAACTACGATTTATAAGTACCAAGTTATGCTTTCTATTTGAGAAAAAAAAGAATAACAAATATATTCTACACTTGTTATTCAAAAATGATCTATAAATAGGAGCTTTTTTTACTTTTTCACTTCTTTGTTTGGGGACGGTGGTCTTACTCCACGTTTGTATGTTATCAAACCATTCAGAAAATTGCGAAGTATTTGATCGCCCGCTTCTACATAATCAGGATGGTCTTCTGCTCTAAATAAATCACCTAGAGCACCTTTAGATATCTTGAAATTCTCTAATGCTAATATCTCAATGATATCATCATTCTTTAAGGACAAGGCTACTCGAATTTTTTTTAGAATATCATTGTTTGTGAGCATAGTTTGTTGGGGTGTTTAGTAAAGGAATGAAATAAATAGAAACGCTATTTCTTTCTCACAGTGACCTGTTCAATTCGCTTCTCATAATCACTTCCTTGAAAAATGAAATTGACAAATATGCCTGGTGTATGAATTTGATCAGGATCAAGCTCTCCCACTTCCACTAGTTCTTCAACTTCAGCAATAGTGATTTTTCCGGCCATCGCCATCATAGGATTAAAATTGCGAGCAGTTTCACGATAAATTAAATTGCCTTGTTTGTCACCCTTCCATGCTTTTACAATTGCAAAATCACTTTCAAATGCTCGTTCCATCAAGTAAACTTTTTCTTCGCCATACATTGTAAAACTTCGTGTCTCTTTGCCTTCTGCTACTTCAGTACCTACTCCTGCAGGTGTAAATACGACTGGCATTCCATAGCCAGTTGCCATACAACGAGTCGCCAATGTGCCTTGTGGTATTAGTTCAACTTCTAATTCGCCAGACAACATTTGTCGTTCAAATTCAGCATTTTCTCCAACATAGGACGAGACCATTTTTTTTACTTGTTTCCCTTGAAGCATAAGCCCAATACCGAAATCATCTACACCCGCATTATTACTAATACAAGTAAGATGTTTGACTCCTTTTTTCACCAAAGCATTGATGCAATTTTCGGGAATTCCACATAACCCAAATCCACCTAACATGATAGTCATACCATCTTTTATATCTTTGATTGCCTCATCGGCATTGCTGACTGTTTTATTTAAACCCATATTTCAATACATTTTTTCAGTGTGCTAAATTAGTTCATTTATCAGAACTTTTTTCATTATTCGCTTACCTTTACTTTCAACTGACCTGCAGTGCTTTCTGCATCGAGATAATTGCTAAGTTCCCCTTTGGTAAAATATCCATGAGCAAATGAATCTGTACCTCCAGTTTCTGCATTTTTAACAAATAAAAACCATTGGCCATCCACTTTATCGATCGATGTCCAATCGAATGTCGATTCAATGGTTTCATTTGGCGGTATGCTAGGTGTAGTTAAAGCACAATTATTGGCTTTGACAGTGAACACAATCGGATACGAATTATTATTTTTGATTTTCAACTTCGTAACTTTATTTGTATTGCATGAAGCAAATAAAAACAAACAGAGTGCATAAAATAGCTTTTTCATAGAATATTTATTTATAACCAACCCATTCGATCTTTTAAAGAGGTAATATGTGCTAAATGATGATTCCCATGCCATGCATACAAACATATTACATCCTTCACACTAAACTCACGATTATATTGTGTATGAATATAGGATCGCTCCATTTGTACTGGAGTTAGATTTCGAATGAGTTTCATGATTTTTTCATGAATGCAAAATAACAACGTAATAGAATTGTTGTAAGGCAAGGTATAATCCTCACATTGAGCCCACAATGCTTCATTGTATGGCTTGATGGTAGGTTTCTCTTCTGTCAACGCAAACTTAATTCTCAATACACAATTCATATGACTATCAGCACAATGATGTATTACTTGATTCACAGACCATCCACCTTCACGATAAGGTGTTTGTAACTGATATTCATCCAATTGCTGCACGGCTAATTCTAAACGCTTTGGGAAAGTTTCAATTTCAAGCATCATTTGACTTAATAATTCAGGTGTATATTGATCTGGATATTGACACCGACCTATTGGATATTGTAATTCTTCAAGATTCATAAAACGAATTTAGATAAAAACGCTGAAGTAGAAATTTTATTTTATCAAAAAAGAAGCATCGAGAATTGATTACCTTTGCAAAAACAACAAAAGATGTCTCAATTTATTGCATTGGTTGCTGGTGCAAGCGGCATGATAGGAAAGTTAGTAGTAGAACAATTATTACAAGACCCTGATTATATTGAAGTAAAAATCATCGTACGTTCTCTTCAAGCTATTTCAAATCCCAAACTAAAACAATTGGTGATTGACTACAATCAATTAGCAGAGGTTGATATAAAAGCAGATCATATTTATTGTTGCTTAGGTACTACCATTGCAAAAGCAGGAAGTAAACCTTCTTTTGAACTAGTAGACAAAACGTATCCTTTAATGGTTGCTAAAGAAGCCTTACAACAAGGAGCAACTGTATTTTCAATTGTAACAGCTGGCGGAGCAAATGCATCCTCCTCTATATTTTATAACAAAGTAAAAGGAGATGTTGAAAATGAATTAATGGCATTAGGCTATAAACATCTAGGCATTTTCAGACCATCTATGCTACTAGGCAATAGAACAGAAAAAAGACCCATTGAACGCGCTGGACAAATCGTGATGCAAGCACTCGATTTTTTAATACCAAAACGATATAAAGCAATTCAAGCAAGCAAAGTGGCTCTCGCCATGTGGACGTATGCCAAAAATCCTGCATTAGGCACAACTATAGTTGAATCGGATGTTATGAATAAATAATGATTACATTTAAACTTCTATAAAAGACTAATGGCTCAATTGACAAAAAACAATACTGAAACTACATCAAAAGCTACAGAAGGCTTTTTAAGTAATTTTCTTATTAGTGTATTGAGTAAATTACTTGCACTCCCATTATTTATATTAGCCTATCGAATTATACCAAGTTTGCATTGGCCTTATTTAGCAGATCGTATCATCTTATTTATTGTAATAATTATTTTCACATATATGATTATGAAATTTTTCAAAATAATAATCTTACCTGCATTTTTACTAACAATTGTATTTCTGACCTATGGTACTATTCAACATAAATATGGATTTAAAAATTTATACAAAGACTATGAAAACATATTTTATAGTGCCTTGTATGATCCGGTTCCTAAAAAATTAACAATTGAAAATTACAAGCCTTTTCCCAATGAACGCCCGATAAGAAAGGCAATCAATTATTCATCTCCTATTGTTCGCAATTTTTCATTAGCTGCTATCAATAAGCATTTTAAAGAGTATCAACAACATGCAGAATACAGAACAATCATACAATGTTTTGCTATTTTTAAAGAAATCAATACGAAATGGAATTATGTAAATGATCCTAAATCTCGTGATTATTATGCAAAAGCGAGCGAATCCATAAAGTATCTTTCTGGCGATTGCGACGATCATTCAACCTTAATGGCAGCATGCGTAAAATCAGTTGGTGGAACTCCTCGGTTAATCCTTACGACCAAACATATTTACCCAGAATTATTGGTTGGAAATAGAAAAGATTTGAAAAAAATTGATTCACTTATTCACTATAAACTATTTAAAGAAGAGTCTAAAGGTGAACAGCTCCATTATCATTATGATCCTGATGGAAAAATATGGATTAATTTAGATTATACAGAAAAATACCCTGGTGGTGAATTTTTATCAGAAAAGGTATTGGGAATATTAACTATTTAAATTGAATGTCCAACTCTACTCTTTAAAATAAATGAAACTAAATATACCATTTTATATCCTATTATTATTTAAATTCTTCTTACGGTGTCTTTTTATTTTTTTATTGGTGAGAATCACATTTCTTTTAAATTGTTTAGATACGAATACTCCGCTTTTTGACAGAATCACCTTAAAGTCATTACAAATAGGGCTTCAATATGATTCTGTCGTTTTAAGTTATCTAATTGTTTTTCCTTTTCTATTCATGACAATACAATATATATTTTTTAATTCTAAAAGCATTTTCTCAAGAATTTCAATTTTATTTTTATCTATCACCACATCCATTTTAATATTTATTGCAATTGCAGATATCCCTTATTTTAATTTTTTTCATACTAGAGTAACAGAAGCTTCATTACAATGGATGAGCTCTTGGAAAATGTCGTTAGATTTAATATTTCATAACAACCTCTATTTATTTTATTTCATTCTAGCTATCCTTTTACCATCCATTTGGTGTTATTTTATTTATACCTATTTGAAAAAAGAAGTCAATGATAATCAACAAATAGAAAAAAAAGTTAATCAACACTCTTTTGTGATTATCATTTTAACTTCATTTTTTATTTTCGTTGGTATACGCGGTCGAATTGATAGTCCAATTCGAATAAGTGATGCAATCTATTGTACTAACCCTATTTTAAACCAAGCTGGATTAAATCCTACGTTTACGTTTATAAAAAGCCTTACTGAGAAAGTAATGTTAATGGATGAAGATAATGCTATTAAGTATACGCAAGATGTACTTTTAACTGGAAAACCAATTGAATCAATCTCACCAATTGCTCATCAAGAAATTGCAACTGATTCAAAATCACAATACAATGTTGTTTTAGTACTTATGGAAAGTATGAGTGCAAATTATCTTTCATATTTTGGGAATGAGAATCATCTAACACCTACTCTAGATAGTTTAATTCCGAAATCTCTTTTTTTCGAAAATGCTTATAGTGCGGGTATTCATACTAATAATGGTATATTTTCTAGCTTGTACTCTTATCCTTCATTAAAACGAATAAGACCAATGAGTACAATCCCAATGAGAGATTATACAGGCATCCCCTATGTATTGAAACAAAAAAAATACAAGAATTTATTCTTTACAACTCACTATGAAATTTTTGACAATATAAGTACATTTATACCGCACAATCATTTTGATGAATTATACTCTGCTGAAGATTATCCAAAAGAAAAATCTATAGGACCATTCGGTGTTCCTGATGAATATTTATTTAATTACGCCATAAATAAGTTTAATACAATCGATACGAATCAAGCTTTCTTTGCTACCATTCTTACAACTTCAAATCACGACCCTTATATTTTACCAGCCGATTTCAAAGCGAAATTAAATGACAAAGCATTGAACGCTGTAAATTATGCTGATTGGTCAATTGGTATGTTTTTACAAAAAGCTAAAAAGACAACCTGGTTTAAAAATACCATTTTCATATTTGTTGCAGATCATGGATTTAGAGTCGGAAAAAACGAATATGATTTAGAATTATCCTATCAGCATATTCCTATTTTATTATATGCCCCTTCAATTATTCAACCTCAAATACGAGCTGAATTTACAGGTCAAATCGATTTGTTTCCATTATTAATGGATTTGATGGACATAAGTTACGTGAATAATACATTTGGAATAGATGTTTTAAAAAAGCCCCGTAAGGCAATGTATTTTTCTGCTGATGATAAAATTGGATGTATTGATTCACAGTGGTTATATGTCTATCATTTTGGAGGAAATGAGTTTCTATATCATTATAAAAATGGCGATCAATTCAATTATAAAGATAGTTGCAAAACAACGTTCGATGAACTAAAGCAATATGCTTTATCTCAGATTCAATGTTCAGAGTGGATGTATTCTCATAACCTTACAGGCTTTAAAAAGCAATAAACCCAGATTACACAATATCCTTATCCTACTTCAAAGTCTATTGCTTAATTTGGGATAAAAAAAGCCATACAGAATTGTATGGCTCAAGGTTGCGCTTACTAACCTTAATTACATATGTGAAACTATTTTGCTTTCCAATGCTGTTTTAGGAACAACACCTACTTGCTTGTGTACCACTTTACCATCTTTGATGAATAATACACATGGAATACTTGTGATACCAAATTTGATTGATAGTTCAGAATTTTCATCTACGTTTACTTTTCCCACGTTTACTCTACCTTCGTATTCAGTAGCCAATGCTTCTATTGAGGGTCCTAAGGCAAGACATGGTCCACACCATGGAGCCCAAAAATCTAGTACATTGAGTTTGTTGTTTTGCATTACTTCTGCTTCGAAGTTGCTGTCAGTGATTGTTAATGCCATTTTATTATTTATTTAAAAGTTGAAAGTACAAATTTAGTTTTTTATTATTTAGTTAGAAATCACGTTATACACAACACCATCCATTTTTGTTAACTCCTCTATCAAGCCATCCGTCAACTCAATTTTCCTACTGGGTGTAATCAATGATACTTTTTCACCTGTATCGTAATCAGCAATTTTAATACCAAGTTCAGTAATCCCTGCCTTTTCGGCATGATTTTTAAGCATGAGGACAAATGCTTCATTTACTTTGTCAATATCAACTTGAATATTTAGGCGTTTTGTCATTGTCTTTTTCACATTTTCAAGCAAAATCATGCTATGGATTTTAAATTCTAAATCAGCTTCGTTACCCCATCGAGCTTGAAACTGACCATTTATCAATACTTTATTATCGTTGACAAGCATATCCTTGAATTTGATATAATCATCTTTAAAAATCATAAAATCATGTTCTCCATTAAAATCTACCAACTTAAAACGACCATACATTGTGCCCTTTTTAGACATTTGGTGTTGAACAGAAGAGATATAACCAGCAATTCGTAATGAACGTTTTTTATTTTGGTCGAGATGCAAATCCTGTAAGGGTGTAAAATTATAATAATCAAACTCAAACTGAAAATTGTCCAATGGATGGGCGCTGATATAAATTCCAATCATTTCTTTTTCTCGTTCCAATTTTTGGGTTAAGGTCCAAGGTTCGGTAGGATACAATTTAGGTAAAGCAATCTCAGGCATCATGGCATCGCCAAACAAACTATTCAACATGGTATTGGCATTGGCAGAAACACTTTGGCCATATTTTATAATTCGCTCAAGATTTGTAAGCATCTCGCCAGGTCCGATATGAAAATATTCTGCTCTATGAATTTCGGGATATGAATCAAAAGCGCCTGCCATTACAAGACTTTCCAATGTTTTTTTATTGACAGTTCGTTGATTTGCCCGTCTTACCAATTCATAGATATCTTTAAAAGGCCCGTTTGATTTTCGTTCTAAAATGATATCTTCTACTGCTGCTTCACCTACGCCTTTAATAGCACCTAACCCAAATCGAATCACTCCATTTGTGTTAACACTAAATCCTTTCAATGATTCATTAATATCGGGACCTAACACATTTAAATCCAGACGTTGACACTCTTTCATATACTTTGATACATCTTCAATATTTCCTTGCGAATTGAGCAAAGCAGCCATATATTCGGGTGTGTAATTTGCTTTGAGATAGGCCGTTTGATAAGCTAAGTAAGCATAACAAGTTGAGTGAGATTTATTAAATGCATATTGAGCAAAAGCTTCCCAGTCGGTCCATACTTTTTGGCATTTATCTAAGGGATGACCATTGGCTTCACAACCCTGCATGAATTTTTCTTTCATTTTATCAAGTACGTCCTTCTGTTTCTTCCCCATGGCCTTCCGTAAAATATCAGCATCCCCTTTTGAGAAATTCGCCAACTTTTGCGATAGCAACATCACTTGTTCTTGATATACAGTGATACCATAGGTATCCTTTAGATGCTCCTCCATTTCTGGCAAATCATATACGATCTCTTTGCGACCATGTTTGCGATCAATGAAATCTGGAATATATTCTATAGGACCTGGACGATACAAAGCATTCATTGCAATTAAATCTTCTAAGCAAGTCGGTTGTAATTCTTTCAAATACTTTTTCATACCTGGAGATGCAAATTGGAATGTTCCTTCTGTATCCCCTCGCTGATAAAGCTTAAAAGTCATTTCATCATCTAATGGTATTGTTTCAATATCCAACTTTAAGCCATGATTATCCTCGATTAAAATCAATGCGTCACGAATAATGCTTAAGTTACTAAGTCCTAATACGTCTATCTTGATTGCACCAGCTTCTTCTACTACATTTCCCGAAAATTGCGTAACATATAAATCAATGTCTTTTTGTTTACACAATGGCATAATTTCCATCAAATCCTTTGGGCCAATAATAATTCCTGCAGCATGAATCCCAGTATTACGAACTGTACCTTCTAGTTTCTCAGCTTCATGCAGTATAGTACCTTTTAAATCTGGTGTATTATAAAATTCTTGCAGCTTCATTACATTTTGGATATCCTCTGCTTGAATATTCTCACGTTTTTTCAATTCTGCTTCTGTAACATGAAGCATATCGTGCAAACTTGTACCTGGTCGATCAGGAACTAATTTGGCCAGCATATTACTTTCATCCAAGGGCAAATCCATTACACGAGCTACGTCTTTGATACTACTTTTGGCTGCCATTGTACCATAAGTAATGATATGAGCTACTTGATTACGACCATACTTATCAACGATGTATTCAACCACTTTACCTCTTCCGATGTCATCAAAGTCTGTATCAATATCGGGCATACTTGCACGTTCGGGATTCAAGAAACGCTCAAAAAGTAAATTATACTTTAATGGATCAATAGTGGTAATACCTATACAATAAGCTACCACCGAACCTGCTGCAGAACCACGTCCAGGTCCTACAACAACACCCATTTTTTTAGTAGAAATAATGATATCAGAAACAATTAAAAAGTAACCTGCAAATCCCATTTTTCGAATGACAGATAATTCGAATTTTAGTCGCTCCTCCAATTCATTGGTAAAAATGGTATACCGAGCTTTAGCCCCTTCATACGTAAGGAATTCCAGATAATCTTCTTGTGATTTAAAGGGCTCAGGTACCGGAAAATTTGGCAATAATAAATCGTTGGTTACACTGACAAGTTCTATTTTATCTACAACTTCATTTGTATTATCAATTGCATCAGGTAAATCAGCAAACAAATCGGTCATTTGCTGTGTATTCTTAAAAAAGAATTGATTGTTGTAAAAAGCAAATCGTTTCTTTTTATCAGAAACATCGTCATCTTCCCCGAAATCTTTCATTTTTTCGGTTGATTGCTTTTCGCCTGTATTGACACACAATAAAATATCATGAGCATTACTATCTTCCTCTTCTACATAATGCGAGTCATTGCTTGCTATTATTTTCACATTGTATTTACGTGCAAACTTTACTAATTCTGCATTTACAGTAATTTGATCTGGAATATCGTGTCGCTGTAATTCAACATAATAATCTTCACCAAAAATATCGAGCCACCATTTAAATTCTTTTTCTCCAGCATCCACTCCATCCTTTAAAATAGTTCGTGGCACGGATGCTCCCAAGCAACAAGTAGTTGCAATTAAACCTTCATGGTATTTTAGTATGAGTTCTTTATCGATTCGTGGGAATTTACTATACAAGCCTTCGGTAAAACCCAACGAACATAATTTAATTAAGTTTTTGTATCCTGTTTTATTTTTAGCAAGTAAGAGTTGATGGTATCGTACATCCTTTTGGTCTTTGGTAAATTGTTGTTTTGTGCGATCGGCTACTAGGTAAAATTCACAGCCTACAATTGGTTTTACCAATAGATTTCCATTCTCATCTTTGTATTTTTTAGCTTCTTTTACAAAATCGAATACACCAAACATATTGCCGTGATCGGTAATGGCCATGGCGGGCATATTATCGGCAATGGCTTTCTTGTATAATTTCTTAATGCTACTTGCACCATCGAGCAGAGAATATTGAGTATGATTATGTAAATGAGAGAATTTCATGTAAAAAAAGTTGGACACCGAAATTAAGAAAAAGCGCTTGACAGTATTTAAAAAGTTATAAACAATATCGATATATTCAAGCTGGTAGGATAAAAAATCCAAATAGCTATTTTACACATTAAATTCATTCTTAATATATAAAATAGGCTATATTTTGCATATTTTTAAATGAAAATGCCTTAAAAAAGACGTGTTTTGCAATAAAAATGAACAAAATATTGAAGTTGAAGTAAATGAAAATATCATTTTTAACATAATTGAAACACTAAATAAAAAAATAAAAGACATAGTTCAGTTACCTTTGCACAAACCAAAAATTCTGACATCATGAACGTACTAAAGAAGATTGGCGTATTTTTACTTGCAACTACACTCAGTAGTGGTTTTGCATATGCTCAAAATAACGAGACATGTGACAAAGATGTAAAAGTAACAACAACAAAAAGAGACCCTATTGATTTCGTACATAATCAATTATTAAATACGAAAGTTCAAAAAGCAAGTTCTGATAAGAACCCATTATTGAAATCGACTACTACTACAATTATATTGCCTAAATCACAAGTAAATGATGAATTATATGCAAGTCGTGTAATTAAAAAAGAGAATAAAAAAGAAACTACAACTGAGCAAACCTCTTTTGGAAGTGGCATGATGGACTGGGTTAAAGACAAATATTCATCAATGATGAACATTCTTCCTAATCAGATTTCAAATGTGATGTTGTACCGATTTATTGACGAATGGTATGGAACACGTTATAGAATGGGTGGAACCTCTAAAAGTGGTGTTGATTGCTCAGCATTTGTACAAAATCTGTATCAATACGTTTTTGGGTTGAATCTTTTACGTACTGCATGGATGCAATTTGAGTCTTCAAAATACATCAACAATGTAAGCGATTTGAAAGAAGGCGATCTTGTATTCTTCAGAATCAATTCCTCTCGAATTACACATGTGGGTGTTTACTTGAAAAATAACTATTTTGTACATTCAGCTTGTAGTAAAGGTGTTTCAATAGCAAATTTAACGAATGCTTACTGGTCAAAATATTTTGCTGGCGGTGGTCGTGTAAAAGAATAAAATTATCATTGTATCAATATGAGAAAGAGTCAAGCAATTGACTCTTTTTTTATGTTGTAGATTTCAACTAGATTGTAACTATTCATATTACTGAATTACATTTGTACTTAGAAAAAAATAAAATGTCAAAATTTACTATTGCAATTCATGGAGGTGCAGGTACTATCCTAAAATCTATGTTAACACCTGAATTAGAAATCAAATACAATCAAGGACTTCAAGAAGCATTAAATGCAGGCTATACCATATTAGAACAACAAGGCACTTCGCTCGATGCTGTAGTAGAAGCTGTCAAGGTATTAGAAAACAATGAACTGTTCAATGCAGGGAAAGGTGCTGTATTTACGAATGAAGGCATTCATGAAATGGATGCTTCTATTATGGATGGACGTAATTTGATGGCTGGCGCAGTGGCTGGTGTTCGAAATATCAAAAATCCAATATTATTAGCCAAAGAAGTGATGTTACATTCCGGACATGTAATCCTGTGTGGCAATGGTGCAAACGAATTTGCAAAAACAAGACAAATTGAAACAGCAAGCGACGAGTATCTTTTTAATCAATACAGATATGACCAATGGGTCGATATACGGGATAGCGAATTTTATCAGCTCGATCATAAAGAAGATAATTTAAAAAGCTTTTTAGAAAAAGAAAAGAAATTTGGAACAGTAGGCGCTGTAGCATTGGATCAACATGGTCATATAGCTGCTGCTACATCGACTGGAGGCATGACGAATAAGCGATATGGACGTATTGGAGATAGCCCAATTCCTGGTTCTGGCACTTACGCCAACGATCATACTTGTGCGATAAGCTGTACGGGTCATGGTGAATTTTTCATTAGAGCAGTCGTTGCTTACGATGTATCTTGTTTGATGGAATACAAAGGCCTTACATTAAAAGAAGCCTGTGATATAGTCGTAAAAGATAAATTGGTGAAAATGGGCGGAGAAGGAGGATTAATTGCAATTGACCGATTAGGTAATTATGAATTGAGTTTCAATAGTGAAGGGATGTATCGTGGTGTAAAAACAAGTGATGGATACAATCAAGTTTCAATTTACAAAGATTAATAATTATCATAAAACACATCTTCACAAAAAAATAATCATATAATTGGACCAACTAAGAATATTCTTAGTTTCTTTATCAAAAAAATAGCATGACAAAACGATTTATAACCTTTACAATACTTATTTGTTCATTTCTTCAGGTTTTTTCTCAAAAAGAAAATACAATAGCAGTTGGATTTTATAATCTCGAAAACTATTACGATACAATCAATGATCCAAAAGTAAATGATGATGAATTTACGCCTGATGGAGCAAATGCTTATTCAGGCAAAGTATTTATTAAAAAAGTGGAAAATCTTGCTACCGTAATTTCTCAAATGGGAATGGATAAAACAGTCAATGGATTGTCTATCCTAGGAGTTGCAGAGATTGAAAACGCAGATGTGTTAAAAGTATTATGTAACCATCCGAAGTTAAAAGCACGCAATTGGAAAGTAGTACATTTTCAAGGGCCAGACGAACGTGGTGTCGATTGTGGCTTGTTATACAACCCAGCCTTATTTAAGGTTATTGCTGCTACTTCATTGACTGTTCCTGTAGATTCTGGCGATCGTCCTACGCGTGACGTATTATATGTAGTAGGTAATCTAAGTGGCGACACAGTTCATGTTTTTGTAAACCATTGGCCATCGCGCAGAGGTGGAGAAAGTGCTACACGTGAAAAACGCAAAACAGCCGCTCGTGTAAGTAAGCATGTCATTGATTCATTAATGAATATTAATCCATACACGAAGGTGATTGATATGGGCGATTTAAACGATGATCCTATCAATGCTAGCTTGACAGAAGTATTAGCAACAAAATGGAAAATTGATGAAGTACAAAAAGGTGGTTTGTATAATCCTTGGACCTCATTTTATAAAAAAGGAATTGGAACCACTGCCTATCAAGATACTTGGGGCATTTTTGATCAAATCATTATTTCATATGGTTTTTTAAAGAAAACCGGTTCGGGTCTTCAATACAAAGAAGCTGTTATCTTTAATCAAAATTTCATGATTGAAAAATTTGGTCAATACAAAGGCTATCCAAAACGTTCGTATTCAAATGGTGTATGGAACGATGGTTATAGTGACCACTACCCTACAATCATATTTTTTACTAAGAAATAAATAATAGATTTTATTATTCTTCTGTAAGAATAATGAAATCATTTCCAAAGCCTTCTTGTTGTTTCATCAATTCTGGTATCATCTCTTCGCCATACTGTTTGTAAATCGACAAAAAATTATCGTATCGTTCTTGTAAACTATTATTGGGGAACAAATGGGATTTAATCTGATGAATACGTTCAATTAAATCTTCTTCATTTCGTTTAAGATGAGATATAAATTTCTGATGAATTCTTGTTTGTATTTTTTGGGCTTTGACTGTATGAGCTTCCATACTTTGAAACAATGAATCCGAAATAGATTGGCTTAGTTTTTTAATTTCTTCATATTCACTCTGCAATCGGGTTTCAATTGATTTCAATTCAAGCAAAGTAGTATGATCACTTATTTTACTATAAAGTATTTCATCTACTGAACTAAATAAAAGAGTATAATCAAAACCAATTTTTCGAATCAAGGAAGACGTTTTAGCATTGATCCATAAAATAGAATTTCTTAAAAACAACACCGGATACACACGTTTATGATACTCAAACAATGATTTCAACTGAAGCCAATACGCAATCTCACCACCACCGCCTACAAAGGCTATATTGGGTAAGATAGTTTCTTGATATAAAGGTCGTAGAATAACATTGGGAGAAAACCGTTCAGGATGTTGGTTTAGTTCATTTAAAAGCTCCTCTCGTGTAAATCGTATAGTCGTATTTACGACGTGCCATTCATCTCCTACTCGCTCTATGCGTTCTCTCAGCTGATCCTTTAAATAGAATAAATTCAATTCACGAGGAGAAGCCTGCACTTTAGAATGTAATGAAATTGTATCAATTGTTTTTGATACAATTGTGTACGAAGATTGATTGAAAAGTTCATCTTTCATTACATCGATAAATTGCGACTTTAATCTTGAATCATCAGCATCAATAACCACTAAACCGTATTGTCCAAAGAGTGCATGTACAATGATACGAGTTGCTTGTGAAAGGGTATTGATTCCATTATATGCATCCTTAAAAATTTTCTTAAGGTTTTTTTCATGAGGCAATTGATCATTCAAAGTAAGTAATACTTCATTGAGCATATCTTCCATTTCGGATGTCAACATTCTTCCGCAAGCGCCCTGTTGAGGTGTATTCCAAGTGTATGTTTTTTGGTTGTAATGAAATGTACCTATTTCATCTAAATCATTGTCTTCACTACCAATGTAATAAATTGGAACAAAAGTATAATTGGAATATAAATGATTACATTCATTAGACAATTTGATAGCATGCACAATTTTATAAATAAAATATAAAAAGCCAGTGAAAACATTAGGCTGATGAGCAGTGCAAATCGAAAATGTGTTTACATCCAACAAAGCATTGATATTAGACAATACGACTTCAGAATCTTGAATAGTTGAATATTGATTTTTTAATACTTCTACTAAACATAATCGATCAATTGTTTGATGTTGCTTTAATTCAATTTGTTTTTTGATTGATTCATGCGATGGAAAATCCTGAATGAGTGATTTCAACCAATCTTTTTGTGTAACATAATCATTCACTAATGGTGAAAAATAGCCAGTATCATTAATAGAACGTGTTGATTTTAGCATGCTTATTCTATTGTTTTTCCATCAACCATTTTAAGAGCACGATCGGATAATCTTGCTAACTCATCGTTGTGTGTGACTAAAATAAAAGTTTGTTTCAATTCATTTCTCAAATTATTAATCATAGAAAAAATAGCATGAGAATTTTGACTATCTAAATTACCTGTAGGTTCATCTGCCAAAATGATAGATGGATTATTAATAAGTGCACGTGCAATAGCGACACGTTGTTGCTCTCCACCACTTAATTCTGCTGGTTTATGTTGAATCCTATCTTTCAATTGTAACATATCGAGCAAATCTGTTGCTCTTCGAATAGCATCGTTCTTATTAGTACCCGCAATCCAACTAGGCATACAAACATTTTCAAGCGCCGAAAACTCAGGCAATAAATGATGAAATTGAAATACGAAACCTATGTGTTGATTTCTAAAATCGGCCAATTTCTTGGAAGAAAGGGAAAATACATCAATATTATCAATAATTAACTTACCAGAATCTGGCAATTCTAAGGTTCCTAAAATATGAAGTAAGGTACTTTTGCCAGCGCCTGAAGCGCCCACTATACTCACGATTTCAGACTTTTTAACATCTATGCTTACCCCCTTTAAAATTTGAAGATTTCCATATTGTTTTGTTATATTTTTTGTGGATAACATAGTGCAAACATAAAGATTTGGAAGTTATAAATTTAATCTTACATTTGCGCAAAATATTAAAAACCTTTTAAATTAAATAATAATATGTTTTGGAGTTTAGAATTAGCATCACATTTAGAAGAAGCGCCTTGGCCAGCTACCAAAGATGAGTTGATCGATTACGCAATTCGCTCAGGTTCACCTATTGAAGTAATTGAAAATTTACAAGAATTGGATGATGAAGGAGAAGCGTACGAAGGTATTGAAGACATTTGGCCTGATTATCCAACACAGGAAGATTTCTTCTTCAATGAAGATGAATATTAATCGAAATAAAAAAAAGTGCATTAAAGCACTTTTTTTTATGTTTATTAAGAAGCCATCGTATAGATTGAAGGTGAATTTGGAATAGAGGGATAGATTAATTTAAATTGCTCTTCATCAAAATAAGTATGCAAATCAATATTTAATTCTTTTTCAGTACGATAGTTATACATAGGTACGATTGAACGCAAAAATAATTCAAGCATATTTGGAGAACAATACTGACCTATTAAACTCTTGAAGTATAAATACATTGGATAGACTTTTACGATCGGTATATGCCTTGAGTTTTTAATTAAAAAGTTTTCCAAATTAGTTACCTGATCAAATACATCAAAAAAAGTTGAATGATTCAATTTAATCGATGAAAGAATACACTCTACTAAATTACTCACTGAGATAGAATAAAGTCGAGTACTTGATTTTTTGGGTATTAAATAATGTGTATCTTTTTTATCAAAAAACAATTCGTGTAGACTATTGATTGAGTTTTGTTCATCATAGATAGCTTGTATTTTCAGCGTAATGCATGTGATTCCTGCATTGGAAAATTGTTGTTCTATTTCTCCTTTGTGTTGAAGAAACAAATTGTCGGAATTGTAATATGCACCAGGATAACTGATTAAAATAATACGATCAATCGTAGATTCTTTTAGATTTTCAATCAATGCCTCGACACGTTTACATTCATTTTGAAATGTATCAATATGTTGATAATAATTCATTGATTGAAATGAATACAACAAGGTAGAATGTTGATTCAATGTCAAATTTATAGTCTCATTTTCGTTCGAATTATTTATAAATATTTCAGAATTCAATTGTACTACATTAGTTAAAATATTCAATTTATCGTAAATAGATTGTTCTATGATACTTCCTGAATGAATATAGAGCATACTTAATTTTTAATCAAAACTACATATTACATATTATGACAATGTAAAGACAATATAATCAAATGATGAAGAAAAGATATTATACGCTCTATTAAAGTGTTCATATACTCATATTTATATACATAACATCAATTTCAAGCTATTTGATTTAAACGAAATGATTAACGTAAATTTGAACTATTGTACAATTAAATGCGAATCATATGAAATGAAGAAACGAATCAATTAAAATTAATAAAAACAACAAGGAATGAATAAAAAAATTGGCCTCGTTTTATCAGGTGGTGGCGCAAGAGGGTTAGCACATCTAGGTGTTCTTCAAGCTTTAAAAGAAATAGGAATCAAACCATCAATTATTTCTGGCACAAGTGCTGGAGCGTTGATAGGTGCTTTGTATGCAACCGGACTCACTCCACTTGAAATATTAGAGATTGCAACAAATGCAAATTTATTTAGTATTACTTCAATAGAAATAGGAAAATCCGGAGTGTTTAATATGAATGGGTTGGAAGAAACCATTTTGAAATATATACCTATCAATACTTTTGAATCACTCCATATACCACTTCATGTAACTGCTACCGATATCATCAATGGTGTACAAAAGCATTATCATGAAGGCCTTCTGAGCAAACCTCTCTTAGGATCAGCTTGTGTACCACTTGTATTCAAGCCCATTGAGTATGACAATACTTTATTATTAGATGGTGGTATTTTAGATAATTTTCCTGTAGAACAAATTCAAGGCAAATGCGATGCAATTATAGGAGTCCATGTAAATTCGATTAGTAAAAAAATAGAACATATACAAATGAAGGATATGCTTGATCGAAGCTTTCATTTTTCACTCAGTCATTCAGTATATCTCAAATCTAATTTATGTGATGTATTCATCGATCCACCCGAGATGAGTCGATTTGGGATGTTTGATATGAGTAAAGCTAATGAGATAATGGAATTTGGATATCAATATACAGTTGGAATGAAGGAGGAAGTTGAAAAATTAAAATAGTTGAAATTACTTTCCGATACAAAACTTCCCAAAAATAGTCCCAAGAATATCTTTGTCAATTTCAATAGCACCGGTGATTTCACCTAAGGCAAACAAGGCCATTCGGATATCCACTGTAAGCAAATCGCCCGTTTTATTTTCAAGAAGACCGGCTTGTACATCGCGCAAGGATGAATCTACTCGTTGAAGTGCATCTAAATGTCGTGCATTGGTTATGACAGTACTTTGTTGCATACTAACATTGTCAATAAACAACGTAGCAATAGTTTGTTTCAATACTGAAATACCATCACCCAGTTTAGCTGAAAGTTGTATCACATTGTCTGGCAATTGATTGATGGCATCCTGTGATAATTTATCACAATGATTTGCTATGATCAACATATTGATTTGATCATTTTTCAGGGATTGACTATTTTCAATTACTTCTTGAATATTTTCGGTTGATGCATCAAAAAGATACAACATCAATACAGACTTTGCGATTTTTTGAAACGTTTTATCAATCCCTATTTGCTCGATGGTATCTTTGGCTTCCCGAATACCAGCTGTATCGATAAATCGAAATTGTATACCTTGTATTTGAATCACTTCTTCGATTACATCGCGCGTAGTGCCTGCTATATCACTTACGATAGCCCTATCCTCTTTCAGTAATTGATTGAATAAAGTCGATTTTCCTGCATTGGGTTTTCCTACGATAACAACTGGAACCCCATTTTTAATTACATTGCCTAATTTAAAACTATCTATTAAACTTTTAACTTTTGCTCTTATCTCTACGATCAATTTTTCCAATGCTGGTTTATTGACAAATTCTACATCTTCTTCGGCAAAATCCAATTCCAATTCAATCAATGCTGCAAAATTGATAAGTTGTTCACGAAATTGATTAATCTCAGACGAGAAACCTCCACGTAATTGATGCAAGGCTGTCTTATGGGATGCTTCACTTTGCGAATGAATTAAATCAGCCACGGCTTCTGCCTGACTCAAATCCATTTTACCATTTAGAAACGCTCGCATGGTAAACTCGCCTGGCTTAGCTGCTACAGCACCTTGCTGCATACACAATTGCAGGATGGATTGAATAATATACCTCGACCCATGACACGAAATTTCTACTAAATCCTCACCTGTATACGTATGAGGATTTTTAAACACACTGACTAAAACTTCATCAATCAATTTTCCATCAGAAATTATTTTCCCAAAATGGATTGTTTGTGATTTTACCTTGGTCAAATCCTTGCCTTCAAAAATAGAATGTACTATATCTATAGCCCTCGGCCCTGACAAACGAATCATAGCAATAGCAGATTCTCCTTCGGGAGTGGCCAATGCAACAATAGTACCGTCATGTATGTGTGTATGTTTCAACTCGTATTTTATTTAGCAGATTTTCTACGAGCAAGTTCTTTATTGATCAATGTCAATTCGCGGCCTGTTTGCCCTGCTACTGAAGTATTTTCTTGTGCTCGTCGCATCAGGTAAGGAATCACATCTTTTACAGGACCATAGGGCAAATATTTTGAAACTTGAAAACCTTGTTTTGATAAGTTAAAAGAGATATTATCACTCATACCATAGAGTTGTGAAAAGAAAATCTTTGGCGAATTGGATGGTATTTTGAGCTGACTCATCATCTGTACAGCTTTCATACAACTTGTTTCATTGTGGGTTCCTACAAATAAATCGATCCGGTCAATGTTTAAAAGGCAAAACTCAACTGCTTTATTGTAATCGGCATCGGTATTTTCTTTAGTAGATTGAATGGGCGATTCATACCCCATCTCTGTAGCTCTTAATCGCTCTTTTTCCATGTAAGCTCCACGCACTAGTTTTGCCCCTAGTAAATAATTATTTTCTTTTGCTTTATGAAAGGAAGTTTTTAAAAAATTGAGTCGATCATGACGATATAATTGAAAAGTATTAAATACAACTACATCGTTCGTATTGTATTTTTTCATCATTTCATCTGCTAAGTCATCCACAGGTTGTTGTATCCAACTTTCTTCAGCATCTATTAATATCATTTTGTGATGCTCACTTGCTAAGGCGCATATTTTATCAATTCGATCGACCACTCGTTGATATTCTGCTTGTTCATTAGGTTGGAGTGTTTCGTTTCTATTGATTTTCTCTAACAATTCAAATCTTGCAAACCCCGTTACTTTTAGACTAATAAATGGGATATGTTTTTTATTAGCTGAAAACCGTATGGTATGTAGAAAAGATTCTGTTATTTTTTCAAATTCCACTTCATTGCTTTTACCTTCTACACCGTAATCCATTATAACAGAAATACCATATTTACTCAACTCATTGGCGGTACGATCAGCTTCTTCAAGTGTTTCACCTCCACAGAAATGATTAAAAATTGTATTTTTTATAAGCCCTTTTATCGGCAAATGAAGCTTAAAAGCAATATTGGTAAATTGAATCCCCATTTTGGTCAACCATGGATTCCCCATTGATGAAAAAAGAAAATGTGCTTTTTTCAACTCCATAGTGCTTCTTGGGGCAAAAGCATTCTCTGTATTTTCAAAATTCATCGACATGATTCTTTATAATTTGCACAAAAGTAACACATACCGCAAATTTTAATATTTTTTTGGACGATATTAAATTTAATCATAATTTTACCTCACAAACAAAAATATATAAGAATGAAAAAGATTTTATTATTATCTCTCATGGGCTTGGGCGTAATTGCTACAGGCGAGTTGAAAGCTCAAAAGGCTAATTCAAAATTTGACAAAAATTTGACTGTATCAGAAAGATTTGCAGCACCTGCAAAACCTGCTTACACTAAAATTGACAAAAAAACGCGTGCTGGTTCTCGTTGGTATGATTTATTAGATGCTACATTGAACTATCGTAATGGTGACACTACAGGATTGGATATGAATACTAGTTCAACTTTCCTTTGGATTGACTCTACTATGCGTGTTCGTTACTCAAATGGCACAACTACTTACTTAGGTGGTATCTATTTGAAATCAAATGCTCAAATATTAGATCCATTTACAAAACGTTTCAATGATCACACAAAGGTACCTGGATACATTGGTGAAATGGCTTTGCGTCCTACAGATGCTTATACCATTGACTCTGTGGCAGTTGCAGGTTATTACAGAAAAACAAAACAAGCTATTGTTGATACATTAATCATTTCAGTAGCTTACGGTAGTCTTGCTACAGGTTCTAACATCGAAGGTGGTGGATGGACTGCAGCTTCTGCTGCTAGCTTAGTACAATGCTATAGCGTTGATACATTACGTTCTGGATTTGTTGATTACAATTGGTCTACAAATGGTATCAAACAAGGTGCATCTGGTGGAAATGTAATCACTAAAAAAGTAATCTTATCTAATCTTGACACAGGTGGAGCATACATTTTTACTAATATCGGTTTATCTGTTCCTGCTGGTAACATTGCAGCTATGACTTATCTTTTCAAATCAGGTGATACTTGGGTTCCTAACGTAGATACAGTTCCTGCTTTCAATTTCTTCCGTTCATATTACACAGAAGAAGTAGCTGGTGAATTATCTTTATATGAAAAAAGAGATTTCAATAGCAATCAATCTTTAGAAAACGACACTACAGGTTGGGGAAGTACATATGTACCTAACTTTTTGTACATTGGTGCAACAGGTTGTTCTAAAACATTCACTCGTGAGCAAAACTGGGTATTGTGGAAATTATCTGCAAATACTAACGGTACAGTAGGTACAGTTGATCAATTTGTAAAAGGAATTGAAACAGAAGTATTCCCTAATCCTGCTATGGATGAAGTTACTTTCTCTATTGATTTAACAGAATCTGCTAAAAATGTAAACATCGAAATCGCTAACTCATTGGGTCAAGTGGTTAAAAATGTAAATGTTGGTGCAGTAAGTTCTAACAATGGTACTAAATCAACTGTAAAAGTTTCTGATTTAGCTACAGGTCTTTACATCTATACAATCAATGCTGATGGTAAGAAATTATCAGGCAAATTGATGATTAAATAGTACTTAAAAAAAGTTCAATATTTGATTCAAAACCCCTCTTTTGAGGGGTTTTGTTATTTATTAAATAAAATCTTATATTTATACCAACCATTTTTTCATTGAGGTAGTCTTATATAGTAAGAAATACTTCACAAACTTGAATTTAGCTTTGAGTTACATCGGAACCCAACAAGACGAACAAATACTTGCAATCATAGAAGGTTGTAAGCAGGGGAAACGTGTGTCTCAGGAAAAACTCTACAAAATGTTTTACCCTAAGATGATGAGTATGGTAAAACGTTATACCAATATACATCAGTATCATTTGGCAGAAGAGATATTAAATAATGGATTTCTGAAAGTGTTTCAAAAAATAGATACTTACAAATTTGAAGGTTCTTTTGAAGGCTGGTTACGACGAGTTATTTATCATTCCATATTTGATTACGTTCGTCAAAATATGAAGTACAATGAAAAAGTGGTCTTTGTAGAAAAAGATCAAGTAATCGATTCCGATTTGACCTCAAACCTAAACTATAAAGAACTTATAAAACTTATACAAGAACTACCTGAAAATACAAGAGCCGTATTCAACATGTATGTAATGGAAGGAATGCCTCATAAAGAAATCAGCGAAGGACTTGGCATGAGCGAAGGGACTAGTAAATGGCATCTATTTGAGGCCAGACGATTATTAAAAATTAAAATTGAACAATTAAACAAATAAATAAATGGGAAAATTAGTTCCAATAGATGATTTATTTAGAGAAAAACTTTCGGGAGGAGAAGAACAACTCAACCTTGGAGCTTGGGCCAATATGGAACGTATGCTCGATGGGAAGAATCCCTATGCCGAAGAAGAAACAAAACGCAAAAGACGTATACTACCCTTCATCTTGTTTTTCACATTACTATCTGGTTTAGTTACTGCAGGTTATATAGCCCTGAAGCCTTCCAAATCAGATTCGAATGATCATGTACTATCATCTAACATACCAGAAAAATCATCTTCAAACACGCAAGTCGCATTGAATAATACGACAAATGAAAATGAGCAACAACCTGTTACAGCATCTACTACACAAACAAATGCAATGAAACAGGAACACAATGTTGCTACCACTTCATTTAAAGCATCTAAACAACAACATTCAATAGGAACCAAATCACACAATACCAAATCAACTCCTGAAATAACCAATTCAAACCCATTAGAAAAAAATAAGCAACATAAAACTGGAGATGACAACATTAACTCAAACAATAATGATCAAAACCCAATAGCTATTGCTTCTAACACCTCGAATGCTGATCTTAAAAAAGAAAAGAAAAACAAGCCAAAGCATTCAGAAACACTAAAAAACAATAGTAAAGAAACTCAATCTTCTGAATCAATTGCAAAAACAGCGACAACACCAAAAGATGAAAACTTGACACCATCTAACTTCTCGACAGAATCAACAACAGAAAAAAACAATATTCATCAAGTAAAAATCAACGAAAAAATAAATCGTAAACGTGATGGATCAATACTATTAGATTACGATACCATTTCGAATACAGTTAGTACTATAGAAAATGAAAAATCATCCTTCGTTGCTACTCGTACGATTCCTACAGAAAACACAAATCCTCGTTATGTAGAACTTACACCGGAACAAGAACAAATGATGAATAGTCAAGCACCTATAATTGCTTCGGCTACCCCACAGGTTAACAATGCGACCAAAATTAATCCTGAAACAACTCCTATCAGCACACCTTCCTTGACCAATGCTAAAAAGGCAAAACCTGAAAAAGAAGGCTTTTTTGATCAATTGAGAACATTTTATCAAAAAATAGCCGTGATAGGTGCAAGTATATTGAATGTGAGAGGTTCTTATTATCCAGGTATCAGTGTTGGTGTTAATACAGCCATGTTTAACCCCAACAATAACTTTGGTGGATTTCATATTGGCGTCACAAATCTCAAACCAGTAGGTAATCATTTTAGCATTTTAACTGAATTGAAATTATTTGTAAGAAATAATAGTGGATATACTGTACAAGATATTTCTACTTTAAATAAAAATTTAAGTACCGACAATGTAACATTGGCTAATCAAAATAAAAGTATATACACCTACCAAGTGGATTCTACAGTAAATAGTTACAACTTTAAAGGCTTTACTACCATTGAATTACCAGTCATGTTTCAAGCACATATCCGATCATTTACAGCTTATGGTGGTGTAAATATAGCTTATGGTTTCAAATTGAATACCAAAGAAATCAAACGCAATTATATTGTTGAGAAAAAAGAAACCTTGGATAATTCAATTCTATTTCAGCCACAAGCAGAATTAGGAAATAAATATTCTCGCGATGATTTCTCCAGTCGTTTTGGCTTAGGGTATACGATAGGTGCAGCTTACAATTTTAATCAAAATGTATATGTTGATCTTAGAGTGACTAAAAATGTATGGGACGATGCTAAGACACTTTCTGCCAAAGAAGTATCAAGCAACTATTTCAAAGTGCCTACACTTCAGCTTTCATTAGGCTACCGATTTAAAAAATTCTCAACTGATAATTAAACTTTGTTCTTCAATCCCTTATCCCCCAACTAAAAAGCAGCGATTTATATCGTTGCTTTTTTATTTTTACAAAAAATTACTATGACGACCATCCATCATATCCTTCAAACACTTGAACAAGTGGCCCCATTGATTTATCAAGAAAACTATGATAATAGTGGACTTATAGTAGGCGACCGTACAAAAAAGGTTAAAAACACACTCCTTACATTAGACTGTACGGAAGAAGTAGTAGACGAAGCAATAGCCAAAAACTGCCAATTAATTATTGCGCATCATCCCATATTATTCTCTGGCCTAAAAAGTATTACAGGGAAAAATTATATTGAACGAGTACTATTAAAAGCGATCAAAAAAGAAATCGCTATCTATGCAGCCCATACTAATTTAGATAATATAGAAACTGGCGTCAATAAAAAGATAGCCGAAAAAATAGGATTGCAACATTGCAAGGTACTAGCACCTACTTCTAATATAATAAATTTATTATATGTATATATACCAAAAGAATTCCTCGAGAAGGTTAGAAATTCACTTTTTGCAGCAGGTGCTGGCCATATCGGAGAGTACGAACATTGTAGCTTTAACATACAAGGTGAAGGAACCTTTAAAGCGCTGGAAAAGGCAAACCCCTTTGTAGGCGAGGTTGGAAAAGCACATATAGAAAATGAAGTAAAACTTGAAGTAATAGTACCTAATAATCTATTATTCAGCGTTTTATATAATATGCGAGAATCGCACCCTTATGAAGAAATTGCTTATGGAGTGATCGAATTGAAAAATGAAAATCAAACAATCGGAGCTGGAATGATTGGGAAATTAAAGAAGCCTATGTCTGAAATAGCCTTTTTGAAAATGCTTAAAACAACTATGAAAACAAAAAGTATTAGGCATACTCGATTACGGAATAAACCAATTGAGAAAGTGGCATTGTGTGGAGGATCGGGAAGTTTCTTACTAAAGAACGCACTCATGCAAGGAGCGGATGCATTTATAACTGCCGACTTTAAATATCATCAGTTTTTTGATGCAGAAAATAAATTACTGATAACCGATATTGGACACTTCGAAAGCGAACAATTTACGCCTGAAATATTTTATGAAATACTATCGAAAAAATTTCCTAATTTTGCATTCCATTTATCATCGGTAAATACAAACCCGGTTCATTATTATTAAAAAAACTATGGCTGCAGCAAAAGAATTTTCAGTACAAGAGAAACTAGTTTCAATATGCAAATTGCAAAAATTTGATTCTAAAATTGATGAGATTAATAAACTTCGTGGTGAATTACCAATGGAGGTAAAAGATTTAGAAGATGAAATTACAGGATACAATACCCGTATTTCAGCAATCGATAAAGAAATCGGCATCATTGATGAAGATATCAGAAGTAAAAAAGCAATACAAGAAGAGTCTAAAGAATTGCTTAAAAAATACGAAAAGCAACAAAATAACGTAAAAAATAGTCGCGAATTCGAAGCAATCAATAAAGAAATTGAGTTGAATGAATTAGAGATTAAAGCATGTGAGAAAAAAATCAAAGATGCTAACTACGAAAAAGAAGAGCACAATAATCAAAAAGCGTCTATCCAAAAATTAATTGCTGATAAACAGGAATTGTTGAAGATAAAAGCGAATGAATTAACTAAGATTACAGAAGAAACTGAAAAAGAAGAAGCTGAGGTATTGAAGAGTAGAGAAAAGGCTGCTGAATTAGTAGAACCAAGACTTTTAATAGCTTACAATCGAATCAGAGGTAGCTACAGAAATGGTCTTGCAGTTGTACCAGTTGAACGTGATTCATGTGGTGGATGTTTCAATGTAATTCCTCCACAACGTCAATCTGAAATACGCCTTCGCAAAAAAATGATTGTATGCGAACATTGTGGACGTATTATGATTGATAGCGAATTGAACGACTCAGTTTCTATTTAAAATTTACAAATCATATATTATAAGCGTCTATGGAATCCATAGACGCTATTTTTTTAAATAAAAAGCTGTATTTTCACTCTATCAACTATGAATTTAAAAATCATTATATCAAGTCTTACAATTGCTATAGGTTTCTTATGGCCTATTGCAATACATGCTCAGAAATTTGAATTCAATGACAATTGTATCAAAGCCTATCAGAGTTTTATGGCTATGAAAGTAGAAACAGGCAAATTGTATTTAAAAAATGAACTAGCTACTAATAATAAGAATGCCCTACCCTTAGTTTTGATTAATTATGAAGATTTCATTACCCTTACTTTCAATGAAAATCCGTCAGAATTTAAAAAACGAAAACCACTTTTAGACCAACGTCTAGATTTACTAGAAAATACAGATAAAAATTCACCTTATTACCTTTTTAGCAAAGGTTTACTTCGCCTTCAATGGAGTATTATTCGAACAAAATATGGAGAATATTGGGATGCAGCGTGGGACTTTAGAAAGTCCTATCTCCTATTTAGTGAAAATAAAAAGAAATTCCCTTCATTTAAATACAACAATGTATTTCTGGGAACACAAGAGGCCCTTATAAGTACAATTCCTTCAGGATATAAATGGATTTCCACCATTCTTGGTCTAAAGGGAAATATGAAAAATGGAATGGGAATGCTTAAAAACTACTTCATGTCCAATGAAATCCCATTTAAAGAAGAGTCGTACTTGTATTATATCTATCTTAAAAATTACCTTGAAAATGACATAGATGGAGCAACATCTCTGATAGCCTCTCATAATCTCGATACTAAAAATAATATGCTATATTTATTTATGGCGGCCAACTTGGCGCTGAATAATAAGAAAGCGAGTGTTACCGAAAGCCTTATTTTGAAACGAAATAAAAGTAAAGAATACATGCCATTTCCTATGTTGGATTACGAATTGGCTGATGCAAAAATGAAACGACTAGATTATACAGGAGCGATTGAACTTTTTCAAAAATACCTAAATACATCGAAAAGTGATTTTTATATCAAGGATGCATGCTTAAGTATAGCTTATTGTTACTATTTACAAGGAGACTTAGCGAAAGCCAACGCATACAAACAAAAAATAAAGACCGTAGGTAAACAAGAAACAGATGCCGACAAGCAAGCACAAAAATTTAGCCAAAGTGGAACATTTCCCAATACAGAATTACTTAAAGCACGCTTACTCAATGATGGTGGAAATAACAATCAGGCTTTAACTATTTTACTAGCAAAAGATGTAAAAACACTCAGAAGTGAATCTGAAAAGCTTGAATATTACTACAGACTTTCAAGAGTATATGATGACATGAACAATGATGATAAAGCATTGGAATTTTACAATTACACGATTAAAATCGGAAGTGAGTCTACTGATTATTTTGCAGCTAGGGCTGCATTGCAGGCGGGTTATATTTTTGAAAAAAAAGGAAACAAATCAGAAGCCTTACGATACTTCAATATGGTTTTAGATATGGAAGATCACGATTATAAAAACTCACTAGATCAACGTGCAAAGGCAAGTATCAATAGAGTTTTAGGGAAATAACCCTTTAAAAAGAAACGCGTATTCTTTAAAAATGTTTATCATTATCAATACTGAATATCAATTATATTTGCTCTTGTGATTACGCAATTATATATTCGAAACTACGCTATCATTCGTGAAATAGACATCCATTTCAAGACTGGATTAACAATTTTGACAGGCGAAACTGGCGCTGGAAAATCAATTATTGTTGGTGCATTATCGTTGATATTAGGAGAACGAGCCGATTCACAAGCGATGTTAAATCCTCAAGAAAAATGTATTATTGAGGGCCGGTTCAATATAAGTCAGTTAGAAAATGTGCAACAATATTTAGTTGAGAATGATTTTGATCAGCATGATGAATTAATTATCCGTAGAGAAATCGTAAGTAATGGAAAATCGAGAATCTTTATCAATGATACGCCTGCAACATTATCTTTACTTGCACCATTATCGGGTTTGCTGATTGATCTTCATCGTCAATTTGACACCATAGATTTACAACAAAACACACATCAACTATCGATACTTGATGAAATTGCTGGATTACAATCTAAACTAAAAGATTACACTCACTTTTTCACAGAATGGAAAAAAAGTGTTGCTCAGTACAACCTTCTTTGCGAACGAAATAAACAAATAAAATCAGAAGCAGATTATAATCAATTTCTGTATGAAGAGCTTGAAAAAATCAATTTCAGTGAAGATGAAATAGAACAAAGTGATGTTGAACTTGATCGATTAAATAATAGTGAAGCATTGAAAGCTGGATTACAAAAAAACATCTATTTATTAAACGAATCTGACGAACCTATTCTAGCTCAATTAAAATCAATTATTCAAACTATTGAGCCTTTTTCTAAGAGCATTCCTGAATTACATGAATTGATAGTACGTATACAATCATGCACCATTGAACTCAAAGATATTTGCAATGAATTAGAAGATCAATGCGAAAAGACAAATTATGATGAAGAACGCATCATGCAATTAAATGAACGTATCAGTGAAGGAAATAGATTGTTTAAAAAACATCATGTCAATACAACCAATGAATTAATTGCAATTCAAAAAGAACTAGAATTAAAAATATCATCGGCTGCTTCTGCTGATACAGAAGAAGAAGTATTGAAAAATAGAATTGAATCCGAATTGAATCATTTGATTAAACTTGCAGAAGAAATATCCAATGAACGAACACTCTCAATTCCTACTATTGAAAAAACCGTCAATGGTATATTGAAAAAAGTAGGAATGCCAAATGCACATTTAAAAATTGCTCAAAACACCGTAGAATTAAATCAATACGGAAAAGATAAAATTGAATTTTTAATAGATGCAAATAAAACTGGCAAATATCAATCCATTGCCAAAGCAGCATCAGGTGGAGAATTGAGTCGACTAATGCTTTGTATCAAATCCTTGCAGGCAAGTAGTACCCATATGCCTACCCTCATATTTGATGAAATCGATACAGGTATATCAGGCGAAACAGCTATTCAGGTAGGGCAAATTATGAAAGCACTATCAATTAATCATCAGTTAATATGTATAACACATCTTCCACAAATAGCCAGCAAGGCTAATCAGCATGTTTACATTTATAAAGAAGAAAACCAACAAGGCGAAATCAATACCCGAATGAAAGAATTGAATGATGATGAACGAATCAATATTCTTGCAGAAATGTTAGGCGGAAAAGAACCCAATATGGAAGCTAAGCAAATGATTAAACAGCTCATGAAATAAACACTCAACTCATGAATCATCCGTTGCTTGATATTCAAAATCTAACTGTAGAATTCAACACAGAGGATTCAACCGTATGCGCTATTGATTCTATTTCATTTTCAATCGAAGCAGGAAAGACAGTAGCTCTTGTGGGCGAAAGTGGTTCAGGCAAATCTGTATCAGCACTTAGTATTTTGAAACTAATCCCCTCGCCTCCTTCTCATATTAAATCAGGAAAAATTTTATTTACAACAAAGCAACACAAGCAGCTAGACCTTGTAACAATTGATGATGAATCACTTCAGCATATACGTGGTAATGAAATCGGTATTATTTTTCAAGAACCTATGACTTCATTGAATCCTCTGATGAAATGTGGCAAACAAGTAGCAGAGTCGATAATGAAGCATAAGCAATGTACGTATGAAATAGCTAGAGCAAAAACTATCAAGCTATTTGAAGATGTAAAATTGCCTAATCCATCTGAAATCATGGAGCGATATCCTCATGAACTTTCGGGTGGTCAAAAACAACGAGTAATGATCGCAATGGCAATCTGTTGCGAACCTAATTTACTAATCGCCGACGAACCAACAACAGCATTAGATGTTACTGTTCAAAAAGTCATATTAGATTTACTAAAAGAACTCCAACAAAAATATGGCATGGCCATATTGTTTATTACACACGATTTGAATCTAGTTAAAAATTTTGCAGATAAAGTGGCCGTTTTATATAAAAGTAAATTGGTTGAACAGAATATAGCAATTGAATTATTTTCAAATCCAACTCATCCTTATACCAAAGGTCTTTTAGCATGTAGACCTGACCCTACAAAACGAGTTCATTTACTCAAAACTGTATCTGAAATTCTGAATGAGACTGAATCAACTATCCATTACAAAAATGAAGTGGATGGCAATCAAATTGATTCCATTCATTTTAGAAATAGAATTTTAGAAATTCAACAATCAGTACCAATCCTTCAATTTGAACATTTAAATGTATGGTATCCAACTAAACACAATTTTTTGGGGAAAGTGACAGCTTGGTATAAAGCTGTGAATAATGTTAACCTACTCATACATCAAGGTGAAACCATGGGGCTTGTAGGCGAAAGTGGATGTGGTAAAACAACAATAGGAAAAGCTATTGTAAAATTAACACCTATATCGAGTGGTGCTATTTTGTACAATGGAAAAGATATTGCCTTATTCAACAAATCGGACTTAGCAGAGTATAGAAAGAAAGTTCAAATTATATTTCAAGATCCATATTCATCATTAAATCCACGAGTATCTATTGGCAATGCAATTAAAGAACCTATGGATGTTCATGGCTTACATTCATCCAACGAGCGAAAAGAAAAAACTATTGAATTACTAATTAAAGTCGATTTAAAACCTGAACATTATAATAGATATCCTCATGAATTTTCGGGAGGTCAACGCCAACGAATCTGTATTGCAAGAGCCTTGGCACTTCAACCAGAGTTTATCATTTGTGACGAAAGTGTTTCGGCATTAGATGTGAGCGTACAAGCACAAGTATTAAATCTTTTGGTACATTTAAGAGAAGAATTCAATCTCTCCTACCTTTTTATATCACATGATTTAGGTGTCATAAAACACATAAGTGATCACATTGCAGTAATGAATAAAGGTAATATTGTAGAATTAAATAATTCAGAAGAACTATATAAAAACCCTCAAGAGGATTATACCAAAAAATTAATTTCCAGTAGTTTCGATTTTTAATTTATTTAAAAATTGTAACGATTATCGTATTAAAATCAAATCACCTTTTTTAAGATAATCTTGTCCATCATTCAAACATCTGTATCTAAAGATGTAGTAAAAAGTATTCATATCTTCCTCTTTGCCTTTGTATGTTCCATCCCAACCTTGAAATATATCAGTAGCAGACCATACTCTATTACCCCATCGATCATATATTGCAAGTTGTTGTAATTCTATCCCTGTAGCTGTTACTATA
>JBIIJQ010000137.1:0-3034 GCA_044233655.1 Chitinophagaceae bacterium | reverse complement strand
CTCGTTTTAACTAGGACCATAAATTAATTTATAAGTCTTAACTCTTTAAGCGCTAAAAGCACAATATGAAAAAAATCGCCTTCTTATTTTTATTTTCAGTTTTATTGTACAGTTGTAATAGCAACTACACAGTAAATGGTAAAATTGAAAATATGCCCCAACAAAAGTTCAGGTTAGAAGAATTGACAGTGGACGAAAATGTATTTGTTGACAGTGGAAGTACAAAGCCCGATGGCACATTTGAAATTTCACATAAATCACATGATGAATCATTGTATCGATTGAAATTTGAAAAAG
The DNA here is from genome assembly GCA_044233655.1 of Chitinophagaceae bacterium. GTDB lineage: Bacteria > Bacteroidota > Bacteroidia > Chitinophagales > Chitinophagaceae > OLB11. The sequence goes on along the minus strand of JBIIJQ010000137.1, from coordinate 2,737 downwards.
GGAAGTATATTTTACTTGTACTAAAAGATGGCGAAAATGCTACTATAACAGGCGATTGGAATATGCTTGAAAATTATTCAGTAAAAGGTTCAGCCGGTAGTGAAACAATGAAAGGCTTTTTGGTAAACCTGCGTGAAAATATCAAGGATATCAATACCATTCAAGTGATTATGGATTCTATTAAAGCAAATCCATCCAAAGATTCACTACGTAAGTCGGCTGAGGCAGATATGCGTATGATTAATACGCGATTTATGGATTATATTAAAAAATTTGCAGATACTACCAAGAGTGTATCATGTGCATTATTTGCTGTTAATATGATTAATCCTGCTTTTGAAGGGCCTTATGTAAAATCGTTTTATGAGCAAATAACAAAGCGATTTCCTAATTCAACTTCGGCTAAATCATTTGCCGCTAAATTTAGTGGTAAAAAGATAGAATCTACCAAAGCAGAAACACCGACCGAAGGTACAGCAGCGCCAGATTTTACGGCTAATACACCTGAAGGAACAAGTTTTACATTAAGTAGTTTGAAAGGCAAATATGTATTAGTAGATTTTTGGGCATCATGGTGTGCACCTTGTAGGCAAGAAAATCCAAATGTAGTAGCTGCCTATCAACAAAACAAGTCTAAGAATTTTGCTATTGTAGGCGTGTCACTCGATTCGAGTAAAGAAAAATGGACTGAAGCAATTGCAAAAGATGGACTAACTTGGATACATGTAAGTGAATTGAATGGTTGGGGAAGCGCAATAGCTCGTAACTATCAAGTAAATAGTATACCGGGTAATTTCTTATTGGACCCCAATGGAAATATTATCGCTACAAATTTGAGAGGAGAATCATTGTTGCAAAAACTCAATGAAGTAGTAAAATAATTTTTAAAAAAACATTCACATCTGCATGTACAATATTGTCAAAAAAATATTATTCAAATATGATCCAGAAAAAGTTCATTACAAAGTGATGAACTGGCTTACAAAAGCTTACAACTTGGGCGTAGGGAAAAAATATCTTGAAAGAAATTATTGTATCAAGCATCCTTCGCTTGAGCGTGAAGTATTTGGTTTGAAATTTAAAAATCCAGTTGGTCTTGCTGCAGGATTTGATAAGGATGCAAAATATGTAGATGAGCTCGCATGTTTAGGTTTTGGTTTCATTGAAATAGGCACTGTAACGCCTCGTCCACAAGATGGAAATGAGAAGCCTCGTTTGTTTCGATTTCCAGAAGATGCTGCAATCATTAATCGAATGGGATTTAACAATGAAGGCGTAGAAGCTGCTGCGCGACGATTGAAAAATAGAAAAACGAATATCATAATTGGCGGAAATATTGGAAAAAATAAAACAACTCCAAACGAAGATGCTGTTAAAGATTATGAAACTTGTTTTATCAAATTATTTGATGTAGTAGATTATTTTGTAGTAAACGTAAGTAGTCCCAATACACCTAATTTAAGAGAATTGCAAGAGAAGAAACCCTTGCATGATTTGCTATTGCATTTGCAAAATTTGAATTTGAGTTATCCTACACCGAAACCATTGTTATTAAAAATAGCACCAGACCTTACCGATTCTCAATTGGATGATGTAATAGAAATTGTAAACTCAGTAAAATTGAGTGGTATAGTAGCCACCAATACTACCATCGATCGAGACGGATTGAGTGCCGATAAACAAATGATCGAAAAAAAAGGTGCAGGTGGAGTAAGTGGAAAGCCATTGAAGCAGCGAAGCACTGAGATTATAAAATACATCACTCAAAAAACAAACGGTACATTGCCGATTATTGCAGTAGGTGGAATTTTTACAGCCGAAGATGCGCAAGAAAAAATAGAAGCTGGAGCCAAATTAGTTCAAGTGTATACTGGATTTATTTATCAAGGACCAGCCATTGCGAAAAATATTTGTAAATCAATGATTATAAAATAATATGGAATATTTATTAACCGCTGATGCGATAATCAGTTTAATTACGTTAACTATTTTAGAAATTGTATTGGGAGTTGACAATGTAATATTTGTCTCTATCATAATGGGTAGACTTGATATCGCAAAACAGAAAACTGCTCGCAAAATTTGGATGTTTACAGGTATTTTAGTTCGTGTGCTTTTATTGTTGAGTTTGTCTTGGTTGGTCAAAAATGGCAGTTCAGAATTGTTCTCACTTTTTGGAAAGTCATTCAATCTAAGAGGGCTCATTATGTTAGGAGGAGGTTTGTTTTTATTGATTAAAACGGTAAGTGAAATACATCAAAAACTAGAAGGTGAAGAGCATCAAGTAGGAGGTAAAAAAGTAGTTGCATCATTGATGCAAGTAGTGATACAAATGATGTTGGTAGATATGGTTTTTTCATTTGATAGTATTATAACGGCAGTTGGTATGGCACAGCATGTAGAGGTAATGATTATCGCAGTTGTAATAGCGATGTTTATTATGTTTTTGTTTTCGCCTAAGATTGCAGCCTTTATAGAAAAACATCCTACAGTGAAGATGTTAGCCCTGTCATTTTTAGTGATGATTGGTGTTGTATTGTTAGTAGAAGGATGGGATGCTGAGCAAGCACATGATTTACACTTGAAAAACTATGTGTATTTTGCTATGGCATTTTCATTTGCAGTGGAGATACTCAATATGCAATTGAGAAAAAGAGCTACTAAGCCAGTTCAATTGCATGAACCTGATTTAGATGAGAGTATGAAATAAATTGAGTAATTTCTTTTATTCAATTCA
>JBIIJQ010000086.1:0-12217 GCA_044233655.1 Chitinophagaceae bacterium | reverse complement strand
CCAATATTCATCAATTTAGAAAAATTAAAAGGAAAGTGAGCTTCAATACGAGTGATGATATTAGGATACTTGTCAGTATATTCGTTTAAGAAATCATTGAGTTGTTTTGTGGTACTATTATTATTTAAAATAATAATTTCATAGTTCTTGTAATCCGTTTTTTGAAGAATAGAATCAATTGTATTTTTTAATAATTCAGTTTGATCTTTGGTAGGTATTATAATACTTACTTTATCTTCATGATGAATTGTATAATCAATTTTATAACCACGAAGACCCGATAGATATTTTACATCACCATGTAATCCTCTTCGCAGAAGCGCTTCACCCAAGGCTTTTTTAGCTGCTATATAGGCATATGGTTTTACTTCTTCGCTTTGTGCTGCTGATAATGTATGAATACGCCAATGGTAAAGTACTTTAGGTATATGTATAATTTCTTCGGTTTGCTCAGTTGCACGCAACAATAAATCATAATCTTGACTACCTTCAAAACCAAGTCTAAAGCCATGAATTTTATCCATCAATGTTTTTTTCAACACAACAACATGACCCATGTAATTTCGTGAAAGTAAATGATCGGGAGCCCAGTCGGGCTTGAAATGTGCGACTTGATGTCTGCCTTGTTCATCTATTTTATCTTCATCTGAATAAATGATGTCTACAGTAGGATGTTGATTGATTGCCAAAACAACCTCAGCGATACAATTTTCTGCTAATAGATCATCGTGATCCATCAATAAAATATACTCCCCTGTAACTAACTCTAAAGCAGAATTTGAAGCAGCGCTAATATGTCCATTTGTAGTTCGAAAGTTTACGTTGATTCTGGAATCCTTGACCGAATAGGTATGGAGTATTTTTTTAACCTTGGACTCACTTGAATTATCGTCAGCTATGCAAAGTTCCCAATTTGTATAATTTTGTTGAAGGACTGATTCTATAGCTTCTTTCAAATACTTAAGAGGTGCATTATAGACTGGCATTATTATACTTATTTTAGGATTGTGTTTCAATCCAGTCAGTTTTTCACTATAATATTCTTCAATCCTATCTTTATCTAACTTCTTTTTAATCCAATCATGATAAGTAAAAATGCCTTCTTGTGAAACCTCATCTAAGTATACAATTTTGACAGGTCTGTTTTCAGTGATTAAAAATAATTTCTTAAAAATATTTTTAATGATTTTACGCAGTATTCCCAATCCTGCTTTGCTCAATGAAAACCGAATGAATTGTAGAATTCGTTTCAAGGTGCCTGAACCAGGTGATTTCTTTTTAAAAAAAATCTTCTTAATTCGGTTAATTTTGGTTTTAAGTTTTTGATACCAGTTATTTTCAAGATATCCAATTCGTTGTTGTAATTGTGCAGTAAGATGTTGAAATGATTTAAGTTCATCTTTAGAATGAATTAAGACCAATTGTAACGACGATATTTTTTCTTGTAGTTCCTTTTTGCTTTGAAGACTCAATTGCTGCTCACTACTAATCAATTTAATAATATCAGCTAAACTAGATTCAATCAATGATTGATGTTTTTGAATTACTTGTTGATAACCATTTTTATTATCATCTTTCTGCAACACATCTATATCTTCATCATGTTTTTTTGCAAATGCTTTTATAGCAATTGGTTTTTGATTTGTTTGATGAACAGCTCTTATAACATAATCCCATATAAAGTAAGTGTTCTTAAAAGATGAATCAAATTGGCCCACCGTATTCCAACTGTTTCGATGAATAATAAATGCATCTGTAGGCAATGAATTTGACAATAAATCACTTAAGCTAATATCTTTCGATTCGACATTTAAATTGATATCTGGGTATGTTAAGGTCGTATTTTGTTGTTGAACATTTTCGAAGAAATACGATAAATTATAATCAACATTCAAATTGTCATAATAAATAAATGAAGAAGATGAATTAGCTACAATGTCATTCAAAGAATCAATCAAATTCAATTCAATTACTTTAAATTGAAAATAACCTTTTGAGTAATTAGACGAATCAATATATTGAGAATATAATTCTAAATCATAGGTTGTTTTTAGAATGATGTGAAATTGAATTGCCTTTGAAAATAAACATATGAGCAATTTTATTTTGTTCAATAAATCTTCTTTTCTATCAAAAGAAGAAGCATAAAAAATAAATGTAAATTGATCGGCTTGAAATGTATGTTGAAATAAATCTTGTACATTAAATATCTGTCTTATTTCAACTGGTATATCATTCAATTTAGTTGATAATAATTCTTCATCCGTTAGCATAGATGGAGCTAAAATTTGTTCTGGACGTATAATATTGGTATTAAATAGTTTGGCGAATGTTTCTATTAGTTTTTGAGGTTGTACATAAAATAAATGTGAATTTATTACAACCATATTCGTTGAATACTGTTTCTCAATTGTTGAGATTAAATGAATATTTTTTTCTAAGTGTGTGTCTAATTTTACTTCTTCATTGTATATGAATATAAAATGAGTTGAACTAAAATCTCTTGGAATATTCAAAAGATGCAAAATGGAAATTGGGATAGAAATACCTAGTAATCGTTTTGTATCAAACCCTTCCTCAATAATTAATTTTAATTTCAGTGATAAATCTTTATCATTCTCAAGATTATTTTTTTGAATTATATTTCGAAATGAAGATGTAGAAAAGTAATTATCATAAGCTGTAAATGGTCGTTCATTTATGCCATAAGGAGTTGCTAAGTGATTTGAAAACAATAAAGAAAGATAATCTCCATCTTGTTCAGTCATGGATACAATGATAATAGGAGTTACCCCCAATTGTATTGTATTTAAAATAGTTCCTTGTAATGCTGACATACTTCTTCTGATGTTCCTTTATGAATTAATACTCCTTTTTCTAATAATATGGCTTGATCACAAATTTTTACTACTTCATCGGGGAAATGAGAGACAAAAATAATTGATTTTCCCTGCTTTTTCAGTTCATTGATTTTGTCAATACATTTTGTTTGAAATCCCATATCTCCAACGGCCAATACTTCGTCAATAATATAAATATCACAATGATGTGAAAATGAAATAGAAAATGTCAATCGTGCCAACATACCCGATGAATAACACTTTGTAGCTTGATTGAGTGTTACATCATCCAATTCTGAAAAGGATGCTATTTCGTTAATGGCTTCTTTGGTCGCTTTTCGACCATACAGAGATAGAAGTAATTGAATATTTTCATATCCTGTTAATTCCAGTTCAAGTCCTGCACCCAACGCCAATATAGGAGCTATTGTACAAAATGATTTTAAACTTCCTTTGGATGGCTTTATGATTCCGGCTATTGCTCTCAAAAGGGTACTCTTTCCGCTACCATTTCGTCCGAGTATACCCATACTTTGACCTTTTTGAAGTTGAAAACTAATATCCTTTAAGATCAGTGTGGTTTGAAATGGATTTGCAAACGATGTCAACAAATCTTTCATGGAATGAATTCCAGCATGATTTGTTCGATAACGCACATTTACATTATTTAAATCCAATAGCAAACTCATATGGCAGTTATAAATTGGTTTTTTAATCGATTGAAAATAAAAATACTTATCACCAATGTAACTAGGCTAATTATACTACAGATACCAAAAATGTGAAAATCAGGTGCTTTAGATTCATACAAAGGGTATCTAAATAATTTTATATAATAATAAATAGGATTAAGTTTTATGACATATGAAAATCGTGGTGGAATCAATTCTTCTGTATAGGCGATTGGAGTCAAATAGAATATTGCAGGTTGTATTGTATTCCACAAAATGCCAATATCTCTAAAATACACATTGAGAGCTGCTAGTATAAGTGCGATGCTAAAACTGAATATTGAAAATATAAATAGGACAGGTAAAATCCATAGAAGCTGAAATGTATACTGAATCCCAAACCAATGCATTACCACGAAATATACCATCAAGGCAAGTAATAAATTGAATAACTCCGTTAAGACTTCAGCCAATGGAAACAGGATAGGGGATACATTCACAGATTTTATAATACCCGAAGATTGAATGATACTCTGCACGCCTTGACTTACAATATTGGAAAAGAAAAACCAAAATAGAATACCAGAAGTTGCATACAACACATAATTATTGACAGATGAAAACTGAGAACTAAAAATGACAATAAAAATGAGTAAATAAATCAACGGCTTTATAAATCCCCATAAAAAACCAACAACAGAATGCTTGTAACGTAGTATGACGTTTCGTTTGCTAAGGGCATAAAGTTGATTTAAAAATTGCATAACATCTATAAAAATTGTAAGTTGCAGTTTGTAAATGCTTACCATTCTATCAACATGATTTATGTCAATGCTCGCTTTCTCACTCAACCGCTTACAGGAGTGCAAAGGTATGCTTTTGAGATAAGTATGCAAATGAAAAAGTTAAATCCTTCGATAGTTTTTTTAACTCCCAACAATGTCATTCATCGTGAGTGGGAACAACAATTAGAGGCTACTAGAATGGGATTCTTCAAAGGACATTTATGGGAACAATTTGATTTATATAGGTTTATGAGAACAAAAACACAAGCCGTGTTGTTTTCGCCATCTAATACAGGCCCCCTTTTCATTAAAAATCAATATTTAACCCTGCATGATATTTCGTTTAAATTATTCCCGCATTTTAATAATGGATATTTTAGTTTATACTATAACTTTTTGATACCTAAATTGGTTCGTCGAGTTAGAAAAGTATTTACAGTGAGCGAAACAACTCAAAAGGAAATTAGCAAACAATATAATTTACCTATTCATAAATTCATTCTTACTTACAATGGAATAGGGGAAGTGCTTTTAAAACATTCTTTAAATAAAAACAATCCACACAAAGAGAAAATAATACTTTCTGTAGGTTCATTATCAAAGAGAAAAAATACTGAATTACTCATCAATTCATTTTTAGTATCTAATTTATCGAAAGAATACAAACTCATCATTATTGGTAATCGAAATAATATATATGTTTACAATGAAACAATGCAAGCATCCAATGTCGAGTTTATAGAACATGCTTCAGATGAACTAATCATTGATTACTATCAACGAGCTGAATTAGCTTGTTATATTTCAGTATACGAAGGTTTTGGCATTCCAGTATTGGAATCACTTTATTTTGGATGCAAAGTACTTTGTTCTGATATTCCAGTGTTTAGAGAGCTATATCAAGGTATGGTTTCATTTACCTCAATTCAAGATACTGAATCAGTTGTGAATGGGTTGAATCAATTACCTTTCAGTGTAAGCGAGTCTTCTAGTCAATTGCAACATTGTTTAGAAAAATACAATTATAACAAGTCTTCATCTATCATCCTTCAAACAATCCTAGAATCATGAAAATAGCATTCATACATGATTGGTTGCGAGTCAATGCTGGATCCGAGAAGGTGGTAAAAGAAATATTATCCATGTATATCGAGGATGATATTGAGTTGTATACCTTGTTTAATAAATTACTGATACAAGATCAAAAGGAAATTCTAGGAAAAAAGAAATGCCATACTTCATGGTTACAATATGTTCCTTTTATCAACCAACTATACAAATATCTGTTACCCATTTTACCATGGGTTATTCAACGAATGAAAATCAATCCTGCAGATTTTTATATTTCTTCATCACATGCTGTTGCCAAAGGATTTAAAGCCCCTAAAAATAAAATGCATGTATGTTACTGCCATACACCTATGCGTTATGCTTGGTATATGTACGATGATTACATGAAAGATATGAGTGGGTTAAATGTATTTTTCATCAATCGCGTTCTTCCGTTCATTAAAGCTTGGGATATTAAATCTTCCAAACAAGTAACTCATTTTATTGCAAATTCAAAGCATATACAACATCAGATTGCTGCAATTTATCAACGTGAATCAATGGTCATCTATCCACCAGTTCAAGTTGATAAGTTTACATTAAATACGAATCCTCGAAAGGATTTTTATTTGGCTGTTGGCCGTTTTGTTCCCTATAAAAAAATGGATATTATCATAAAAGCATTTAAAAATATGCCTGATAAAAAATTGGTATTGATAGGGGATGGGTATGATGCAAAGAATATCAAACATATAATAGATGGTGCTGAAAATATTGTATGGCTTGGATATCAACATGATGATGAATTGATACTGTATATGCAAAATGCCAAAGCATGTGTTTTTGCGGCAAAAGAAGATTTTGGAATTATGTGTGTAGAAACTCAGGCCACTGGAACTCCAGTTATTGCATTGAATTATGGTGGCTATAAAGAAACTGTAATTGATGGACTATCAGGCTATTTTTTCGATGATCAAACTGTTGAATCAATTCAACAAGCTGTTCATCATTTTGAAAAAAATCCTTTAACTGATTTTAAATCTATTCATGAGCACGCTTCCAAATTTTCAGTTCATCGATTTCATTCAGAGTTTAAGGAATATGTAAGGTCAATGTATATTCAATATAAGTCAACTCATTCATGAGAAATTTATATCAACATATTGAACCATGGATGTTTAGAATAGTATTTATTTCATTTTTCCTCCCACTTCATTTACAAACATTTATATTTATTTCATTTTTCAGTTGGATTATATTCAATGCCATTATTTATAAAATTACAATGAGCAAACAAGAATGGCTTATAGCGCTTGTACTTGGAGGTGGCTACTTATTATATCTCGTATACATTCCACTCACCGAAAGTCACTATAGATTAGGATTGTATTCATTTCTTGAACGAAAAATTTCATTATTCGTTTTGCCTTTTATCATTCCTATAACGTTGAAATTATCCTCTCATTCATTTTACAAAGAATTAAAATGGTTTGCATATGCAAATGCATTTTTTATAATTGTTGTGAATATATTGTCGTTTATCCATACGATGCAATATGTCAATATAAATCATTTGAATCATGTAGAATATCGTATTTTATTTGAACATATTGGAGGTATACATCCTACCTATTTGGGCATGTATTCTTGTTTCTCTGTTTCAATTTTATTATTAAGTCAAATACATACGATCAGTCAGAAGCTAATTTCTATTATTCTTCAACTTATTCTGGTGTCTGGTTTAGTCTTATTATCTCCTAAAATATCATTACTGATTTTATTGTTGATCTATAGTTATTATTTGTATTTTATAGCATCATTCAAACCTATTTATAAAATTTATATTACTTGTTTGGTTATCGTATCGACACTTCTAGTGTATAGCGCTGTTCCGTTTTTTCATCAACGAATAGGAGAAGTATTTTCATTTCTTTCAAAACATCCTACCAATGCCATTGACAATTCGGTTCTTTTTCGTCAATTTATTTTTCAAATTGATTTAAACTTACTACAAGATCATTGGTTATTTGGAATAGGCCCCATGGAATTGCAACATCAATTAGACAATGCTTTTCTATATACTTCCATTATTACCAAAACATATTTAGGGTCATATAATACCCACAATGAATATCTGAATCAATGGCTTTCGTTTGGAATAGTAGGTTTTCTATATTTTCTTAGTATCTATTTCATTCAAGGTCGTAAAGCGATTCAATTATCGAATAAGCATTATTTATTTTTTTTAGTTATTATTTTGGTTAGCTTTTTGACAGAAAACATTCTTTCACGACAACATGGAATTCTATTTGTCGCCTTTTTTTCATCCTTGTTTTATTTTTCCAATCATAAATTATTTATTACAAAAATTGATTAAACTATAAATTGAAGTATTATGGCAATGTTAATGTGGATTCCTATTTGCGTTTTTCTTTCTTTTATCTTATTGTTTATTATTAATCTCATCAAACGAGATTATCAGAAAAAAAATTACGTGAAGAAAAAGGAATTAGAAAACCAAGTCAATGACTTATTGAAAGATTAAGTCTTTTGAGGTTTCTTTTTAGCTGCAGGAAATAATACGTTGTTTAATATCAATCGATAACCCGGTGAGTTGGGATGCAAACTCAAATCGGTTGGAGGATCGCCTACTTGATGTTGAAAATCCTCTGGATCATGACCACCATAAAAAGTCCAAGTACCTTTTCCTAAATCGCCATGTATGTATTTTGCTTCACCAGCCGATTTATTTTCACCCATAATCAAGCTACTACTTTTCAATACACGATCACTGAATGAAGTAGTTTGTCCCATAAAACCTTTAATAGTGGTTGTATGATTTTGACAAAGCATAGAAGGGACTGGATCAAACTTGGCTGAAAATGTAAACAACGTAAAATAATCAGAAGTAAAAGGTACTTTTCTCACTGTGGTCATATCAATATCTGAATATTCATATTCATATGGATTCGTCACCAATTTAAAATCTTTGAAAGCCATACTTTTACTGTAATCAAGCTTACTTTGGGATGATGGATCTTGAGCATCACCGTCGTACATCACATCGCAAATATCGGTACCTTCGGATGCCAATGCTACATCGTAACTATCAGTAGCACTACACATCGCAAAAAGGTAACCACCACCAATTACAAAATCTTTGATTTTTTTTGCAATGGCCAATTTCAATTGAGATACTTTATTGAAACCATGCTTCTTTGCCATGGCCTCGTTTTTGTTCACATCTTCGATGTACCAGGGTGCTGTATGATAGGCGGTATAAAATTTTCCGTATTGCCCTGTAAAATCTTCATGATGAAGATGAAGCCAATCGTACTTTACCAATTTATCTTCGAGCAATTCATCGTCATAAACCTTATCAAATGGAATTTCGGCATAGGTCAATGCCATTGTAACGGCATCATCCCAAGGCAATTTATTGCCAGGTGTATACACGGCTATTTTAGGCGCTTTCTCCAATCGCACGATGTCCATATTTACATCAGGATCTGATATTTCTTCAAGTATTGCTGTGTAGCGGGCATCTGGTAATACTTCATAACTTACATCGCGTATTTTACATTCAGTTTCGAGTTCGAGATAATGATCAAATACAAAACTTCCTCCACGATAATTCAAAAGCCAATCTATTTTTTGATTTTTAGTCAATACAAAATAAGCAATGCCATAAGCCTTCAAATGTTGTTTTTGTGACTCCGCATCCATTGGAATCAATAGTTTGGATGCATACGTATTGGACAAGCAAAACAAGATTAAAACCAGTAGTGCGATTGTTTTTTTCATGTTCAGTATTCTTATATCAAATGTAAAAAGTAAAAAGAGGAACTGGTGTTAACTTAATTGTAAAACTCACCATTGTAAAAAAACTTAAAAGCATTGAAACCTACTTTGTATTGCAATACATCGTAATCTAAGTGCAATTCGATGATATTCATAGTAGATACATCATATACTTTACCTTTCGAAAACATGCGTAATACATTGGCTTTATTGACGTATGCCATTGAATTGTAAGCAGCTGTAATTTTGGATGGATAATAATTGTCAATCATAGTTTGCTCACCATCATGAAATATTTTGAAAAATCCATTTAAATCTTCAAACGAAACTACACGATCGTTGACTTGATAACTAGGCTCGTAATAACCGATAGTATACAAATTGCCATTGTAAAATATTTTAAAATAGCCATCACTACTTTGAAAAGCAACTACATCGTCACCAACGGCATACGATTTTGGCGCAAATGCATCGATCGTATATGACTGACCTTTGTAAAATATTTTAAAAATATTATTGATATCAATGTATGCCAATGTATTTCTACCAACTTGAAATTGTCTTACTGCTTGGTTTTCGAGGGTTTCAAGTACATTGTTGTAAAAAACCTTGAATTGATCATTGTAGCTTATATAAGCTCCAATATTGTCAGAAACCTTCACCGTACTATCAAATTTCAAATCATTTTCACGCATGTTCAGAAAAGTTTCCATTTCGGTCGTTTTGCCATTGTAATAGGCATTGAAGGTCGATTTATTGTTGTCATAAAAAAACACAATGCTATCCCCGAGTAAATATCGATCACACAATTTGGATAATATCACTGCTTCGCCCTGATCAACTACTGCTATCATATTGGCACTACGATACAAAACTAGATTATCAGATACTTCATATTGAGTCGTAAATAAGTCACTTACCACATTCACTGCTCCGTCACGATATATTTTAAATCGGCGTTGATTGTCCAAATAGGCCAACGAGGATCGACCTACTTTATAATTAATAGGCATCAAACCTTCCAATCGATGAACTGCACCATTGTCAAATACATAAAATTCCTGACGTACATTATTGAAAGCAGAGTAGGGCTGTGCCTGTAATATCCCAGTAATTAATATAAAAAAAGCAATTAGTATTTTCTTCATCTTGCGTTGAGCTCAATATACGTTTAGTATGTAGTTGTAAATATCGTATAATTTTTAGATTTACCTAGTATTTCAACTATCTTTTCAATGGATTTAGTATATTTGAGTAGGATAGTTAACGTCTTAAAAACCACTAAATATGAAAAATATATTATTTTTTCTTTTGCTATTTATCAGTTTTAGTGGTTTTAGCCAAAATTACAAAGGGGTAGTGGAAGGGGATACGACGTATTTTCTTTGCAAATTCGAAGTACCTTACTTAACTATGCATACAGATTCAAATAGATTGAGAGTAATTTATACTGATTCTGTGAAAAATGTAGGAAGTGATAAGTACTTGTATTTTTATAAAACAGTGAAGAGTTTTTATCCTAATACAAATTTTAATTGTTTTGATACATTAGCTTCATCATGGATGGGTAACTTTTCCATTGTCAAATCGAATGGAGATGAATTGTATTTCAACTTCAAAGGTGATACGATATTAATCCGAACTCAAGCTGTATTGAATGATACTTGGAAAATAGCTAAAGACACAAATGGAATTGAGATATGGGGAACTTTTACTCAAGAAGTTTATGCTACAATTGACTCACAACAAGATACTGTAAAAATAATTTCTTTACAAGCATATTCGGGAGGCTTACCAGTTGTTCATCCACATAATAATCAACAATTAAAGTTGAGTAAAAATCATGGGTTTCTAACTGCGTTTGAGTGGGATTTTTTTCCATATACCCAAGTGCCATATGGTAATTACTTTTTTATGATTGATACTCAATTACATACACGATTGGATAAACATTATGTTGAAAAGGATTTAAACTATATCAATTTTCAAACGATGTTTAATCCTGGAACTTATTGGCAATTAAGAGATACTGGCTTTACAATAGTTGGACATCCACAATATCCACTATATATTCCTTACCAAGGTTTAGGAGTAATTAATGTTTATACCCAAGATTCGGTTATTAATAAAACAATCATAAATTCAGATACTATGGTTGTCGAGTTTCAAAGAATTCTTAAATATAATCATTCAGTTGTAGCTGCACCTGTACCACCAAATCCAAATCCATCATATCAAGACACCAACATTACTGTAATTTATAATCATATTGATACAATAGTTAAAAAACCTAAGTTTACTATTAAAAACAATTTATATCCTGAATCAAAATTATCCTATGAATATAACTTTGTTTTACCGCCAAGCATTGCAAATATTCCAACTTATTCAGTCATTCAATATTCAGACTCAATGTTTTTTCTAAGATTAAATAAAAATTCAGAAGAAACATATATGACGAGTACAAGTTTTAATTGTATTTCACATTATGCTGGAGTTTCTGGAAAAAATAAACTATGTAAAGGATTTATACGACAAATTTACTACACGCCAACTTATTTATATTTATGGTCAGGTACTGAAGTAGAAAGAGATGTAAATAATTTCATGTATTTTTATCATGATTCTTCAGTTACAATTGGAACACCTTTAAACTTAAAAACATTATCGGTCGATGATATTTCAACATCTGACAATCCAATTAAGATTTATCCAAATCCGAGTTTATCAGGAAGTTTCAATCTAAGTTCTGCAAAGTCTATCGAATGGGATGTATTTGATATTCGTGGAGTGAAATTGATTTCAGGTAAATCAAGTCAAATTAATTTACAAACGTATCCATCGGGAATCTATTTGTTTAAAGTTCAGTGCAATGGTAAAGCCTATTATTCAAAATTGATGCGGTAAATAAACTCAATGTTTACAGGTATTTCAGCCTGAATTCGATTTATTATTTATTCCCATAATGGATTGCGTTATGTTACTTAGAAATATTGAAAAAACCGCCAATTAAGGCGGTTAGGCTGATAAAAAATTAAGCTTGCAACCCTTTTTTTTATCAGCTTTATTT
>JBIIJQ010000001.1:0-135861 GCA_044233655.1 Chitinophagaceae bacterium | reverse complement strand
GAACTCAATTTACCTCAAGAAAAAAAGTCACGCGCCACTGCTACAAATCCTGTTGTATTCAAAGGGATACAAGGCAATACAGCCAATAGTGTTCCCAACGATAATGATATTGCCGTATCCAACGCGGGTAAGGTTGTCAGTGTTGTGAATTCTAATATGCGTGTGTATGATGATACAGGAAAAATTTTAACAACCACTTCGTTGACTTCATTAGTTGCACCCATAGGTGTTTTCAGTTGGATATCTGACCCACGTGTGATTTATGATCCAGTAGCCGACCGATTTATTTTAGTTTGCTTTTCGGGTAGTATAAGTTACGAATCCACTATTATTGTTGGTTTTACACAAACCAATGATCCTTCAGCGGCTTGGAATTTTTATACACTCAATGGTAATTCGTTCAACGATTCTACTTGGAGCGATTATCCTATCATTGCTATCAGCGACAAGGATTTGTTTATTACATTTAATCAAGTGAAAGACAATGTAAGTTGGACTATAGGATTTAAGCAATCTGTTATATGGCAAATAGATAAACAAACCGGTTATACAGCCAATCCATTACTCTATACATTGTGGAGTAATATCAAATATGAAAACACCAACTTACGTAATATTTGCCCTGCCAAATACCAAACCGCTCCAATGGGCAACAATATGTATTTTCTAACTCTACGAAATGTAGCAGCAACCAACGATTCGGTTTTTGTAACAGAAATTACTAACTCTTATGCTAGTGGAACAGCCACATTGCAACAACGATTACTCAAGACACCTGTCGCATATGGCTTTCCGCCCAATGCGCGCGAAAAACATCCTACCAATGGAATAGTACAATACCTCATGACGAATGATGCACGTGTATTGGCTGCAATTTATGAAAATGACTATATCCATTTTGGATCCAATACAGTGAATCCCCAATATATGAATGCAGGAGTCTATCTCGGTACGATTAAAAATATAAGTAGTGCTTCACCTATCGTATCAGCCGATATTGTATCCTCTGCTACGATGGAATATGGTTATCCATCAATGACCTACGTAGGTTCATGGGCACAAGACCATCGAGTGTTGTATACATTCTCACATTGTGTAACTGATAGTCTTCCCGGTACAAGTGTTGTTTACAAAGATGTAAATGAAAACTATTCAGACATATTACGTGTAAAGGACGGCATTTCGTATATCAATCAATTGGCTGATTCCAATGAACGATGGGGCGATTATACCAATATTCAAAAAATGTATAACCGACCTAGTAGAGCTTATTTATCAGGCTCATGGGGAAAATTAAATATTATGAATTGCTGGATTAGTGTAATTGATATTATGGATTGGCCTTTGAATACCTCTACGCTCAATGAGGAAAATAATACGAATACTGTATATCCAAATCCTATTACCGACAATCGATTTACTACTCAGTTTGAAATGAAAGAAGCCGGACATGTTCGATTTGAATTGTATGATATGAGTGGAAAGCTCGTATATAAAATTATGGACACGTATGTAAAAAAAGGTAAGAATGAATATTCTATATCTACTTCCGAATTGAGTAAAGGATTATATATTTTTAAAGTCAACAGCGATCAAGGAACGATAGCATCCCATAAAATAACTGTGGAGTAAATAACAATAATCACAATGACATACGAGGAGTTGCTGTTAAAAAAATTAGGGTTTCTTGAAAAAGAATTACTAGAGCAATTGCTTGAACAATCTACTATTAAAGAATTCCCGGCCGGTATCGAATTAGTTAGAACAGGACAATATGTAAAAGTGATACCAATTGTATTATCGGGTTTGGTAAAAGTGCTTACTCAACACGAAGACAAAGAATACTTGTTGTATTATATCAAACCAAGCGAAAGTTGTGTAATGTCGTTGATAGCAGGTATTAAACGACAACAAAGTTTGATAGAAGCCATTACAGAAACCGAATCAGTCTTATTACTAATACCTTCAGATAAAATCGAACATTGGATTGATCAATATCCTCGACTCAACAAACTATTTTATCAGCAATATGAAGATCGATATACTGATATGATTGAAACAGTGCATCATTTACTTTTTGATAAATTAGATAAACGAATCGTTCATTATTTAAAAGAAAAATCAGAAACCCTGAATCAAAATCCAATTAAAATTTCTCATAGACAAATAGCACAAGACCTCGGAACAGCGCGTGAAGTGGTGAGTCGTGTGATGAAGCAACTCGAGCGCGACCATCTAGTAAAGCAACTGCCCGATGCTATTCAACTTTTATAATTATTTTTTAGGGTGGTGACTCAAGTCACCGATTTCACGTTTCTACACAAATTACCTTTGTATTGCAATGAGGATGTTGAATAAGATTACAAGCTGAAATATCGTTTGTGTTTTGTATATCTTAATTACATTTCTCGTTGTAGAAATTATTCAATTATTAAACAATTAAAAAAAATTAATTATGAAAAAGAACATGGGAA
The DNA here is from genome assembly GCA_044233655.1 of Chitinophagaceae bacterium. Lineage (GTDB taxonomy): Bacteria > Bacteroidota > Bacteroidia > Chitinophagales > Chitinophagaceae > OLB11. Next base: position 133,387 of record JBIIJQ010000001.1, on the reverse strand, counting down.
CTGCAGATCGTATTATTCGTGTAGTAGCAGCAATTGTATTAGCCGCATTGTATTTTTCGGGAACTGTAACAGGCACAGCTGGTATAATAATGGTTGTGTTAGCAGCAGTATTTGTATTGACAAGTGTAGTAAGTTTCTGTCCATTGTATACCTTGGTAGGCGCATCAACTTGCCCGACAGAAAAAAGCTAAACTGTTTCTTTGGCAAAATAATCCAATGCCAATGAAATCAATGTGTATGAAAACTGATTATTGAGAGATTCTCTCAATTCTTTGGTAGTAGCTGGTTTAGTATCGATCTGTGTTTGATGAATATGTTCAAGCTGTTCAAGGGTGAGTAATTGAAATATATCTAATTCGCCTTTTTTCACAAACTCAGCTAAATGCCCTTCAATCGTACTCAAAGCAAGATTGCGCTGAGTAGCTATTTCAGTAATGCTTTTGCCTGCCATAAAGTAGGCAAAAGTTTCCTTGGCACTATCACCTTTTGTTTTCTTTACACTCAGATTAGGAAATGGTTTAACATCTTTAGTATAATGTTGAATACCATCAGCCAATAGTGTAGAGTCAAACGTACTCTTTTGCAATTCATCAATTTTACCCCAAAGAGAACCTTCAAATTGTTGAAGATCTTCTGTATATTTTTTTATTCGCTTCGCGCCTTTTATAGTTGTGATATATGAATCGAAGGGTAATATAAGATCGTTATGTATTGAGCGAGTAAAAAACTCGATTGCTTTTCGAGCACGTTGAATAAGTGAAGATGAATTTTGACTAAATGCAAGATCGTTGAACAGGGATTGAAGTTGAACTAAAAATTTATCTGCAACTTCTTTTTGTGATTTTGTTTTTTCAATCAAGTCTTTGCAAAATAAATTGGCTTCGTCGGGATTAGGCAATGATTTGCATTGTAAGGTAGCTTGGTGAAATAAATACACCGCATCCAACATTTTTTTCCAATTGAACAATTGAATTAATCGCTCGGTTTGATAATGATATCGTTCTTCGCTTAGTATACGTTCAAGTGCATTTTCCGATTGTTCGTTCATATTGAAATCATAGATACGATAATCGCTGTGAAGCGATCGAGGTGTAATTTGAGAATGCAATACCAAGCCTTGCAATGAAGTACAACGACTCAATGCTACATATACTTGACCAGCCGCAAAGGATTGGCCCGCATCAATGATAGCATGTTCGAAGGTTAATCCCTGGCTTTTGTGAATGGTGATTGCCCAAGCTAGTCGAAGCGGAATTTGTATAAATTGCCCCAATACCTTTTCTTCAATCTCATTGGTTTCAGCATTGATAGTGTAACTAATATTATCCCAGGTTTCACGTTCTACTATCAGAGTTTCTTTTGTATCAGGAAATTGAACAGTTATATCATCATCGTTGATTTTATAAATGGTAACAATCTTACCATTGTAATATCTCTTTTCAATACTACTATCATTTTTGATAAACATGACCTGCGCACCTTCTTTCAAGCAAAGGGTCATATCAGTCGGTAATTGCTTTTCTCCAAAGTCATTTTTTATTTCACCTTTAAATTCATGAACGGGTGTTTTAAGTCTGTCCAACTCTTCTTTATTGATGGTATCGGCTTTGTAATTATGACTAGTGAGTGTAATGTACTTATTGGTATTGTCGTAAAAGCTAGGATGGTATCGCTCGTTTAATCGTTCGTAATCATCGTGAGTGAGATTATTATTTCTAAGATTGTTTAATAAATCGATAAACGATTGTTCATTTTGTCTGTAGATTTTCTTTAGTTCAATAAATAAGGGTTGTGATTCTTCCAGTACGTTAGCATGGAAGAAAAAAGGGCTTTTATAATGTTCATCCAGCAATTCTTTTTCTGTATGAGTTACTACTGGTGGCAATTGATATAAATCACCAATCAATAAAACTTGTACACCACCAAATGGTTTTTGATTTCTACGGACCGACCGTAGTATGGTATCGATAGCATCGAGCATATCGCTTCGCAGCATACTTACTTCATCTATGATGAGTAATTCCAACTCTTCGATTATTTTACGTTTGATATTCGTAAGTCGAAGATTTTTTAATAAGGTAGTACGATTGGCTACATTGTCATTCATACCAAATCCCTTTGGGATAGATGGTATATACGGACCGAAGGGTAATTGAAAAAATGAATGCATGGTTACACCGCCTGCATTGATTGCTGCTACTCCTGTAGGTGCAACCACTATCATGCGCTTGGAGCAATGTTGTTTTACATATTTCAAAAAGGTAGTCTTACCTGTACCAGCTTTTCCGGTGAGGTATAAGGGACATTGGGTATCATTGACAAAGTCAAAGGCTAATTTGAAATGTTTATTCTGAGTATCTAAAATCATCGTATAAATCTAATTTTTTTCTAGCCAACTACAAACAATTCATTAGTGAATACAGCCTGTATACACTTTTGATTGTTTGACATAGGCATCTTTAATAATTTTTTTTGCTTTTGTTAGCATAGGTTTTGTTTGTGCATTTCCCAATTCGTAGGAGGCTGCTACAACAATATAGTATCCTTCTTTGAACCCAAGGAATGAAGAACTGTATTCGATACTAATATAAGACCCATCTTCATAGTGGCCACGTGGTACATAACATGGATAGAATCCAAAAGTACCTTCGCACTCCGAACGAGAATCAGATAATCCAAGTTCTTTGTTGGGTTTAAGATTTCGTAAATCCATTTTAAGGCCTAGTTTGGTTGAGGCCGACTTGGCAATGGCTAAAGCCTTGTTGTAGTCTTTGCCCGAATGCAGAATTAAAAATTCTTTGGTGACTGTTTCATTCAGTGGATCTTGGTTTTGTGCAAATGATGCTATTGCAAAAAAGATTGCAATGAGTGTGAGAAAAGGTTTCATGGTATTGATTTGTTTTTACGAAGCTACTCAATATTTTTTGAAAATTCCAAGCGTTAACGTCTATGCTTTGTATAGCTAAAAACAAAAAAACCAGCCGCACTTGAATAATCGTGCAGCTGGCGAGTAGATGCATATTTATGCTTGCACTTTTTTATCCAATAGAAGTATTTCATTCACGACTACTTCTGTGATGTAGCGTTTGATACCATCTTTATCGGTATAATCTCTGTGTGTGAGTTTACCCTCAATAGCTATTTCGCTCCCTTTGTTTAAATATTGCTCGGCTAGTTCTGCTACTTTACCCCAAGCGACAAGGTTGTGCCATTGTGTTTCGGTGACACGTTCTCCATTTTCTTTTTTATAACTATCGTTGGTAGCCATACTGAAGCGTGCTACTTTTTTACCAGAATCTGTGTTTTTAATTTCAGGAGCGTTACCTAAATTACCAATCAATTGAACTTTGTTTTTTAATGCGTACATGATGTTTAAATTTTTTTGTTTTAAGATTTATTTATTTCGGTCGTTTCGTTTAGGTGATGTTCGATGTACAAACGGACTAGTATTGGTTGTGTATCGATATCGCTGTTTCGAATTGACAATGCAAAAGTGCAGCGGCTTGCAAATCCGAGTCGGAGATTAAGTGTTTACTCTCGAAGCTAAGCGATTATAAGTGATTAAAAACGGATAGATGTTAGTAAAATCAATTGTTTGGAGAAAAAATGTTTTTTAAAGAATTATGTAAAAAAACGATTCGATCTAGAAGAATACAGAAAAAGTGTGATTTTAAAACTTGTAAAATCAAGAGAGTTATATATTGACAAAATTTATTTCCGAATTATAGTTCGGTTTTAATATCAAATTGTTCATTTTATTCTAATTATACCGTCAAATCCGAATTATAGTTCGGATTTGACAACATTATATAATGAATGAACATGACATATAATCCATAGCTGTAAGATCATTTTTATCAGAAGAATTAAAACCAGCTTATCTCAAACACTATTTTGACAAGTTGAAGAGATTGAGATTGTCGTATAGTGAAACGAATAAAGTAAAATAGGTTAACAAACCATTTTACACTGATGAATTAAAAACACGATATGGATAGAATTGATAACTTTACAATTCTATCCATGAAAATTAATTCTTGAACTTAGCCGAACTATATACAACCTATAAAGATATGGTATTTAACCTGTCGCTGAGTTATATACAGAATATAGAAGAAGCTGAAGAAATAACACAGGATGTGTTTGTAGCTATTTATCAATCCATGGAAAAATTTCAAGAAAAATCATCCATCACTACATGGATATACCGTATTACAATTAACAAATCGCTCGATTATATCAAAGCCAAAAATCGAAAAAAACGATTGGGTGTATTTGCATCGTTGTTTTATGAAAATACCCAAGTTATAAAACATGATAGGCCAAGCTTTAATCATCCTGGTGTATTACTCGAACAAAAGGAAAGCGTAGAACTAATTTTTAATCATATCAATCAATTGCCCGACAATCAAAAAACGGCCTTGATATTATATAAACTAGAACGTAAATCGCTACAAGAAATAGCAGTAATTATGGATATCAGCACGAAAGCTGTAGAATCGATGATACAACGAGCTAAGGCGAATTTGGCAAAAAAAATAAACAACATCGAAGGAAATGAATAAAAAGGTCGTCTAAAATAATAGTAACATGAAAACAAAAAAAGAACAAGCTAATTTAGATTTATTAGATTCCATCCAACGGGTGGAGGCATCCCCATTTTTACTAACTCGAATTCAAGAGCAAATTCAATCCATGCAGGCATCAACGTTTTCTCATACTTGGACATGGGTCATAGCTACTACATTTGTTGTAGTAATTGTACTTAATCTAACTACAGTTATAGGAAACAAAGCATCCCTGCAAAATGAAAACAATATAGCCACATCAATGAACTTATTACCTAACCATAATTTGTACAATGAATAAATTAAAATTAGTAAGTGCATTGGCCATTGGTTTGTTACTGATTAATCTCGTATTGATTGGGTTTCATTTTTTTAAAAAACCACCTAGACACGAAGGACCGCGAAATGAAATTATACATCGTTTAGCATTTGACGAACAACAAGTCATTCAATACGATTCTCTCATCAAACAACATAGACAGTCGATTCGAACCTTGGACAGTGAAATAGCTTTGTTGAAACAGACTTTGTATACTCAACTTAAATTAGAACCTGCTTTGATACATAAAGATTCATTGATACAAGCCTTGGGGCAAAAGCACATGGAAATTGAACATGTACATTTTGCACATTTTGTAGATATACATAAGCTATGTAAACCTAATCAAGAAGCCAACTTTCAGCAGTTGACAACAGAATTGCATGACTTATTTCCAAAAGGAAGAATGAAAGCCAACTAGAATGAAATCAATATGAAAAAATTTATAGTTGTACTAATTATTTGTATTCAATTTATTCAAGTCAGTTTTGCTCAACAAACCTTTTTATTCAAATTCAATCCACTGTTTCAGCATTCAACACTTTCGTTAGATAGTATTTATAATTTAAACAATAAGGCAACCATACAATTTGAAACATTGAAGTTGTATATCTCTAACATTGAGTTTTATAAAAAAGACCAATTCGTTGATCGAGAAAATACTAGTTACCACTTATTGGATTGTGAAAATACTCAATCATTGAATCTTAAGATACCAAAAAATAATACCAACGAATTTGACAGAATACAATTTCAAGTTGGTATCGATAGCGTTACCAATAATGCGGGCGCTATGGGAGGGGATTTGGATCCTACAAAAGGTATGTATTGGACATGGCAAAATGGCTACATCAATTTTAAATTGGAAGGCAAGACTTCGAATAGTACTGCACGAAATCATTCATTTGAATTTCATATAGGTGGTTATACCGCACCGTTTGCTACTATACAAACTATTACTTTTAATACAGAAAATCAAGGTCAGATACATATTGATATAGATATCGAAAAACTGATTAGAGATTTAGATTTTTCAACATTGAATCATGTAATGTCACCGGGTGTAGAAGCGGTAAAACTATCTGAAAAAGTAAAAACAATCTTTAGCTTACATCAATGAAAATAGGATTCGTATTCATATCAATCTTGAGTGTACTTGCAATGGCATTTGTTGCCAATAAAAATGTATTGTTTATAAAGCCAACGCATTTTCCTCAACCTGTTTACAATTTTCAAAAGAACCCACTCACCAAGGAAAAAATACTGCTAGGAAGAGTCTTGTTTTACGATCCTATTTTATCCCAAAACAATACCATTTCATGTGCTAGTTGCCATACGTCCTTTAATTCATTTGCTCATACCGACCATGCATTGAGTCATGGTATCAATGACAGAATAGGAACACGGAATGCACCTGCTTTAATGAACCTTGCATGGCAACCCATATTTATGTGGGATGGTGCTATTAATCATCTCGATATGCAATCGTTAGCGCCTATTAGTCATCCAGATGAAATGGGCGAAACAATAGAACATGTAATAATGAAATTACAAAAGAGTCCATTGTATCCATCGCTCTTTTATCAAGCTTTTGGCGATAGCAACTTGACAGGTGAACATACATTGAAAGCGCTTGCACAATTTATGCTTACCCTAGTAAGTGCCAATTCTAAGTATGATAGTGTACAACGAAAACAAACAGCATTTACAGCGCAAGAAGAATCTGGCTATTTGTTGTATAAAAAAAATTGCTCATCGTGTCATACAGAACCTCTGTTTACCAATTATCAATTTAAAAATAATCGATTGACAATAGATACAACACTAAATGATATTGGTCGAGTAAAAATTTCGAAAAACAGTAAGGACTCTTTTTGTTTTAAAGTACCCACATTGCGAAATCTTGATTACTCATACCCTTACATGCATGATGGGCGATTTAAAAAACTCAAGGATGTTATAAATCATTATACTCAAGGTATACATATTTCTAGTACTTTAGCCATTGAACTTCAAAAGCCAATTCAATTAACTTCAAATGAAAAAGTTGATTTGATTGCCTTTTTAATGACATTAAATGATCGAGAATTTGTGTTCAAAAAAGAATATGGATTTCCAGAGCTCCTTAGAAAATAAATATTTTATCAGTAATCGAAGGAATTTTTTAGAATAGTCGTCTAATTAAAAAACTATAAAACAACAATATGCTAAAACGTATTTTTTCTTTTTCTATTGCACTTTTGCTTTGCAGCGATTTAATGGCACAAACGAATCCTGCTATTACTTCATGGTTACAAAATAACAGTATAATGGGTAGCCATTATGTACAAGGCAATTCAAATCCTATTGCAGATGCAGTATTGGCCAATGTGCAAACAGTGCAGTATTCTAATAACTGGGTTTACGTGAGCACGCATGGTATTCCTGCATATATAACAGGCCCTTTTTTAGATGGTAATCCATCATTGGCCTCCGATCAAAATGCCATATTCAAGGTATCATTAAATCCAACAGAAAACACAGGCTCCAAAACCGCAACAACTGGAGGTAATATTGGCCTGTTTATCAATGGAGTAGCCTTGTTTGATTATCGAGATGGTGTGGCTTGGAATCCCACAACGAACGCATTGTGTGGCGGACCAGGTAATCCTCCTTGTCCTGGCGGACCAGGTGCAGCAATGGATTGGAATCGTGATGCAATCGTAGCCGAAAGAGCAGGATTTGATTGTTCTAAAGGCCATCCAGCAATGGGTAATTATCATCATCATCAAAATCCAAGTGCTTTTAAGTTGGATTTAAACGTAGTTTCTACCATTTGTAATTTATATGATGCAGATGGGTTATATGTGATAGACAGTACACAACATTCGCCATTGATTGGATTTGCATATGATGGCTTTCCTATTTATGGTGCTTATGCCTATAAAAATACAGATGGAACTGGTGGAATTGTACGAATCAAATCGAGTTATAAATTAAGAAATATAGCAGTACGTACTACTAGTCCGGCTGGGGCAACTGTAACAACTGGCCCGATAGTAAGTGCACAATATCCTTTAGGCTATTTTAGAGAAGACTATGAATATATACCTACATCATTAGCTACGCCTGATTATTTAGATGTACACAATGGTCGTTTTTGTAAAACTCCCGAATACCCAAATGGTATCTATTGTTATTTTGCCACAGTTGATGACAAATGGAATTCGGCTTATCCGTATGTAGTAGGCCCAACGTTTTATGGTGTAAAAAACGCAGTAAAAGTTGCGAGTATTACAGAGCCTGTTACAACCTATTCTCCTACAAGCACTGGCAATGTTACCTCACAAGCAATCGACATTGCAATTTTTCCTAATCCCGCCAATGATTTAATTGCAGTACAATTAAATGGTCTGAATAAAACAAATTATGCCTTATCGTTGTTAGACTTGAGTGGTAAAGTCATCCTACAAACAAACATACATCAAGGAAGTACGATTGGATATTTTGATACTAAATCAATTTACGCAGGTGTGTATTTAATTAAAATCACAGATGGTATAAATGTGACGACTAAAAAAGCAGTCATTTCAAAATAATAAACCTAATGAAATTACCATGTATAAAACATTTCTTTTCCTAACTGTTATTTTATTTTTTATTGTTCAATTACATGCACAACGAAATACAATACTTATAATTGCTGATGATCTTGGTACAGATTATTTTGGATTTTATGAAAACCATGGTGATACAGTAGATGTTCCAAACATAAGAGGCTTATTAGCTAAAGGAGTTCGATTCAAACATTTTTATAGTAATCCAGTTTGTTCTTCAACACGTACAACCATCTTAACCGGAAGGTATAGTTTTAGAACAGGCGTAGGTGGCATAGTAGGTGGAATTGGTGGTTCAAATCAAATAGATACTGCCGAAGTCTCAATACCTAAATTATTGAAAATACATAATCCGTCTATAGCTAAGGCAAACATTGGCAAATGGCATTTGAAGCAACCCAATCCAGCAATTAATTTGATGAGCCCACAAGCATTAGGCTATGATTGGTTTGAAGGGCCCTTTATAGGTGCAATACCTAGTTTTACTAATTGGACAAAATACACCAATGGTGTTTCAAGTAGCATCACGAATTATGCCACATCCGAAAATGTAAATAATGCTGTAAGTTGGTTGAAAAGTATCAATTCTTCACAGCCTTTTTTCCTTTGGCTTGCATTTAATGCACCTCACGATCCCATACATTTGCCGCCTGCCAATCTTCATACATTTACGTCACTATCAGGTACACCCGCTGATGTTAATGCCCAACCCAAAGCATATTTTAAAGCGATGATACAGGCATTGGATACTGAAATAGGTCGTTTGTTTGATAGCTTACAAGTGATGAATAAATTAGACAGCACCGACATCATTTTTATAGGAGATAATGGCAACACAGCACGTACAGCGCAAATCGTCGATTTGTCTAAAGCAAAAGGAACCGTATACGAATATGGAACCCACGTGCCTTTAATTATAGCCGGTCCATCAGTTGTGAATCCCGGGAGAAGTAGTAATGCATTAGCAAATACAACAGATTTATTTGGCACTATTGTTGAAAATTTTGGTTACACAAATTGGCAAACGCAAATACCTGCTAATAAACCGGTGGATAGTAAAAGCTTACAACCGATTATTAAAAACCTAAGTGATAGTGTAAGGCCTTGGGTATTTAGTGAAATATTTAAATTAACTCCCGATAGTGCAGATGGAAAAGGAATGAGAAACAGAGATTATAGATTAATAAAATTTGATGCAGGAACAGAAGAATTTTATAATTTATCTATAGATCCACTAGAAAGCAATAATCTATTGAATAGCAACTTAACTCCTACAGATATTTCAAATTATTATTATTTGTGCAATGAAATGACAACTCTAGTTGGTAGTGGAAATTTTTGTCAAAGTGGTGTTGGTATTAATACGATAGAATCAACGGAATTAATAGTATTTCCAAATCCATTTATTGATAAAATTTCATTAAGTAACAAGCCATCAAATGAAAGTATACAGTTAGTAGATATCAAGGGGCAAATAATGTATGAAGGGAATGAAATTGAAAAACAAGATTTTTCTTATTTATCAAAAGGGATTTATTTTTTGAAAATTAAGAATAGAACGATTAAAATAATTAAAGAATAAATTGATCAAAAAGATACTTTCAAATTTTATTCTACAACAAATATGGATGTTTCTTTTATTAAATCAGTCACTGGCATAGTTGGGTGTTGACTTTTTTGTTTCACATCCAACACCATTTTAGGTACAGTAAGTTGAATGTAATTATAAAGCTCTTCCAAAGTAATTAATCCATTGTAGTTTTTATCAGCAGCACCAGTAGAGCAGGCATCTATGATAGCTTTAGTAAAAGCACCGTTATTCCAAACAGCATCTTCGTAGCTATATTCATCATTGCTACAACTGCTAAAAGTGGTTGTACCTGTTTTCTGTTTATTCAGTTCGTCTATTGCTTCGTTTATTTCAGCAGGATTTGCTTTAGCTCCACCACTAAAACAGGCATCAAGAAAGATAATTTTTTTGCAATCAATTTCATTGAGTCGACTTATGATTTCATCGTATGCAACACTATAGGTTTCTTTATAAATGTCTTTGTAATCGTCGCCCTGTATCCTGAATTTATTTTGATAGATGAACCCATGAGATGACATAAAAATAAGCAAGACATCATTGGGTAAAATACTTCCTTGCTTGTATTCGTATTTGTAAAATTCGATTGCTTCTTTAATGGCATTTGTTGTGGCATCTTTGCCAATGAGTTTTTTAATATGTACTTGTTCAAATAATTTATCTTTGCCTTGTTGCTTACTAAATAAGTTTGCAAAATCATCTGCGTCTTTTTTAGGAAACTGCAAGTCCAAGGAAGTTCCAATACTTAGAATATGCAGGGAAGGTTTTTTAGAACTATAATATACCTGTACTGATTTAGTAGCTTTTTTACCTTTAGTACTTACTTCAATTGTATTAAGCCCAGCCTCTAAGGGTATATTTTTTACAAAGGTATACTCGTCCGATTTTTCGTTGGTATTTGCCTTCGATGGAATGAGTGATACTTCATTGAATTTATTTTTAATAATTTCTTTTCCATTAATAAGGATTATCACATCTTCTTTTTTTACGACCTCAGAACTGATAATTTTTAGTTGTATTTCAAAGGAAGGTTTATCGGTTGATATAGGCTTGTCATTTAACAAATCAGGGTTTGGATTGATCCAAAAAATATTGATTATATTCGTGACTGAAGTTGGTTGTGGTACGATAGGATTTTCATTTACTATACTTGGTTTTTCTTGTTTAGGTATATTGCCTGGTTTTTTGTCTTGCAATTCGATGGAACTTCCTTTGATACCTTGCAATGCATAACAATAGAAAATATCATTTGTACCCGCTAGTAAAAATTTACCATCCGTACTAATTTGAATTTTTTCTATTTCAGCTTCAAATCCTTTTTCTTGTTTTATTTGTTGAAGCGTAAAATCATCAGTTATTTTCCATACGGTTATCATTGACTTATCCGAATTATCATCGCCCGTAAATAGATAGTTACCATCGGGGCAAAATCGAATACTTTCTATTTCTTCAGGCAATTCAATTTCATCTGTTACGATATAGTTACTGCCTTCTGCTTTGCATATTGCAAGTTTTCGATCATCATTGATAGCATACAATTTATTTTTAGGATCATAAGCAGTTAGGTCAATGCTTGTAACACTTAATTTTTTAAACGAAAGCGATTTGAAATTATATTCTTCAGAAACTTGTTGTAGATTTTTAATTGCATATTGTTTATCATTGATAAGCAAATTCATACCGTTTTCTGTACACTGAATATTCCCTCCATAATCAATGGTTGTGCTTTTAGTAATCTTTCCATTTTGCAATGAATATATCCATGTGTGATCATTATCTGCAAGGATAAATAATTTTCGCGCCGTATTGTACTGAATGATTTGTGGTATTTCATCCAAGTCACTTAAAAATTGTGTTTCTTCAAATGCAAATGGAGAAGTGCGTGTATATAATTTTAATGATCGATCGGTAAAGGCAACCAAAAACACATTGCCTTGATCACCAATGCAAATTTTTTGTGGAAACTTGTTATTTCCAGTCGCAATTTCTCCTGTAAGTTCATATCCCGATTTAGTTCGCTTGAGTATTTGTATGCCTATTCCAAAACGCTTATTTGCTAATGCATAGGTACCATCAGGCGATTCGCATAATGAGATACAATTGATATTTTCGATGGTATGACGAAGTTCAATGGAAAAAGATTGTGCATTTACAGTAATCCAACCAAATAGTATATAAAGTGAAAATAGAATTTGTTTCATTTGATTAATCTTCTTTTATTTCTATAATAGTAGGAATATCTTCTTGAGATTTGCTATCGACTCGTAATATAATTGGAATAATTTCATCTTTATTTACCTGTGTACTAAAACTCATTTTGTTGGGCATATACTGTATAGCAGTAGGAGGTAAACCACGACTGTTAAATTCATAGCTTAATAGATTGTACATTTTGTTCAAATCCTCTTCGTCTTTAATCTTATCAATGATTTTTGAAACATTGTCTATTTTATTTTTGGAATAAAGAACGACTAGCCAATCGGTACCTTCTTGTCCTATACTAAATGCAGATTCTGGAGAAGGGATAATGATTTCGGCATTTGTGATTGACACGAGCGGTGTTTCATTGAAGCCGTCTTGTGAATTATGAAACGATTCATTTCTTGGAAAATGAATCGTAGCTTTTCGTTTTTCGTCAATACTAAACACATAGATGTATTGATCGGGTTTAGAATTTTTAACAACAAGCTGAAACAGCTGATCTATGTTCCAAGTCTTCGTCGTTGTTTGATAATAATTCTTTTTGGCATTGTAACTTACTTGTGCATTACTGAATTTCAAAGTAGAAGCATCTACAAGTGATTTAAATTCAAAGTCGCCATTTAAAATTGTTTTGTGTTCATTGTTTTTTGTTTCTTTCAAAAAAAGTTGAAAACCATATTTGCAATATTTTCCATAGTCGTCATACTTAATCCAGCCAAAACCATTGTCACCCCATTTTTCTCCCCAACTATTTAGTATTTCAAACGCTTGTTTTCCTTCATCATAGCCTATAACACACATAGCATGTCCTCCTGCAAAAAGAGTTAGTCCTTTGGTAGGATCCCAAGTAGAATTCAATTTATTAAGATCTAAAAAGTTATATTTAATTTCTACACCAATGACGACTGGTTTTCCTTCTGCCAAGCTTTGTTTTGTTTTTTGTATTTTCAACGAAGCCTCATCAATTGTTTTAAATAAACTAAGGTAATCTTTGATAGAATTTTGTTGGGCTTTTTGAAGTAAACTATTGTCAGGTTGCTTGGCACAAGTATTTACATTAAACTCTTTGTGGTAGCAGGTCCCTTTCTGACTTAATACATCGAGCAATAGTGGGATTCGAGTTCCTCCATCGCATATTAAATCATTTTTCTTTACTTGATTATATGCAAACATAGCTGATAGTGCATGATCGGTTATTTCTTGTTTGTTTGTTACATTGTTCATTTTAGCTTGTTGCAATGTAAGAGCACCATAACAAGAACTCCATCCAACACAGCTGCCAATACTACCTTGATCACCAGGAATAGGACACCATTTTTTCAGACTTACAACCAGTGGTAATTCACTGCTTTTACTTCCAGCAAATTTACTTTGTGTAGGTAGTTGATTATATTCATTGTCATTAAATTCAAGCCCAAGTGGAAAAGCGGGTTTGGGAGTAGATTGTGCAAGCATCCATAAAGGAAAAAAGCAAATGATTATACTATGTAGCCATTTCATAAAGATGAAAATACATTATTTTTTGAAGAGAAGATAAATTTTTCCTTTTCTTATTTTATTGGTATCTCTTTAATAGACTTCATGATTTATATCAATAAACGCAGAATAGTGTATAATAAACATGTAAATTGATATATTTGTTGTTCATATGTTTAAAATGAAAAAAGTTCTTTTAGCCTTTCTATTAGTTGTTTCTATTCAGGCAAGTTCACAGCAAGGTAATTTATCAGGTGATTTAATGATGAATGTCAATTTTTTCCAACGGGATACAAATATTAAAGCGTCTGGTAATCCATTGTATGACAATCTGTTAAGTGGCGGAGAAGGATGGTTGGGCTTACGTTATTCTGGCTATGGTTTTACAGGTACGGTTCGTTTTGATGGATTTAATAATTCGAATCTACAAAAGCCAACTTCGGCACTAACGGCAGCAGGCATAGGGATGTTTAGTTTAAGTAAAGAATTTAATAATTTGACTATTACGGCTGGCCATGTATATGACCAAATAGGAAGTGGGATTATTTTCCGAGCCTATGAAGATCGTGGTTTATTAATTGATAATGCGTTGTTTGGATTGCATTTGAAATATATTCTAAACAAAAATTTTATGGTGAAAGGATTTACAGGTCAAACAAAAAACTTATTTGAACGATATCAACCAATCATAAAAGGAGCTAATATAGAAGGTGATTTTGATTTAGGTAAAAAAGCACATATCACACCAGGTATTGGCATAGTTAATCGTACGATGGATCAAGCGAGTATGGATTTTGTAGTTTCTACTATCAATTCTTATCCATTGGCCAGCAGGTATAAACCTACCTATAATAATTTTGCTACTACTATTTATAATACATTGAATTATGGTGATTTTAGTTGGTATGTAGAAGCTGCAACAAAATCAAAAGAAGCCATACAATATGGCAATGAATTAAAAAACCTAGGAGGAACAGTTTTGTATTCTACGCTTGGTTTTGCGAAAGCAAAATGGGGGATTAATGCTTCATTTAAACGATCTGAAAATTTCGAACTGCGTACGTCACCTAAAGAAATATTGCTACAAGGTATGTACAATTGGCAACCAATTATTGCACAAATAAGACCGCAACGTTTAATAGCGCGATATACCCCGCCATCACAATTTTCTGAAATTTGTGGTTCTGTATCAGGTATGTATACTCCCAATGATAATATGACTTTTAATTTATCCTATACGAATATCAATACCTTAGACTCGGGTGCAATGTTATTTAGAGAAATATTTGGAGAGGCAGAAATTAGAAGTATAAAAAATGTAATCCTCCATTTTGGAGCTCAATATTTAAGATATAATCAATTTATTTATCAACAAAAGGTAAATAAAGAAGAGTATCCCGACGTAACTGCTATCACACCTTTTATGGAAATTATTTATAAATTTAATAGTAAAAAATCATTGAGGACAGAATTGCAATATATGAGTACAAAACAAGACTATGGCTCATGGGTGTTTGGGTTGCTAGAATTTAACATTGCACCCAATTGGAGTTTTGCGGTATCTGATATGTATAATATAGCTCCTAACAAAGTTCATGTAAAAAAAGCGCTTCATTATCCGAATGTATTTATTGCAAGGTCTTTAGGGCCTCATAGATTTACTGCCCAATATGTAAAACAAGTGGATGGTATTAACTGCACTGGTGGGGTATGTAGATATGAACCAGCATTTAGTGGATTTAAATTAGGTATTATTTCAACATTTTAAAAAAAGGACAAATGAATATTCAACATAAAATAATTATTGGATTTAGTATACTATCTCTTTTTGCATATGCTTGCGTAAAAGAACAAACACCAGCGGGATTAGTTTTAACTGAAACTGTCTCATTTACAGATACTACTTACACAGTCACACAATTGCCAACACCGCAAGCTAGAATGATTTTTGTAGAAGAAGCCACAGGTGTTCATTGTACAAATTGCCCGGCTGGTGCTGCTGAGTTGCGCAATATTAAAAATGCACATCCAAATCGAATCTTGTCAACAGCAGTATATTCTCCTTTTCTGAATGGTTTTCAGCCACCAGCAAAATACGATTTTAATACTCAAGACGCCTTGGATCTCGTTACATTCTTAGGCAGTGGAGATCCGTCTAAACCGAGTGCAGCCATAAATAGAATAAGTACAGCAGCCAATCAAGCGAATACGGGTAATTCATATTTTTATAATAAAAGTGATTGGAATACTACAATCAATGCGATGTTGTCTCAAACGACACCACTCAATATTGACCTGCAAGTATTTCCTAATGGAAGTAATTACAGATTAAAATCAACGGTTACATTTACCGATACGATTACAGCTGAATTAGGGTACTCGGTTTTTTTAATAGAAGATGATGTAATTGATGTGCAAGATTCTACGGGTGTAGAAATAGAGGATTATGAGCATATGCATGTATTGCGTAAAATAATTACACCATTGGCAGGATCTGTTTTTTTATCATCAGCAGCTACCAAATCAAAAGGAACAGTATTTGAACGAACGTTTGATATTGTAATACCTAGTAATGTATTGAACAAGAACAATTGCCATCTCATTTGTATCGTAAATAAAGTTGGTCCAAGTAAAGAAGTCCTGCAGGCAAGTGAAATCCATTTGCCATAAACCGATAAAAAGAAACTGGAAAAGGGGATTTAAGGTTTATAAGCAATATTATTTCCTCAAGAAAAACTAAGGCAGCATGTACCCTGCAAAACGAATTTCTTTTTGATAAGAAACATTTGCGCCTACTTGTAATCTAAAAAAGTAAGACTTCAGTGTATCGCCTTCATAATAGAAACTTTGATAATAGTTTTGAATAAAATTTTTACGATAATAATTGCTACTAATTCGCAAAATCGTATTCAAATTGCGGATATACACCTATTGGATTTCCTTCATTGACAGTAAATACAACGCGATCTTTGGCGCTATCCACTTTCACTTTTAAAGTGTCGGTGTATATTGTATCCCATGTCGACAATTGACTATCTACCACATCTTCAAAGTGAGCTACAGTAGTGCCTACATAGGTTTTGTATGTGTAGTTGTACACATTAGTGTTGTCATTGTCGGTGTTGCTTGAATTTCCTTTTTTTGTACAAGAAAAAAGTAAAAAACAACAGGATAATAAGAGTAAGGTTTTCATAAAGTATGTTAAATATAGAATATATTAATACATAAACACCACAAAATAAATGAATAACTTTATTATTTTATAAAAAAATACCAACTAATTCATATGAAATTATTATTAAGTTAAAGTAGGAGACTTTAAATTCATGATTTTGAATAAAGAAATGGTTAAATAAAAAAAAGATAGAAAATCATAAAAAAGCATATTTTTAGACCGAAAATCACATAACTATGAAATGGCAAGGTAGAGAAGAAAGTGAAAATATTTAAGACCGTAGAGGTCTTTCTGGCAAACAAGTAGCAGCGGGTGGTGGCGGATTGGCTATTATCATGCTAATTATTGGTTTGCTACTAGGAGGTGATCCACAACAGTTATTAAGTGATTTTGCATCAAAGCAAACTACATCTCAAACTTCAGAACCTAGAACTGAAAGCCAAGAGGAGAAAAATCTAAAATCATTTGCATCGGTTACCTTGGCTGACAATGAAAAAATATGGACGTCTATTTTTCAGCAAAATGGTGCCACTTATCGTAAACCGACTATGGTTATTTTTAATAATGAAACTCACTCTCCTTGCGGAAATGCGAATGAACAAACGGGTCCATTTTATTGCCCTGCAGATGAAAAAATCTATTTATCACTTGGATTTTTTAATGAATTAACCCAGCGACTAGGAGCGCATGGTGATTTTGCATTTGCCTATGTAATTTCGCACGAAGTAGGCCATCATATACAATATATACTTGGCACTACAGGCAAAGTAAGAGAAATGCAGTCAAGATGAAGCTGGAGCGAATCGACTATCAGTTGCTATGGAATTACAAGCCGATTTTTATGCTGGAGTATGGGCTCATTACAATAATAGTCAATTAGAAGAAGGAGATATTGAAGAAGCCCTTAGTGCTGCAAATGCTGTAGGCGATGATCGTTTGCAAAAGCAAGCACAAGGATATGTAGTACCCGATGCATTTACACATGGTACTTCAGAGCAGCGAATGTATTGGTTCAAAAGAGGATATCAAACTGGGGATTTAAGGCAAGGAGATACCTTCGGAGGAAGATAAGTAAGCTGTTATAGTTTCAATATTTTGTAGCTTTTAGTTGTTTGATTACGAGTCACTTTTAAAAAGTAAATACCAGCAGGTAGGTGACCAGTTAAAATCAACAAATCAGTCTTTTTAGAATCAAACACCATATAAGCTTTCCCTGTTATATCATACAAACTATATTCGGTAAGTATATTGTGTTCTTTAGTATGTATGATGAGTTGGTTTTGAATAGGATTGTTATATGCAATATCCTCATTATTTAATGCAATATCAGAAACTAAATTAGGGGTTACGATTACTGGTGGTGGTGCAAAATAAATTGAATCGGTGCAAAATGAATAGGATGAATCTGTTGCAAGAATATTTTTTACATAATACATACCCGAATCTTTGAGGGTTACATAATTTTGAAAAGAAGGGTTTAAGATTGTTTTGTACAAGGCTGTATCTTTTCGAATTTCCAGTTTTAATAATTGCTTACCGCAAGTGTTGATTAAAGCAATAGTTGAATCTACAGAAGAAGTGTCTGATTCTGTAAAATGTACTAATGCACGTGGTGAAATAGTATTAACAAAACTATCAATAGCATTGCAATCAGGGAAAGAATGAAAATTATAATTATAATAAAAACTGCACTTTGTAGTATCGTTTAAAAATTGCTGTGTGTAGAGGGAGTCGTGTTCAAGTTGCATTAAAGTAAGGTAATCATAATTACCATATGTAAATAAATAGTTTGTTTGTAAAGAATCGATGGAATGTTTAACTACATTCATAGATGATTTATCGACCAAGCTATCAAATCGTTCTCTTAAAATATTTTTTGAATAAATAGATGTATCAAATCCAATTGTATATCCAGCAGAAATAATTGAAGCATCGGGTTCTGTAAACATACTTGCCAATAATCCGGCATAACCACCTTCAGAACAGCCCAGTAAAATTACTTTTGAGTAATGAGATTTCAAATATTTTATTGTTGCAATAATTTCTGTTAAATAGTTAATGCCATAATTTTTATGGGTAATGTTTAAATAAAAATATAAATAATCGTTTAATCGTAGATTATTCCAGTAAAAAGCTCTAGCATCTTGATTTGGTTTAATATATGTATATACATCGCCAACAGACTTTAAATGATTTACAACGCTGCAATTTTGATTGTGGTACCCAATGCCTTGTACAATGTTAGTTGATTCGTTTTCACCATTTCCTGGTAAAACTAAAAAAGCTGTTTTGCAGTTTTGTTGAGTATCCAATGTAGGATAGAAATAAGAATATGTTTTACTTGTTTTGCCGTTTAATTGAAATCCAATTGAAATAAGTGGGTCGGATTGATTAAATACAAATGGATATAAATTATAGGTTGCATTTCGTAAAGAATCGTAGGTTAATGAATCGTCTATAATAAAAGTATTTTGATTTTCTAAATCACTCAAGCTAAATACATAGGAAGAATCTAGATTATTAAAAAAACTTTGTACATTTTGAACACTATCATGTATGTACCAATTGCCAGGAAACAATGTATCGTCAGAATATTTTGTAAGTGTAAACACACTATAAAAAAATACACTATCGGCATAGGTCATTTGAGCATAGGTGGATATTGTCCCAGAACCAAAAAATATCAAAAATAAAAAGGTCCTTAAATAATAATAAAATTTCATTCAATAAATTAACTTTTTGGACAAAGATAAAAAACTGAGTTATATATACTATAATATTATGATAAATATAAACCTAATACATTCTAATTTTAGAATATATTAAAAGGAGAATCATAAAGGCATGGTTATATTAAACTATATATTAGAATGAGGGCTGTGTTTTTGACTATAGTTATTTTTGAATATACATCAAGTCTGTATGCATTAAAGGATATTTTTTAAGTAATAAAAATTTAATATTTGATGGTATTGAATCTAAGATTTTATCATAGGGTGTAATAAGTAATAAATAATCTTGTTCATACATACTTTTACGTTCAAAATGTGAATATCCATCTCGAGAATTATATACAAAAACAGGGTTTTTATATATTAAAGGTTGAATATAGCCATAATAGTTTTTATAGACACCAAACTGATCCAACGGCATACCAATCTTAGAGTTGGGAGTATACTTTTCGTGATTTATTATTTCTGCGTATGCTTTTCTAAATGATTGTTGTGGCCAGAATTCTATGGTAGAATTTACATTCAAATGATAAACTAAATTATAAAGGAACAAAGAGCATACAACAATAGATACCACATATTGAAAATAAACGTTCAACCGCATTATAAGTTCTATCAACAAAACAATAAGTAGAATATAAAAAACATAGTTGTAAAAAAACGAAGTGCGTCCATAAGGATAGGGAATGTTTAAGAAAACATATAGAAACTCAATAAGTAAAAATGATACAAGCAATAATTGAACAAGAGTTTTTATGCATGAATGAAATGAATTCCTTTTTAAAAAAGCAACAACAAGAAACCCCACAATTAATAGAATGTATATATAGTTAAGATATTCAAATGATAGATCAATACTAAAACTACGTTGTAAAAAAACACCTATTGTATCAGAGATAAAACCATTTCGTTGACCCTCCTCTAGGTCGCCTGTATAATATTTAATAAATAAAATATTAGGAACTGCCCAAGTCAATATGATTAAAAACGGATAGCGGGCCTTAAAAAAACCAAGCAGTGATATCCTTGATATTTTTTCAATATTAAAATAAGAATAGAAATCAATAATAAAATACGCGGTTAAAATATAGATTGAAGAATAATTACTAAAAACGGATAACGCTAGGAATAGGTAAATATAAAAGACTCGTTTAACGCCCTCTCTTAAAATATAATAAATGGCCATTGATTCAAACATGAGAGAGATTGAATAGCCACGAGCTAGTGAGAAATAATCAAGCAAATAATAATTACATAATAAAATGCAACACGGAATAGATAAAAGCAGTTTGTTTTTCAAATGTTTAAATACAGCAACAGTAAAAATGCTATAAATTACAAAAGCAATAACTGAATGTATTCTTAACATCCACTCTGAATGACCAATTAATTTCGTCCATATAAAAATAAATAGGGTGTTGAGCCAATGATTATTTGCTGTACCGCAAAGCATATTAATTTTATTTTCAGAAACCATCCAAAAACTAAATGCTTCATCGTTTGTAATTTCTAATATATAGGATCTATAAACGACAATCGCTGTTAAAGTCAATATGCCCATTAGAATCGGTAGGCCAATTTGTGATTTTAAAATACCGAACCTTTTCAACATGCTCTAACTTATTATTATGAATTATTCTTTAATCAATATACCGCTATAAGTAGAACTATCAAATGATATTTTATAATAGTAGCATCCATTCGTATACGAACTCAAGTCAAGTTGTTTATTCAATACTTTAGAGATTAATTTTTGACCTTGAATAGTATAAACTTCCATAGTTCCTTTTACAAAATTAGTTGGGCACGAAATAGTAAATACACCTAAAGAAGAAGGATTTGGGTAAATTGGAAGTTGATTAGGTAGTATACTATTTTCAATGCCATTAGGTCCAATTACATAACCTATATTTAATTCATCTATTATCCAGCCCGATTTATTCGTTTGAATACTATCTGATTGGAAAACAAATCGAACAGCATTGATTGGATTGGATCTATTTGGCTTTACAGGAAAGGCTAATGTTAACCATAATGCAGTATGACGCCAACCATTGCTATTACCACTCCAAGCTTTCCGACCATTAAGTAAGGTGTCAAATGATTGGAAAGAAGCTCCAATATTATTTGAATACAAATTGCAAGACGTAAACCCATTTTGAAAGTTATAATTAGAGTCCAAAGAAAACCATGTTAATCCTGAATCGTCAGAAAACTCTAACCAACAACCATCCAATAAACTATCGGTTTCAAACTTATGCCAAAATTTAAAATAATAATTGTAGTATGAATCACCTGGATTTCTTTCAGGCAATAAAAAATAAAAAGCGGATGTATTATTTGTAGAATATGAATTTAGGGTATCAGTCATGATAGCACATGAAGTGTCTCTTATATTGCTTGTTCCGAATTTAGTTGTATATCCTTTTTGCCATAGATTATTAACTGTACTTTCTATTATTATATTAAAATTACTTGAAGAATCACACATACTAAAGGAAGAATCTATACGAGCAATACTTCCACTACTCATTCCACACCATGAACTATCAATTGTTTGAGAAAAAGAATGATTAGAAGTAAAAAAACAAAGGATAAATAATAAATTGTACTTCATAAAGAGTGTATTTAGTAATTCATAGAAAAATCAACAGTAGTTGCATCTACATAAAATGAATCAGTAATCCATTCATACGTATTAGGGATACTGTTTTTTGTCTTTTTGATGGTTATAATATTCATGCGGTTCAATAATCCATAGATTGGATAATCTCCTTGTGTTTCTGTAGGGTTGATTACAACAGAGTTGCTACTAAAAAAGCCATTTGTACATTCGGTAGCAGCTCCATAAAGCAATTCCTTTTTATCAAATGTATCTACATTCGTTTTTTGTAAATGCATTGTAATTTTTTTCTTTTCATATACTGCCAATGAGTGCTGATCGTAATTATTAACAGGAATAGAATAAATGGCATGAAGAGGAGGGTTGTCACAAAAATGATATTGCTCTGTAGGAAAATATCGAATGTAAATGGCTTTATCGCCTTTTAGCTCTTCCGAATCAATTTTGATAGAAGTTTTTAACAAACCACTTGCGTCTGTACTTCCTTCTTTTACTATCAATTCAGCATCGGGCATGAAGTCTATCCATGAGCTTGTTTGATTTAAAAACATAATTTTGTAAGGTGTAACCTTGGAAGCTGTTGCATTATTTTTATCTATTAGTTGACCATCGATTGTGATAGTAATACAATTGTTTTTGCATTTGTATTGTTTTGGTTTTGAACATGAGATACATAATACAACAATGGTAAGATAGAATAACGTTCGCATGGTTAGTTTTTAGAATTCTAAAAATACGAAATATAAATTTATTGAGAATTATATTCGTAAACAGGATTCAAATTTGTGTAACGCCCTCTTTTTTGAGTATAGCTAGAACAACCAACTTTATTAATATTTTTTATATCCTTTAAAGTCGATTTGATTAAGCGTATAATTACTATCATTGCCAGTCCAAAAGGTAAAATTACGCAGAAGTGCATTTCTATCAAATCTAAATTCTTCTATAGAATTTGAGTTTATCTTATACACATAATGATCCTTTGCCAATTTAAAGTCATATTCATTTTGATAGTTAGGACAAAGGTGTTGTTGAGGTGTCAATTTTAAATGTAACAATTGTTGATCATAATCTATGCTTACTTTTATTACATCATTGTAGGTGGAGTCCCATTGTATATTTGATATTTCACCTGTTGTATTGTTTATTTCCTGATATTCGTAATGGACAATGCATTGTCCAGAATATATAGTAGTAGATGTTTTGATAGGCTGCTTATTACAACTCGCAATAATTAATCCTAATATCATAAATACCACTATAGTCCCTGTATTCATTTTCATAGACTAAAGGTACAATTTTATTAATACAATAAAAAAACCCAACCTTATAGATTGGGTTTATAATTTAAAAATATTTTTTCTAATTCTTCACACCTAAGTAACTATAATTTTTGCCATACTCCATCATTTGTTCGAAGAATGATTTAGGGTATTCAATCGTTACATCCTTGATTTTGTCGCCATCCATTACAGCGACTAACTTCGGTTGGATAAAGCCACGATAAGGTTTTAAGCCCAAGGTGTTGTAGCGGTCCAACACTTCTTTGTGTAATACTTTGTCTACTTTTACACCATAGTTTTCTACCAATGCTTGTCCTGCTTTGAAGTCGCCCTCGGATTTAATACGTTGTATTTCTCGTAGCAAATCACCAAATAAAGTGCGCAATTTATTGTAGTCATTGATTTGAACATAGGTTTTATTATCTCGTTTTACAAACACAATTACACTGTCTTTTTTCCCTTTTTCAAAAACCCATGCTGCATTCAACTGACGATTACGCATATGTGCTTCTTCTATATCATCGCCGAGTTTAATACGTGTCAATTGTGTCATCAATCCATTCATGATATAACTATCGTACTCAGCCTTTCCTACTTCTAGTGAAGGCATTACACCTATATCGATTAGTTTTTGATCCATGATATAATACAACGCAACTAAGTCTGCACGAGCTTCTTCCAAGCAACTAGCATAGTTTTTTAAAGTCTTGTCTGTTGTTTCTACACCAGGATTTATTTGACCCGAAGCATGACCAATACACTCGTGCATATCGGTATGTAAATCAGATGACAACGCACCATGTTCTTTCATACGTTTAATGACTTCTGCATTTAATCCAAATTCATCCAATGTTCCTTTGATAGCACTTGCTACATTGTAACTGTGTACAATATTGCTCAATGATACAGATTTACTACCATGGTCTTTGCGAATCCAATCAGCATTTGGGAGATTAATGCCTATAGCTGTTGTAGGTGCTAAGTCCCCACTTTCAGCAATTACTGTAATTGCTTTTGCAATGATTCCCTTTACTGCTTTCTTTTTATGTTCTGGCATCAATGGTGAATTGTCTTCAAACCATTGTGCTTCTTTAGCAATAGCTTCTAGGCGTTTTGATGCTTCCATGTCTTTGATGCTGACATAACTTTCATAACTACCTTTTTTGCCAATAGCATCCAAATACACTTCAATGAATCCATTGATACCATCTATTTTACTTTCGGTATCATTCACCCAAGCGATACTATATTCATCAAAGGTTTTGAGATCACCTGTTTTTAAATATTTTACCAACAAGTCAATACTCAATTTTTGTTTTTCATTTTCAGCAACTGTTGATGCTTTCTCTAGCCAATAAATGATCTTGTCTATTGCTGTTCCATACATGCCGTCACTTTTCCAAACTTTCTCTGTAACTACACCATTTTCTTTTACGACTTTACTATTCAAACCCCAACTAGGTGCATTGCCTGAAGTTGGCATTTTATCATAAAAGGCTTCGACTTCTTTTTGCGTTACACCTTCGTAAAAGTTGTTGCTCGAAGCAACAACATTGTCAATGCCCGAACGAAGGTCTACACATTTTGGTTCAACCTTGAGATCAAAAAACAACGGTTGTACGCGTGTCCAAAAAGCCGCAACTGATTCTCCACTTTCTTTGGGCAAAGTAGCAGTATCAGAACTCATGATTAGTGATTTAAAATAATCAGCACTACATGCTGGGATAAATTTTTCATTGCCATAATGATGATGATTACCATTGCTGAACCAAAAGCGTCCTGCATAATCCGTAAAATGCTTCCATTCAGGACTAGACTTGTCCCCTTTGTATGAACCGTATATTGTTTCAATAGTTTTGCGAAGCATGATGCCATACTTGCTTTTTTGATCGTAGATCATATCGCGGCCGCAAAGGGTAGCTTCGTAAAGATAATAGGCTAACTCTTTTTCTTTAGCAGTTAACTGTTCAAAACCAGGAACCTGATAACGCAATACTTGCAGGTCGGCAAAGGATTCTGCCATGACATCAAAATTGGCATCGTCGGTTTTGGTCTTCATTGAAGATGTATCGCCTGTATTGCAGGCCGTAAATAAAGCAATTGAAGCAATTGCAAAAATGGATTTTAAACGCATGTTAATATTGAATTGAAACGTAAAGATAATCTAAAAAAAGAAAAGCGAAACGACTAGACTCAGTCGTTTCGCTTTTCACTATATTTCTGCGCTAAATTTTGTTATTGTTTGTGAAACATTCGACTGATGGTTTGACCATTGGTTTCAAGGATTAAAAAATAACCACCCTTTGCAATAGATTCAATTGATATGCGGTTTTGATCATTTAAGATTCCATGTTGTATTAGTTTTCCGTCGGTACTTAAAATAGAATAAGCAGCTTGTTGAAAATCTTCTAAGATATGCAATTCATGGGAAGCTGGATTAGGATAAAGGGTTAGGTTTGATTTTTCTTTTTGAATATGGCCAACCGATAAAGGAATATCATAATAATAATTGATGATTGAACCATAAGGGTCAGGTTTCCAGTTTTTTGTTATAGCATCTTTTGTATAAGAGAATAATTTAATTAAATGACCTGCTGTATATTTATATCCTCTTTTGACAGTGGTGTCATATACTGAAAAACCAGAGCTCCACAATTGTGAGTAAAGGGTGTCCATTTCTATGCCATTGGTTCTGAGGTATTCGTCGCGAGCAGTAGGTTGATATTGTTGACTCGATTGGTCGAAGCCATAGAAAATCATCCGAGTCTTTTGATTATTGGCATTGTAGGTATAATCACGTTTTCCTGCTTTGTACCAATTGGAAGCTTGATAGGCATAAAAAACCATACTATCTAATAAATTATTGGCGCTATAAAAATATTCAACACGCGAATCAGGAATGTAATTAATTGAATCATTACTACTATAGCTGTATGTTGCAAGGGTTAAATTATTTGCATTATACGAAGTAGACTGTTTTGAGGTGCTGGTGTAAGCGCCTGCTTGAATATAATAAACATACCAAAATGTGTCTAGTTGATTAAGGGCATTTTGATGATAATAGGTTCGTTGATTCGTGATAGTAGTATTCGTAGCAAAGACAGTTTGTTGAGAAATGCTAGAGTCGTAGTTTATACCATTGTGAAAATAATCAATTTTATTGGAGTATAATGGAATACTACCACCATAAATTGTATCTCTATATACAACCTTATGATTATAGGTAGGATTATACTCATTAAACCATTTAGCATTCAATATCAGATTAGTACCATTCATGCCAAACGTCCACGTGGAGTCTTCTTTTGATGTAACATAACCATCTTCAATATTTTGACCAGAGAAAGTAGGGTTTATAGGTTTATAAAACAAAAGAGCGGAATCACTTAACTCATATACGCTAGAAGCCGTGTTATAATTGTATCCGCTTCTGCCAATTAATTTGGCTTGAGAAAATACGTTGATGCTACACAACGTAATAAATGTAAATAGTAATATCTTGTTCATAGGGAAAATTTTAGTACAAAAATAAAAAATCAATTATAAACGATGAATACCCTATAGATGGTATTTTTAGAAATCTATTTCATTAACAGACGACTAGGTTTTTTAATCTTTTAAATTAAATTCAACTGAATATTTAATAGTATTAACTTCCTCAAGCCATAAAAAGTACATAATAGGATAGTTCCAACAGTTTTTGTATTTAAATGAAATTCAATTCAAATGAACATTTCGTAAATCTAAATGAAAAAAACAACTTTTTATTCCCAATGAAAAACATAAATTTGCGACACTAAAAAAAAATTACATGAAATATAATGAACTCGTAGCAATATCAGGATTAAGTGGATTGTTTCAACTCCAATCAACCAAAAGTGATGGAGCTATTGTAAAAAACTTGGATGATAATACAACTAAGTTTGTAGCGGCACGTTCGCATAATGTTACACCGCTAGATAGTATAGAGGTGTATACCATGACAGACAATGTACGTTTATGGGATGTATTTATGAGTTTTAAAAAGAATGAAGCCGCCATGGAAGGCTTTGATTTCACAAAAGCAGATAATAAAGCATTGAAATCGATGTTTGCGAAGTTATTTCCTGAGTTTGATCAAGATAGAGTTTATGTAAGTGATATGAAGAAGATGATGAAATGGTTTGGAATTCTTAAAAAATTAGATTTACTGCACGAAGAAGAACAACCTGCCGAAGAAAGCAATTAATTAATTTGTATTTCATAAAAAGAATTCTAATTTTACCCTAATAAACGAAAATAAATTAAACATGAACATTCCATCTGAATTAATGTACACCAGCGACCACGAGTGGGTTCGCATTGAAGGAAACACTGCTACCATAGGTATTACCGATTTCGCACAAAGCGAATTGGGAGATATTGTTTTTGTTGATATCAGTACAGTAGGTCAAACGCTCAAGTCGGGCGATATTTTTGGTACCGTTGAAGCAGTTAAAACTGTTTCTGATTTGTTTTTACCTGTCAATGGTACAATTGTAGAATTAAATGCAGGTTTGGAGAATGCGCCAGAAGCTGTAAATCAAGATCCTTATGGTGCCGGATGGATGGTGAAGGTTACATTGGAAGATGGAGCCGATACCTCAGAGTTGTTAGATGCAGCTGCATACTCAGCTTTAGTGGGAGCGTAGTTCTTACATACATATTTTTTTATTAAGCAAATCAATACTTGATTTGCTTTTTTTATAAATATAAATTCTTATTTTTATTAATAAATAAACGCTGAATGAAATCAATAGTTGTTTTTATAAGTATGTGTTTGTATATAAGCATTGGAATGATGGCTTGCAAATCTTCCACAAACTCCTGTGCCAACACAATGTGTACAGCAGATTTCAGAATGATAACCGTCACGTTGAAAGATAGTGTCGGTAATGATTATATACCAGATAAAGTTGAAACCTATTATAATGGGACACTTATTCATCAAGATTCTATATCCTCTGTACCAATGCAAAATGTATACACGATAATAGACGATAATAATCTACAGTCGCTCCAATTAAATATAAACAGAGATGTTACGTTTAAAATTATTAAAAATGGATCGGTGAAAAAACAACAAGGGTATATTGTAAAAGCTGACTGTTGTCATGTAAGTAAGGTAAGTGGCTTGGATACAATCATCGTTCAATAATTATTTTACCTATTATCCACTATAAATTTCCATTCATATAATGGTCATTGTTTGTAGTTTTCGTATGAATAGTTTTGTGTCAGAAAATAGTTTGATATGAAACAATTCCAGCTTTTATTAGCATGTTTAATTTTATTTTTTAGTTCGTTTACGCTAAATGTTTTTTCATCTACACTGAAAGGAGTAGTACAAGATCAAAATAATAAACCAATTTCATTTGTAACTGTGATGCTTCTCAATAGCAAAGATTCTACATTGGTGAAAGGCGATGTAACAGACGAGAAAGGACAATTCCAATTTGACCAATTATCAAACGGTAATTATATATTATCTAGTTCTAATGTGGGTTTTCAAAAACATTATTCAAAAACAATCACAATCAATGAAAATAACAAAGAGACCATAGAGAATATCGTACTTAAACCCAATGATAAATCCTTAAAAGAAGTGAAAGTATTGGGTAAAAAACCAATGATAGAAGTCAAAGCAGATAAAACCGTATTCAATGTAGAACAAAGTATCAATGCTGCAGGAACCAATGCGTTGGAGTTGCTTCGCAAATGCCCGGGGGTAAGAGTTGACAAAGATGACAATGTAGAAATGAGAGGGAAAAGCAATGTGTTGATTTACATAGATGGCAAACCAACCTATATGGACAATAAAGACTTAGCAGCTATGCTAAAAAATATGCAATCCAACGATATTGAATCTGTAGAACTCATAGCAAATCCTTCAGCAAAATATGATGCTTCGGGCAATGCGGGTATCATCAATATAAAATTAAAAAAGAATAAAAAATTTGGAACCAATGGCAATGTATCCTTAGGATTGGCGCAAGGAAAATACTTTAAACAAAACGCAGGATTGAGTTTAAATAATAGAAGTAAAAAAATAAATGTATTTGGAAACTATAGTATCAATAGAGGAAAGGATTATAATTTTCAAAATTTTGATCGTACACAAAATAATTTTAATTACAATTTCAAATCGGGCAATGTAAGTGATGGAATCAATCAATCAGTAAAAGCGGGTGTGGATTATTATATTAATTCAAAGAGTGTAATAGGAATCATGGTAAATGGCATGTCTAATGCGGGTGATTTTACGAGTGAAAGTAAAACATATATTGGACCTGTTAGTGCAAACTTTAATCAAGTATTAAAAGCTACCAACAAAATTCCTATCACACGCAGAAATGGCAATGCCAACCTGAATTATAAATTTGAAGATACAAGTGGACATACGTTCAATATTGATTTAGATTATGGCAATTTCAGAAGTTCAGGAAGAAGCTTTCAACCAAATATTTATTGGAATGCAAACGAAACCGCTATTACAAGTCAAGCTATTTACAAAAGTAATACGGCCAACGCCATACATATCTATTCAGGAAAGGCAGATTATGAGCAAAATCTATTTAAAGGAAAATTGGGTATCGGAATCAAATCAGCCTTGGTGAAGACTGACAATGATTTTCAGTTTTATGATGTTGTCAACAATTTGGATACCTTGAATCTAAATAGAACAAATCATTTTGTGTATACTGAAAATGTAAATGCAGCTTATGTAAATTATTCGCGTCAGTTTAAAAAACTTTCGACTCAATTGGGTGTACGAGCAGAACATACCAATTCAAAAGGAATGCTCAATAGTGCCATACCTCAAAATGATGATACTGTAAAACGAAACTACATCAATTTGTTTCCAAGCGCTGGATTTTCTTATACTATCAATGATAAACATCAAATAGGTGTTACATATAGTCGTAGAATCGATCGACCTAATTATCAGGATTTGAATCCATTTGAAATAAAATTAGATGAATTGACCTATGAAAAAGGAAATGCATTTCTTCGACCTCAATACACGAATACATATGATGTGACGCATACGTTTATGCAATATTTTACAACTTCGCTTAGCTATAGTCATGTAAGAGATATGTTTATGCAAACAACTGATACCACTGAGTTTTCGAGAACATATGTAACACAAAAAAACTTCGCAACGATGGACATAGCTGGTATCAATATTTCGTTTCCTGTACCTATTAAAAAATGGTGGATGGTGATGGCCAATATCAATGCCAACTACAATGAACTTAAAGCAGATTTTGAAGGACGAAAACTAAGTAATAAGTATTATACCTATACATTCTATGCCGACAATACATTTACATTACCCAAGGAATTTTCATTGAATATATCGGGATGGTACACTGGTCCAAACTATTGGGGGGGTACATTTAAATTGAAACCTATGGGGAGCTTAGATTTAGGTTTGCAAAAAACATTTATGCAAAAGAAACTCACAGCTAAACTCAGCTTGTCGGATGTATTCCAAACACAACGATGGTTTGCGATTAGTAATTTTTCGGGTTTGTATGTGGATGCCAATGGTAACTATGAAAGCCGTCAGTTGCGATTGAATTTGTCGTACCGATTTGGTAGTAACCAAGTACAAAGTCAGCGCGATCGTAAATCAGGAGCAGATAGTGAGAGCAATAGGATTAAAGGGAAGTAAGGCTTTTAGAAACTAAAGGGGATAAATTTTGTGAGGCTTCATTTTTTGATCTAAGTCAAAAAATAAATAACACATTAAATTCACCTTTGTATTCAAATGAATACAAAATGAAACATCTACTTATTTTACTTTTTTCACTACAATCTATTCAGTCCGTGGCTCAACATGATTTACAAATTGAACCCAATGTCGTTTTTACTCCGTGGAAAATGGCCTTCGGAAGTCGTATAGGTAGTTTTGAACAATGGAATAAACAATTGGATAAATATGGGTACTCTGAATTGGATATGAATTTTGAAACATCTTTTGAGTTTTCACTTTATTTGAAAAATCATCTCCATGTCAAGTATTTAATTAGTATTGGAGATGAAAAGGACAGCATGTTTATCAATGATCGTTTTAGGGATTATAAACGCAGATTTTATAGCCTCAGTTTTGGGTATAATCTCTTTTCTATAAACAAAATTGGCAAATACGTAGTCGTACCAAGTTTAGGTGTTTATACAGGACGAGATAGGGTATTATGTAAGTCTCGGGTACCTCTAAATCTTTACAGTTACGACGTGCATTCTGAATATTTATATAGATACGAATCCGGGATAAATCCTAATTTGTATATTTCTATTAACCCTTTTTCTAAATTATCGAGGATTTCACTTGCCGGCTTAGGAATAGATATTGGGGCATTTTACAATTTCAACTTGCAACATAAACAACAATATCAAAACTCCCTGAATGGCTTGCCAATTCCGAATGACTGACCTATTACTCCTTATATTAAAATAGGAGTAGAGCCTTACAGAGGTCTACTAGGTTATGAACGTCCAAAGAAGAACAAATCTCCCAAAAAAATAGAATCGATGTAAACTCCACATTCAAATTTATAATATGAGCTATTTCTTTTCCCTACAATATGTAATATAATCTGTTGAAGGAATTTTTGTGATACCTATCATTCGAGCATAATTAACCAATTGTCCTCTATGAAATGTACTATGATTCATGCAATGATGAATTGCATCGAATACTTTACTTTTCATTGGCGTATTTTTCAAGGCTCTATATGCAAATTCATGTTCAAAACCTCGATCATCATATTGCTTTGCTACAAATTCATTTATCAAAGTAGATACGTCTTGCCATGCATTGCATGCAGCTTGAAAATCTCCCACGAAATTTTCTTGTGGTATAGAGACATGCTCTACCATATTTAATCGTTGATACCATATACTTTCGGCACCCCAAATGTGGTACATCGTTTTTCGAATGGTACTAAAACTGCCCCCTAAATCTTGATCTAATTCCTCCTTTGAAACTTTTAAAAGGATATCAATAATTCGTTTATTGGCCCATAGATTGTATTGTGTATAAGCAAGAAGTATGTGTTTCATAAGATAAAGATAGGACGATGAAATAAAATATATTCTACATTTGCACTCATGAAAAAAAATCAAGAAATCGGTTTCGGTTCAAGCTGTGTTCATGCTGGCTTTGAAGCAGAACAACATCATAGTCATATTACACCTATTTATGCATCTAGCACCTATTTATTCGATAGTGCAGAACATGGAGTTAACCTTTTTACTGGCAAAGAAAAAGGTTATATCTATGGTCGATTTGGTAATCCAACCAATACGCAAACAGAAGATAAAATAGCTGCATTGGAAGCATATGGTTTAAAAAATGATGATGGTTCACCATTGGAGTTGAAGGCCATTTTACATTCATCAGGTATGGCTGCAATAGCTACACTGATATTGGCCAATGTAAAAAATGATGAAAAGGTATTAACCCATTTGTCGTTGTATGGTGGTACACAAGAGCTTGTAGATAAAGTATTGCCAAGCTGTGGCATAGAAACGATTATTATTGATTTTAAAAATTTAAACTTAGTAGAAGAAACATTGAAAAATGATTCATCTATCAAATTAGTCTATCTCGAAACGCCCGCCAACCCAACCTTACAATCTGTGGACATAGAAGCGTTGACTAAGTTGGCACATCAATATGGATGCAAAGTATCGGTAGACAATACATTTGCAACTCCTTACTTACAACAGCCATTTAAGTTTGGTGTTGACTTTGTGATGCATTCCACTACTAAATTTTTAAATGGCCATGGAACCGCAATTGGTGGTGTATTGCTTGGTCGAGATTTAGAATGGATGAATACTAAGGTCACAAAACATCACCGCTTATTGGGTGGAAACTCCAATGCATTTGATGCTTTTCTATTAAACAATGGATTGAAAACATTGGAAATACGTATGGAACGACATTGTGCAAATGCTGAGAAAGTAGCAGCATTCTTAGCTTCTCATCCAAATGTTGAATTTGTAAATTATTTGGGATTAAAAGATCATCCTGATTATGAGCTTTGCAAAAAACAAATGAAACATCCAGGCGCATTATTGAGTTTCGAAGTGAAAGGTGGATTTGAAGCTGGCAAAAAATTCATCAATCAATTGTCGCTATGCACAAGTGCTGTATCCTTAGGTACATGCGATACACTTATTTCGCATCCTGCAAGCACTACGCATGTAGGAGTAGCAAAAGAACTAAGACTAAAATCTGGCATTACAGATGGACTGATTAGAATGAGTGTGGGAATAGAAAACCATAATGATATTATAACTGATTTGGAAAATGCATTGAAGTCATAGAACACTGATTGAATAGATTTTATAGATATAAACAGATTTTTAAAAACCAAATTATTATTTTACAACTTGATCATTTAAAATCAAAATAATCAGTTAAATCCGTGTTCAATAAATGCACTATATAGAACCATACTACAATTGGCGCCACTTATACACAGCTGAAGAAGACGAAAAATCGCCTTTCTACAAACGTGTGTACAGTGAATTTGAATTCTCCAATACGGTGTATAACTATTACATACATCCACAGTGGGATGATATCGATTCTAGAACACTTTATATTAAAATCTTGTTTGCAGATTACGAAGACAATTATGCTATCATCGAATTGATAGGCGAATGGAACGATGCAATAGAAAATGATATTCAAACATTGAAACGAAACATCATTGATCTATTAATTGCTCGAAAAATTTATAAATTTATTTTAATTGGAGAAAATGTTCTCACGTTTCATAGTGATGGAGATGACTATTACGAAGAATGGTATGAAGATATTAAAGACGAAGGAGGTTGGATTGCAGCTGTCAATTTTTCTGAGCAAACCAAATATGATTTTAAAAAAGCTCGTATTATGAATTATATAGTTTTCGGAGACGAAGAAAATTGGCGAACCTTGAAGCCTGAACATTTATTTCAAAAAATAGACAATGCTATGCTACGTATGTTGGAATAATAATGTCTTGCAAGTTTATATTTACCAATAAAAGATTCTAGTCATGTTATCAATCTGGGAACGAAACGAATTTATCCATTATGACTCTGTTGTTATTGGGAGTGGTATTGTTGGCCTTACAACAGCTTATTACTTAAAGAAAAAATATCCAACTAAATCAGTATTAATTTTAGAGAGAGGATTGTTACCTTCAGGAGCAAGCACAAAAAATGCAGGCTTTGCATGTATGGGTTCGCTTACTGAAATCTTAGATGATTTAAACACTTCATCCGAAGAAGAAGTATTGAATTTATTTTTACTTCGCAAAAAAGGATTAGCCCGATTACAATCTATTTTAGGTCATGAAAAAATGGGTTATAAAACCAATGGCAGTTATGAACTTATTTTTGAACAAGAGAAATCTGCACTCGATCAGATAGACTATTGCAATAAACTTTTAAGAACTGAACTTAATCAAGATGCTTTTAAAATCAATTACGATAAAATTGAAGAGTTTGGGTTTAAAGGTGTACATAGTTTAGTAGAAAATACTTGTGAAGGAGAGCTAGACACGGGACTCATGATGAAAAATCTGATACAATTAGTAACATCAATGGGCGTGGAACTCAAAACAGGTTGTCAAGTAGTATCCCTTCAAGATAATACCAATGAAGTAGAAGTTGTTTGTCAAAATTCTGTATTGCAGAATGAACTTGTGTTTAAAGCGAATAAATTATTCATTTGCACCAATGCATTTGCGCAACAGCTTTTACTTCATATCGATGTAACACCAGGTCGAGGCCAAGTATTGATAACTAAACCCGTTCAAGGTTTAAAGTTCAGAGGGATATTCCACTTTGAAGAAGGTTATTATTACTTTAGAGAATACAAAGGATGTGTATTAATAGGTGGCGGACGCAATATGGATAAACAGACTGAAACATCAACCGAATTTGAATTAAATGAGCAAATTCAACAATCACTCATAGACAAACTTCATACAATTATATTACCCCATCAATCGTTTGAAGTAGATTTAAAATGGACGGGCATCATGGCATTTGGTAAAACCAAACGACCTATTATAACCCAACATTCAACGAATATTTTTATTGGGGTTCGTATGGGTGGAATGGGGGTTGCTATTGGTAGCGAAGTAGGACATTCATTGGCAGAAATGGTCTAATTGTTTATTTTATAAGGACTTTAATTGATTTCAATTTTTTTAATAGTTGAATTAAACTATTTTTATACCCTCGAAAACATTTATCATGAAAAAATCATTGATTCAGCATATCGTAGCGATTGCTATTTTTTTAGTCGTTGCGTTGGCTTATAATTATCCAGCCTTACAAGGCAATAAATTGTCGGCAGGTGATACCATCCATTGGATGGGTATGAGTGAAGAGGCTCGCAGTTGGTATGAAAAGACGGGCGAAAATCCTATGTGGAGTAATTCAATGTTTGGTGGTATGCCTACAGTAACGCATTATATGCGAGGCAAAACCAATTTAATTTTTCCTATTCAGGAATTTTTGACCAATACCTTGCCTATGCCAGTACCCTTTTTCTTCATTGCCATGATATGTTTTTATATACTGATGGTGAGTTGGAAATCAAATCGTTGGGTTGCCTTATTTGGTGCCATAGCTTTTGCCTTTGCATCCTATAATTTACAAATTATAAGCGCAGGTCACAATACCAAAATGTTTAGCATTGCTTATATGCCATTGGTATTAGCTGGTATGCACTGGGTCTACAATAAAAAATATTTGATAGGAGCCGGTTCGGCATTGATAGGGCTTGCATTGATGATTTCAAACTCCATGTATCAAATTGATTATTATTTATTCATCATCTTAATTATAATGGGTATTGGCTATTTCGTACAAGCATTGAAAGAAAATACCTTGAAAGATTTTTTTATTGCTAGTGCCATCATGATAGGCGTTGGATTAGTTTCGGTAGGTCCAAGTTTAGATTTGTTGATGCTTACCAAAGAATACACATCGACTACGATGCGTGGTGGTCAAAGTGAACTAACCATTGGTAAAAAAGAAGAAAAGAAAGATGGTGGCCTAAACAAAGATTATGCATTTCAGTGGAGTCAAGCCATAGGTGAAACATTCACGTTGTTTGTGCCTAACTTATATGGTGGCGGTAGTCGTACCGATGTAGGTACAGGATCAAGTACATACGAAGCTGTAAAAAGTTTAGCTGGTGAGGAGCCTGCCGAGCAGTTTAGCAAAAATGCATCGACCTATTGGGGCCCTCAACCATTTTTATCAGGACCTGTTTATTTCGGTGCTATTGTCATGTTTTTATTTATACTCGGTTTATTTATAATTCGTAATCCACTCAAGTGGTTTATGTTGGGTGCAGGTATTTTCGGTATCATGTTATCATGGGGCGATCATTTTAGCGGATTGAATTATTTTCTTTTTGATCATCTTCCTATGTACAATAAATTTCGTACACCAAGTATGAGTATGGTTATACCAGGGGTCATGTTTTGTTTGATTGCTATATGGGCTTTACAAGAGTTTTTAACTGAAAAATTTGAAACCGAAAAACTCATTGATTATTTAAAAAAGGCAGTTATCATCACTGGCGGACTTTGTATTTTATTTGGTATCGGTAGTCGATTCTTCATGGATTTCAGAGGACCAAATGATGAGAAATTAAAAGCACAAATGGTGCAAATGACAGGAGGAAATGAGCAAAGTGGAACCAAAATTTTTAACGCATTGGTCGAAGATCGACCATCATTGGCTATGAAAGATGGCTTGCGCTCATTATTCTTTATATTACTTGCGGCAGGTATTCTATGGATGTTTGCTAAGAAAAAGTTGGATGTACAAAAAGCAGTACTAGGCGTTGGAATTTTAATGGCGTTGGATTTAATGACGATTGGTATGCGCTACCTCAATGGCGATAATTATGTACCCGAAGATGAGTTTATGTCGCAGTTTAATCCACGACCTGTAGACCTGCAAGTGAAGCAAGATACCGATCCATATTACAGAGTATTTGATTTGACCACCGATCCATACAATGATGCCATGGGGGCTTACCATCACAAAATGATTGGTGGATATCATCCAGCCAAAATGGAAACCTATCAGGATTTGATTAATAATCAATTATCCTCTGGAAAAATGAATGCCGAGGTATTGAATATGTTGAATACAAAATACATCATATTCAACGGACAACAAAATCAACCTGCCGCACAACCCAATACCAATGCATGTGGTAATGCATGGTTTGTAAATGCTATAAAAGTTGTTGACAATGCTGATCAAGAAATGCTTGCATTGAATGCTGAAAATATAGGCGATACTGCAAAAGTGGCGAATCCATTCAGGGCAAAAGAAACAGCGGTAGTGCAAAAGAAAAACTGGAAACAATCAGCAACTACATTTGTAAAAGATAGCAGTGCGATGATCAAGTTAACCAAATACGGATTAAATGATTTGAGTTTTGAGTCCACCAACTCAAAAGATGGATATGCTGTCTTTGCCGATATTTATTATCCATTGGGATGGAAAGCATTTGTAGATGGCAAGGAAACTGAAATCGTCAAAACCAATTATCTGTTACGTGGATTATTTTTATCAGCGGGCAATCACAAAATTGAATTCAAGTTTCATCCCGATACCTATTTCAAATGGAATATGCCAAGTATGATTTCGTCGATTTTGATATTATTAATTTTAGTAGGTGGTATCGGTATGGGTATCAAAGATGAAATGAAGAAAAAAGAAGACTAAACACATGTCATTATTTTCAATCCGCAAGGCAGCTGCCGATGATATTTCTATCATCAAACAATTTATCATTGACCTTGCCATTTATGAAAAAATGCTGGACGAAGTTGTAGTCACCGACGAGTTATTACACCATTCATTGTTTGTAGATAATTCCGCACATTGTATACTAGCCTTTGAAGAGAATAAACCCGTAGGCTTTGCATTATACTTTTACAATTATTCTACCTTTCTGGGTAAGAAAGGCTTATACCTCGAAGACCTTTTTGTAAACCCAACTTATAGAGGCAAAGGCTATGGCAAGCAACTTTTACTACACTTGGTACAACTAGCCACTCAACAAAACTGCGGACGTATGGAATGGAGTGTACTCAATTGGAATACACCAGCGATTGAGTTTTATGAAAGCCTCGGTGCCGAAGCCATGAATGAATGGACCGTGTTTAGACTCAATGAGTCGAAGTTGAAACAACTTGCCAACACTACATCTACCTCTGTTTAGTACTTGTTTATTCCATTTGAATTGGAGCCTATCAGCTAAAATCTATTCAGCCACTTCCCGCTGTCTGCCGCGCACGGCGCTTGCCTCCATCGGGGCTAGTTTTCAGGGACTATCTCATTATTCATCGATCTGTTGGACTTGTTAGTTTTTTAGTATTGAAATCAATGGCAGAATCATTTCGTTTGCCTAAGCGTTTCGTTTCCTGAGCACAGCGAAGGATCTCGTATTCAGTTCGTGATTACGTTGAGACTCTTCCGACACTCTCTCCGAAGGCTATTGCCTTCGTGAGGCACATGTTCTTAGTTGGCTTTGCCAACACATCATGCTGTTCGGGGTGAATATTAGCCTCAGTTCTCTTTTGCTTGTTGGTTTTACGAAGCATATTTGCTTCGTAGGTGTATTCATTTGCGTTCCGCAACCTTGACGAAATGACCTGCTCTATAAAGGATATTTCCTTCGTAGTAACTATGTTCTCAAAAGGCTTTGCCTTTAATTATATTAAATAAATAGTTTTATTAAGTTTTTACTATTCTCTATTACTCGGTGTTCCACTCAACAATCAACATGTATCTCATTCTATAATTAATTTAGAAAAAGGAATACCGACTGATGAAAAATTAATTTAGTTTGTTTGCATACCAAACAATAGTGAAATGTCGGATTTATACACTACAAATTAGGCATTATAATAGCATCCGCTCCAGATGCACCCGTAAGTGAAGAAAATCCATTTACAAAAACCGTGTAATTTTTTCCTGCATCCAATGAATATACAATGTTTGATAAAAGTGTTTTTCCACTACCAGTTAGTTTTACAGAACAGTTTAAAACTCCAGGATTGACATATACATATTCGCTAGCATTTTTATAGGCTATACCTGTAAAAAGATTATTTTGTTGAGTTATAAAATCCAACTGTTCACCTGATGAAAGGATATTTACAAAACGAATTTGTGCTTGTTCGGCTATGTTGGGAAGTGGATTATCAGTTATCAATACAGGAGTGATGCGTGATGGTGAATCACATACAAATAATGAATACAAGGCGCCTTCTTGTATGGTTGCAGGGAATGAATTGAGCAACATATTCGTTGAGGATCGTTTTATATTTAGTTGTGTATTTCCAGATTGAATAGGAAAATATTGTGAAAAGCTTTTATAATAAAACCCTACTGACTGCTGTGTAGTATTATTTTGCCACAACTTGACACCAGGTGTACCCGGAGATGCATGTATGACTTGTATTTTAGAGATTCTAACATCCTCTTCACTCTGTTGAGGATGTTGAACAATGATTGTATTTCTTGTACACGAAAAAGAACAAAACATACAGAATATGGCTAACAAGTTACGTAAGTACATGTTTATTTTTTAATAAATATAGTTGATATTCATTCTAACACAATATAAGAATTAATGATAGCTAATAAATTGCATTCGTTCTATATTCCAATTTAATTTTTTCACTATTGTTTGGTGTCACACCACACAACCAACATGTACCTCGTCACAAAATTAATTTAGTAAAAGGAATACCGATTAGTGAAAAAATTAATTTAGTTTGATGGCACACCAAATGATAGGTAAATGAATCGTGTTTCGATTGAGTTCAAAAAAAATGGAAGAACACTTAAGTCCTTCCATTTTTTAAAATCGCTAATGAATTTATTTCTTAGTAATTTTTTCTTTACTGATTATATTTCCCTGTGCATCAAGTACAGACAAATAATAAAGGCCACTTGAAAGTGCACTCAAATCGATGGATTGAATTTGATTTACATTCAATAGCTCTTTTTCTTGTTGGATTACTTTTTGAGCGTTCTGATTATAAATTACAAACGATAATTTTTTTGATACAGTCGCTTCATTGATTCGTATATACAATACATCATGAATCACAGGATTGGGATATATCTCAATCGATTGTGATGCTTTGCCACTGATGGTTACTGTATTGCTATATCTATATTTCCCATCTTGATCGATCATTTTCAATCTGTACTCTTTTGTAGCCAATGCATTAAAAGTTACATCTGTGAACGAGTACTCGTTGGTCGATTGGGTATGATGTTTATAAGGAATGCTTGCAATCATTTGATAATTGTCATTGTCTTCTTGTCGTTCTATTTCATAGCGAGCTACATTGTTTTCATTTTCAACATTCCAATTAAGATTGATTTCTTTATCATTGATTCGCTTACCATCAAAAGAAAGCAATGAGAGTGGTAAAGCAAATTGCGAAATTGAAAACGAACTAATACGTGTAGACCAGCCACTACCAGTAGGTCTATACATACCAGTAGTCCAAAACGTTTCGTCATCGGATGGATCTACTTGCATATCATTGTAATCACCCCATCGATTACTACCATTGGTAGCTGCACCAGCTACGATGGTTTGTTCGGGTTCTGTCATAGTTCCCAATGGATCTGAGGATATACGACCCGTAAATCGAATCGATGGAAATACCGCTTTACTACTTACGTTATACATCATACCTATCGTTCCTGCGTTGTTGATGGCCATGGTACCCATCCATCGGCTATTGGTATCAGGCGCATAGGTACCTTGCTGAAACATGCTCCAAGCACCCAATCCTGTACGACGCATTTCATACCATCTACAACCTGCACGATCCAATACGCCAGGATCAACTGAGTGTAATGCAACAAGAGATTGATGTGTACCGAAATTTCTATAATATACACGATTCATAATTATTTCACGTATAGGATCCATACGAGTTGTGCCTGGTTGACGGATACAATTCAATGTGCTATATCCACATAAGTCCGATGTAAATGCAGCTGTGTTGATATCGGCTTGTTGAGAAAGTGAAGAATTGGCGGGTGTAATAAAATCGAGATTCATAGTCCACATTTCCAAACGATCCACATCAGCTGGTGCAGATGTCCAAGCGTCATCTACCATACGAAGTAACATAGGATTTGTTCCCGCAGGTGGTAAGGTTGTACCACTAATATTAACGGGTGCTGCAGCTTGAAATCCAATAGTTTCTAAGGCTGTAATTGTAAATGAAAGCATTGTAACTACTGGCGTACCTGCCAACATCAAGGGGCGATTCATAGCATACACTTTATTGTTGCTTTCGTTGGTAGTACAGATATACGCATTAGGCCATATGCCATACTTAGGATAATCAGGAAATTCGGGAGCTGTGAATTGATAAATATACCAACTGCCTGTCGGATTAGCTGTTTGAGATATCATCACCACCAACTTATTACCAGATGCAGAAAATTCAGAAATCACAAATCGATCGGCAAACTGATCGTACATCGCTATAGGATCGCCCAAACCTGGTATGCCAGATATAGCATCCATATATTGTGCTGCTTGTATCACAGTGCCAGTTTTACTATAAATAGCCATACGAGCGCCAGAAGAGCCATTGATCATTTGTATTACATGATTAGGACCAACACAAAGGGATGGGTCGGCTGGATTTACGTTAGTATAGCCTTGTCCATCAAAGTTTTGAAGAATTGAATTAGCTCTTTTTTTACTATAAAAGGATTTTTGCCATACAGGGTCGTCGCCTTTGGGTAATGCATTGGGGTCCACAGCAGGGTGACCTCCATTGCGATGCTCTACATTGTTTTTGTTTTCGTTGATGACACCATTCTCATCTCTTACTTGTTCGTCTATCCAGGTTGGGTCAGGCTTAAATTCAGACAATGGCGGTGTTATTTTTATCAATACACCTTGTATGACCTCTGGATTCGTAATGGTTCTGCCTTCTTGCGCAATTACTTGTATCGTAATCAATAAAACAGATAATGACAATAGAATTTTTTTCATGCAAATTTTTATTTTGAATACAAAGTTAGAAAGTTTGTGTCCTTTTTTTTAAAATTCTATGCTAACCTTAAATTATAAATGTGAATACTCTTATTGTTAGTTCAGAATTATTTTTTACAAAAATGTGTACTTTCGCCCTCCATGGCAAAGTCTACCGGAGAATCCCCTTTAATGCAACAACATAGTGCGATAAAACGCAAGTATCCCGACGCAATCTTGTTGTTTCGTGTAGGTGATTTTTACGAAACATTTGGTCAAGATGCCGTGATAGCAGCCCAAGTATTAGGGATTACTCTTACCAAGCGTAATAGCGGGGACCCCAATGCAATGGAACT
Organism: Chitinophagaceae bacterium; assembly: GCA_044233655.1. Lineage (GTDB taxonomy): Bacteria > Bacteroidota > Bacteroidia > Chitinophagales > Chitinophagaceae > OLB11. Next base: position 90,379 of record JBIIJQ010000001.1, on the reverse strand, counting down.
TGCAGGATTCCCTCATCATGCCATGGAAACTTATTTGCACAAATTGGTAAAAGCAGGGCATCGGGTAGCAGTGTGTGATCAGCTCGAAGATCCGAAACTAGCCAAAGGAATTGTAAAAAGAGGTGTAACAGAATTAGTTACGCCGGGGACAGCTACCAATGATAAATTACTCGAAAACGATACCAATAATTTTTTAGCCAGTATTTATCTGCACGAACATGTACATGGTATTGCTTTCATTGATATTTCTACCGGTGAATTTTTTTGTACCGAAGGCAATACCGAATACATCGACAAGCTATTGCAAAGCTTTCGACCTTCAGAAGTTATTTTTCAAAAACAAAAAAATAAATTCTTTCAAGAACAATTTGGACCAAAGTATTATACCTATCTGCTCGACGAGTGGATTTATGGCGAGCAATATGCTCAAGATACATTGCTACAACACTTTCAAACAGTTTCATTAAAAGGCTTTGGGATCGATGATATACCACATGCTATTATTGCTGCAGGGGCTATCATTCATTATTTAAAGGATACAGAGCATCAACAATTATCTCATATATCTTCCATACAACGTATTACACGGAATGATTTTCTTTGGATGGATCGCTTTACGATTCAAAATTTAGAACTCCTCGATAGCAATCGTGAAAATGGTAATAATTTACTCAAGGTATTAGACAATACAGTATCGCCCATGGGCGCTCGTATGATCAAACGATGGTTGATGTTTCCATTACAAGATATACGAAAAATAAATGAACGACTCAATACGGTCGAGTTTTATATCAAAGACCAGGACACAGCTAAGTTGATAGCCCAATTGATAAAACAAGTAGGTGATATAGAACGCATTGTTGCAAAGGTTCCATTGCGAAAAATATCTCCACGAGAAGTATTACAATTAGGGCGTGGATTGCAATGTGTAGAAGACTTGAAAAAAATATGCAACGATAGCACCGATACATGGACATTGCGTATTGCGGAGCAATTGAATCCTTCTACATCGATCAAGGAGAAATTATTTAAAACACTTGTTGATAATCCGCCAGCAGTGGCTGCCAAGGGAGGATTAATACTACCGGGTGTAAATGCCGAACTCGATGACTTACGTTTGATATCATCGAATGGGAAAGAATATTTATTACAAATACAACAACGCGAAATTGAAGAAACAGGTATTCCCTCTTTAAAAATTTCGTTTAATAATGTGTTTGGTTATTATCTCGAAGTGACCAATACACATAAAAGTAAAGTGCCTGAAACATGGATACGGAAACAAACACTATCCAATGCTGAACGATATATAACCCCTGAACTGAAGGAATACGAACAAAAAATTATGGGTGCCGAAGAAAAAATACTCGCACTCGAAATGTTGATCTACGATCAATTGTTATTGGATTTACAAGATTATATAAGCCCGATTCAACTCAATGCCAATTTGGTCGCTCAACTCGATTGCATCCATAGTTTTGCTTACAATGCCATTAAATATAAATACAGAAGACCCGAATTAAGCGATGCGCATGCATTGTATATTGAAGAAGGTCGACATCCAGTTATTGAACAAAATTTACCGATTGGTGAAGATTATGTTTCCAATTCGGTGACTTTAGATAAAGAAAATCAGCAGATTATCATCATCACCGGACCAAATATGAGTGGTAAAAGCGCCATGTTACGACAAACAGTGTTGATTACATTGATGGCGCATGTAGGAAGTTTTGTACCTGCCATCAAAGCTTTGATTCCTCTTACAGATAAAATCTTTACGCGTGTGGGTGCATCAGATAATCTCAGTGGTGGCGAAAGTACCTTTATGGTTGAAATGAACGAAACCGCAAGCATTATCAATAATATCAGTAATCGTAGTTTAATTGTGTTGGACGAAATCGGTCGGGGTACTAGTACGTTTGATGGAATTAGTATCGCATGGAGTATTGCCGAATTTTTACATAATCACCCGCATAAGCCTCTTACCCTTTTTGCAACTCATTATCATGAGTTGAATGAGCTGGAAAATAAAATGTCAAGAATTAAAAACTTTCATGTCACTCATAAAGAAGTTGGCAACAAAATAATTTTCTTGCGTAAATTGGCTGAAGGTGGAAGTACGCACAGCTTTGGTGTACATGTGGCACGTATGGCAGGTATGCCTGCTAGTTTGGTAGATAGAGCCAATGAAATTTTAGCCTTACTCGAAGAGAAAAACTTGAATGATAAAATCTCTTCCAATATTAAAAAAATTAATACACAGCAATATCAACTCAATATTTTTGATGGCTTAGCTGATGATTTAAAACGTATAAAAGAAATATTGGAAGGAGTTGAAATTAATACGCTCACGCCAGTTGAAGCTTTGATGAAATTGAATGAATTGAAAGGAATTGCCAAGAGAAATGGGTAATTAAGTATATATTCAATACACTATTTTCTTTCTTTATTGACATTGTACGCTACGCGTAGTATCTTTGTGCCACGAAAAATTAATTTTTTACACATGACTTGGAAAGAATACTTTACATCTTCGATAGGAAAAAAGCTAGTAATGGCGTTTACAGGGATTTTTTTAATCCTTTTTTTGATTGTACATGCAGTTGCCAATAGCTGTATATTTTTAAATGATGGTGGTGCTACCTACAACGGAGTTGCCCATTTTCTGAGCCACAACTGGATTGTACGTTTCTTGGAAATTGGTTTGTTTGTGGGCTTGTTTGCACACATCATTCAAGGTTTGATGCTTACTATGCAAAATAACAGCAAGCGCCCAGTGAAATATGCCGTCAATGCAGGCAATGCAACAAGCAAATGGTATAGCCGTAGCATGGGTATTTTAGGGAGTTTATTATTAATATTCTTAGTTATCCATTTAAAAGATTTTTTCATTGGAACCAAAATAGCCTTGTACAGTGGGGATGCGCCTCACAATTTATTTGAAGAAATGAAAGAAGAATTCGAAAACCCTATCATAGTAGGTGTTTATTTAGTAGGTGTTATTGCATTATGTTGGCATTTAATACATGGTTTTGCAAGTGCTTTTCAAACTATAGGTGTTAATAGTCCAAAATACAATGGTATTATACGAAACATAGGCTTTGGATACACAATATTGATTTGCTTAGCTTTTGCATTGATGCCAATCGCATTTCATTTTGGTTGGATACAATAACACAACCACTGAGTTTACTGAGTTAAAACACAGAGTACTCAGTAAATCTCTTTGAAAAACATATTAAACTCTGCGGTAAAAAATAATAATAATTATGGCAATTAATAATAGAATACCAGCTGGCGAATTAGCACAAAAATGGAGTACTTACAAAAGCACTTGTAAATTAGTAAATCCAGCAAACAAACGTAGTATCGACATTATCGTAGTAGGAACGGGTTTAGCAGGTGCTTCAGCTGCAGCTACTTTAGCTGAATTGGGTTACAATGTAAAAACGTTTTGTTTCCAAGATAGTGGTCGTCGTGCTCACTCAATTGCAGCACAAGGTGGTATTAATGCAGCAAAAAATTATCAAAATGATGGCGATAGTGTTTATCGTTTATTTTATGATACTATAAAAGGTGGTGACTATCGTGCTCGTGAAGCAAACGTGCATCGTTTAGCTGAAGTGAGTGGAAATATTATTGACCAATGCGTAGCTCAAGGTGTTCCTTTTGCTCGTGAATATGGTGGATTATTAAGTAATCGTTCGTTTGGTGGAACACAAGTACAACGTACGTTTTATGCAGCTGGACAAACCGGTCAACAATTATTATTAGGTGCTTATTCAGCACAAATGCGTCAGGTTTCTATCGGTGCTATCAAAGAGTATAACCGACATGAAATGTTGGATGTAGTTACTATAGATGGAAAAGCACGTGGAATTATTGCTCGTGATTTAGTAACAGGAAAAATCGAACGACATGGTGCTCATGCAGTATTATTATGTACTGGTGGATACGGAAATGTATTCTTCTTAAGTACCAATGCAATGGGTTCAAATGTAACTGCAGCTTGGAAGGCACACAAAAAAGGTGCCATGTTTGGAAATCCTTGTTTCACACAAATTCATCCAACATGTATTCCTGTAAGTGGCGATCATCAAAGTAAATTAACCTTAATGTCTGAATCATTGCGTAATGATGGACGTATTTGGGTTCCAAAAAAACAAAACGATACTCGTAAAGCTTTTGATATTCCTGAAGAAGAAAGAGATTATTATTTAGAGCGACGTTATCCAGCATTTGGTAATTTAGTACCTCGTGACGTGGCATCTCGGGCTGCAAAAGAGCGTTGTGATGCTGGTTATGGAGTAGGTACAAGTAAAATGGCAGTTTATTTAGATTTCGCTTCAGCTATAAAAAGATATGGAAAAATTGAAGCTACTAAGCAAGGTTTATCTAACGCTTCCGAAGATGAAATTATCAAAATGGGCAAACAAGTAGTGAAAGAGAAATACGGCAACTTGTTTGAAATGTATGCTAAAATCACTGGAGAAGATCCGTATTCTATTCCAATGCGTATTTATCCTGCTGTGCATTACACAATGGGTGGACTTTGGGTTGATTATGAATTAATGACAAATGTTCCTGGATTATATGCATTAGGTGAAGCTAACTTTAGTGATCATGGTGCTAACCGTTTGGGTGCAAGTGCTTTAATGCAAGGATTAGCGGATGGATATTTCGTAATTCCTTACACAATTGGAAATTATTTGGCAGATGAAATTCGCACACCAAAAATTGATGTAAATCAAAAAGCATTTGATGATGCTGAAAAAGAAGTAACTGATAGAATTAATCACTTTATGAATAATAAAGGGACAAAATCGGTTGATTATTTTCATAAGAAGCTAGGGCTTATCATGTGGAATGAATGTGGTATGGCACGAAATGAAAAAGGATTAAAACAAGCTATAGCAGATATCAGAGCCTTGCGTGAAGAATTTTGGAAAGATGTTAGAGTCCCTGGAACTGCTGATAGCTTAAATCCTGAATTAGACAAAGCAGGACGTGTAGCAGATTTCCTTGAATTAGGTGAATTGATGTGTATGGATGCGTTGAATAGAGAAGAAAGTTGTGGTGGACATTTCCGTGAGGAGCATCAAACAGAAGAAGGAGAAGCATTACGTCATGATGATAAGTTTATGTATGTTTCTTGTTGGGAAAACAAAGGCAACTATCAATGGGAATTACATAAAGAAGATTTAGTGTATGATGTAATTCATCCTAGTCAGCGTAATTACAAGTAGAACACGGATTTGATAGATGAATAGATTTTCACAGAATATTTATATTTAAAATGAGGAAAAATAAATGATAAAAAATAATCACAGATTAGATTGCATAATTGATTTGAATACAAAAATCTTTATATCTTTTAAATCGATTTAATCAGTGTTCTAAATAACATGACTTACAAACATTCAAATATTACTGATTTAATCATAAAAGCATTTTTCAATGTTTACAATAAACTTGGATATGGCTTTTTAGAAAAAGTGTATGAGAATGCCATGCTTATTGAATTAGAAAAATTAGGTTTACATGCTGTAAATCAAAAAGGAATTAAAGTCTATTATGATGAAATAGAAGTTGGGCAGTATGCAGCTGATTTACTAGTTGAAGATGTAGTGATTGTTGAATTAAAAGCAGCAGAATCACTTTGTGATGAACATGAAGCTCAATTAACTAATTATCTTAAAGCAACAAATGTTGAAGTGGGTTTGCTTATGAATTTTGGTAAATCTGCTCAATTTAAACGAAAAATATTTGATAATAATTATAAAATAAAAACAAACACAACAAGTTATAAATCAGAGTAAATCTATTTATATCTTCAATCAGTGTTCAAAAATTTAAATTATGGAACATAGCACAATAAATTTAAAATTAAAAGTTTGGCGTCAAGCAAATGCAAATGCTGCAGGAATTTTTCAAACGTATGATGCAAATAATATTTCAACTGAAATGTCATTTTTGGAAATGTTTGATGTTGTCAATGAAAAATTAATCAATGAAGGTCAAGATCCTATTGCATTTGACCACGATTGCCGTGAAGGTATTTGTGGAATGTGTAGTATGCATATCAATGGCCGTGCTCACGGTCCTTGGGATGGTACTACGACTTGCCAATTGCACATGAGAGCATTCAAAGATGGTGAAACAGTTACTGTAGAGCCATGGAGAGCAGCTGCTTTCCCTGTGTTGAAAGATTTAGTCGTAGACAGAAGTGCATTTGATCGCATTCAGCAGGCTGGTGGATATGTAAGTGTCAATACCGGAAATGCACAAGACGGGAATGCGTTACCTATCAATAAAGAATTAGCAGATGCATCCTTTGATGCAGCTATGTGTATTGGATGTGGTGCATGTGTAGCAGCTTGTAAAAATTCAAGTGCCATGCTATTTACTTCCGCAAAAGTTTCTCAATACGCATTATTACCACAAGGGGAACCAGAAAGAAAAACGCGTGTGTTAAACATGGTTGCTCAAATGGATAAAGAAGGATTTGGTGCTTGTACCAACACAGGTGCTTGTGAAGCAGAATGCCCTAAAGAAATTTCTATATCAAATATTGCTCGTCTGAATAGAGAATATTTGAGTGCTCAAATGAGTTTGTAATTTAAATAGAATATGTATTGAAATCCGATGTTGAACTTATAATTCAGTATCGGATTTTTTAATATTTTTTATCATCAATACTTTCGTAAATTTTGGAATAACTTATATATCGCTCTTCGGATATTATGCTGTCTTTTACCGCTTGCTTTACAGCACAACCGGGTTCGTTAAAATGACTACAATTATTGTATTTACAGTTTACCAATTGTTTTTTTATTTCAGGGAAATAACCCGACAGCTCAGCACGAGACATATCAACAATGCCTAGTTCTCGTATACCCGGAGTGTCAATTAATCTGCCACCAAATGGTAGATCATGCATTTCAGCAAATGTAGTCGTATGTAGACCTTTACCACTCCAATCAGATACTTCTTGTACGCGAATATCTTTTTCTGGAATTAATTGATTGATAAATGTAGATTTACCTACTCCGCTATGACCAGTAAGTAAACTTATTTTATCCTTCATTAAAATAGTCAGTTCATCTAACCCTATGGATTGTTCGGCAGAAACTAAATACATTGGATAACCAATCGACTCATAAATAGTTTTAATGTAATCATAATAAATCAAATCATCTTGGTCTAGCGTATCACATTTATTAATGATAATAATAGCAGGTATATGATAGGCTTCGCAACTGACTAGAAAGCGATCAATAAAACCTAAAGAGGTTTTCGGATCTTTGATGGTAGCAATGATTAAACTTTGATCAAGATTAGATGCAACAATATGTTTGAAATACTTACTGTGAGGAGAACTACGAACTAGATAATTTTTTCTCCGATCAATACCAATAATCATGGCTGTATTATCTTCATTATTTTCCAATTCAATTTCAACTACATCGCCTACTGCAATTGGGTTGGTAGATGTAATTTCTTTGTCAATTTTAAATTTCCCTTTTATACGGCAATTGATATACTTACCATCTTCGGCTTTCACGATATACCAGCTACCAGTTGATTTGTATATAAGTCCTTTCAAAAATTAGATTTGCTCAAAGATAGTTACAAAAAATAGATTATGATTCTGATACACGTTTTACTATTAAAAACCAATCATGATCTAAAGGCAAATAACCATATTCAAAACAAAAAACATACACATTCCCTTTTTTGTTTTCGTAGTGATGTGTGTGATATTTAAATTGAAAACCTTTGGCCAATAATCTCTCTTTGGTTGTTTTAGTCATGTCTTCATTTTGTAGAAAACCTGCCAACACTGAGCGATTTTTTTTCAGATGTTGAATGATTTCTTTTGTAGGTGTACTATCTGTAGCACGTTGATGATTGTTGTAGTTGTTTCGACAATAGTCGTCACAAAATTTTTTATCTATACGTCCTTTCAATGGTTTTTGACAAGACAGACATGTTTTTGTAGTAGGTTCCATGTGTAAAGTTCAAAGTAGATTTTTAGTTTAATCAATACGCCTGATTTTTGCACCAAGTTGTTGTAATCGAATATCAATATTTTGATAGCCACGATCAATTTGCTCGCCATTTTGAATAATGCTTTTGCCCTGAGCCGACAAAGCAGCTATCAATAATGCAAGACCAGCTCTAATATCGGGTGATGACATTGTATTGCCTCGTAAAGGAGATTGCTTATCAAGACCTACAACCACTGCACGATGTGGATCGCACAATACGATTTGTGCACCCATGTCAATCAATTTATCAGTAAAGAATAATCGACTTTCAAACATTTTTTGATGAAACAAAACGGTCCCTTTGGCTTGTGTGGCTACTACCAATGCAATACTTAATAAATCGGGTGTAAAGCCAGGCCAAGGATGATCATAAATTGTAAGAATATCGCCCCCAATAAATCGTTGTATTTTATAATGCTCTTGTGCTGGAATGTGAATATCATCTTTGATGATTTCTAGTTGAATACCTAGCCGTTGAAATGTTTCAGGAATACAACCTAAATATTTTACATTACAATTTTTGATTAGAATATCACCTCCAGTCATTGCTGCTAAGCCTATAAATGAACCAACTTCTATCATATCTGCGAGTATAGTATGCTCACATCCTACCAACGAATCTGCATCTACACCTTTAATGGTTAAAAGATTAGAACCAATTCCACTTATGCTTGCACCCATACGATTGAGTAATCGACATAGTTGTTGCAGATAAGGTTCACAGGCTGCATTGTAAATACGTGTTTTACCTTTTGCACAAATAGCCGCCATTAAAATATTTGCAGTTCCTGTTACCGAAGGTTCATCCAATAACATGTAGTTGCCAACCAATTGATTTGCCTCTAGAGTAAAAAAATGTTGTTCTTCATTATATGTATAGGTCGCACCTAGTTTTTCAAATCCAAGAATATGGGTATCTAATCGTCTTCGACCAATTTTGTCACCACCGGGCTGAGGTATGTATGCTTTTTTAAATCGAGCAAGTAATGGACCAGCAAGCATTACAGCGCCTCTCAATCGTCCTGATTTTTTTTTGTACTCAGGACTTATTAAGTATTCAAGGTTTATATTTTTTGCCTGAAACGAATAGTCATTTGGTGAGTGTTTTTCAACATCTACACCAAGGTCAACAAGCAATTCAATCAACGCCCTTACATCCAGTATGTCGGGCAAATTGTGAATTGTAATTTTTTGAGAAGTAAGCATAGTTGCAGCCAATATCTGCAATGCTTCATTCTTAGCACCTTGAGGTGTTACTTCACCATTCAATGGTGTACCACCTATAATTTCAAAACTATTCATACTCCGCTAAAGTACGAAATGACTTACATAGCTAATTAACTATTGTTGTTATTTTTTTTCTTGAAATTATTAAATTTATTATTTCGGTTAGGATTGTTGTTGTTATTCCTATTAGGATTATTATTATTTCTGTTTTGGCCCTGATTGCCATTTCGATTATTTCCGTTGCGATTATTAAAAAACCGTCGTTGATTGTATTTAGGATCAGCTTGACTAACACCACTGATTGTAGGTATTTCACTAACATCTACATTTTCTGAAAACTTAGTGCCAGGCTCGTAAATCAATAAGCCTTTACTCATTGTCAGCAATTCATCACGGAGCATATCATCATGCACATTTTCTTTGTGCCAATTCAAATAGGCCACTCGCATGAATAGAATTAAGACATGTATATAACCTTGTTTTTTTTCTTCGTCAGTTTCAATCAATGCTTTTTCAAACAGAGTTTCATACTTTTTACCAAAGTGATTCCACCTGATTTTACTTTTAGGGTAAGGTAATGGGTCAGGTTTACGTTCTTTTACCTCCTGTGTAGGTATAGGATAGGGACAATCAACATCTAATTTGTAATCAGAAATAAGATATAAATGATCCCACAGTTTATGTTGATAATCTTCAATAGCTTTTTGCTGAGGGCTTAGAATAGCCATCACTTCAATGATTGCTTCAGCGTTTTTTTGTCTTTTTTCTCGATCCTCAATGGTCATGAGGTATTTTACCATGTCATGTATACTGCGTCCATACTCTCTGATAGTCATTAACTCGCGGCTTGTATTATATTGCATATAGTAATAAAAAGGGTGTATAAATTTTAATGTAGTTGGTAAACCAATTGCAGAAATATCAATCGATAAATCTGAAGATTTAATTCTCAAATTCGAGAATTGTAGGCATTACGCTCCACAAATATAAACATTACTTGCTAAAATAAGCACATATCCACATATAAATTAGGATTCGATCTGCATGGGAATGTCCATTATTAATAGAAAACTAGGCTTTTTTACACGAATATGAATAGAATCTGCGTTTGTAATGCCAACAGCATCTCTATGTGATAAAATATGTTCATCAATACTTATTTCACCCTCAATCACCATTAAGTAAATGCCATTTCCCTGCTTTCGAATTGTATACTCCGTTGTGGCATCGGCATCAAATTTACCCAAATGAAACCAAGCATCTTGATGAATCCAACTGCCTGTATCCTCAGGATTGGGCGAAATGATTTGTTGCCATTCATTGTGTAGTTTTTCTTTATCATAACTTATTTGATCATAACGTGGGGTTACATTTTTTTTATTTGGGAATAGCCATATTTGAAATAATGTGACCGCCTCATCTTTACTATGATTAAATTCACTATGAGTAATACCACTGCCTGCACTCATCACTTGTATTTCTCCAAATCCGATTGTACCGCTATTGCCCATATTGTCTTTGTGCGCAAGCGTACCAGAAAATGGTATTGTAATGATTTCCATATTATCATGTGGATGCATGCCAAACCCCATCCCTGCAGCTACAGTATCATCGTTGAGAACTCGCAATACGCCAAAATGAATTTTATGTGGGTTATAATAGCCTGCAAAGCTGAATGAATGATTTGCTTTGAGCCATCCATGATCGGCATGACCTCTATGCTCTGATTTATATACTATTGTATTCATATAGTAAAATTAATTTATTTTTTTTCAGTAATATGGTTGATTTATTGATGATGAATTTACAATTTTTATAAAGCACAAAAAGAGAATGATTTTATTTTTTAAAACGTCCAGCGCCAATATAGTTTTTACGAGTATATTCATTGCTGAGCGTACTTATTACAACTCCCTTAGAGGATGATGCATGTGCATACTTATCATCTTTCAGGTATATACCTACATGCGAGACCCCCTTACCAGTATAATCGAAAAATACTAAATCACCTTCTTTTAAATCAGTGGTTTTAATTTTTAAACATTGAGCATACATTTCTTTGGACGATCGAGGTAGCGGTAGGTTATAAACAGATTGATAAATGGCATTTACAAATCCCGAACAATCGACACCTTTATGATCGTTGCCGCCATATTTGTAAGGAGTTCCAAGCCAACGATCGATTTCTTTTTTTAAATCTTTGTTGATTTGTAAATCACGAAGATTATGAGAGGTGGTTTTTTTTACCGAATGAGATGTTTTATGAATTCTACATGAAGTAAGGAATAGAAAACTTACTATAATAAGCAGAATAAATTGAGATGATTGTTTCATAATCAAGTAAAATCAACACAATATAATTAGAATCAAATTTTATGAATCATATTTACCTGATTTGTTTCTTCGTTATATTTGCAATATGAATTTATTTGATAAGCTGAATCAAGCAAAACAAGAAAAATTGCAAGCTACCTTAAATGAGGGGTTGAATTTTTTAGCTGAAAATAGCCAAAAAGAAGGTGTGATTGTATTAGAAAGTGGGCTGCAATATGAAATTTTAGTAGAAGGCAATGGTCCCAAGCCATCTGCTACCGATACAGTGACCTGTCATTATCATGGTACATTAATAGATGGTAGGGTGTTTGATAGTTCAGTACAAAGAGGCGCTCCTGCTAGCTTTCCGCTCAATCGAGTCATAAGTGGTTGGACAGAGGGGTTGCAATTAATGGGAGTAGGAAGTAAGTGGCGTTTGTACTTACCACCCCATTTGGCGTATGGCGACCGACAGGCAGGAGCTTTGATTCAACCAAATAGTTCGTTGATATTTGAAGTAGAATTATTGGGTATTTAAAAAAAATAGTCTATTTTCGCACTCCAAATTAATTCTGAAAGGGATTAATAAAGTTCTTTTAAACAAAAAATAGTTTGCTGGAGAGATGCCCGAGTGGCCGAAGGGAGCGGTTTGCTAAATCGTCGTAGGGGTCATACCCTACCCAGGGTTCGAATCCCTGTCTCTCCGCATTTTTTTGTTTTTTAATAAATAGTATTAAAAGTAAACATTAATCACTTACTTTTGCAACCCCAATAAAATGGGAAATCAGCGTTGTATTATTTATAGTACAATTCTACCTCGGGAGGTAGTTCAGCTCGGTAGAATATCACGCTTTAGGGCGTGAGGGTCGAAGGTCTTAAAATAAATGAATTACGGGAGGTAGTTCAGCTCGGTAGAATATCACGCTTTAGGTCGTGAGGGTCGAAAAGTCAAAACCTTTCATATAAATAGAGTGTTATTTCAAAATTGAAATAATTCTACCTTCGGGAGGTAGTTCAGCTCGGTAGAATACTTGGTTTGGGACCAAGGGGTCGCAGGTTCGAATCCTGTCCTCCCGACATAAGCCACGCAAATATGCGTGGCTTTTTAGTTTAATTGAAACCCTTCAATATGTTTACGGTTTACATACTTTACTCATCATCAATCCTGAAATACTATACAGGTCAAACACAAGATCTAGAAAATAGAATGCTTGAGCATAATTCAGGAGAAACAACATCTATAAAAAATGGCATACCTTGGGTAATAGTATGGAGAAAAGAAGTAGAAACTAGAAGAGAAGCAATGCAATTAGAGAAAAAGATAAAATCTCGCGGCGCAAAACGATTTATTGAAGATATCGGTAGTTCAGCTAAGTAGAATATCACGCTTTCGGGCGTGAGGGTCGCAGGTTCGAATCCTGTCGAAACGAAGTGAAGATCCCGACATAATAAGGCAATCAGTAATGGTTGCCTTATTTTTTTATCAATTTACAATCATGTATACCGTTTACATGCTTTACTCTGCATCTACCCAATAATACTATACAGGTCAAACACAAAATATAGAAAATAGAATACTTGAGCATAATTCAGGAGAAACAACATCTATAAAAGTTTTTTAAAACATCCTTTACTCAGCCTGCTTGGTTTTATTCCTTCTACATCGTTCACTACAATAGATAACCTGATCCCAAATTTTTTCCCATTTCTTTCGCCATGTATACTGGCGTTTACATGTAGGGCAAATTTTAGATGGAAAGTTTTCTTTTTTTAGAGTTTTCAAAGTTCAATTTCAGTTGTTCTTTGGCCAGGTTTTGCATAGTTTAATCGTCCTACTATGGTTGAATTGAAGTAAGCATCTAATCCAATACAACCTAGTACGTCTAACTGACTCAAATCAATAAAACCATCTTTGCTTAAGGCTTTCTCATTGAAAATGATATCTTGTATACTTCCAATGACCAACGATGTGCCATTGATTTTTATATCCATTTTCTCTTCTAATTTCATGGCTATTTTTACAACAGCTTGTTGTACAAATGGAGCTTCAAATTCAGGAAGGTATTCTTCGTTAAATCCAACTTCAGTAAATTCGGATTGATTATTTTCATACCTAGCAGATGTTTGATGTGCTTGTTTGTATAAATCCGAAGGTACATAGTTGAGGGTATAATAACCGGTCTCCAAAATTGATCGAAGTGTATCTCGCTCTTCGGATTTGGGTCTGAAAATAAGCCCAAACAAAGCCGGATTTGCACCTAGGTGTATCAACGAATTGAATATGCATAAGTTTGTTTGTCCTGCTTTTGATTGTGTACCAATCAATACAGCTGTTTTGTATCCTGCCAATGAATTGATAAGAGTAGCTCTGTACCGCTCATTCATCGATAATAAGTCGTTGATTTTAATATGCATATTGCGATTGTGTTCTTGAAAATTTATTATCTACGTTTGCTAATCTTGTTCATCGTTATAGTTCGTTGTAGGGAACATTTAAATCGATCTATTCCTTCAATTCGTTTTACTAAATGTTTTTGGCTCACACCACTATTCACTCGCTTGCGCCATAAGTTAAAGCTACTTCGTTTCAGTTGACTTCTCATCAGCACAATTACTTCATGCTCGGTCAATCCAAACTGAAATTGAATCGCTTCAAATGGAGTTCGGTCTTCCCAAGCCATTTCTATAATGCGGTCTGTATCAATTTGATTAATAGTGTTGTTTATCATTATATCAATTTCAGCTTGTAAAAATAGCAGCCAATCACAAGTGGCGATATTCTATTTATTTATATCTAATGTTGATTGATAATTACACAATTGAATTTATCATCAATGTATCTTGGTCATTTACAAATGATCCATCTTATGTCCACCTTTCAGTATTTTGCCACTCAAAATCAATTTAATAAAATCATTTAAATCGGGTGAAACATTAAAAAGATACGTTGGGATTAAAAAGATGAATGAACCAATTATGCCTTTGAATACAATATTAAGGCAGGCATTTAAAAACATATGATGATCTACAAATTGTAGAAATGGAATAAAGTATAGTATACCTATTACTAAAAATGAAATGAAGATCAAGGTTAGGTAATGTTTGCTAAAGCAATGAAATCCGTATTTAAGATAGATGATAATTGTTTTAAGTATATTAAAAGTAATCAATGAAATAGAAACGGCCAATGCTGCGCCATTCATGCCCATGCGAGGAATCAATAACATGTTTAAACTTACAGTCATGATCATCATCAGTACTGAAAGAGCAATAATAAAATTATAATATTTGGATGAATTTAATATTTCTGAATTGAGTCCAAAGGCCATATCGAGTAATCGACCAGCTGCAACAATATAAAGTACCGACTTGCCCACCGCATAGCTAGCTGGCAATAATGAAAATATCCCATCGGCATTGGCTATCAATAACGAAAAAAGAAAGGTACCAATAAGAAATAAGTTAATACCAATCTGATTATTCAATTCGTATACTTTCTTCATATTGTTTTCTACAATTGCTTCACGAAGTATAGGCAACGATATTTGCGAAATAGCCCTATAGGGTACTTGTATCATTTGGCCCAATACCAAGGGTCTTAAATAAATTCCCAATGCGCCCAATCCAAGGTAAGCTGGTAATATAATGCCATCTAAAAAGTTATGAATATTAGTTGATATCATTAACAGAAGCATACCACCTCCATACTGCAATTGAGATTTTAAATCCTTGTTGTCGTCGAGATATTTTTTAGCATCAGAGGCTTTAAATTGCAATCCTTTGATCATATAAAAAAGCAAAATCAAAAAAGTAATAAGGTAAACTCCTACAAAACCATAGATGAATTGTTGTTCGTTGAGTAATTTGTAAACAAAGAAA
Organism: Chitinophagaceae bacterium; assembly: GCA_044233655.1. Taxonomy (GTDB): domain Bacteria; phylum Bacteroidota; class Bacteroidia; order Chitinophagales; family Chitinophagaceae; genus OLB11. Next base: position 74,909 of record JBIIJQ010000001.1, on the reverse strand, counting down.
TAAATGAGGGTAATCAATAAAACTCTTGTTACGATTTCACGTAAAAATGCCGGTACGGCCACTCGTAATTTTACCATGCCGTATATTTCAAAATATTGCGTATAAGCTTGTAAGATAACTAAAGGGATGACCAAAAAATAGTAAGGAATAAACAGCGAGGAATGTGTTTTGTAATTCTCAATAATAGGTTGTTTGAATAAAAAATATAAAAGACTAAAAACAAGTAACCCCAATCCCATCAATATCATAGCAAATGCATTGAAGCGTTTTACTTGATCGGTATCTTTCCATATACTGTAGTAACGAAGCAAAACATGTGCTAAACCAAGGGCGGGTAGCGAAACCAAAATATACATGAGGTTTTGAAGTAAGCCGATTAAGCCAAGGTATTCTTCAGATATAATATGAGGAAAAATAAAATTAAAAAAAATCACACCAATGAGTACACCTGCATAATTGACGATGCTGGTTTTAAGACTCTGTCGTTTGATGATTCCCACGTTAGATTTTTTTTGCTAAGATAACATTGTTCAAGTAAAGGTCTTTTCGTTTCATGAATTTTGGCAAAACTTTATTCAACAATGAGCCAACTAGGAATATAGGGGTAATGAATAATACAAAAAAGACATCACTCAACAAGGGTATTCGATTAATAAAAAAATACAAATACAATGCTTGCATTTGCAACATGGCAGTGAAGTAATTGCCCGTTTTTTCGTAAGCAACAATTTCAAATCCATTTCGTATGAGTAAATCCTTGATAGCAAATGAAGTATATCGTGCATAATCGTAAGGCACTTCGTGTTCGGGCCAAAAGAAAGGACAGGTAGCTAGCAATAATCCATCTTTTTTTAGCACACGTTGTATCTCTTGTATGATTTCTTCCAGATTAAAAATATGTTCGAATGTTTCGGAAGAGAAAACACCATCGATGCTATTATTTTCAAATGGAAATGTTTTACCATCGTAAAAAACATCCACCATTGATTTGCCATCGTTGTTGCCACTGTGTTCGATATCCAAACCTACATATTCATTTACATTTTTAAATTCCAACGCATAGGGCTTAGTACCACAACCTAAATCCACCAACTTGCCTCTAAACGTGGGGGCATGCAGAGCGATCGCTTTAAAAAGTTCTTTACGTGTAAAAAAAAGAGGACTATAAAAGGCCCCGAGCCAGTTTTTGGAAAAAAATGCATTAGATTTGTTGGCTTTCATAGCGATTACAACAACAAATTTAATCTGTAAAATGATAATTCAGTCATTAAATAAAATATTAAGTGGATTTGGTTATAAAATCATCAAAGACAACTTCAATGAAGAATATGCAGAATTTTTAGATATATATACATTTTGCAAACCATATACGATGACCAGTGTAGAACGAATGTATGCGTTGTACAAAGGGGTAGAGTATGTAGTAAAAAATAATATACAAGGCGACTTTGTTGAATGTGGAGTGTGGAAAGGTGGTAGTTCTATGTTGATAGCCAAAACCTTACAAAAATTTGGTGTAACCGATCGTACCATATGGATGTATGATACGTATGAAGGGATGGTAGAACCTGGAGAAGAAGATAAAGATACATCAGGTGAAAAAGCACATGATACTTGGACTAAATTAAAAAAAGAAGACAAATCTGGATGGTGTGTATCATCCCTTGAAGAAGTAAAAAGTAATTTGAAGAGTACAAATTATCCTACGAATTTATTTAAATTTATTCAGGGTAAAGTGGAAGATACAATACCTGGGGCTATACCCAAGGGCGATATTGCATTGCTGAGATTGGATACCGATTGGTATGAATCTACAAAACACGAATTAGAACATTTATATCCTTCTTTGGTTCAAAAAGGAGTTTTTATTATAGATGATTATGGTCATTGGGTGGGTGCCAAAAAAGCACTTGATGAATATTTGCAAAATACAAATCAAAGTTTATTTTTAAATAAAGTTGATTACACGGCGCGTATTGCAATCAAAGCTTGATTTGTTTTTTTGTATAAATTGCCATGATGGATGCCCCATTGATATTCTTGCGATTTAAATAGAAGAATACCTTTGCAATGGGTGTTAAAAGCTTCACTAAAAACGAAGGCAGTTTCAGCTTTTCTTTCAGCACATTTTTTGAATACGATGTATAATGTTCAAGAGGCTGTTTGATGATTTCAACCAAATTCAATGGATATAATTGAGCAAGAGATTTTAATGAATCTTCATTCCACCAACCCATATGATGAGGAGGTAAATTTAGAAAATGATCTTTGTCATAGGTCAAATAATAAGGCTCATTGTTAGGGACAGCCAAAATAATTTTACCCCCTGGTTTCACTACCTCTATAGCAGCTTTTAGAAAACTATCAATTTGAGAGATATGTTCTAGCACTTGAAAAAAAGTTACAATATCATACTTGTTTTTATTAGAAGCTGCATGGGTTTGTATGAATTCATTCTCTACGATTAAATTATTATTACAAGCAATTTCTTTCGCTTTTTCATTAAGTTCGAGTCCAACGCACATGCAATTTTTTTCTTTATTTAGAAAGTGTAAAAATTTACCTTCGCCACAACCAATATCTAATACTTTGGTTTCTTTATTAATATACTTTTCAGCTACGTCATAATCCCATTTCCACTCAGCATAATACCATGGTATTTGTTCCAATTTTTCATAAAATGAACTATCGCCATCAATATCAAACGGATAAAAAAAACGATATCCTGTATCATTGCATTTGTATACAGAAATAACGTCTGTGTTTTTAAATAAATAACTTACATCAATACCTGATTCATTTAGATAACTATCAATAATATTTTGTTTAGGGATATCATACAAAAAAGATACTGCACCATGCGTTACAGGTGATGTTATAGTCGTACTTTTATCCATTGAATAATTTTTATTTAATTACAAAGATGTATAAACTTTTTACAATAAAAAGATATCTAGAGCAATTTATTATGTTTCCTTTTATTCTAATTGGAAAAATAATTGCCATATTATATCCCTTGAAATCGCAATACGATTTGTTTTTCTTTTTCCCTGGGTTTTCTATAGGTGGTGCAGAGCGTGTGAATGCAGAAATTATTAAGTCATTTGATGATAAAAAAATTATATTGTTTTTTACAAAAAATTCACCCAATGATGGGATGAAACATTTCTTTGAATTACCCCATGTTACATTGAAAGAAATCAATTTTTGGACAGACAACAAATGGATGTATTGGGGTAATTTAATATACAGAGGCATATGTAGCCGGTATATCAATGCACAATCCAAAAAGCCAGTAGTATTTATAGGACAATGTAATTTTGCTTACAAACTAACACCGCATATTAATCGAAGTATCAAAATTCATGAATTAATACACATGTACGACCCTCGTTTTACTTGGGTTTGGGCTCCTTTTATTCAATTTATAGATACTCGAATTATAGTAGGAGAAATCTTTAAGCAAAAATTCGGACAATGCTATCGTGAGGCAGGTATCCCAGAAAAGTATCTAGATAGATTAAAAATTGTATTTTACAGACTAGAGTTTTTACCTGACACATTTCATCAACGAAACTTCGAACTTCCTCTTAAAATATATTATGCTGGTAGAGGTGGGCCTCAAAAAAGGGTTTGGATTATTGTAAATATCATTCAAAAATGCCAAGCTTTAAATTTGCCAGTAGAATTTAAACTTGCGGGATCTTTCAAAAATGAATTGCCCAATGAAATTTTAAATGATGGTTGCTATGTAGGCGAGCTCAAAGGAGGTGATGAGATGTATAACTTGCATAAACAAAATGATATTTTATTGATGACATCTGCTTGGGAAGGATTTCCGTTAGTTATCATGGAGGCAATGGCTTTCGGCGCAATACCATTGGTGACCAATATTGATGCGATACCTGAACATATCGTACACGGAGAAAATGGTTATCTTTTAAATCAAGTTATGAATGAAAGCGAATTGGTAAATGAAGCAATCCATCAAATACAAGATATGATTGCAAACAGGAAACAACTTAGTATAGTTTCATTGAATGCATACAATTATGCAATTTCAAACTTTTCGGCTGAAAAGTTTAGAAAGGGATATAGGAGTGTTGTGTTAAGTGATTAATATTATTGTATTTTTGGTTGTAAATAGTTTAGTATGAAATACGGATTTATAATATGTTGTTTTTTCTCTTTTATAGCAAAAAGTCAAGTATGTAATTTGACAAATCAAATTAACTTGAATACTGGATATGATTACACTACGAATAATGTATTATCTGTTGGTATAAACGATCCAAGATGGATCATTGACAATGCAAATAATATTCCAGGAGCAGTGAATTTATCCCCAGCAGTAACCTGTAATCCAGCAGGCGGGGCTGCTTCAAATGCAAATTCAGCATGGATTGGTTTTGCAACTACAAGTTCTTATGTTACCAACAATCCGACTGTAGGTTTTTACTTAATTACATTCAGAATGCCATTTAGAACTTGTGCAGATGATAGTTTGTTTTTTAATTTCAACATAGCAAACGATAACTATATTAGCGCACTTAGGATTGATGGGATTACGACTAGTTTTAATCAACCAGTTAGTTCGATTAATACCAATTGGATGAATTTTTCACCATTTAATTATAATGGATTTTTTTTAACAGGGAATCATATTATTGAAATAGATGTTCAGAATTTCAATGTGGCTAATGCAGTAAATCCACATCAACTGAATGTTTATGGTACAATCAATAGTTTAAATAACTCTATGGTATCTTATACAAGTCCTGCAAATTGTATTTGCAACGCAGCGCCTCAGGATAGTATTTTAGCTAATTTTAATTTTTCTTACCCTACTACTTGCGATTCATCTACTATACAATTCTCTGATTTATCATCGGCCTTTAATTCAATAGTTGTAAGTTGGGAATGGTACTTTGGTGATGGCAATAGTTCTACATTGCAAAACCCAATGCATTCATACACTGGCGGTGGCTCATTTCTTGTTTCTCTAATCGTAACAAGCAATACAAACCAAAAAGATACATTTTATCAATCAGTACTTTCAGTAGAAAATTCAATGACTGTAGATGCAGTTGCTTCTAATTCCGCAATCTGTTTTGGTAATCCTGTAACGCTTACAGGGACTGGTGCTACAACGTATACTTGGACTGGCGGTATAACCAATGGAGTTGCATTTACGCCATTGGCTACTAACACTTACAAAGTTACTGGTACGAATGCAAATGGTTGTTCAAATACGAGTTCGGTCACAGTTACTGTAAGTTCTAGTTTGCCAGTTAGTATTACACCCTTAGATCCAATCCTTTGTATTGGAGACAGTGTGTTGCTTACAGCAAGCGGGGCAACCAATTATAATTGGAATACTATACCAGGGTTAAACACATATACTGGAGCTACGGTATGGGCAAATCCGTCTGTATCAACTATCTATATGGTTACAGGTACAGATGCCAATGGATGCAGTGGTACAGCAACAGTTGATATTGAAGTGATATCTGATATAAATATGACAGTATCTAAAAGTAGAGATGCGGAGTGTAATTTGAATACCATCCAATTGCAAGCCAATGGAGCACAAAATTATAACTGGACACCCGCTAACTTAGTGAGTAGTCCTACCTCAGCTATTACGAATGCAATGGTAACACAAACAACTACTTTTTATGTATCGGGTTCTACAGGTTCATGTGTTGATATAGATTCAATTGTAGTCTTTGCCTACAACAACGACGAAACAGGTGTCTTTATTCCAAATGCCTTTTCGCCTAATGGAGATGGCAACAATGATTGTTTACATGTTAGACACAATGCTAATTTCAAAGAATACTACTTCGCCATATACAATCGTTGGGGTGAGCGAGTATTTGAAGCTGACAATCCATCCGACTGCTGGAATGGTGAGTATAAAAACAAACCAACTGAATCAAGCACATTTTATTACTACCTCAAAGCTGAAACATCATGTGGTAAGATTTTAAAGAAAGGTGATATTACGCTAGTTCGTTAATCGATATTCGTGCTTGTAACGTTGATTAAAACAAGTACATGAATGGTGTTGATCAAATTTCAATAAGGGTTTTGTAATAGATAATGATGTAAAAAAACACTAATTTTACACAAACACTCTTCAATGAAAAAGGTTATCCCATTATTTTTTGCTTACATGTTTGTATGTTTTTATTCTCATGCTCAATTAGCTCAAGTCATTGCCTATGGCGATTCGAATGCCAACTATTTAGGTCAACAAGGTTTGTTGGATGATGAGCAAAATAGAATCATGACAGGCAAACGGTTTCAAACGAATGACTATCCGCATATTGGTTTTTTTGACAAAAATAATGTGTACAAATGGTCATTCTACCTCAACAAAACCTCAGCCACTGCGTTAAAAATTATTCAAACAAAAGACAGAAACTATATTGCATCTTTTTACCCAGGTATTATGTTAAAGTTTAATGCCTTGGGAAATATCCTTTGGTATAAAGATTTTTCGAATGTTTCTAATTGGGAAGACATGTTTGAAGATAGCAATGGAGATGTGTACATGGTGGCAACAAGTGGTTCAAGGCTTTTGCTAAGCAAGATGGATTTAAGTGGTACGATCGTTTGGACGAGCGGGTATTCATTAACGCCTGTATCAAGTTATTTGTTTGGAAAAAGTATCGAAGAAACATATGATGGAAATCTTGTAGTTGGCGGTGTAGCATCTTATTTAAATGGCACATATGCAAAACCTGTTTTGATGAAATTAACTAAATCGGGTACAATAATTTGGTCGTCTGTTTTCACATGTGCAAATGCATCGATGTTGATTGACAAATTTATAGAATCAAAAAATGATCATGGTTTTTTTGGTGTAGGATACAATGGAACTAATACAACGAATACATTCAATGGCCTCAGTTTGAAAATTGATTCCGCTGGAAATTACATCAACAACAAATCCATCGATCATCCTTTTCATGATACGTATTACGATGTGTGCGAGTCAGACGATGGTGGTTTTGTGGCGGTAGGAATGTCAAAGCCTGTTGAAGTATGTGGTGGAAATGTTTTCTTTACCAAGTTTTCGCTCAACAATGATACCATTTTTCATAAAGTATATGGCACTGCTATGGGCAATGGTGCATTTTTCTTCAATGTGCAAAATGCGCCCAATGGTGGTTATTACTCTTTTGGTACAGGCTCGCTGTGGAGTTCCATCAACATGCCTTATGATTATTCTTTTCTAAATACAGATGCTCAACTTGAATTGCCGTGTAAAAAATTTAATCAGTCTTTTACGCAAAGTATACTGACAATTACACAAGATAGTAATGTAGTCAAAAACACCTTCACACCATTATTTACCGATGTGTATACCATTACCAAAGATACCATGATGGCTGTAAACGCTTGCACTGGTCAAATATTGAATTCATCTAACATAGAATTAGTTGTTCATGATCTTTCTATTATGCCTAATCCAGCTATAAATACTGTAACAATTTCAACTAAAAGTAAACCTATAAAATCGATTACTGTCTTTGCAATTGATGGAAAACAAATCTATTCTACAACCTGTAATTCATTCTCAATGATTATTCCGTGTTCCACATGGTCAAAGGGCACTTATATTGTGCAAACAGAAGTAGAACAGCAGAAAAGAATCTATTCTAAAATTCAAATTGAACATTAAAAAAGTCAGGTCATAGAAAGATTATTCTTGTGATAGGAAATAATCCCACAGAATCGGCTCCTTTTTATTATTACCTCAAAGCAGAAACAACTTGTGGTAAGATTTTAAAAAAAGGTGATATTACTTTACTTAGGTAGTTTTATCTTTGAATCCTGTGTCAACAACAAAAGATTCAATTCGTATTCTATCGCTCGTTCCTTATAAAGTGTTTCCTGCCATTATGGGCGGGCAAAAAGGGATTGCCCTTTTTTACAAATACCTATCTCAGCAAGTTGAGCTGAATGTAATCACAACTCAAAAAAATGAAGCGAACGAATCATATCAGGTTAAAAACATACTTACAAATTCACAAGTTAGGTATATCAGTCCTTCCATCTTTTTTTTATTGAAAAAAGAAGCTAAGCAAACGAACTCAGCTCATTTACTTTTTGAGCATCCTTATTTTGCTTGGCTGATCTTATTGTTTAAGTGGTTTACTTCATATAAAGTCATAGTGCATTCGCACAATATTGAGAGTGAGCGATTCAGAAGTGTAGGAAAGTGGTGGTGGAAAATACTTTGGTTTTACGAACGAATGGCTTACCGAATGGCTGATTATGTATGGTTTAAAACCAACGAAGACTTGACATATGCCATTGATCAGTATAAGTTGGATTTGAAAAAATGTGAAGTTATTCCATATGGAATAGAAATGGATTTGTTGCCCTCAGAGAAAGAAATTGAAAATTCTAAAAATGTCATTCAACAACTATATCATATTCCCAAAGAAGAGAAGATTTTTTTATTCAATGGTACATTGAATTACAAACCCAATCTAGATGCACTCAAACATATTCTAGATGATATTAATCCATTGTTGATGACTTCAGGCATAAAGTATAAAATAATAGTATGCGGTAAAAATTTACCAACAGATATGAATGAATTAAAAGCCTATGTTGATCAGCATATTATCTATGCTGGTTTTGTAGATGATATCGATTTATACTTTAAAGCATGTGATGTATTCCTAAATCCATTGCTCGATGGAGGTGGTATCAAAACCAAATTGGTAGAAGCACTTGGATTTGGTAAAGCTGCTGTATCATCCTTAAATGGCGCTATTGGAGTAGATGAAGCTTGTACACAAGGAAGGTTAACTATTATCGCTGATCATGATTGGCAAGGCTTTGCATCTTCTATCATTGAAAAAGCTAGCAAAGAAATTAGCAATGACAACAACCTTTTTTATCAAACATTTGCTTGGAAAAATATTGCGATAAAGGCAAAGCAATGTTTATCTAAATAAGCAATCAATTCACTTCTTCTCTAAAGACTTATCAATTATATTTGTACTACTAAATTCTAAAAAGCGTGTCAGCATTACTTACCAATTTCAAAAAACAGTTACCCAAGAAAAGGGACTCATTAAAAAAGTTTTTGAAAAAATTTGACAAACAATTTGTTCCCAACGTTCAAAAAATGATTGATGAAGCTGATAAACAAGCTTGGGCCGAAACCGATTGTTTGGAATGTGCCAATTGTTGCAAGGTAATGACACCTACATTTACCAAAGCCGATCGAGTTCGAATTTCAGCACACTTGAATATGACTGAACAAGAGTTTTATGACAAATGGTTGATGACCGACAAAGACAATGGTGATAAGGTGAATCGTATACAGCCCTGTCAGTTTTTGGATTTGAAAAGTAATAAATGTTCTATCTACGAAATACGACCATTGGATTGTGCCACCTTTCCGCATTTTAAACGCAAGCCTTTTGCTGGCTTCAATCATATACACGATCAGAATATTGAATACTGCCCAGCTACATTCAAATTTATTAGTTTAATGCAAGAGAAAATAGAGAAAGATTATAAGTGGTAATTTAGTTTCATTAAGATAGAATTAATTTCATCTGAAATTCGTTTTCCATGTGTAACGATCATAAAATGACTTCCTTTTTCTATCACAATATCTGCTTTACAGTATTTGATTGGAAATAATTTATCGACTGTGCCATGTATATGAATTACATGTTGAGGCTTTTCTTGTTGTTGCCAATTTGCAATAGCATTCATTGACCACCTTAAGTAAGTCGTACTTGTTTGATCGATCATTTCTTTGAGATAGGCTTTCAACTTATTGGATTTAGTGCCAAAAAACCAAAACAACAATCGATCACTTTTTTTAATTGTTTGAGCAAATCCTAATTGATGCAAATTCAATTTGCCTGAGAGCCTAAAATACCATGGCAACTCACTTCGATTTGATACACTTGAAATTTGAATAATTTGAAGTGGATTTAAAAACTTAGCAATTTCAATACAAACAATACCACCAAAGGAAAGACCTACTAAAGCAAATGGAGAATTGGTGTCTATATCTTTTGCCATTCGTCGTGCATAGCCTTGCAACGATTCATTGGGCAAGGGTTCAATCCAATCAATATGATGGATCTGAAATGAAGAGTTGAGTTTTATTTTATCAAATGCTCTACGATCGGCACCCAATCCACTGATGAAATAGACATTTAATGTGTCAATATTGTGTTGTGTGTTGATTGGCATATTGGAATTCATCAAATTATTTCAACCATAATCGTACAAGCTTCTTCTTTGCGCAAGCTTAATTGATAACCTGCTACGTTGATAGCAATAGGATCGCCAAGTGGTGCTGTTAACTCTACCGAAATTTCTTCCTCTGGAATGATACCCATTTCAAGCAATTTGACATACAACTCAGTTTCTCCAAAACTTTTGATTATGGCCTTTTGTTTATAGGGAAGATCGGTTAGCTTTACTTGTTTCATTGAATGCAAAATTAATTCATTTTCGGCCTTGATATTTTTATTTTTTTGGCCAATTGGATGAATGGTACTTCTACAAAATAGTACAAGGCAGTTGATAAAAGAAGTGTAGTAGAAACAGCTACGGTAAGCATGACTGCAAATACTATATACTTATTGGAATAATATGAATTCCACTTGTCCCAATGTTCCATAATATAGCCAATCACAAGCCAATGCATTAGATAAATACTGTAAGAGATTTTGCCTATAAATAAAAGGGGTTTTATAGTAAGGAATGTTTGAATAGTTTTATTGTTGAGGATAAATAAAATAATAAGAGCAGAAGCAATTCCACTAATATGAAAAAAATCAATACCCCAATAAAGTAAAATATTTTTAAGTTGATGTCCGATGCTATGTATTCTGTCTATATGTCGAATAGAAAAAAGGACCAATACGATTAACAACCCTAACCATCTGTAGGGAAATAATTTATGCTGTTGAAATTGAAATGACTGAATTTTTTCAAAATAAAAGGCAAGCAAAAGCCCAAGACAAAAATGCATAGTAAACATTGAAATATGAGCAGCACTAATAAATATAGAAACAAGGATGAGTGAATATATGTAATGAATGTTTTTTCGAGCTATGATAATTATAAATGGAAGTAATAAGGATACAGCCATTTCTACACTCAATGTCCATCCAGGTATATAAAAATTATGATTGCTTTTAACAAGAAACAATTCTTGCCATAACTGTTGATCATTTGAATAAAAAATATCTTTAATTGTATTCAGGCCAAGGGTATGCCTATTCACGTAAAAGTAATTAAGAAATACAGTTGCGATATAGGCAGGATAAATTCTAAAAAACCGTTTGAGTACATACTCTTTTATATCAATTTCAGATTGAGAATTTTTAAAATATTTATAGGATAAAACAAAGCCACTTAACACGAAAAAAAAAGACACTGCATCGCTGCCATTAAATATTATTGAACTAAGATGAAACCCAATATGATGCTCCCATTTCCAACCATTAAAATGATAAAAAACAACCATCATGGCAGCAATTCCTCTTACAGAGTCTAGATAATCAATCCTACTTGATGTATTCATTTATAATGGAGTTCAACGTGTTTAATTATTATATTGTATAGTCCTTCATAAAGGCAATACTCTTCATCATATCTTCGTGAATGATTCTATCTTGATCAATAAAGGGAACTGTTTTTCTATATGCAGCTATTAATTTTTCTATCATGTCTGAAGATTTTTTTGGGCGACGGAATTCCAATGCTTGCGTTGCATTGAGCAATTCAATAGCTAAAATCATTTCTACATTATTGACAATCTCATACAATTTGGTGGCAGCATTTGCACCCATACTTACATGGTCTTCTTGTCCATTGCTACTTACAATACTATCGACGCTTGCAGGCGTACACAATTGTTTGTTTTTACTCACAATAGATGCAGCAGTATATTGGGCTATCATTAGCCCGCTGTCTAAGCCAGCACTCTTTACTAAGAATGGTGGTAAGTTTCGCTGACCAGAAATTAAAAGGTAGGTTCTACGTTCAGAAATATTTCCTAATTCGGCAATAGCAATAGCTAAATAATCTAAATTAATCGCCAAGGGTTGCCCATGAAAATTACCTCCACTCAAAATTAAATCCTCATCAGGAAATACGAGTGGATTGTCGGTCACAGCATTGATTTCTTGTTCCACAATTTTTTCTACGTGTGCCACGGCATCTCTCGTTGCACCATGCACTTGAGGAATACATCTGAAACTATACGGGTCTTGCACCTGTGTTTTAATTCCTGTTGCCATTTCGCTTCCTTGCAAAATGCGAAGCATATTTTTGGCAACATTTATTTGCCCTTCTTGGTTTCTAACTAAATGAATGTTTGGTGTAAATGGTTCCAATGTGGCATCGTATCCTTCAAATGAAATAGCAGCTATTACATCAGCCCATTGAATTAGTTTTTTAATTTTCAATAAACACCACACAGCATAGGAGCTCATAAATTGTGTTCCGTTCAATAAGGCCAAACCTTCTTTGCTTTGTAATTTCAATGCTTCAAAACTCAATTCATTCGCATTGCGTTTGATACCATCTATATACACTTCACCTTTGTTTAATAATGGCAAACTCAAATGTGCCAAAGGAGCTAAATCTCCACTTGCACCCAAAGAACCTAATTGATAAACGACAGGTAAAATAGTTTGGTTATAAAAATCAATTAAACGATTCGTTACCTGTAAACTCACGCCGCTATTGCCATAAACAAAGTTTTTTACTTTTAGTAAAAGCATCAATTTTACGATTTCTTGAGGAACTTCATTTCCCATACCACAAGCATGACTTAAGACTAAATTTTCTTGCAACTGTTCAATATCATCATTGGATATTTTTACATTACATAAACTTCCAAATCCAGTATTAATCCCATAAAAAGTTTTGCCTTCTTCTTTCATTTTACGATCCAAATAAGCACGACACTTTTCTATATTGGCAATAGACGTTTCATCTAATTCAATTGGATGTTTTAAAATAGTTTCTATATCTGCTAACGAAAGTTTGTTAATTCCTAAAGCCTGTACTGACATCAATAATAATTTTGAGCAAATGTAAGTAAAAAAAATCCTATCCGTTTTTTACACGAATAGGATTTAGAAAATATCTATTAAAGTTATTATAATTTAAAAACTATTGGCAACTTCATTTCTATACTTACAGGTTTGCCATTAATTTTTGCAGGTGTCCATTTAGGGAAACTATTAATTAAATTTTTTGCTGCTTTAATTAATCTTTCATCTACTACATTTTCTTCTCCATAAGATTCAATAAATCCATCTTTTCCAATTACAAAACTCATAATTACTTTTCCTTCAATTTTCTTTTCAATACATTCTTTTGGATAATCTAAATTATCTTTAATAAAGTCTTGTAAATTCATTTTTCCACATGCAAATTTGGGTTCAACTTCAACTGATTCATAAATGATAGTATCTGACACTACTTTTTGAACAATCATAGTTTTCATTTCTTTAGTTATTGGATCTTCTACTAAAACTGTGTCTGAAGAATTTCTTACAATTTTATATTTATAATCATTTTTAGTATTTTTCTTCTGTCCATAACTTTGAATAATCAATAAAGTTGAGCAGATAATAATTCCTGTTACTATAACAGTGGCTTTTTGCACAAGTGCATTTTTTGATTTTGTGTACAACATAGTAATTCTTGTTTTTAAAGGGTGATGAAAAAAATGATGAGCCAACAATGTGGGCGTTTGTGTGTATTGTATGGTTTTTAATAAATTTTCAACATAGTCATCTGTTGCAAATTCTTGCGTAGAAAATTCATCTGCTTCAAACTCATGTACCAATTCTATTTCTTTATGATAGAAATATATAAATGGATTAAACCAGCATAGCGCTTGAAGTATAGAGAAATAAATTTTGTCTCTACTGTGTTTTAATTGAACATGTGCTTGTTCGTGTTTCAAAATAATTTTTAAAACTTCAGTGTTTCTAAATGAATCAGGAATGTAAATATTACTATTAAATGAAAAAGGAGATTCAATGTTTTTATTAAAATATATTAAATCATTTTCTACTTTTTCTAAACGTGAACTTTCCTTAATTCGTTTAATGACAATAAACCCAAGAATCATTCTCAACAAACCCCAAATAAATCCAACAGCATATATTCCAATAACAATTTTTGCAAAGTCAAGTTCTTTTGTTTGAATGTTAGATGCATAAATATTGATAGTATCTAACGTAATAGCAATAGGTTGATTTGGTTGGGCTATAAGTGTTTTTTTTACTAAAGAAATATTATTTAAAAATGGTAATAACAAAGCTAACACAGAGCTTGCTAACAAATAAATTCGATTCCATTTGAATGTTTTATTATTCTTTAAAAAGAAAAGATATAACATGTAAAAAATGCCGAGTATTATTATTGTTTTTAAAAAATAGAGTATCATAGTTATGAGTTTTGAATTATGAGTTATGAGTTTTTTTTAAATCTTTTACTAATTTTTCCAATTCATCAATAGAGATGTTTTTTTCTTTAACGAAAAAAGAGACCAATTGTTTTGCTGAACCGTTGAAATAGTTTTTCAACATCGGTTTTACACTTTTTTTGAAATAACTTTCTTTTTCTATTATTGGGAAATAATGATACGTTTTCCCGTATGCTTTATAATCTACAAAACCTTTTTCTTGCAATATTTTTATCATTGTTGAAACCGTGTTGTAATGAGGTTTTGGTTCTGGCATTTGTTCAATTATATCTTTCACAAAGGCTTCTTTCAAATCCCATAAAATCAGCATGATTTCTTCTTCAACTTTTGTTAGTTTTTCCATTCGAATTTATTTCTAATTCAAATGTATAACTAAATATTTAGTTGAACAACTATTTATTTAGTTTTTATTTTTATTGTGCTTCCACATCAGCTTTATCACCTCTTAATCTTCTATAATTTTTACGAGCTTGGTTTACAAATGAACTGCCAGGATATTTGGTTAAAATTTGCTCATACAAACGTTTTGCTTCGTCTTTATTACTGAAAAATTCTTCATTTATTTGAGCCAAATTAAAAATAGCATCATCTGCTAAAACATCATCAGCATAATTCGACACAATTTTTTGTAACAACATTGCAGCTTCACTATAGTCTTGTTTTTTGTAAGCCATATTGGCTTTTTGCATCAATATGTCATCAAGTAGTGGATGTTCAGGATAGGTCGAACTGATGCTATCAAGAATGTCGATTGCTTGCTGGTCTTTATTTTGAAATTCGAGTAAATCGGCACGAGCAAACATTAAAAGGGGTGTAGTATTACTATCAGCTGGCGGATTGTTTTCAGTAATTAATACAGATAGATTCAATGCGTCATTTGCTATCAATTCGCTTGTAGAAGCTTTGAGCACATCCAATTGACCCTGTGCCCATTTAAAGTCGCCTGTGTAATAAGATAACTTTGCATTTTTAAATCGTGCTTCTTCACCAAGCATATCTTGCTTGAAGTCTTTATCCACTTGTGAATAAAGTAAGGTACTTTCCCATACATTGTTGCGAACCAATTCATAATCGCCCATTTCTAATTTACACCGACCCTTAAATGTGCGATCTACATTTCCGGCATTTACAATTTCGCTTAGTAAGCTTATGGCTTTGTCAATGTCATGCGCATAGCGTGCTTCAAGTTCTGCATATTCCCTCAAGGTTTCTTTTAGTTTATATGCAGGATAGGCGTCTAAAAATGCGCTGTATTGTGAAGTAACATTGGCAACATCGGCTTGTGTATAATGCGGATTATGATGAAGTTGCTCTTTCATACAAGTCAATTTTTCACTACGAGCCAACAAGTAAAAAGGTTGATCACTCCCTTTTTCTATCACCACATCATATGCCATGAGGGCGGCTTTGAATTCTTTTTCACGAAAGGCCACTCGTGCAAATCCTAATACCCGTCTGCCTTGTTCATTGAGTCGTGTGTCGATAGATTTGATTTGAATAAATGCACTTTCATAATCATGCTGTTGAATATACATCCAGGCGAGTAGATCGGGATAGGCAATGTTCTCAGTTTCCTTGGTAGCACGTTTCAATACTTTTTTGCGAAGCGATTCTAGTTTCTCAGGTTTGTCCATCATACGTTGAAAAGTGGCTTTTATTTCTTCCCCTTTTTCAGGACGTGATATATATAAATCAAGCAAACTCTCTGTTGCCTTTTCGCTATCGCCTTTTTTATCAAATAAAAGTGCCAACTCCTCTGCATATAAGTAGGTGTTTTCTTTTTGAAAACTTTTTCCTTTCTCGTACGTTTCTAATGCATAGTCATATAAGCCTTCTTTTTCAAACATGGTTGCAACAGATCGTATAATCTGGTCGTCGGGTTGTAAATCATGTATGATTTTACTGCAAATCTTTTGATATTTTTTTTCGTCGCCTTGTGCTTTATATAACTTTGCAAGTTCAAAATTGGCTACTGCATCATTGGGCTTTTGTTTTAATTGTTGTTTGATAATTTTTTCAGCAGATTTGTAGTCTTTCAATCCGATGAGACTCTTGAAATAACTTTGCAATATTTCAGGGTCGTTGGGTGAATATTCAAGGAGTTGTTTGAAGGTAGCAGCTGATTTTTCATAATCGCCACTTAATAAATATTGACGTGCAACATTCAACAATTGTTCTTGTGCTGACGTACAAAATGACCAAAGTGAAAAGAATAACAGAAAGAAGGTTTTTTTCATTAAGTCAAATGTCCGAAATTTTATTCATCTATCTACAATCCAATTGTGAAAATTGATAAAAGAAGCTGATTAATTAATTTTATGTTTTTAACGATTTATTATATGGAAAAGTGCCAGCACAATACTAATTTCGTTTGAAATCGATTGGTTTTTATTTTTCTATTTACATTTTGTAAAATAGAAAAAAAAGAGTACATTAGTGAACTACTTCTAAACCAGAGTAGATCCTTGGGGGGATTAAAAAAGAAAATAGTTTATGGCAAAAGCAAAAAAGGCCGAGCGAATCGACCTGAAAAAAGCGTTATATGAAAATTTCGGCTTTGATAAATTTAAAGGCGAACAAGAGGAAATTATACATAGTGTATTGGAAGGGAAAGATACCTTTGTGATAATGCCTACTGGAGGTGGTAAATCCATGTGCTATCAATTACCAGCACTTATAAGTGAAGGTATAGCAATAGTGGTATCGCCATTAATCGCTTTGATGAAAAATCAGGTGGATTTAATGACCAGTTACAGTGATATTGAAAATGTAGCCCATTTCCTTAACTCATCGCTCAACAAAGGCCAAATTAAAAAAGTAAAAGAGGACTTACTCGGAGGTAAAACCAAAATGCTCTATGTAGCACCCGAGACACTTACAAAAGAAGAGAATGTAGATTTTCTGAAGGAATTAAATATTTCATTTGTAGCAGTCGATGAGGCGCACTGTATTTCAGAGTGGGGGCACGATTTTAGACCTGAGTACCGAAAAATAAGAGACATCATTGATACCATTAATCCTAAATTAAATATAATTGCACTGACTGCTACAGCAACACCTAAGGTGCAAGATGATATTTTGAAGAATTTAGTGTTGAAAAAACCAAACGTATTTGTTTCGTCTTTTAATCGAAGTAATCTTTTTTATGAAATAGTTCCAAAAGGTAAAAAAGATCAAACGGTCAAACATATCGTAAAATTTATACAGCAGAACAGAGGTAAAAGTGGTATCATTTACACCTTGAATCGTAAAACAACTGAAGATTTAGCTCAGATATTGGTAGCGAATGGAATCAGTGCTGTAGCTTATCATGCAGGATTGGATAGTAAAACTCGTGCATTGCGTCAAGATCAATTTTTGATGGAAAAGGTCGATGTAATCGTTGCTACCATTGCATTTGGAATGGGTATTGATAAGCCCGATATTCGATTTGTAATGCATTATAACATTCCTAAATCAATTGAAAACTACTACCAAGAAACTGGCCGAGCAGGTAGAGATGGGCTTGAGGGAGTTTGTATACTCTATTTCTCCTACAAAGATGTACAAAAATTGGAACATCTTATGCGAGATAAACCACTCACAGAACGAGAAATGGGTGCACAGTTGATAGGCGAAACGGTAGCCTATGCTGAAAGCGCCATATGTCGTAGAAAAGTATTGTTACACTATTTCGGAGAAGAGTATAATGATGATAAGTGTAATAACATGTGTGACAATTGCTTACACCCGAAAGAAAAAATAGATGTAAAAGACACCATATTTACTGCACTTGAGACGATCAAACAATTGAAAGAAATGTTTGGTATCGATTATGTCATCAATGTAATATTGGGAAGAACCAATACCCAAATTCAAGCTTACAAACATGATAAATTAAAATGTTTCAGCCAAGGAGCACATTTCCAAATGGATGAACATTTTTGGTTTTCACTTGTAAGACAAATGATGGTAGAAGGACTTATAAAGAAAGATATCGAAGAATATGGGTTATTAAAATTGACCGATAAAGGTAAAGCCTTTTTGAAAAAACCATATTCATTGAAACTATCCTTGAATCATAAATTTGAAGATGCCGAAGGCGATGATGATGAAGTAGCTTCTTCGGGAGGCGGAAGTGGAAGTTCGGCACTTGATCCTGTATTGCTCGAGATGCTCAAAGAGCTTCGTCGTGAGGTTGCTACACAACATAAAGTACCACCATTTGTAGTATTTCTTGAAAATTCATTGGAAGATATGGCCACCAACTATCCTACTTCAATGAAAGAAATGGAAAACATTGCTGGTGTAAGCAAAGGTAAAGCCATGAAGTATGGTCGCAAATTTGTAGAATTGATTGCAAAATATGTAGAAGAAAATGATATTGAGAAGGTGGATGAATTTGTGATGAAAAGTGTTGTGAACAAAAGTGGATTGAAAGTATTTATAATTCAAAATATTGACAAAAAGATTCCACTGGAAACCATTGCTAATATGAAGGAAATCAACCTACTTGAATTACTCGATGAAATGGAAACCATTGTATCAAGCGGCACTAAGTTAAACCTTGACTATTGTATCGATGATTATGTAGACGAATATGATCAAGATGATATATATGATTATCTACAATCGAGCGATACGGGTAATATAGAAGAGGCTTATGAGGAGATGAAAGAGAATAATATCAGTATTGAACAATTGAGATTGATGCGCATCAAATTTATGAGTGAATATGCTAACTAATCTTTAATAAAATGAATGAAGTAATCCCTACAGATTTTAATTGGTGGAAGCTATTGTGGCCCATATTGGTGATCTGGATTGTATTGCTTATCATCTATTTCATAAAAAGGAATAAAAATACTTGATTATTTGGGTATTATTCCTATTTTTGCACTCCTTCAAACCAAAGGTATATCGAAAGGTGCGGTAGCTCAGTTGGTAGAGCAAAGGACTGAAAATCCTTGTGTCGGGGGTTCAATTCCCTCCCACACCACAAAAATCCTCGCAATTATTGCGGGGATTTTTTAATATACAAAGAATGTATACAGTATATATACTTTACTCAGTCGGAAGTTCAAAAACATATTGTGGATTTACTAGCGATATGTATAGAAGATTAGAAGAACATAACTTTACAGAATCCAAAGATTATACAATGAAATATAGACCTTGGACACTTATTTATACTGAAATTTATAAAGACAAAAAGGAAGCAATGGCGAGAGAAAAAAAGTTGAAGACAGGACAAGATCGAGAAGAAATTAAAAAAATCATTAATGCTTATTTAAACAACATTAGCACAAATGAGAATTGAAAGTTGCGGTATCCGCCTTTGGCGGAAAAGGACTGAAAATCCTTGTGTCGGGGGTTCTTCCGCTTTAGCGAACCCTCCCACACCACAAAAATCCTCGCAATTATTGCGGGGATTTTTTAATTTAACCCAACTTCAATTTCTAAAATTCCTATTTACTCAATAAATTCACCTTGAGAGATTCTAACACGCCTTGATAATCAGTGGAGTTTATTTTTAAACTTAGAATTGCTTTGCTTGATGTTGATGGAAGTTGAATATAAAAGGCATAATCGTTCGCTTGATTTGCTTTAGCAAGTGGGTGCATGAGCCTAAATGAATGAGTAATAGTATCATTATCCAATATACAGGTAGCCATAATTGAATTATTCCAAAGGTGTTCAAAGGAATTAATACGAGCATTTACTTTTATATAGTGAGGACGATTAGATGGTTTTATTAGAATCGTATCTTCAAAAAAAATCGAGTTTGCAGTTAATGAAATTTTTTCTTTATGTTCGTAAATACGATATTTAGTATACTCGGATTCGTTTGAAACAAAATCATCTGTATCTAATAAACTAATATCAAGTGCACTTGGATTTGGATTAAGATAAATGGATGAATAATATTTTCTATTCATATCATCATAATGCAAAATGCCCAAATTGTATTGTCTTAGTTGAAATAAATTGACTATGATTAAATAAATTGAAAGAGGAATGAAAACCCATTTTAATTTTTTGCTCATTATATATTCAACGATACCTGCCAACGGTAATGCAAAAATTGGATAACTCTGTACCAACGCTCGAGTAGAATAGCTTCCACCATAGCGCCATATATGCCATGAGATGATGATATAAATATTGAGAATACAAAAAGTAATAATGGCTGCTTTAAATGGTTTTTGTTTGAGAAAAAACAACCCAATTACAAAGAGCATGGTAACTGGCGTATAAATAAACCATCCCTTTTCCCATCCAACTAAAACACGAAAATGAGGATTTAAAAAATCCCATTTACTACCTACATCATATATCCATGAACCTGTGATTCGTTTCCAATAAATTAATTGAGGTAAGATGCCAAGAAAGCCTCCAATGAATACAACAATGAGGTGTGATTTTTGTTGCTTGATTTTTTGCCATTTTTCATTCCAAAGCTGAACATTGTTTTTGTTCCAAAGTAAAGGGATCAATAACATGATGGCTTCGGTCGGTCTGCTGATAGTTGCAATTCCAATAATAAGCCCTATTAAAAAACTCCAGATGAGCTTATAATTTTCGTGCCACCGTATAGTGCAGTAGAGAATGAATACATACAAAGGGAAAATATACCCGTGGCTTTGTCCACCTTCTATAGCAATATATTGAATAGCATTGCTTGCAATTATTAGAAGGAATAGAGTAATTGCGACAATACTATCTTTGTAATATCGAATTAAAATATTTCTTAAAATAAAAAGAGAAAGAATAACAAAGAATAGTGAACCAAATGCTATTGCAAATTGATACGGATATGAAAAGCCATCTGCAGGATATTGCTTGGAAATGATTGCATACGCATGAGCAGCATAATAAAAAGGTAATTGCAAAAGTGACACACCCCTCAGGTATTTGTAAACTAATTTTCCATTAGCATGAGGTTGTGCTTGGTAAAATGTTCCGCCTGATAATTGATAAGTGGAGTCAATTTTTTTAAACCAATCAAACGAAGTGTCATCATGATAAATATGTGTAGAGGGTAAATATAAATAATAACCTAAGGCATCCCATGTAGTTACTTTAATAGGTAATGGCTGACTCGTATCTGTATAGAAAATACGAGTAATAATAAGAACTAAACTTATTAATATGACTGAACTAAAGGAAGCGAAGTTTTTCATGAATAGCTACAATACGAAGATAATTGTATTCTATAAAAATAGCTGTTTAAAATTATCAACTGTATTGAGAATGATAAAACCCAAGAACAAGAGATAGCTGTAAGAATATGAACAAATAGATTGTAGGGCATAGTATTTTAATGTTACACGATAAAATAGTGAATGAAAGATTCTATCGTGCATTAATAATATTTTTTTCTACAATGCCAATTCAAAAAAGGATTTTATTGGATTGTTTGATTTTAATCTAATCTATTGCCATGGATATTTGGTAAGATTGGCAGGTTTAACAGTTGAAATTTCTTGGCCATTATAGTATAAATAACTACTATATGAATTCTTATTTAATTCAGTATTAAATAATGACTCTTTAAACCTACGAAAATAAGTGTTACAATAGTCTGTGCCATAATGCCAATGATTGATTGCAAATACACTACTAGGATTCACCCCTTGAATGGACAACATATTAAAGTCATAGTATTCAGTAATTATAATTGGATTATAACCATTCGACATGCAATAATTTTGAAATGAGGTTATAGCAATGCAAGCATTTCCCGAACAATTTGGTGACCAAAAGTATACAATACTTTTGGGAGATTTTTTTAATAGGTGCATCAAATGCTTTGCTGTAATGGCGTATGTAATGGAATCATTTGATACTTGTAAACTGTCTGCATCATTAATTATTAAAATTTTGTTCTTGTAATCAGCCGATAATCGTTTGTATCCAGAATAAAAACCAGGCGTATTTGTAATTATACATGAATTGAATAACGTAAATCCTACTATAGGCAACAAGTTCTTGAATTTGAATTTTATGACGAACAACCATAAAGTATTTAACATGAATATTATAAATTTTTTAGGTTTGATTTTTTTCTTTCTAAAAGCATTGAAGTAGATTCATAATCAATTGATACTAATTTGAATTTTCTTAAAATAGATAGTATAGCAATATTAAATTAATCATCTGCTTGTTCTCCATTACAGCAAGGGACTACATTCATACCACATACACTGCATTGATAATGACTATGTACATGTATTAATTCAGCAAGTTGTAAACACACAGGGCATATTTCCTTCATGATTAAATATTATTTACTTTCTTTCAAAAGAATATTCTCGTTCTACTTTGCATACTCTTACATTGTAAGAATCATACCATTTTTCTTTACCTTTTTTTTGAGCCAATACATGATCAAGTTGTTGTTTCCATGCAATAATCGATTCGTGGGTTTTCCAATATGAAACTGTAATGCCTATTTCATTCCGTGCACTATCCATTCCAATAAAGCCTTGTTGTTGTTGAGCAAGAGTTTCCATCTCTTGTGCCATGACCGCATATCCTTCGTCGTTCATTGATTTTTTTGAAGTGAAAATAACAGCATAATAGGGTTCAAATAAAGAATGCATTATTGTACAATTTGAATTTTAGAAACTTGTTTTTTATTAGTATTCATATCAGAAAGCTGAACAAAATAATTACCTGTAGCCAATGTATTTGTTTCAATATCAATTTTGTTTTCACCTTTTCTTATTGGAGAAGAAATTAGGATTCTATTTCTTCCGAGCATATCTACAATATTTATTTGAATAGTGCTTTGCTTATCTGATTCGAGTTGAATGTGTAATCGATCTTTACATGGATTTGGAAAAAGTAATGTAGAGGCATCCATCGATTCAGTTTCGTACAAGCCTACTACAAATGAATTGTAATAATAAAAATCTCGACTAGAAGGAGTGTAGTTAATACCATTGTAATCTTCTTGTTGTTTAAATATCAGGTTGTCATTGACGTCGTAATTGTAATTAGTTTTTTTTGATAAATTCCAGTTAGTTGTCGATCCTACATAATAGAGATCTTCGTTCACAAAATTACCGTTATAGATATATGTATTACGATCTTTATTTTGCCAACCACCAATATTTTCTTCGCTGTATTTTTCAATCAATTGGTTCGAAGGATTGTACAAATGTTGTGTGCGTTTTATAGGGGACCAATTCGAAGCTCCAATATAATCTTCGGAGATAATTTGATCATAGTTGGCAGCTGCATTGTATGTATAATTTGTACGACTATAGTTGAGGAAATTAAGAGAATCTTGATTCCATAGTTTGGTAGTATAGGTTTGCAATCTAAATGGACTACTAAAGTAGGTATAAAGGTACTGCGCATTGGATACCCAAGTATTGTTGGCAGATGGTGTAGAACGTGTTATACTTCCAATCGAATCTTGATAGTAGGTATAACTAAGACGTTCTATTTTATTCCATTGTTGTAAATTATTATCCCATGATTCGCTTTCCTTTGTTTGTAAAAATGCGGTAGGATTAATGTATTGTTGAGTGGCCCTAAATGTATATACCCAAGTGCCGCCAATATAGTTGTAAGTAATTTGTTGATTCCAATTCCCAAAGGCATTGTATCCACTATATTCTGTTTTAGCATTGGGTATCCAATTACTACCATCCCAAGTGTGATATTCTATCAAGGTAAGGTTTGAGGAGACATCATACGTATTGGTATATTTATTAACGTAAACCCAGGCATTTCCATTCCAATTTTCTCGAACTTGTACATTTACTTTTCCTGCTGGATTTAAGTAAAATGAATATTTTGAAAAATTATCCCATCCATTGGAAGCATTACATTTTAAGGCAGTTTGATTGATGAGTCGTGCATCAGAATTATAATCAAATAAGATCGAATCAACCCCCTTCCAATTAGATGATATATAATCATCATGACGTTGAGCTATCTTACGATAGACTGTAGTTTGTGCATGTAATTGATAAATAAGTACAAGAAAGAAAATACTGAATAAGCCTTTTTTCATAAGAATGAAATTTTAAAAAACAAAAATACAGTATTCCTATCCGTATAATTCAAAATGAACATGCTTTTTGTCATAGCCCATTTCTTCCAATTGGTGTCTTGCATCATCGATCATGTTTTTCCAGCCACAAAGCATAAAGTTGGCATTGGGATCGCCAGCACATAATTCTTTGTATACATCATGTACATAACCTTTTTTACCATCCCATTGTTCGCGTGATAATACAGGGATGTATTTAAACTTGGGAAGTTGATCTTGAAATTCGGTCATTTCTTTAAAATAAAGCAAATCGCTTTGCTGACGAGTGCCATAGATTAAATATATATTCTTAGTTTCAATTTGATGATTGTAAATATGATGTATCATACTTCTAAAAGGAGCAATGCCAGTACCAGTACATATCATATATAAATCATGATCGATGTGTTCGGGTAATGTAAATACACCCGCAGGGCCTCTAAATACGATGTCGTCACCTACTACAACGTTTTTGAATAAATGATTGGTACCAAGCCCATCTTCTACCAAAACGATCACTAATTCAAAAAGATTGGTAGTGTCAGGAGCAGAGGCAATTGAATAACTTCGCCAACGTTTATTTTTTTTCTCATGAATAGGTAAATCGAGTGTAACAAATTGACCGGGTTTAAATACAAACGGCTCAGTCAAAGGGGTCTCAATAAAAAAACGACGCGTGTTATGCGTTTCATCTATGATGCTCACCACCTTGCCTATTTGCCATTCTAAACTCATACCGATATAAAAATACAAGAAAGTTTTGACAATGAAGAAAGAATCTGCTTAAATGTAAAAAGGCGATATCATAAGATAAACGATTACGCCTGTGATGGCTACATATAACCAAATCGGAAAAGTATACCTCACTAGTTTTTTATGCTTTTCAAATTCAGATGTAAGCGCTCTGTATGCACTGTATAGAACAAAAGGCATCACAATTCCTGCCAGCAATACATGAGTGCTGATAATAAAGTAATAAATGTAACGAGCCATTCCAGCAAGTGATTTTTCTTCGTCGGAAAGCAAGGAGTCATGATTTAAATCTCCGTACTTTGTTTCGCCTGTAAATAAATGATGTGCTATATAAAATACCAAAAACAGAATCGATAAAACCATGGTAAACATCATAGTGTTCTTATGGGCCAAATATTTTTTCTGCTTGATTAAATAAAGACCAGCAACAAGTAATACAGCAACAATTGAATTTGTTAAAGCACTCATCATCGCAAATACATGTGGATCAAAGCCGAGGTTCACGGACACTGTGATCTGATCCAAAATTGTAACAGCAGCAAATACAATAACTGAAAAAATCCAAATCAGGATATGTGCTTTTTTGTCATTTTTTTCAATAGACTTTTGTAACATAGAAAGGCAAGTTTGTTTTAATTGTTTTTAACGTGTTCTCTTTTCGTGTAGTTTATTTTTTTCAAGCATAAGGTAGGTAATGTCCTCGGCACATAATCGAACTATATCCGAATCAAGTCCATTGTAATAGCCCCTAATATTTCTGTACTTGTCTATTAATGTAAATTTATCGGGATGTATAAAATCATTTTCACCACCATCACCTTCAGTTAACTCAAGTTTTAATTCATTTCGGGCAAAATTATAGATTTGTTTTTTGTCGCCTGTCAAGAAATACCATTTATCATGATTCGCATGATATTTATCGGCATAAGTTCTAAGCCTAGGGATAGAATCTGTACTAGGATCTACAGATATTGAAATAAACCGTACCGAAGAGTCATTTTTAAGAAAAGCCTTATTAAGGAGTTTCATGTTTTTAGACAATTCGGGGCAAATGGTTTGACATGATGTGAAAAAGAAATTTACCACCAGAATTTTACCTTTAAATGTTTCGTTCAACGAGATGGAATCTCCTAGTTGACTTAGGAGTTTAATATCTTGTATGGTATGATAGGTGGTATCATATTTCATTTTGCCTTCTACTAATTGAGAATCCACCTTGTCAATACCAAAATTGTCGGGAAGTTTTACATGGCCATCATGTCCATTTAATTTTAGATAAAAATATGCACCCAAAGGGATAAATAAACTAAAAAGCCCGCCAACTAAAAAGCTAAAGACTCTCCGCGATTTTTTCATCCGGCAAAAATAATACAAACGAAATTGGGATTACTATTAAACTCGTTTATAGGCAATAAATTTCAAACGTGTTTAAACACGCATATAGGTATTACCTATGTTACAATGAAATAAAAACATTTTGTAGAAATAAGAAAATGCTACCTTTGCAGCGCTCATGAAGATTTTATTACACTATTTATCACGATATAAAGGTCTAGTTTTTGTTTCCTTTCTATTAGCAGCACTCAATACGGGATTTTCACTTTGTGACCCTATACTATTTGGTAAATTGATCGATTACGTTAAAGGCGTTTTTGAAAAAACAGCTATTAAAGGCAATGTGGATGGTGTAGAGAAAATTTTGCGTTATAATTTTTCTGAACGAGAATTTATTCTACATCTATTAATGATAATTGGAGGGATGATAGGCGTAGCCATGCTTTCGCGTATTGCCAAGGCATTTCAGGATTACACTGTCAATACGGTGATTCAGCGATTTGGTGCTGATGTTTATACAGATGGCCTTAAGAGAGCCTTACAGCTGCCATATCAAAAATTTGAAGACCAACGAAGTGGCGAAACCTTGGCTGTATTGGAAAAGGTGCGTATTGACAGCGAAAAATTCATTTCATTATTTATCAATGTATTGTTTGGGGTCATTGTGAGTGTCGTGTTTGTAATGGTTTATTCGATATCTACCTATCCTAAATTGGTTTTAATCTATATTATTGGAGCCATTTTATTATCCTCGTTGATGAGCGTATTGAGTAAAAAAATTAAATTGATTCAAAAAACGATAGTACGTGAAACCACTGCCTTGGCAGGCGCTACCACCGAATCACTTCGCAATATTGAATTGATACGTAGCCTTGGCTTAACCAATCAGGAAATACGTCGATTGAATATTACAACTCAAAAAATATTGAACCTTGAACTTAAAAAAGTAAAAAGTGTTCGTGCGTTGAGTTTTGTTCAAGGCACATTTGTCAATTTTTTACGTCAGTGTATTTTGTTTACACTTATCTATTTGGCATTTCATACGGTATTGTCCATGGGACAAATTATTACCTTACAGTTTTTCTCATTTTTTATTTTTGGACCCTTGCAGGAGTTGGGCAATATTATCATTGCGTACCGAGAGGCCGAAACCTCCCTGAATAATTTTGAAAAGCTTATGAATACTCCTCTAGAGCCTAAACCAGCAAACCCTATTAAAATCAATCAAATTGAAGAATTAAGATTTGATCATGTTAGTTTCAAACATCAAACAGCTCGCAACAATGCATTGACATCTATTTCATTTGATGTTAAAAAAGGAGAAACAATCGCTTTTGTAGGACCATCGGGTTCTGGTAAAACAACCTTAGTAAAGCTCTTAGTGGGCTTGTATTTACCAGCCGAAGGCGATATTTTATACAATTCAATTTCTTTCAAAGATTTGGATATAGAAGAGTTTAGAAATCAAATTGGGTTTGTAACCCAGGATACGCAATTGTTTGCAGGCAGTATACGCGAAAATTTATTGTTTGTAAGTCCTAATGCAACCGACGATGAAATGAAAATGGCGATGGAAAAAGCATCGGCTTATACATTGCTCAGCAGGGCAGAAAAAGGCCTTGATACAATCATAGGAGAAGGTGGAATGAAAATAAGCGGTGGTGAAAAACAACGACTTTCCATTGCAAGGGCCTTGCTTCGCAATCCAAAATTATTGGTATTTGACGAGGCTACTTCGGCCTTGGATTCTATTACTGAAGAACAAATAACCAATACTGTAAAACAAATTTCGGCCAATAAGGAGCAAATAAATATTTTGATTGCACATCGACTTTCCACCATTATGCATGCCGATCGAATATATGTATTGGAAAAAGGCAAGATAGTAGAAATGGGCGCTCATCAACAATTGGTCGATGATAAAGGATTGTATTTTGCGATGTGGCGTCAGCAAATAGGCGAACGACAATTAGAATTGATAGATTAAAAATAATGATAAGATGAACAATAAGAAACCCAATCGTTTTTTAAGCATGTTGGGAATGAAATGCCCAAATTGCCATAAAGGTAATATGTATACAAATAAAAGCATATTTCCTTTAGGTAAATTACTTGATATGCCAGAGCGATGTCCTGTATGTGGTCAGAAATATGAAATTGAATTAGGATTTTGGTATGGTACGGGGTATGTGAGTTATGCATTAAGTGTAGCCACCATTGGTATCTTGGCTATTTTGTATGCATTAATTGTGGGTTTTTCATGGAAAGACAATTCTATTTTTATTTTTCTTGGTATCATGATTACTTCTATGATAGTATTACAACCATTGATCATGCGATTTTCAAGAGTATTGTATCTTTATGTATTTGTAAAATATGGTAAAGGGTCATCCCTTGAAGACAAAAAGTAAAAAAGTCTTTACTTCAAGGTTTGCGCAGCAAAAAAAGCTATTTTAAACAATTTTTCATTTTTCAAGCCTGCTTTCTCACGAGCATGTTCGTCCGACAAGTTCAATTCTTTTAAGCCAGTATAATATCTGTAAAGCGTTGCGACTTCATTCAACGCATGATTGAGCGAAGAATCGTTTTGAAGATGAACATCTGTGAAATCAGCCATATTCATACGTAAGTTTTTAGCTTGTTGTACAAAGGAAATAGGCGTTACATCTTCTACACTAAAGCAAGAAAGGTCACTTTCAATCAGATAGCAAACATCTAAAGAACAAGTCGTAAACACTAATTGACCGTTTGATAAATCAATAATATAAGGCTTTTCGTCTTCGCTCATTAATTTATCACTCACTGTCAATTGAAGTTTCTCACCACTTTCGCCACTAAAACGTAATAAATCGTTGAATTTGCTGAATGTAAACATCAAGGTGGTGTCAGTCATAGTGCCGTTGATACGACACCTTACATCCATACTCACTAAATCGCTATCGTCAAATATAATACGAACTGTACTGAAGCTTTGAATTTTAAAATCTGATTTTACAAATGTGTTTTTCATATCTATTTATTTTAGGATACAAATATTTAGTTCCAACTGCGTAATGAGTTTACGTACTTATTGTTTATTTTTGACGAATAGTTCATTTACTATATAGACTATGAAGAACAAGCAAGCATTAACGAGATACCGATTAATTGACAATCGCATGACAATGAAGCAAAAACCAGCCCCTTCTTTGGAGGAAATTGTGGATTACGTGAGCGAAAAGCTGGGTTCGCCCGTTTCGGTATCCTGTATACAGAAAGATATCTATGCCTTACGATATGACGAATCCCTGGGTTTTAATGCCCCAATGGAATGGGATAAATCGAAAAGAGGGTATGTGTATACCGATCCCGATTATTCGATTAATAAAATTCCCGTGTCGGAAGAGGATCTGCAAGGGCTCGAAATGGCCATTGGACTTCTCGAGCAATTTAAAAACATACCGGCTATAAAGATATTTGAAGATTCAATAGCTAAGCTGGCAACTACCGTAAGACAAAACAGACAAAATAATTCGCAAAACAGCATTTTGATTCTTGATCGTCCCAAACGATATATCGGAATAGAATTCATGAACGATATTGTAGAAGCTATACAGCAAAAAAAGGTATTGCGTATTTCGTATCAACCCTTTACCAAAACGGAACCTAAAAAACATACGATTCATCCCTATTTTATAAAAGAATACAATGGCCGTATGTACCTCATAGGAAAGGATATCCATCCCACCAAGGAATCAAAATTTCTTACTTTTTCATTTGATCGCATGAGCGATGTCATCAAAATGAATCAAGTATTTCAGGAAGAAAATGTAGATAAAGAAAACTATTTTAAATCGGCTATTGGCATTACACTTTCGGATTCTAAACCGGAAAAAATAATATTAAGTCTAGACCCAACACAGGCCAATTACCTCAAATCACAACCCATCCATCACTCTCAAAAAATAATTAAAGAATCCAAGGATGAATTCAGAATAGAGCTTGAGTTAGTCGTAAACTACGAACTGACTTCTTTGTTATTAAGTATGGGTGAAAAAGTGAAAGTAATAAAACCAACTACATTGGCTGAAAAAATTCAACAAACGGCATCTATAGTGTTCAATAAATATTCGACTAAATAAATCAAATTCATGCCTAAATTTACACCCTAATAAAACGTATATGAATCAAAAACTAATCGATCGAATCGGTGCTGAAGTCAATGAAATAAAAGAAGCGGGCTTATTCAAACAAGAACGTATAATACAAAGCGAACAAGCATCACACATCGTAGCCAATGGTAAGGAAGTGTTGAATTTTTGTGCCAATAACTATCTAGGTCTTTCATCACATCCGAAAACGATTGAAGCAGCACATGCCGCCATCGAAAAACGTGGATATGGATTAAGCAGTGTACGATTTATATGCGGTACACAGGATATACATAAAGAATTGGAAGCTAAAATTTCTCAGTTTTTAGGTACAGAAGATACCATTTTGTATTGTGCAGCTTTTGATGCCAATGGAGGATTGTTTGAACCCTTGTTGAACGAGCAAGATGCCATCATTTCAGACGAATTGAATCACGCTTCCATCATTGATGGGGTACGATTGTGCAAGGCTGAGCGACATCGTTATAAACATAACGATATGGCTGAGCTTGAAGAAAAATTAATAGCAACTCAACATTGTCGTAGTCGTATGATAGCCACCGATAGTGTATTCAGTATGGATGGTACTATAGCACAATTAGATAAAATAGTGGCATTGGCCGAAAAGTATGATGCAATCATCATGATAGACGAGTGCCACTCGAGTGGATTTATGGGTAAGACAGGTAGAGGTGTACACGAACATTGTGGTGTAATGGGGAAAATTGATATCATTACAGGTACATTAGGGAAAGCATTGGGCGGTGCCAATGGTGGTTTCACATCAGGTAGTAAAGAAGTGATTGATATGCTTCGCCAAAAAAGCAGACCTTATTTATTTTCGAATACCTTAGCGCCAAGTATAGTAGGTGCATCCATCGCTATATTGGATATGCTGAGCGAAACAACCGAGTTGCGCGATACATTAGAAACCAATACGAAGTATTTCCGAGAAAAAATTACAGAAGCAGGATTTGACATCAAGCCGGGGGTACATCCTATTGTTCCTATCATGTTGTACGATGCTGTATTGGCTCAAAAGATGGCAGCACGTATGCTCGAAGAAGGTATTTATGTAGTTGGATTCTTTTTCCCTGTCGTAGCCAAAGGCAATGCGCGTATACGTGTACAAATCAGTGCAGGCCATTCGCGTGAAGATATTGATAAAGCCATAGCTGCCTTTACTAAAGTCGGTAAGGAGTTGGGTGTGATAAAATAAGGAGTATTACCTTAATAATAATTTTAATTTTTTTATTATAGGTTTAAAACAAAAGCGAGCTTGATTCAAGCTCGCTTTTTACTTACAAAAAGGATTGGGGAGAACGCATTATGGCTTGCGTCTATTTTATAAGACGAATTGAAATTGATGAATGTGAGTGTACTATATTACTTTTTATCTTTTGATTAGTTCTTTTGGGACTACGAAATGTTTGAAATAGATTTATATACATTAAATCCAGATTACGCATTAGAAATGCGTAATTGAAATAAATTAAATTTTAATTTTTGAGAAAGTACAAAAATAGTTTTCTTGTAATAGCTTATGCTATTGGCTTTATGTCGGCATTGCTAAAATTACAGCAATACAAATATTACAATGCTGGTTTTATCATATCATTTTTATTGGGAGCCGTTTTTGCTTATTATGCAATGACAGATAAGAAAAAGCATGAATCAAATGCATAATCATAATTGATTAATAGGCAGACTATTTCATGCTTTCCATAAATCCACCCACATCATCTGGACTCAACAATATTTTACTACCTGAATTTAATTCTATCAATACATAATTTTTTCGTTGAGTAACAAACCATCGCATTTTACCTATTTTGCCCGAGCTAAACCAACCTGTATAACCAAATACACCACCATTGCCAGCCATACGCCATTCACCTCCAAGTTCGGATTCAGATAAAGGACGAATACTCGCAATGTCTTTCCGTGAAATAAAAAATTTACCCATCTTGCGAATGACTGCTATGGAATCAAGATTGATTTCGTATCCCTGAGGAGAATATAAATAACTAAATAAAAACAATTATAAGAATAAGTAAAGTTGGAAAAATGGTTATGAATTCAAAAGCCTTATCGTCGGTAAAGTAGGGTAATGTCAACATGCCAAAACTTAACAATACCATTAAGGCGGGAATCACCCGAGCAGTTATATCCAAGGAAGCTTTGAACATAAAAATGTAGAATGATTAGACCGCGAAGCTTTCGCCACAACCACAACTTCGACTTGCATTTGGATTTACAAAATTAAATCCTTTACCGTTTAAGCCGTCACTAAAATCTAATTCGGTATTTACAAGATAGAGAAAACTCTTAAGGTCGGTCACTAATTTAATGCCCTTATCTTCAAATACTTGATCCATTGGTTTGATTTCATTATCAAAATCTAACTTGTAACTTAATCCGCTACAACCACCACCTACTACACTCACTCGCACAAAATGAGAATCATCTAAGCCAGCTTCATTGAAAAGTTGTAGAACTTTATCTTTTGCCTTGTCGCTGATATAAATACTATTTTCTAATGCTGTTTCCATTTCACAATTGTTTCTATCGCAAATTTAAGACATAAGTAGCACTTCATATATAAATTCTAGTTAAGACTTATATGAAAATGACTATCATGTAATTAAAAAAAGGCAAGTACTATACTTGCCTTTTTTTAATACTGTTTTATGATTAATTAATGAACTATTTTCTCTTCGAGTTCTAAAGCAGCCATACCATTTTTTACACGATAATCATTGATAGCGGCTTTGATAGCATCTTCTGCCAATACCGAACAGTGGATTTTTACTGGAGGAAGATTCAATTCTTCTACTATATCCATATTGTCAATTTTAACAGCATCATCAATGCTTTTACCTTTTAACCATTCTGTAGCTACACTTGATGAAGCAATAGCAGATCCACAACCAAAGGTTTTGAATTTAGCATCTTTTATAATGCCTGTAGCATCATCCACTTCAATTTGTAGACGCATTACATCACCACATTCTGGAGCGCCAACGAGTCCGGTTCCAACGTTGTTTTTGCTTTTGTCCAACGTACCTACATTGAGAGGGTTATTATAATGTTCAATTACTTTTTCTGAATATGCCATGACTTGATGTTTTGCCAAAAATACACTTAAAATAGATTTCGCACCAAATTTGATTTGTAAAAATCAATACGAATTTCTTATAGGCTATATTTCGAGCTGTCTTCAATTCGTTAAATCTTCCCTAAACAAGCGCTTGGTCAGTATTGTACTATTATTTTTGCCCCATGTTGCGATTTCAGCATACGGAGTATTTATGGTTTTTACTATCTGTGGTTTTAGTAGCAGGGCTTTTTGTTTTTCGTATCAATATGCGAAAAAAGCAACTTGCAACGATAGGCGACAAAGGGTTGGTTTCTGCTATGATGCCAACCTATAGTGAATCACGGCAATGGTTACGATTTGCTTTAATCGCCATGGCGTTGTTTACTGGCGTGATTGGTTTAGCCAATCTTCAGGCTGGAAGTCGATCAGAAAAAATAGAACGAAAAGGAATTGATGTAATGATTGCATTGGATGTAAGTAAAAGCATGTTGGCTAAAGACATATCGCCCAATCGTATGGAAAAGGCCAAACAACTCATCAATAAATTGTTAGATAAACTAGGGAACGATCGAGTGGGCTTAATTGTTTTTGCTGGTAGAGCCTATGTATCTGTACCTCTTACCATTGATTTTTCGGCACTTAAAATGAATCTTTCGGCAGCCAATTCCGATATGGTACCTACACAAGGAACGGTAATTGGTGAAGCGATTAGCATGGCTAGACAATCTTTCAATACCAAAGAAACAAAATATAAAAGCATCATACTCATAAGTGATGGAGAAGACCATGATGAAGAGGCCATGAAGGAAGTAAAAAAAGCTGTTGAGGAAGGTATTATGATTAATACAGTAGGAATAGGTTCGCCCGATGGATCTCCAATAGTAGATGATGAAACTGGGCAACATAAATTGGATGAAAGCGGAGTAGAAATTATCTCCAAATTAAATGAACAAGAATTACAATCCATTGCTTCAAATGGACAAGGCATTTACCAACGACTTAATAATACTGAAGTATGTGCAGATGCTATTGCTACTCAAATCAATACCTCCGAACAACGAAATTTTGGTGATACCATTTTTACAGATTACAATAGTTATTATCAGTATTTTTTAGCAATCAGTCTTCTCTTAATAATCATCGAATCATTTATCCCTGAACGAAAAAAAGTAGCGTACGCATGAGAATATTTTTATTCATATCAATGTTATTATTTGGGAATTGGTGTGTAGCACAACAAGCCGATAAAAACATATATGCAGGAAATAAATTATATGCAAAAGGGCAATACAAGGAAGCCGCAACCTTTTATCAAAAGGCATTGGATGAAAAGAAAAATAAAGAAGCTCAGTATAATTTAGGAAATGCATTGTATCAGCAAAAAGATTTTGAGAAAGCAGCTAAACAATATGAATCTGTTGCACGAAATACAAAAGATGCTTCATTGAAATCGGCATCCAACTACAATATGGGCAATACCTTTATGGAACAAAAAAAATGGGATGAAGCGATTCAATATTACAAGCAAGCATTGAAACAAAATCCTGCTTCGCAAGATGCTAAATACAACTTGGCTTATGCCCAAGCAATGAAAAAGAAAGAAGACCAACAGAAAGACAATAAGGATAATAAAGAGAATAAGGATAAGGACAAAAACAAGCAAGATCAAAAAGATCAACAGAAAAAAGACCAGGAAAATAAAGACAAGCAAGATAAGGATCAGCAGGACAAAAATAAAGATCAACAAGACAAGCAGGACAAAGAAAAGGAAGATAAAAAGGATGAGAATCAGAAAAACGAAGACAATAAAGGAGAAAAGGAAAAGCCACAACCTCAACCGAGTAAATTAACCAAAGAGCAAGCCGATCAACTATTAAACGCACTGAATCAAGAAGAAAAAAAGTTGAAGGAGAAAAAAGAAAAAGGAAAAGGTGTGCGCGTAAAACTTGATAAAGATTGGTAGCACTTCTTTAATTTAATTCCTTTTTACTTTTCTATTTTAGCAACTTACTTTTGCACCATGCAACGACTCAAAACACGCGAAGTAAAAATTGGCAATTTAATTATTGGAGGAAATCATCCTGTGCGTATTCAGACCATGACGACTACCGACACCATGGATACAGAAGCAACTGTCAACCAAACCATACGTTGTATCGAATTTGGAGCCGAGCTTGTAAGAATAACGGCACCTAGTAAAAAAGAAGCTGAAAATTTATTGAACATAAAAAATGAATTGACCAAAAGAGGTTATTCAACACCCCTTGTTGCTGATATTCATTTTACACCCAATGCTGCTGAAATAGCTGCTCGAATCGTAGAAAAAGTACGAGTGAATCCGGGGAACTATGTCGATAAGAAAAAATTTGAACAAATAGAATATACCGACGAAGAATATGCTGAAGAAATAGATCGTATTCGAGAGCGATTTACACCTTTGGTGTTGATATGTAAAGAACATGGAACAGCCATGCGCATAGGTACTAACCATGGGTCGCTGAGCGATCGAATTATGAGTCGATATGGTGATACTGCCATCGGCATGGTAGAAAGTGCCATGGAGTTTTTGAGAATAGCTCGAGATAATGACTATCATCAAATTTTACTCAGTATGAAAAGTAGTAATCCCAAGGTGATGATTGAAGCCTACCGATTGCTAGTGAAACATATGCAAGATGAATTTGGAGAATGTTATCCATTGCATCTGGGTGTTACGGAAGCGGGCGATGGGGAAGATGGACGAATTAAAAGTGCAATTGGAATTGGTACATTGCTGAGCGAAGGCATTGGTGATACTATACGAGTTTCATTGACCGAAGAGCCTGAAATGGAGTTGTCGGTATGTAGAAATATATTAGAAAGATATGAGATTAAAGAGGGGAGATTTGAGAATGAAAATCAAAAAAGTGCAATCGAAATCAATGTACCTAAATCTAAAATCCACAACCTCAAATCAACATATAGCGTTATAGCAGATACTTCAAAAATCCCTTTACTCACGACTAAGCATTTCGAATTGTTTGGATATACCTACAACGAAGCCGATGACAAATGGAGTATCAGCGATCAAGCAGCCGATTATGTTTTTTGCAATGAAGTGCCTCGATTTTCATTGCCGGGTACAATAGGTGTATTGACATATTATCAGCAATGGTTGCCCTACTGTGCCAATCCTCATTGTTATCCATTGTTTGATATATTACAATACATAGAACAAGGACAATATGTGCATCATGAAAAATTAAATTTTGTAATGATGGACGCGAATCCAACTGCTTATGCTGAAAATGTTCGTACAACTATATTCGAACAATTAAAAAAAGATCGAACAGCGATAATGTGTTTAAGTAGCACCCGACACGAAGCCATCGAGGATATTCGAAATTTGTGTTACGAATTGAAGAATAATTCGATCCCGAATCAAGTGATTATCATCACTGACAATAGCAGCGACTCTATGGATAAAGCACTTATCCACTATTCGGTAGAAGCAGGTTCATTATTATTGGAAGGCTGGTTGAATGGCGTTTGTTTTGGATTTCAATTTGGTCAACCTGTTGTCAATGAGGCTGAAGTAGAATCACAAATTTCAATGCTCAATTCAATTTCGTTTGGTATTTTACAAGCTACTCGCACACGTATTTCAAAAACAGAATATATCTCCTGTCCAAGCTGTGGTCGTACCTTGTTTGATTTACAAGAAACGACTGCCAAAATACGTGCTGTCACCAATCATCTCAAAGGTGTGAAAATTGCCATCATGGGTTGTATTGTAAATGGTCCTGGCGAAATGGCCGATGCCGATTTTGGCTATGTAGGAAGTGGCGTAGGAAAAATTACGCTCTACAAAAATAAAGAAATTGTGAAGAGAAATATTGATAGTGAAGTAGCAGTAGAAGAATTAATCAATTTGATTAAAGAGAATGGTGCTTGGGTGGATTCATTGTAACTAGGTTGAATTTTAGATAACCTCAATTTGCACTTTGAGCAAATCTTCAAATTCATCTATTCATAGAATTAATGAGCATATATCGTAAATTAAACTATCGTCGAGGGCTACTATTTGTTCTCTGTTCATCATGATACTGACAGAGATAGTTTTTGTAATCTTTGTTTACTAGTTCACAGTATAAAAACTATTTTTACACCATGAATTCTATCATGTTGGTTTTTCTGGGTGGAGGATTAGGAAGTGTTGTTCGCTATTTAGCAGGATTGTCTTTTTCGAAATCAATCAATACATTTCCTTATCAAACTTTTCTTGTGAATGTGATAGGGAGTTTGTTGATTGGTTTGCTATTAGGTTATTTCAATACGCAAGAATCAACAAGCCCTCAATGGAAACTACTCTTAGTCACAGGTTTCTGTGGAGGATTTACTACGTTTTCAACGTTTAGTTTTGAAACCATCTCATTGATAAAAACCAATCAAATAGGTACGGCATTCTTATATGTAATGTTAAGTTTAATAATAGGTATAGTAGCAACTTATATTGGCTATTTATTGTTTGAATTAAAAAAATAATATACATGAAAAATCATCCATGGCATGATGTTCCATATGGTAATGAACATCCACAAACGGTTAATGCAATTATCGAAATATCAAGAGGCAGTAAAGCCAAATATGAAGTAGATAAAGAGACTGGTTTATTGAGGCTTGATCGTGTATTAAATACTGCTTTTTATTATCCAATCAACTATGGATTTATACCACAAACCTACGCAGGTGATGGCGACCCATTGGATATACTTGTATTATCGCAAATTGATTTTGAACCGCTCAGTATAGTACGAGCTCAAGTGATAGGTGTGATGCGAATGATCGACAAAGGGGAAGATGATAAAATTATTGCAGTATGTGCCGATGATATGAGTGTAAATCATATTCATTCAATGGATGAATTGCCACCACATTTTTTGCATGAAATGAAACATTTCTTTTTGCGATACAAAGAACTTGAGCAAAAATCGGATGTGGTTATAGATGAGTTTTACAACAGAGATAAAGCCATCGAAATAATAAAAGAGTCTATTATGAAGTATCAAAAAGAAATCGTTCCAACGTTGTAATATGCTACTCTTGACAAGCTAAAATCACCCTCTATTTGAAATGGAAAGATTTATTTAGTTACTTTTGCGAAATAAATCAATTAGGATGAAAAAATATATTCTTGGATTAGCATCGATTTTATTTGTTGTTTCGTGCAATCAATCCAACACCGCTGAAGTAAAAGGCACCATTAAAAAAATGGGTTCAGGCGAAATCTATTTTATTAAATCGGGTGACGAAAAAAAGATAGATACTGTAAAAGTAGTCAATGATGCCTTTAGTTATAAAACAGAAGCAAAAGAACCAACTGTGTATATGGTCAACTTTGGTGCTGATGAACAACCAGGATTTTTAATATTAGAAAAGGGAGCTACTACATTAACTTATGAAAAAGGGAATCTTACAAGTTTGGAAGTAAAAGGGGGAAAAGAACAAGAGGTATATAACTCTTTTCTTACAATGTGTAGACCTACATTTCAGCAAATGGATTCGTTGGGCAAAGTAGCTATGGCCAATGAAGAGAATGCTGAATTGTTGAAATCACTTCAGGAAGAATTTTATAAACTTGATAATGGATTGAAGGAAAAACAACTTTCATTTATAGAAAAAAACAAATCAAGTATTGCAACAGCCTTTATTGCCGTGAATTATCTCAACGAAAAAATGGATAAAACCTATGCAGAGGCAGATAAGTTATACAATATGCTGGATGAAAAAGTAAAGTCAACTTATTATGGGAAAAAAATAGCCGAATTAGCAAATCAATTGAAAGGCACATCAGAAGGTCAGCCTGCACCTGATTTTACACTCAATGATGTAAATGGCAAACCAGTATCATTGTCTTCGTTTAAAGGAAAGGTTACATTGATTGACTTTTGGGCTAGTTGGTGTGGACCTTGTCGTGCAGAAAACCCTAATGTAGTAGCAGCATATGCTAAGTTTCATTCAAGGGGATTTGATATTTTGGGCGTATCACTCGATGAAGAAAAAGATCAATGGGTAAAAGCGATTAGTAAAGACAACCTTACTTGGACACAAGTGAGCGATTTAAAGGGTTGGAGTTCTGCAGCTGCGGCGTTGTATGGTGTACAATCAATCCCATCTAATTTTTTACTAGATAAAGAAGGCAACATTATTGGAAAAGATTTGAGAGGAGAAGCACTCGAAATCAAATTGAATGAAGTAATTAAATAAATTCAGTTAACTTTAATTTTATATAATCAGTTTCAACCTCATCGACTCATCAAACGTCTAAGGAACTACAACTCTTAATTAGAATGAAAAAAATTTCGATTTTAGTAATATGTATTTTTAGCATACAATATGCATTTGCATCAAAAGGAAAGTGTGTAATATTGGGCACAGTTTCTGATATGGCCACCGGCACTATCATGATACGCAACTTGACAAAACCCGCCAATGATACATTGAAAATACTCAATGGCAAGTTTATGTATACGACTGAGATCGATCAAGTATATCCCTTTTTATTATCTGATGAAAATAATCGTTACCAATTGTTTTTTGCCGAACCCAACTCTACTATCAACATTACGATTAAACGAAAAGATATGCAGGTGACTTTTTTGGAAGGATCTAAGGCACATGAAGTATTTCGTAAGCTGATAATATCACAGGAGCCATTGCAACAATTTGCAGGGCAATTATCGCAGGAGTATAATAAACCTAATCCCAAAACGGATAGTTTGAATGCTGTAATGAATCAGGTGAATGATGAATTGAAGAAGAATTTTTTCAAATTTCTTACTGAAAACAATTCGACTGAAGTAAGTGCATTTGTAGTATATAGCGCAATTACAAACGATAAAAACTTAAATATTGCTACAGCTGATACTATGTTTGGCATATTGACTGGCAAGGCACGTACGTCGTTTTACGGAAATGAATTGGATAAGATGTTGAGTAAGTTACGTGCAACTGAAGTAGGATATATGGCACCTGATTTTACATTGCCAGACTCTACAGGTAAAAAGAATTATATCTTGTCATCATTCAGAGGTAAGTATGTCTTAATCGATTTTTGGGCAAGTTGGTGTGGACCATGTAAACAAGAAATTCCTTACTTAAAGCAAGCCTACTCAGCATTTCATGGAAAAGGTTTTGAAATTATCAGTGTATCGCTTGATGATAAAAAACCAAATTGGATAAGCGCATTGAATCAGTTTCAAATGCCATGGATCCATATCTCTGATGTAAAAGGATTCAATAGTAAGGTCAATGAATTGTATCATGTACCATCAATTCCTAAAACGCTTTTGCTAGATAAAACTGGAAAAATAATTGCGAAGGATTTGCGTGGACCAGCGTTGGATAAGAAATTGAAAGAATTGTTAGGTTCAGAATAATTTATAAAACTACAAAGAATTTATATTCATTTTTCCCTCGTTTAACGACTACAGTAACTTCCCTTCCTTGATCCGTTTTACGCATGGCTTCTATATAGTCATCGAAATCTATAATTGTAAAAGGGCCAATTTTAGTAATCACATCACCTGAATTCATACCTGATTTACTCGCTGTTTTATTGGGAATACAAGCGGCAATACGAATGCCATTGTCTGCAAAAGAAAAGTCGGGAATGATTCCAATATCTGATTTTTGATTTTCAAGTTTTGGAAGAATATCATTCGTTTTATTAAAAACAGGTTTTGTGTTTCGATCAATTTCGGTCACAACTCGATAGATGTAACTAATGATATCATATTCACCTGAGGTGTTAATTTTATCCGCTTTGTCACTAGGTTGCATATAGTCTTCATGATAGCCCGTACTGAATCTAAGTACAGGAATATTCTTGTTGTAAAAGGATGTATAATCGGAGTAACCATATCCACTACTATCAATTTTTAAATTAAAGCCTTTATTCATCATCGTAAGCATTGAACTCCATTTAGGTGAAGTGCCATACCCCGAAATATATAATTCTCTAGCAGTAGGCTTGAGTCTACCTACCATGTCAATATCTATCATACATGAAATAGTAGGTGTAAAATATTCATTTTGTTTCAAAAATGATTTCGATCCTTGTAGGTTTTGTTCTTTGCCCGAAAAGGCTATGAACATATAATTGTAGTTTTTGATTCCAGCACTTTTTACCATTTCGGCCAATGCCAATAATGCAGCAACTCCACTCGCATTGTCATCTGCCCCTTTGTATTCGGCACCTAAGTTGCCTATATAATCGTAATGCGCACCAATAACAACAGTAAAAGGGGCCTTATTATCAATCATCCCAACAACATTTTTACCTGTGGCGTTGCTTTCTTCAAATCCCAATTTTGCATCTACAACAATCCAGTCTTTTTTCAAATTGGGTTTTATATAATATTGATAGGCTTTGTTATTAATCACAGTCACGGGTTTGCTAAGGGGCTGAAACGACAGCAAATTCAATTGTGAAATATCTTGAAAAACATCTATATCATTGTAATACACGATAGATTGAGCACCCTTTTCGATACAAGATTGTGCATATTCATACATTACCTTTTGAGGGTTATTGCTTTCGTTTACTTTAAGTTCTTTCATGGATATCATCCATACATTATCAGGTTCGTATACTTTTGGCATTGTAAATCCTAATATAGAATTTCCATTGCCATAGGGCATTACGATTACTTCACTTCCTATTTTGAGGGATTGTTCAAAGATTTTAAAATAAGCGTTTGCACCCACTTTCATGCCACCTTTGGTGGTAAACTCCCATTTGTATTTCGATTTATAGGGAGCAATATTCATGGTTTTGAATCGACTTTCTATATACTCAGCTGCATGCAACTCACCATTGGAGCCAGTTAGTCGGCCTTCCATTCTATCTGATGTTAGATAATCAATATCTCGTTTTATTTTAGCTACGGGGGATTGATCTATTTTATCTTTATCTGACTTTGCAAAGCTCAACACTGGAATCAGAAAACAAACAAGCAAGCAGATTTTTTTTACCATTCTTTATATCCTATTAAAAGTTTACAAATATAATTTATCAAATAGGAGTATTTGTAAAAAAATAGAGAATAAGAGTTGGATGTTCTATTTTTGTCAAAATTTTAATAAATGAAGAATACACCCTTTACCCAAATACACATAGCATTGGGAGCTAAAATGGCAGAATTTGCAGGATACAATATGCCTATTTCCTATACAGGAATCAATGATGAACATGCAGCAGTGAGAAATAGTGTTGGCATTTTTGATGTAAGCCATATGGGTGAATTTATTTTGAAAGGCGAAGGTGCATTGGATTTAATACAGCGCGTTACTACCAATGATGCCTCTAAATTGACCGATGGCAAAGCGCAGTATTCGTGTCTGCCAAACAATGAAGGTGGTATTGTAGACGATTTGTTGGTGTATTGCGTGGAAACAAATAAGGTATACATGTTAGTAGTGAATGCTTCTAATATTGAAAAAGATTGGAATTGGATTATGAAACACAATACTTCCAATGTAGAAATGCACAATATTTCTGACAAAACAGGTTTGCTGGCGATTCAAGGTCCTAATGCTATGAAGGCAATGCAAAAGTTGACTGACATGGATTTGATCAATTTGAAGTATTATACTTTTGTAAAAGGTACTTTTGCAGGAATTGAAAATGTACTCGTGAGTGCTACTGGATATACTGGAGCTGGGGGTGTAGAGATATATTATGAAGATAATGGAACCAATGGCGAAATGCTATGGAATAAAATTATGGAAGCGGGTGCTGAGTTTAATATTAAGCCTGCAGGTCTCGGTTGTAGAGATACACTTCGTTTAGAAATGGGATTCTGCTTATATGGTAATGATATTGATGATACTACTAGTCCATTGGAAGCAGGGTTGGGTTGGATAACGAAGTTCACCAAAGATTTTACAAACTGTGCAGCCATTGAAGCCCAAAAAACAAACGGACTTAAAAATAAATTGGTTGGCTTTGAGATGATCGACAAAGGAATACCTCGACATCATTATAAATTGAAAACTGCAGATGGTGTCGAAATAGGCCATGTTACAAGTGGTACACAAAGCCCGAGTCTTGGCAAGGCAATTGGCCTTGGCTATGTAACAGCCGAAAACGCTGCTATAGGAACTGAAATCTATGTAGAAGTACGCGAAAAATTATTAAAAGCGGTTGTAGTTAAATTGCCTTTTTATCAGGCATAAGCAAATCGAACATTCTAAATTATTGCTGACTGAAATGGTCAGCAATTTTTTTTGCTTTTGCGGGTCCAACGATTGTTGCAATTTCACTTAATGGCGCTTTTTTAATATTGGCTACTGATTTAAAATGTTTTAGTAATTCACGTGCCGTTAATGCAGCAATGCCTGGAATCTTTTCTAATTCGTTTTTGATAATTCCTTTGCTTCGAGTTTTACGATGAAACGTAATACCAAATCGATGTACTTCGTCCCGTATTCGTTTTATAAGATTAAGCCCTTCAC
The DNA here is from genome assembly GCA_044233655.1 of Chitinophagaceae bacterium. Taxonomy (GTDB): domain Bacteria; phylum Bacteroidota; class Bacteroidia; order Chitinophagales; family Chitinophagaceae; genus OLB11. The sequence continues at coordinate 30,558 of JBIIJQ010000001.1, read as the reverse complement.
TCTGAAAAGGAAGCTTCAGCGATTCGCTATCGCCCGGATAAAATAATTCTTCTACATTTTTTGCTAATCCTACGACTGTTGTTTTGCCCATCATACCCAATTCATTTAGAGATTCTACAGCAGAACTCAGTTGACCTTTACCGCCATCTATTATGATAAGTTGTGGTATTGGCATGCCTTCGTCTAATACACGTTTATATCGCCGAAAAACAACTTCTTTCATGCTGGCAAAATCATTGATTCCTTCCACTGTCTTGATATGAAAATGACGATATTCTTTTTTATCTGGAATGCCATTTTTAAAGCAAACCATCGCCGCTACAGGATAACTTCCTTGAAAATTTGAATTGTCAAAACATTCTATGTGATATGGAATGTCTTTTAGACTTAATTCTTCTTTCAGGTTTTTTAAAATAGTTCTATTATCATCGTCTGTTTTTTGTTGAAGCATTAAGGTGTTTTTGCGACGTTGTTCTTGCAACATATATTGGGCATTGTTCAACGAAAGTTCAAGAAGCTTTCGCTTGTCGCCTAGCTTAGGCACTGTAACGATAACACCTTCGGAAAATGTAAATTCAATGGGAGAAATAATTTCTCTTGAAAAACTTTTAAACCGCTCACGCAATTGTTGTACTGCAATTGGTAAGATTTCTTCATCGGGTTCGTCCAGTTTTTTTTCAACGATGGAGGTATGAGTTTGTACAATACTTCCTTGTACAATAATCATAAAATTGACAAATGCATTTCGTTCATCCGATACAATTGAACAAACATCAACATTGTCAATCTTGGTATTGACTATAATGGATTTACTCTGATAGGTTTTAATATATTCTAAACGTTTTTTAGTGATTTCAGCTTTTTCAAATTCTAAATTATCAGCATAAGTTTGCATTTCTTTTTTGTAATGACGGGTAATTTCGCCTAGTTTTCCCTTAAAGACTTCTCTTACTTGATTGACCTGCCAATCATACTCTTCCTTGCTTTCTAATCCTACGCAGGGGGCTTTGCAATTGCCTAAGTGGTATTCAAGACAAGCTTTGAATTTACCTGCCTTGATGTTTTTTTCACTTAGATTTAAACTGCAGGTGCGTAATAATATTGTTTGCTTAATGAGGTCAAGGATTGACTTGACCTGCTCAACCGATGTATAAGGTCCAAAATATTCCGACCCATCTCGTACAAGCCTTCGAGTTAAAAATATACGAGGAAATGGTTCCTTTTTGATGACGATATATGGATAGGATTTATCATCCTTTAAGACAATATTGTATTTGGGCTGAAATTGCTTAATGAGAGAATTTTCGAGTAAGAAAGCATCTTGTTCGCTATCAGTAATGGATATTTCAAAGCGATTGATTTCGGATACAAGGCGTGTTGTTTTGTAATTATCGTCTTTCTTATTAAAATAAGAAGAAACTCGTTTACGTAAGTTTTTAGCTTTACCTACATAGATAATTTTATCGGTAGAGTCAAAATATTTGTAGATACCAGGGCTGTTTGGCAATGAAGCAATCAATGGTGTAAATTCTTCTCGAGTCACGTCGCGAAAATACGTAGGAATATCGGTTTAGACTGTTGCAAAAATCAATATTGAATTAATTCAAAAAGGTTAGTGTCGTAATTTTATTTTTCAACGATGAAAATGGTTTTTTGTTTGATTCTTGTATTTGAATGGTTTTTTTATTTACAAAGAGAAGTTTATAGGCCTTGCTAGTAAAAAAACCGGCATCGTTGGTTTCAGCATAGAGAGATTGAATATTATTGTCGGCCAAATTAGCTTTAATACTTAGTTTAGATGTAAGATTTTCATGATTGAGTGATGTGAATATAAGCGAAAGGGTAGATGTAAGTGTATCGGTGATTGCATCAATTTTATATTGCTTGTCAAATTCTTTTTTATACAAATTGGCATCTATAAAAGGTTGTTTAATTTCATCCCATTTTACCTCTTTTGCATGAAGGAAGGCAGTATCTCTTTTGTCGTTTTCAATAGTGACTAATCTAAAAGTGTATGGTTCTTTTTGATAGGGTTCGATATAATCATGAACGATTAGGTTGAGATCAGGATAATTAATCATTGAATCACCAAGATACGCCGTTTTACTTTTGCAAGAAAAAAGCTGAATGAATATAATTAGAAGAAATATATAGGTCAGAAATTTTTTCATCATGAATGGATTGTATACAAAAGTAGATTGTTTAATTTAAAGTTTTAAATTATAACCTGCAACTTGCAATAATTGAATAACCTTCGTTTTGTAATCGCCTTGTACGAGTATAATTCCATCCTTAGCCGATCCGCCAGTACCGCATTTAGTTTTCAGCATTTTACCGAGTGTTTCTAAATCTTCGTTTTTGCCAATAAATCCCTCAACCAAGGTAACTACTTTTCCAGCACGTTGTTTGGTGTCAAGTTTAACTTTGAGTCGTTGCATAGACGGAATAAGCGTTTCCAATTCTTCCTTTGTTTCCTCATTTAATGCAATAGGATTAGTAGAGTATACAAGCCCTCCAGTGTAATTTTTTTTATTGCTCATAGTTATAAATTTTCTATTGATATTGGTACTAATAATTGAATAGCATTTTTACATAGTTCAATAGTACAAATGCCATTGCATTCATGTGCATCGCCATCGGTTTGATAGTAATGCATGTTTTTGCTTTTAATTATTATTTTATTTGCTTTCAAATAAATGCAATGTGCATTGTTCATTAAATTTTTATTCCAGCCGTCCCAAACAAATTTTGCACCATTGAAGATGTTTATTTTTTTAACCAAAATCATATCCAACATACCATCTTGTAAACTTGCATCAGGGGCAATTTGAAATCCGTATCCAAATTCTTTGCCATTGGCAATATTTAAAAAATAGGCGCCTTCATTTAATGTGACTTGGTCGGCTTGTATATGATAGGTATCAGCTTTGTAAGTGAAATAATTTTTGACGACTTCACGTATATACATTTTTAATCCACGACTATTTGTTTGTTTGATTTGGTTGCATACATATGCATCAAAACCAACGCCAGCATTGCTAATAAAATATGTATCGTTTGCTTTACCAATGTCGATTGCTTTAAGATGCCCATGAACTATAAGTTCAACTGCTTTGTCAATTTCGATAGGAATACCACAATGTCTCGCAAGTCCATTGCCTGAGCCAGTAGGTATAATTGCTAGTGGAATGTCTGAATGAACTACTGCTTGTAATACTTCATTTACAGTTCCATCGCCACCTACTGCTACGATCAATGTACTTTTATTGGCAACAGCTTGTTTGGCAAGTTCTAATGCATGGCCACTGTATTCTGTTTGATGTACTTCGTGTTTAATACCAACAATGTGTTTAAGCAATGCCTTCGTTAATTCGGCAATTTTTCGATCACCAATGCGTGTGTTGACAATAAAAAAAACAGATGATAGCATTGTGTTACTTAATCGCTTTTAAACTCAAATCCATACTTACAGCATGATGTATAATAGCTCCTACCGAAATGAAATCGACACCCGTAGCAGCATAGGATTCAATTGTGTCTAGGTTGATACCACCACTTGCTTCAGTTTCAAATTTCCCGTTGGTAATTTTTAAACTATCAATTATTTGTTCAGGAGAAAAATTATCAAACATAATACGTTGCACACCTCCATGATTTACAATTCGTTTTACATCTTCGATGGAGCGAGCTTCAATCTCTATTTTTAAATTAAGATTTTTTTCTGCTAAGTAGGCATTGGTCTTGTCGATGGCTTTTTCAATTCCACCACAATAATCTATATGATTATCCTTAAGCATGATCATATCATATAATCCAAAACGGTGATTATGGCCACCGCCGAGTACTACGGCCCTTTTTTCAAACCATCTGAACAAGGGGGTTGTTTTACGAGTGTCTAATATTTTTGTAGGGTAGTTTTTTATTTTTTCAACATAGACATTCGTCAAAGATGCTATGCCGCTCATGCGTTGCATGATATTGAGGACAAGTCGTTCGGCTTTTAGTATCGTATGGACTGACGCTTCAAGTTCAAAAGCTTTATCACCATAAATTACGTTGTCACCATCTTTTTTAAAAAATGTGATAACGGAACTAGGTTCTATGGTCTTAATAATTTCTTCAGCAATTGAAAGTCCTGCGATTATACCGTTTTCTTTAATTTTAAGAACAGCTTTACCCATTTCACTAGGGGGAATACAAGCCAATGTTGAATGGTCGCCATCTTTGATATCTTCGTCGAGTGCTAGTTTTACAAATTCTGTAATAGTCATAATGTATAAGATTGAATTAATCCAAGGCAATATTACCCATAAGAGGATTATAAATAGTTCAAATCATCTATAATGTATTGTAAAATTTTCAATTATTTTTCAAATCGCATTTCCTTAATGAAATAATTTTTCCCTTTTTGAATAAAGAAAATATAGACTTTGTACTCACCATTGGAAGTTGATAAAAACCCAATACTAAATTTTGAGTTGTTATACTTAGATTCGCCACTACGTCTACTATTAAAGCTTTTTGGTTCTACTTTTGAAAAAAACTTCTGAAGGATTATTTCGGCTTGTTTTTTGCTGTAAGTGTTTGTTTCGTCTGAAAAAGTAAGGTCGATTGAGTTGTCAAAATACACAGACATAGATTTAGCGTTACCTTGTTTAAATGCATTGGAAATATTAGTCAGGTAGTCCTGAGCTGTTGATACAATGCATTGAAAAACAAGGAAGTATACCAGTAGGAACGATTTTCTACGTAGTAGGCTAGAAAATATTTTTACATGTAACTTCAATAGGATTAATTAGTTAGAACTAATATACTGCAAATATTGCATTATTTTTGCAATTATGTCAAAAAAGTGTGCATTAATAATCATGGATGGCTGGGGCCATGGTCAACTAAAATCAGCAGATGCTATACAAAATGCCGATGTCCCCTTTGTAAAATCGCTCTATAATCTGTATCCAAATACCGAATTAATTACTTGTGGAGAAGCCGTAGGATTACCCGCAGGCCAAATGGGCAATAGCGAAGTAGGACATTTGAATCTCGGAGCAGGTCGCATTGTATACCAAGAATTGCAACGAATTAATGTGGCTATACAGTCGGGAGAACTAGATACAAATGATGAATTTATTAATATGTTAATGTTTGCTAAGCAAAATCAAAAAACGCTCCATTTGATTGGTTTGGTAAGTGATGGAGGGGTGCATTCTCATATAGATCATTTGAAAGCAATATGTAATTTATGTAAAGAAAATGGACTCAACGATGTGGCGATTCATGTATTTACTGATGGAAGAGATACTGATCCGAAAAGCGGATTTGATTTTATAAAAGATTTAAATGAATTTTTGAAGACTTCGGCAGGAAAAATAGTTTCTGTGACCGGTAGATACTATGCCATGGATCGAGATAAGCGATGGGATAGAGTGAAGATAGCGTATGATGCCATGGTGCATGGGGAAGGTAAACATAGTACGAATGTACTTGAATCAATTAAAGAGGCATATGAAAATGGTCTTACAGATGAGTTTTTGAAACCTATAATTATAGTTGATGAAAATAACAAACCGCAAGCTGTAATTAAAGAAAATGATGTGGTTTTTTGTTTCAATTTCAGAACAGATAGATGCAGAGAAATTACCGAAGTGCTGACTCAAACGTCCTATCACGAACAAAATATGCATCCTTTAGATTTGTATTATGTGACTATGACCGAGTATGATAAAAATTTCAAGAACGTTCATGTATTATTTAAAAATGACGATTTGAAAAACACCTTAGGTGAAGTATTGGAAAGAAACAACAAAACACAAATCCGTATTGCTGAAACCGAAAAATATCCGCATGTTACATTTTTCTTTAGTGGGGGAAGAGAGAATGAGTTCAACGGTGAGCGAAGAATTATGCGTAACTCACCACAAGATGTTGCCACCTATGATTTGAAACCTGAAATGAGTGCACGTGCATTAACAGAGGCTATTCTGCCAGAAATACAAGCACAATCGGCCGATTTTATATGCCTGAATTTTGCAAATGCAGATATGGTAGGTCATACTGGCGTGTGGAATGCTGTAATCAAAGCAGTAGAAATGGTAGATGAATGTGTTGCCAAAATAGTGACCGAAGCGTTGAAACAAGATTATACCATATTTCTAACGGCCGATCATGGCAATAGCGATTATATGATAAATGAAGATGGAACGCCTAATACAGCTCATACATTAAATCCGGTACCTTTGTTTATAATTTCAAATGATTTCAAACGCAACTTGAAGCCCGGCAAGCTAGGGGATATTGCACCAACTATCCTTCATGTAATGGGTATAGATATTCCCAAAGAAATGACAGGTGAAATATTGGTAAGCGAATAATTATTTCTATTTTAAGATCGAAAAATAGTAATAATTACAATGGCATAGATGAATGAAAATATCAACAAGCCGATTGAAAAATCTTTTTTCATATACGTTTATTTTTTAATATTAAGAATACTATACTAATTAGACGAATGAAAATATCAAATAGTTTAGTTCATTATGTTACATTTGTTTGTTAAACGAAATTCAAACTAAATTCATTGCACACTAGAAAAGGAAATATTGCCACAGTTTTGTTAATATTATTTTCTATAATTCAATCAATAGGATTAATTTACAATTACAATATTGAATTACATCGTCACAATGAACACTCGAATGAAAATTTATCAGCTAAGAAAAATCAATTTATTTCGCTGACGTTTAAGGAATGGTCTTTGGTGAGGAAAGTTAATAAAGATGAAATTTTACTGAATGGCAAAATGTTTGATGTGAAATCAATCTCATATAAACAAAATAATGTTCTAGTATATGGACATTTTGATAGCAAAGAAGATCAATTGTTAAGTAAGTCCAGAGATGCAAATTCAAAGAAAAATGAATTGCAAAAAACAGTCAAGATCTCAATATTATATTGTGATGAACTATTAGATTATTCAGTCAAACCAATTTATTATATAGTAGATTCAAAGAAACAATTTTTGCAATCTGAATTGATAAATATCAATCTCCCAATAGAAATACCACCCCCGGAATTTGTTTAAGATTTTATTGCTAACTTTTATATCCATCCTATGGATATAATACCTATTTATTTACTTAAACAAACTTTTAAAAATGAAGAAATTCACAATTACATTATTGTGCATTGTATCAATAATACAAGTCAATGCACAAACACAGGATCAAAAAGATTCTATCAAAAATATTAATTTAAATACCGTTATTATTTCTGGAAATAAATTTGTCGAAAAGAAGAAAAATATAGTTCAGAAAATTGATGTTGTGACTTCAACTGAAATGAAACAGATGAATGCACAAACAACAGCAGATGTATTGACCAATACAGGACAAGTATTTGTACAAAAAAGTCAACAAGGTGGAGGAAGTCCTGTTTTGAGAGGATTTGAAGCAAGCCGTATTCAATTAAATATAGATGGGATACGTCAGAACAATCTAATATCACGAAGCGGCCATATGCAGAATATCATAACAATAGACAATAACGCATTGGACAGAATTGAAATTTTAAATGGCCCTGCTTCAACGATACACGGAAGTGATGCACTTGGAGGTGTAATTCTTATGAAAACGAAAGATCCGAAATTAGCAAAAACATCCAAATTTGAATTAACAGGCACAAATGCCTTACTACGGTATTCATCTGCGAATCAAGAAAAAACAGGAAGTGTAGGTGTTACATTTGGTAATAATCAATTTGCATCGTTAACGCAACTAACCTATTCAGATTTTGATGATTTAGTTCAAGGTAAAAATGGTGTTGACTCAATTATGAATCTTTGGAAAAAGAATTTCATAGTAGAACGAATTAATGGAAAAGATTCAATGTTGAAAAATCCTGATCCATACAAACAAGTAAGCACAGGGTATTCGCAATTTGATTTGTTGCAAAAATTTTCAATTATTCAAAATAAAAATATCAAACACGGAATCAATTTGCAATTATCAAATTCTACGAATATACCTCGATACGATCGATTATCAGAAACATCAGGAGGCATTGCCAAGAATGCCGAATGGTATTATGGTCCTCAATTTAGAACACTTGCTGCTTATTCACTCGAAGTAGTAAAGATGAAAGGATTTTTCAATGATTTGACAATGAATATCAATCATCAGTATTGGGAAGAAAGCCGACATAATAGAGGTTTTGGTAAGTCCGCAACAAATCATCGAACTGAAAAAGTAAATGTAGGGGGCTACAATTTTGCACTTCGCCATAAAGATGAAATCAATGAATTGACGATAGGTACAGATGCGCAATTTAATTTTTTAAAATCTACAGCATTTAAAAAAGATATTAATACTGGTATAGAAGCACCTGTCGATACACGATATCCAGATGGGAGTAACAATATGAATTTAATGGGATTATTTTATCAACACATTTTAAAATTAGCTGATGGTAAAGTCGTATTAAATGATGGATTACGATTCAATTATACTACATTGAAATCTACTTTGGCCGATACTACATTACAATTTCAATTACCCTTTTCTGCACTCGAACAAAAGAATACTGCAGTAACTGGAAATATTGGTGTAGCCTATATGCCTGAGGAAGAAATTCGATTAACTGTAAATTTCTCAAGTGGATTCCGTTCGCCAAACATTGACGATATGGCAAAGGTGTTTGAATCGGTAAGTGGTCAACGGCTCATAGTGCCAAACGTGAACTTGAAGCCAGAATATACCAAGAATGTTGATTTGGGTGTTCAATACAATAATGGTACTCTTGATTTAAGCGCTTATGGTTTTTATACTCATTTTACCAATGCTATTGTAGCTGATCGCTTCACTTACAAAGGAAGTGACTCCGCTTTGTATGATGGAACTATGACAGCAGTGTATGCAAATCAAAATAAAGCAACTGCATTTATTTATGGGGGAGGAGTCAATATGATTTACAGACCTACTTTGCATTTTTCATTATTTGGGTCTATGAATTACACATATGGTCGATTTAATAATGATACAGTTTTAGTCCCTTTGGATCATGTCCCTCCCGTTACAGGCCGCTTAGGTATGAAATATGAAAACACAAAATGGTATACTGAATTATACAGTATTTATAATAGCCGTAAACGTTTAACAGATTACAATCCAAATGGAGAAGATAATATTCAATACTCTACTCCAAATGGAACACCTAGTTGGTATACAGTCAATTTTCGTGCTGGTGTTACGGTAGCTAAATACATAACAGTACAAGCAGGCGTTGAAAATATCCTAGATAAAAACTATCGCTATTTTGCATCGGGTATGAGTGCACCTGGACGCAATTTTGTTTTAGCTGTTCGATTTAACTACTAGACTATTCGTTATTCGTATATTAAAAAGCCATTTTAGATTTATTCTAGAATGGCTTTTTTTATCTTTACCCGAATCGAACATACTTTCTATGAAAAAGAAGAGCCTCCATTTATTTATATTGATTTTTCTTTGTTGGGAATTGAAGGCTGATAGTCTTGATATCAAAATTGGACAAATGCTTATGGTTGGTATGGCAGGTAAATCTGCTTCGCAAAATTCAGCTATTGTAAAGGATATTCAAAATGGGAAAGTAGGTGGTGTTTTATTGTTTGAATATAACTTGAACCCAGTCAATACTCAAAAAAACATTGCATCCTTGACCAATACATTACAAGATGCTGCGAAAATTCCATTATTGATTTCAATAGATCAAGAAGGGGGCAAGGTGAATAGATTAAAAACAAAATATGGATTTAAAGAAATGCCTTCGGCTAAAAGTGTTGGTGATAAAGGAAGCGATATCTATGCATACGAAATAGCAACTACCATTGCAGAGGCTTTGTCAAACTGTGGCATTAATTTAAATTTTGCACCCGTGGCAGATTTGCACAATCCATTATGTCCGGTATTAGGTAAAATAAATCGTTGTTTTTCTTCTGATCCTGAAAAAGTAGCTCATTATGATTCTATATACATACAAGCTCATCATAATTTAGGAATCAAAACATCGCTCAAACATTTTCCTGGTCATGGAAATAGTATGTCCGATTCGCATCTGGGATTAGTTGATGTGAGCAGGTATTGGAAAGTATCTGAATTAATGCCTTATTACCAAATGATCAATCTTGGTATGGTCGATATGATTATGACGGCTCATATCGTAAATCGTAAATTGGATGAGAGTGGATTGCCTGCAACGTTATCCTATAAAGTCATCACCGAATTACTTAGAGGTAAAATGAATTACAAAGGGGTTGTCATTTCCGACGACATGCAAATGCATGCAATCAGTAGTCGATATAGCTTAGAGGAGAGTTTGCGTAGAGGTATACAAGCAGGTGTAGACATGTTTATTTTCAGTAATAATATTCAAGGGGCTTCGCAATATACACCAACCAATATTCACGCTACCATAAGAAGTTTGGTTGATAAAGGAATCATATCACCACAACGTATTGATGAAAGTTATAAGCGTATGCTTGCTCTTAAAAGGACAAGATAATTTTTTATTTTCGAGTACGTACATCCTCATACACTAGTTGTTCAAAACTAGTTAATTTGCTATTCATTTTTTCAATGATTGATGAGTCCTTTTGGTCAGTCGTAATCAAAGATTTGTTTTGTAAACTAGCTGAAGCAAATCCACTTTCATTGATATAACCCGCACCTCCATAATATACATAATAAGCAGATGATGGTTTAGAAGGGTTCATCATATCTCTTGACCAAGGATAACGAGATGAAGGTAGATTCATTTGATGTAGTATAGTAGAAGTTATATCCAATTGAGATACTATTTTATCCCACGATTTACCTTTCCATTCATTGCTCAATGCACCACCAATAAATAACATTGGAATTTTACTGCGTTGGGGTGATACAGGATCCCATTGCTTGATAGTATTATGACTATGATCGGCTACCACTACAAATAATGTATTAGCATACCATGCTTGTTTTTTAGCTTGTTCAAAAAATTTACCTAAATGAATGTCAGCATAATGAATCGATTCGGTATATTTTTTCTCAGGATCATTTTTAGCAGACTGCCAATTATCGGAGGGTGAAAAATCGTAAGGCATATGAGTACTTTGTGTAAAAAAGCCATACAAAAAGGGTTCTTTCTTCTGATTGAGTTTTATTGTTAATTCGTTGAAAGTATATTCATCTTGCACTCCTAGTTTTCCTTTTGGATATTGAGTAAGATCATATACTTCGGTCAGGTCTGTAAATTTCTTTTCTAGTAAGTAACCACGCAAATTGCCATAAACTAATTCTCCTCCAAATAAAAAAGAACGTGAATAACCTAATGGCTCAAGCTCTTCACTGATACAAGGGAGGTTGTGTATTTTTGCAGGTTGATTGCTAATGGCCATTCTTGATACAGATGGATAAGCACTCAGTACAGCAGGTATTCCTTGGTCTGATACATAGGCATTGGAATAAGCATTGGTAAATAGCAAGCCTTCATCGCACAATTTATTAAACTGTGGCGTGCAGCCATCTATACCACCCAGTCGACTGATATTGTCAACACTCCAGCTTTCAAGAAATATATATACTAAGTTAGGACGAGTTGTGTTTAATATTTTCAATGATGAATCATTGACAAGTGTAAAATCATCTGCAATAATAGCTTGCGCTTCTTCATTGCTTCGCAATTTATAGATGGTAGAATCGGGGATTTTATTTTTGATATCAAGGTCTTGTATCAAACTATACAAGGGATTCACGGCAATATCATTGGCCAAAATATCATTGCTGAAGTACGCAATACTTTGATTGATAGGCATATTCGTTATGCCACCTCTAATCACAATTACTGCTAGTCCTCCACTTACTATAAAAAAAAGTAATCCATAGGCAATTCTTTTTTTAATACTTGTAGATTGTTCATTTGATATAATCGGTTGAACAAATTTTTTATAAATAAAAAGAAAGAAATAGGTAAGCCCAGCTAATAATACAAAATAGATAATAAGTAGTTTGACAGAAATTGTTTTTAGAACTTCAGAAGGATTTTGAAAATGTTCTAACGCCTGCATATTGATTTTGGCATTCCACTCGCGGTATAAGCCTGCATCTGAAAGTGATACAGCAATATATAGAATCAACAAAGTGCCAATTACTTTAGGCAATGCATTTTTAATACCTTCTTTATGAAAAACATAATAAATCAGGGCTACTAACATTGGAATCAGAACCAACATAGTTGAAGTAGAAAAATCCAAGGGGTAACCTTTGATAAATGATAAATATAAATCGTTTCCGTTTTTGATTTTATTTCCAATTGGCATTTGATAGATTACAAAAAAAAGCCTGTTGAAAAAAAAGACGAGTAACCAGAAAATAAAAAGCGATAAAGTGTATTTGATTAAACTCTTCATGGATGTTAGCCTAAGGTAGGATGTCGTTTAAATTCTAATGCACGATTGAACAGATATCGATAGGTACTTAATCGGCGAACTTCGGATGCTTCAAGATTAGCTGCAAGGTTCACCATTTTAGGATTAAAATCACCAATCCACTGCATTTCATATTTTTGATAACGCAAGGTAGGTTGTACTACTTTGCCACATTCTACGATCATATATGCATCCGTACCTTTGCCTTGCCATTCGGGCACTACACCATATACTACTCCTACAAATCGTTTGCAGGCACCTGTCATTTTAAGATAGAGGAAATGTAGTTTTTGTAACAATCCAAACTTACCATTGAAATGTTTGAAGTATTGATTCAAATCGGGAATATTGACCCACATCGCTATTGGTTCGTTTTTGTAATAAACAAACCAGGTAATTTTTTCATCAATCACAGGTTTCATTTTTGCAAAAATAAATTTTGCTTGTTTCAATTCGATGGTTTTACCACCACCATGCTTTGCCCACGCTTTATTGTAAATGGTGGAAAAATCTTGAGCAAATTTATCCAACTCATCTTTCTTGATATGTCGTACTGAGAAATCAGGATCTTTTTCGTAATGGTCGTGCCAACGGTTCATTTTGTCGCTCAAAGGCGTAGTTACATCCATGCCAAAACACAATTGATTGAAGTAGACATTGAAGCCATAATTTTCAAACAATTGTTGGTAATAAGGTGGATTATAATTCATGCAATACAAGGGTTCTTCAAATCCATTGACCAACAAACCCCACCATCGATCTCGTTCGCCAAAATTGATAGGGCCGTCCATGGCTTCCATACCTCGATTTAATAACCAAGCCTTCGCTTCATCAAACATGAAATTGGCCAATGTTTGATCATTGATACTTTCGTAAAATCCTATACCTCCTGTAGGTTGATCATTGGTATATTTTTTATTGACAAAAACGGCTAGCCGTCCTACATACCTTCCATCAGAATCTTGAAAAAGCCAACGCTCACATTCACCATGTCGATAGAATTTGTTTTTCGATTTGTCAAATACTTCTTCAATGTCTTTGTCCAATGGGCGAATATAACTGTTGTCATGTTGGTAAATAGCTAAAGGCATTTCCAAAAATGCTTTTGCTAGCGCTTCATTATCGACAATGATTTTTTTCATGAATGTCAAAGATAAACAATCGAGGGTTGAGATTGGCATTAGAAATGTATATAAATCCTATTCATATTTATTGGCGGGATTCCGACTTGTATGAAAAACGGCTAATATTAAAATGGTAGATTTGTATTCGTCTATTATATAAATTATTACAAAAGGGAAATCCTCTATATAAATTTCTTTAAAGTTTTTATAGGTCCTTCTGAATTGATTTGGATTTTCTAGTATTTTTTCAAAATAATATTCAAGTTTATTTAAAAACCGTTCTCCAAATCCTTCAACTTGCAATTCATACCAGTCATAGGCCTCTTTAATTTCTACTAAGGCTTTGTCGCGAATGATAAATTGAAATTCCGTCATCCGAAAGTAATTATTTTGAACGAATAATTTTTAAAGCTTGTGACCATGAGTAAGACGTTCCTTTAGCCTCCAAATATTCGCCAAGTCTAGTATCTAATTCTGTTTTATGTTCATCACTCAACATAGAAAAACTAGAAATATCATTCTTCAAAAGAGTGTATATTGCTTCAACTTTTTCCTCGTCAGCATTGTCAATATAATAATGGAGTTGTTGTTTAATATCGGCAGTACTCATCTTTGAAATTTTATACAAATTTACAATAAATAATTCTATTAGATTTTACAATCTCCTATTCCATTGTAAACCATACACCAAGTTGTTTTCAATTGGATATGTAAATAAACCAATATGGTATTTCTTTGATGTTTTTGGCGTTCTGTTTGTAATGTAGTTAAATCCACTGCTTAAAATAGCCACAGAGCCACTTAGCAAATTTGTAGCAAATAATGTTTTATGGTGTATTGGATTTTGATTGTTTTTTGATACACTGTAGTTAGCTATACCCCATCCAATTTGCGATACTCCCAAAAATACGCCTGCTATTGCATTTTTGTTTTTGTCATCATTTGTCAAAGTATGATTCAAGTGTACAATTGAATTATATGTATTTAAACCAGTAAAGCATATTGAAACTGCTATAGCACCTGTAGTAGGATTATTAGGATAAGGATAAGACAAAGGTGTAGGTGTATAATTAGGTTGAATCATAGCACATTCCTCGAGCGAGAGGCCACTATCTTTTATCCATTTATTTAATTTTGCTAAATGAATGTCTTTGATATTGGCATATTGGTATTGTGTATTTATATATTCAGCCACATCTCTACCTGCCGTTTGTTCTACTAAATAACCCACTGCACAAATGGCGCCATCTTTATCAATAAAGCAAGGCTTGCGTTCTTCCATATCATAATTCTTTGGGAAAATACCTGCTTGCCAATAAGTATGTAATAAGTCTAATAAATGTACTCTATTAGTTTGTTGTGTTTTAGAAAGTCCTTTAGTTTTTGTGTTTCTCAATAAATTTTCTACATATTCCAAATGAGTTTGAATGCGTAAAATCTCATCAGTAGTTGAGCTGGGTTCTATTCCAAATTTTTCTATAAAACTTTTATTTTTTAAAATAGGATTGATATTGTTGTCAAAAGTAGAAGCGAAATTTGACAAACAGATAAATGCTAAAAGCAAGGTGAATAAAGTTTTCATAAAAATAGATTATTGAAAAATAAAGATAAGGATTTTTTCTGTTTTCAATTCCATATCCATTTTCTCATTTTCTTCGTACTTTCACCACATGGAGAAAAAACTGTATTTACTCGATGCCTTTGCCCTCATATTTCGTGCTTATTATGCATTGTCTAAAAGCCCACGTGTAACATCCACTGGAAAAAATACCAATGCACAATTTGGATTTTTAAATGCATTGATGGACATCATTAATAATCATAAAGCCACACATTTAGCGGTGTGCTTTGATACTAAAGATAAAACAGAACGACATGATGACTTTGCTGCATATAAAGCCAATCGTCAAGAAACACCAGAAGACATTATATCTGCTGTGCCTGATATTAAAAAATTATTGCGTGCATTTAATATTCCAATCATCGAAGTGCCAGGGTACGAAGCCGATGATATCATAGGCACCTTGAGTGTAAAAGCTTCGCAAGCAGGCTATGAGGTAGTGATGGTTACACCCGATAAAGATTATGGCCAATTGGTAAATGATAAAGTTAAAATTTATAGACCAGCTTCAGGATTTGCGAAAGCGGCTTTTTTGGGCGAAAAAGAAATCTTAGAAAAATGGGATATTGAACGAGTGAGTCAAGTGATAGATATGCTGGGTATGATGGGCGATGCGGTCGATAATATACCAGGTATAAAAGGTGTAGGTGAAAAAACAGCTGCTAAGCTCTTGAAGGAATATGGCACTATGGAAAATGTGCTTGAAAATGCTGATAATATAAAAGGTTCTATTGGTGAGAAAATAAGAGCTAGTAAAGAAGATGCCATCATGAGTAAAAAATTGGCAACGATTATTTTAGATGTTCCTTGTGTGTTTCATGAAGAAGATTTTACATTAAGTGAATGGAATAAGGAAGCCTTGGCAGAAGTATTTAACGAATTAGAATTTAGGACCTTAGGCAAAAGAATACTGGGACAAGATTTTCAAGTAGGAAGTGTGGGTAAAGTAGATACACAAATTGATTTGTTTGGAAATGCGGTAGAGTCGAAAGGAGACAATAAAAAGTCGAAAGATGACAATATTCAACAAGATTTGTTTTCACAAGAAATCATACAACACAAAACCATCTATGATGTAGAACATTCATATCACCTTTTAGATACAATAGAAAGTCGAAATGGTTTTATTTCCACCATTTCAAATTCTCAAATTGACAAATTGGAACTATGCTTTGATACTGAAACAACTGGATTAGATGCCAATGTATGCGAATTAGTCGGAATGAGTTTTGCTGTAAAAGCACATGAAGCTTATTATGTACCATTGCCTGCCAATAGAGAAGATTGTATTGCTATCTTAAATGAATTCAAGAGTTTATTCGATCATGAAGGTATTTTATGGATAGGACAAAACACCAAGTATGATTTATTAGTATTTAAAAACTATGGCATTGAACTCAAAGGAAATTTATTTGATACCATGTTGGCACATTATTGTTTTGAACCAGAAGGTAAACGTAGCATGGATTTATTAAGTGAAAATTACTTACAATACAAACCCGTTTCGATCGAAGAGTTAATAGGGAAAAAAGGCAAAGGACAAGGCACTATGCGTGATGTAGAAATAGAAAAAATAAAAGAATATGCAGCCGAAGATGCCGACATCACCTTGCAATTAAAACAAAAATTCACACCTTTATTGAAAGAAAACAATGTAGAAAAAGTATTCAATGAAGTAGATACCCCATTAATAAAAGTATTATTAGAGCTAGAGTATGAAGGAGTGAGAATTGATACGGAATTCTTAAAAAACTATAGTGTTGTTTTAGAAAAGCTGGCCAAAGAATCTGAAGAGTTAGTATACAAACAAGCAGGTGTTCGATTTAATTTAGCTTCGCCCAAACAATTAGGCGAAGTGCTTTTCGAAAAATTATTGCTAGACCCAAAAGCAAAAAAAACCAAAACAGGTCAATATGCAACAGGCGAAGAAGTACTAGCAAAATTGGCACACGAACATAAAATTTGTGATGACATATTAACCTTTCGTGAGTTTGCTAAATTAAAAAATACGTATGTAGATACATTGCCCGAATTGATCAATCCTCGCACAGGAAGAGTTCATACCACCTTCGGACAAACCATTGCTGTCACAGGACGATTGAGCAGTATAAATCCTAACTTACAAAACATTCCTATTCGTACAGAACAAGGAAGAGAAATACGAAAAGCATTTATACCACGTGATGATAATCATGTATTGATGAGTGCCGATTATTCGCAAATCGAATTGCGTGTGGTAGCGGCTATCAGTGGCGATGAAGCAATGTGTGATGCTTTCAAACAACACAAAGATATTCATACAGCAACTGCTGCTAAAGTATATGGAATACCTGAAAGTGAGGTAAGCAAAGAACAACGTTATAAAGCCAAGAGTGTCAACTTTGGAATCATATATGGTCAAGGTGCTTTCGGCTTAGCCGAAAATTTATCGATTAGTCGTACAGAGGCCAAAGAGATAATTGATAATTATAAAAATGAATTTACAGGTATACAAAAATACATGGATGATACAATCAACTTTGCTCGTGAGCATGGCTATGTACAAACGCTGATGGGACGTAAACGTTGGTTGCGCGATATTACTTCGGCTAACCATACCGTGCGTTCATTTGCGGAGCGCAATGCGATTAACAGTCCTATTCAAGGGAGTGCTGCTGATATGATTAAATTGGCAATGATTAAAATAAATGACAAATTAAAAAGCTCCAAACTCCAAAGTAAAATGATATTACAAGTACATGATGAATTGGTATTTGATGTAGTAAAGGAAGAGACCGATGAAATGAAAGCCTTAATCTTAGACTGTATGCAGTCTGCCATGATATTACCGAATGGTGTTCCTGTAGTTGCCGAAGTAGGTGTTGGTGATAATTGGTTGGAGGCGCATTAGAGGAAATTTGAAAATGAAAATAAACACCATTTTTCGTTATATTTTCCATTCAATTGGAAAAAATACCGCTAAAAATTCCATTACGATGGAAAAAATACCGATACTTAACTTATGATGATCATTCGAAACTTACAAAAGTCAATACATGCAAAAATAGGTAAAGGAAAATAATCTTACTTTTAGGGGCAAGATAAATTGGAAAAAGTATGTTGTTGTAACTGCTTTTTGAAAATGAAAAAAGCATATTATGGCTCAATGCCGAAAATCCAGATATACCTGAACTATTTATATATGCAACTAAATATTATCATATGAGGTCAATTTTTATTTCATTTATACTTTTGAGTAGTATAAATTGTTTCTCATAAGGCACCTCGGTTACATTCGATATAACACAAGCTTCATTTTTAAGCCCAATTGTAAATTTAAATGTATACTCACCTATGAGAAGCAAAAACCATGTGAATTATTTCTCTTTTGGACTAGGGGGGCAATTAGCAACAGAGAATAAGTATTTTGAATTTATAGGTTCATTATACAGCCAAGAGAATTTTCCTGATAATGTAGCATTATACAACTATAATGGAATCATTGGTAGGATTGGTTATTTTTTAGGAAAGTACAAAGAAAGTGGAATTCATCATAAATTTAATAGGTTATTATATTTGGGATTAGGTAGTAATTTAAAATATGTTACTGCAAATGATATGAGGGTGTCTTATCAATATAACAATAGAGATATAGAGGCCCAACGAAGTTATAGAATTCAAAATGAAAAAGCTATAATCATCTCACCATTTTATAATGCAGGCGTACAGTTGTTTAAAAACAATAAGATGTTGGAATGGTATTCAGGGTTTCAGGTTAATATGAAATTTAGAAATAAATCAATTAGCTATGAGCAAGTAAGAGATCATTTTTCAGGAATTATATCAGTTAATCAACCTTATAATGAAAAAGAAAATAACATTATGCCTACTATAGTAATTGGATGTAGAATAGGAATTTCGAACAATATTTTTAGTTCAAATTATTACTAGTATTAGTAAAGTATTTCTTTAAATAGATTATTTAAAAAAAGGCTTAATATTGCATTTCTTATAAAAAAAATATGAAAAAAGCATTATTCAGTCTACTTATTATCGTTATTCTAGCCTCTTGTGGTAAAGACAAAACAACGACAACGACTACAACAACTCCTCAAACCACAGCTCAAAAATTGCAATACAAATGGAATTTGATGAGTATTCAGGATATTCAATATGTAGGTGCTTCTACTACAATTGTTGACACGATTATCGACTATGGAATGGTAGGAGATTATGTACAATTTAATTCAAACAATACAGCTTATTATAGAATTGCAGGTTCGTTAGATACAGTCGCATATAATTTATTCAGCGATACCAAAATGACATTTGATGGCGATACGTTCTCTATCAATACATTAACGGCAACAGATTTGGTTATGACGTATTATGGTCGCGAAACGAATCCTGTTAATAATTGGGACAATGTGCTTGTTTTAAAAAGATAAGATCTATTATCTGTAGTCTTTTTATCTTATGTAGCATGTTTTATTGATTATCTGCCATTTTTGCATACTTTTTAGTTTGGAATTAAAATTGCAATAATAAAATCATGGAAAAAATCATTGCTTCTTTTTTTACAAAAAAACCTACCTTATTATTCTGTATAATAATGGATTTAATTGGTATGGCTTCTTTTTTAGTACCTGCTTTGGGTGAATGGTCCGACACTATATGGGCACCACTTTCGGCTTATGTGTTTTACAATACATTTGGCGGATTAGGTGGTTTACTTGGAGGTACTTTTTCATTTTTAGAAGAAATTATACCCTTTACAGATATCATTCCTACATTCACTTTAGCTTGGTATCTTCAGAATAAGCTAGCACCGCGCACTACGTCTTCGGTGAAGTCGTCCAAGGCACCACAGGATATAGAAGATGCGGAAGTAATAGAAATAAAATAATGAATATTTTATCTTTGATAAAGAATTCAATATTATACAAATGCCATATTCTCCTCAAGTAGATAATTTCATTTTAAAAGCACAGCCTTTTGCTCATCCAATTTTAAATCATATACGTGCACTTGTGCATCATACTTGTCCTGAAGCAGAAGAGAAAATAAAATGAGGAATGCCTTTCTTTGATTACAAAGGAGAAATGATGTGTCACATGGCCGCATTTAAACAACATTGCGCGATGGGTTTTTGGAAAGCCTCCCTTATGAAAGATAAAGCGTTGATGCAAAACGCATCAAGTGAATCATCCATGGGGGCATATAGGTAAAATAACTTGTCTGGATGATTTGCCTGCAGATAAAAAAATAATAGCATGGATCAAAGAAGCTATGAAATTAAATGATGATGGCATCAAAGTGATTAAAGTAAAACCTACCAAAGAAGTTGCTATTGAAGCGCCTGCCTATTTTCTGAAGGAACTCAAACAGAATAAAGAAGCTTTAAAAACATTCAATGCATTTACATACTCGTGCAAAAAAGAATATATTGTTTGGATTACGGATGCAAAATCAGAAGCCACAAGAGAAAAGCGCATGAATCAAGCCATAGAGTGGATGGCAGAAGGCAAAAAAAGAATGTGGAAATACGAAAAATAAAAAATTACGGATTTAATCGGACTCGTTTCCAGTTTGAATTTACCTGTTTTGAATAGAAAATACGATCATGCATTCGACTCGCTCTCCCTTGCCAAAATTCTATTACCGATGGCAGTACTTGATAACCACCCCAATGTGGCGGGCAAGGAATTTTTTTTCCATCATATTCTCTTTGAAGCAATTCAAATCGTTTTTCCAAATCATGACGATGATGCAATACCTCACTTTGGTGTGAAGCCCAAGCACCCAATTGACTTTCAACGGGTCTTGAATGAAAATAAGCTTCGGAAGCTTCAACTGGTAATTTAGTTGCAATCCCTTCAATACGTATTTGACGTTGTAATTCGACCCAGTAAAAAGTAAGAGCAACTTGCGGATTCGATGCTATCTCACCACCTTTGTGACTACTGTAATTGGTAAAAAAAACAAATTGCTCTTGTTCAATGCCTTTCAGTAATACAATGCGATTATGAGGTTTGTGATGAGCATCTACTGTTGCGAGCGCTAATGCATTTACATCGTCTATACCAGCATTTACAGCCTCCTGAAACCATTTTTGAAATTGTAAAATGGGATCATCAAACGTGTCCTCTTCTGTCAATGAAGCAAGGAGATATTCCTGACGTATTGCGGCGAGTTGAGAGTTAATCATTTCAGTTGCAAAAGTAATTATTCTATCTCAAATGCTACCTGATAAAAATTGTTTTGAGCAAAAATAGGTTTGCATTTTACATAAAAAACCTCTTGAAATAAATCCAATGCTTTAAACTCATGATTTGCTACAGAAAACTCATCGAATATGAGCACATCGCCTTTTTTTAAATATGGATATAACTGAGATAATGTAAATAAAGTAGCCGTAAAAAGATCGGCATCCAAATGGATGACTTTTCGAGTCGGTAATTTCAAGAAGGCATTATGATCTTCAATGAAAGGAGTGAGGGTTTCCTGGAAAAGACCTTTATAAAACTTCGCTCTTTCATCTTTAATGTCTGGTATTCCGTGTGACATAGCTCCTTTTTGATAAAACCCGCCCCAGTCTTCGGGTAATCCTTCAAAAGTATCAAATCCGAAAAAATGACTATCATTATTAGAATTATTTGCCAACCACCATTTAAATGAAACACCAGAAGCAACACCAAATTCAAAATAATGAACAGGATTATCGGCTAAAGCATAATGGTCCATTACATCCTTGTATAAAAAAGGGCGTTTGGAATAATTACGATTGGGAGTGTAAAAATCAGATTTAATAAATTTGCCACTATTCTTATTAACCCAACTAGTGAGTTTGGTAAAGTGAAAAAGAAACCCCAATAAATGATTAATAGGTTTCAGTATTGTAAATAGTCGGGATGCTAAAAGCAAATCTTTCAAAAACTTGACAATGCGTAATAGCATACTAAATAGGAATTAGAGAATGAAGAGGCCTTCGACGAAAAGACAACTATTATAAAGGTTAAACTAGTCTTTTACATAGTTTTTCATCACGAATATAAGTCCGATGAACATAATTACGAAGAAAACGATACAACCCCAATAGCCTATTGCGTTGCCAATTTCGAAGATAGAAAGTAATGTCTTTGTCATGTAAAATGATTAATAAGTTGCAAATATAATAAATTATCCTCTTTTTCTATGTCTGAATTTAAATACAAATCCACCTTGTATAAGCGCCTTGCCTAAACCAGCTTCTACATAGATAGCAGTACGAGTTAAGAAAAAGTAACGAACACCAAATGTCATTTCATATGAAACCGGATAAGGTATTTTAAATTGAGAATTAAAAGTAGAATCATCGGGCCCGTAATCGGTAAAATCTTTATTGATAAAGTGATTGTAACCAACACCACCTCCAACATAAACATCCCATTCTTTGTTTACAAATAAATGGTAATTTAAACGTAAGTTGGCAGATATATCATGCAAAGTAGTACCATATCTAAAAGGCAAATCATATCCATACTTAGGATCGGGACGCATACGTTTCCATTCTGATTTGTACAAAATATAAGCAGCAGATAAGGAAACGCTTAGTCTACGTGTAAGTCCATGTTCTGCCTTCCAGAAAAATGGGCCAACGCCTACAACTTTAAAATCAATACTATCTTTTTGGAATTTAAATAAATTCTTATCTAGTCTAGGTTGCCCATACCCATATGAGAAGTGTATTTGTCCTTTTTCATGGGCCTTTTGATCCCAATTGTAGTCCCAGCCTGGAATAGTAAAAAGCTGTGCATTACTCTGATAAGAAATACCCAATACAACAATTAATACAAGAAAAAACTTGTTCATGCAATTCAATTTGGGTACAAATTAATAAAAAACTGCTTATAAAAGAAAATTGAATCAGAAATATGTTTGTAAAAACTAAAAAAAGGGCTTAAAATCCATTTTGAGTATAGCTTTCAGCGATTTTATATAATTTCACCCAACCCTTCTCGTATCACTTCGGGTGGTGATAATGTGCAATCGACAATTGTAGAAGTCACCATACCTCCAAAACCACCATCAATCACATAATCAACACGATCTTCAAATAATTCAAAGATTATCTCCGGATCTGAAAGAATTTCTTCCCCATCGGGAATTGGAAGCGATGTACTTATAATAGGATGGCCAAGTTCGGCTATGATAGCCTTGCATATTAAATTGTCTGGCACACGAATACCTACCGTTTCTTTTTTAGTGCGAAGTAATTTGGGTACTTTTTTACTAGCTGGCAAAATAAATGTAAAAGGGCCAGGCAAATATTGTTTTAGAAAGCGGTAAAGAGGTGTCCCAATAGCTTTTGTATATTCACTTAAGTGACTCAGGTCGTTGCAAATAAATGAAAGTTGAGCTTTAAGTGGATTAATATTTTTCAATTTACAAATTCGTTCAATAGCCTCATGATGTTCAATATCACAACCCAAAGCGTATACTGTATCGGTAGGATATATGATAATTCCTCCTTTTCGTAGGCTATCAGCTATGATTTTAATCTTACGCTCGTCAGGATTTTTAGGATGAATTTGAATAAGCATGATGTAAAGATATGAAGAATTGAGTTTAACTTCGTGATTCAATGATTCAGTTCAAGCAACTCGATAGGTCATCCATATGGTTTTTAATCGTGCTAATCACAGCCATGGTTTTTCCGTGGCATGAACGAATCAGTTCAATAGGGATTACCTTATTAATACTTCATTGGATCTGGGATAGAGATTTGTGGTTTAAAATCAAACATTTTCAATTCACTCCCATTATTATTATTTCATGGGGCTTTTTTTTTATTCATTTAATAGCACTTCTTTGGAGTGATTTTCCATTCAATGGATGGCAATCGATTGAAGTGAAGTTATCATTTTTAATTCTTCCTATATTGTTTTCAACTGAAAATTATCTGAATCCAAGTCGAAGACACTATCTCGAAATGGGGTTTGTCATTTCATGTGCGCTGTCTTTTCTTTTTTGTATTGTATACACTTTTTGGAAGTACCCCACGGCACCTTTGTCAACTATTTTTCATCGTATGACGATTTCAGAATCAATCATGCATCCGGGCTATTATTCAAATTATTTTGCATTTGGAATTGTATTGATAGGTATTTATTTAATTAAAGAAAAGAAAATGAATACTCTAAAGAGATGGGTAACAATATTGACTTTTCTTTTCTTTTTGTTTGCCATTTTGGTTTTACTGTCTAAAACAACTATATTATTTTTACTTATTTTTATTGGATACCTTATACTGACTTTGAGCAACTTAATTAAAAATTACATTCTCCGTATTGGGTTATTGATTTTTTCAGTGATGATTATGGTTGCAATGTTTTTGACAATACCATCTTTGAAAAACAGATTAGATGATACATTGATTAATTTAAAAATAATACCAACCAAAAATGTTGAATTTCAAAATTCTACTGGAAGTCGCAGGGCTGCTTGGTCGCTTGAATGGGAATTAATCAAACAACATCCAATCTTAGGGTATGGGACCGGATCAGCAAATCCATTATTATTAAATCAATTTCAACAAGAAGGATATCAAGATTTGGCTAAAAATAATATGCACACGCATAATCAAGTTTTTCATACTTGGCTTGATGTTGGGATCGGAGGGGTTGTATTGCTTTTTTTGTTTATCGGCTATAGCTTTTATTTTCTTTATTTCAAAAAAAAGGAATATAAAGGTGCTTGGATGGCAATATTAATTTTTGTCAATATTTTGACAGATGATATGCTCGAAATACAAGCAGGGATAGTGTTTTTTATTTTTTTTCTAGTGCTTTATTTATTTAAAGACGTACACGCTAAGCGAGAGCTACGTTATATATACTAATTGCAAAACTTATATCCAACACCTCGTACACTTAAAAAGTGAATAGGATGACGTGGGTCTTCCTCGAAATATTTTCGAAAAGTCATAATAAAATTATCAATGGTACGAGTAGTTGGAAAAACGTTGTAACCCCATACCATTTTCAGAATATGTTCACGTGTAATGACCTCGTTTTTGTATTCAACCAACAGTTTTAAAAACATCATTTCTTTTTTAGTCAACGGATGTTTTTCTCCATTGATATCAATGCATTCTTGAGCATGAAAATCTACCTTTCCTCTACCAATTATATAGTGTACCACTTCTTCGGCACTGTGTTCCGATTTTTTACTTTTTTCTATGAGCTTTTCAACTCTTAATAGGAGTTCCTCTAGATTAAATGGTTTAGTCATATAATCGTCTCCACCTTTTTTCAATCCAGCTACTCGATCAGCACCTGAGCTTTTGGCTGATAAGAATAAAATTGGAATTTTATCATTTTGCAGTCGAATAGTTTCGCATACGGTAATACCATCCATTTCAGGTAACATGATATCTAATATGATACAATCAAAGTGTTCCTTTTTAAAAGTATCGATGGCCTTTTTGCCATCATCTACGGCTGTTACTTCATAGTTTTCAAGTTCGAGATTCAGTTTTAATGCATCTCTCAAGCTCTCCTCGTCTTCTACAAGTAATAGTTGTCTTTTTTCGTTTTTCATAAAATAGAACTTAACTAAATGTCACCTCAAAAATAGAACCATTCGGTGTATTATTTCTCACGGTAATGTCATATTTATACATATTGACAATTTTTTTTACAATATATAATCCCAATCCTGTTCCTTTCGTTTTACGAGTATTTTCATTGCCAATGCGATAAAACTTTTCAAATATTCTTTTTTTCTCTTCATCAGGAATGCCTACGCCAGAATCTTTTATAAAAAATATTGTGTGACCATTTTGCTTGATGGTGGACAATTCGATTGGTTTCTCAACTGGTGAATATTTACGAGCATTTTCTAATAGATTGCTTACTACTAACTTCCAAAGAGTTAAATCCCCCTTGAATTGATAATCAGCTGATTCTAAATTGGAGACTATCTTAAGTTGAGGGTATCTATTTTTGATTTCATTTATTTGATCTTCTATCAATTCATTTAATTGAATTATATCCGAATAGATTGCCTTTTTGTTATCTTCGAGTTGAGTTGCTATGAGAATATTATTACAAAGGTCATTGAGTCGATTTGTTTCTTGTACCGAGGACACGATAAGCTTTCGTTGAATGTCTTCATCCAGTTTCCTCTTCTCAAGGGTTTGCATATTGAGTTTGATTCCAGCGATGGGTGTTTTTAACTCATGGGTTACACTCAACATGAAATTTTGTTGCAATTTGCTTAATTGTCGTTGTCTGTAATAAGCATAGTAAACGATACCTGCAGTAAGAAGGATTACAAATAGAAACGTAGTTTCTTCGCCCCAATATTGTTTCTCTCGTCTTCTTTTTTTGTCGTCTATTTTATGCAACTCTAATTTATATTGTTCTGAAGATGAGTTTAGGTTTTTTAAATTGAGCTTTTCTATTTCTAGATTGTATACAAGATTATTTTGTTTGTGGAGGCTATATCCCCAAAATACAATAGCTGAAACTACATATAAAAATAACAGCGTATAAGCTATGGTGAATTTCATTAAAAATAAGTATTCAGCAAAAATAATCAGATTAAATCCTATTATTCAATTTTTGGTTATACTTTTGCTCTATCAGGCAGATTTGATTATTGTTCGGCCTGAATAAACAACATGAACTAATACTCAAATCTATTTAAACTCCCTCTAGGTTTATTGGTTACGAAGTATAAGTTCAGCTAAAAACTGAGCAAATGAGTACATTAAACGAATTACTACAACAACACATTTTAGTGATAGATGGTGCTATGGGTACCATGATCCAACGTTACAAATTAAATGAAGCAGATTATCGCGGTGAACAATTCAAAAATTGGCATAAAGATGTAAAAGGCAATAACGACATGCTTTGCATCACGCAGCCGCACATTATTGAAGAAATACATTTAAAGTATTTGCAAGCAGGAGCAAATATTTTAGAAACAAATACATTTAGTGCACAACGAATTTCGATGGCAGACTATGATATGCAGGACTATAGCTATCAATTAAACTTAGAAGCTGCTAAATGTGCCCGAAATGCAGTATCGAAATTTTTAGAATCTGAGCAAGGCAAACAAAGTATTGGTGTATTTGTAGCTGGAGCTATTGGGCCAACCAATAGGACTTTGTCGTTGTCTCCAGATGTGAATAATCCTGGATATAGAGCAGTTACGTTTGATGAAGTGATGGAGGCCTATTACGAACAAGTCAAAGGTTTAGTCGATGGCGGTGTAGATGTTATTTTAATCGAAACCATATTTGATACCTTGAATGCCAAGGCTGCTATTTATGCAGTAAAAAAATATTTTGCAGATTATAGCATCGAATTACCTATCATGATATCGGGTACGATTACTGATGCAAGTGGACGAACATTGAGTGGACAAACACTGGAAGCATTTTATTATTCTGTAGAACATGCGAATCCTATTAGTGTTGGATTTAATTGTGCCTTGGGTGCAACACAAATGAAACCTCATATAGAAGAATTGAGTGCATTAGCTAGCTGTTATGTAAGTGCCTATCCTAATGCTGGATTGCCCAATGCATTTGGCGAGTATGATGAACAAGCACATGAAACAGGTCATATTATAGAAGAATGGGCCAAAGAAGGATTGGTCAATATTGTAGGAGGCTGTTGTGGTACTACGCCCGATCATATCAAGTGTATTGCTGATGCAGTGAGAAATTTATCGCCAAGAAAATTGAAACAATGATTTGAGAACCACAAAGGCACAAAAACAGAAAGAATCACAAAGTAAATAAATAAAGAGAACCACAAAAACAGAAAGAAGCACAAAAAAGAATTATTAATATTTATTTTATGTATCAAATTTTATCAGAAAGAGAGGAATTTTTAGCAAAAGAAATTGTTGATATTGCTTTCAAAATTCATTTTCAATTAGGTCCTGGTTTGTTAGAAAGTATATATGAAAAATGTTTTTGTTATGAACTTAGTAAAAGGAACATACCCTATTTGAGCCAACAACATATAGATATACACTATGACGAAATGATTATTGAAAAGGGACTAAGAATAGATTTAGTAATTGATGATTTAATTATTGTCGAGTTGAAAGCGCAGGAAAATAAACATCCAATTTGGGAAGCACAATTGTTAAGTTATCTTAAAATGACTGAAAAAAGGCTTGGTTTTATTGTGAATTTTCATGTGCCCAAAATTAAAGAGGGTATAAAAAGAATGATTAATTAAATAAAGAAATACAAATTCTAACTTAGTGTATTTTAGAGTTTTTGTGAATTTGTGGTATAAAATATAAAAATATGTACAATAAATACTTAACGCTTTCTGGACTTGAACCATTGGTAATCCGTCCAGAATCTAATTTTATAAATGTAGGCGAACGAACCAATGTAACCGGCAGTAAAAAATTTGCTCGACTCATACAAGAAGAAAAGTATGAAGAAGCCATCAGTGTAGCTCGTCAGCAAGTTGAAGGGGGAGCGCAAGTATTGGATGTAAACATGGACGATGCCATGTTAGATGGCGTTTTTGCAATGACTAAGTTTTTAAACTTAATTCAATCAGAACCCGATATAGCCAAGATTCCTATCATGATTGATAGTAGCAAATTTGAGATTATAGAAGCTGGCTTGAAGTGTGTGCAAGGGAAGTGTATCGTGAATTCGATATCGATGAAGGAAGGCGAAGCGAAGTTTATAGAGCAAGCCAAAATATGTCAACGCTATGGCGCCGCAGTGATTGTAATGGCATTTGACGAAAAAGGACAAGCTGATACTAAAGATCGTAAGGTCGAAATTTGTCAACGAGCCTATGATATTCTTACCAAACAAGTTGGGTATAAACCACAGGATATTATTTTTGATCCTAATATTTTTGCTATCGCAACAGGGCTCGAAGAGCATAATAATTATGGGGTAGACTTTATAGAAGCAACACGCGAAATCAAGCGACGAATGCCCTTGACCAAAGTAAGTGGAGGTGTCAGTAATTTGTCGTTTTCATTCAGAGGAAATGAACATGTACGTGAAGCTATGCACAGTGTTTTTCTTTATCATGCTATCAAAGCAGGTATGGATATGGGTATAGTCAATGCTGGCCAATTGGTTATTTATGACGATATAGAACCTACTTTAAAAAAATTGTGTGAAGATGTAATTTTCAATATCGACAACGATAATAATGAAACAACTGAACGAATGATTCAGTTTGCAGAAACTGTAAAAGCCAAAGGAAAAGTACAGGTCAAAGATGATGCATGGCGAAACGAGCCTGTCGATAAACGATTAGCACATGCACTTGTTCATGGCATTACGGAGTATATTGATGTTGATACAGAAGAAGCGCGTTTGCAATCGTCAAGACCATTGGATGTAATCGAAGGACCATTGATGAACGGAATGAATATTGTAGGCGATTTATTTGGCAGTGGAAAAATGTTTTTGCCCCAAGTGGTCAAAAGTGCACGCGTAATGAAAAAAAGTGTTGCTTACTTAACACCCTTTATTGAAGCAGAAAAAAGAGAAGCATCCAATGCACCTAAAGTTTTATTGGCGACAGTAAAAGGCGATGTGCATGATATAGGTAAAAATATTGTGGGTGTTGTATTAGCATGTAATGGGTATGAAATTATTGATTTGGGTGTAATGGTTCCAGCCAATAAAATATTGGATGAAGCAATTCGATTAAACGTTGATGTGATTGGTTTATCGGGTCTTATAACGCCATCTTTAGATGAAATGGTACACATAGCGCATGAAATGAAAAAGCGAAATATGAACATACCTTTGCTCATAGGTGGCGCTACCACATCGCGTATTCATACAGCGGTCAAAATTGCCGAAAATTATGAACATGGTGTAGTGCATGTTTTGGATGCATCGCGAAGCGTCACTGTTGTAAGTGATTTAATGAATGAAAATAAAGAGGAATTTTTAAAAAATGTGAACCTTGAATATTCCAACTTACGAGAGGATTTTCAAAATCGTAAACATGCAAAAAACTTTTTGACCATTGAAAATGCAAGACAACAAAAATTTGTAGCAAAAGAGAATCACCATATTGTAAAACCATCTTTTTTGGGAACCCAATCATTGCATGCGTATGACCTAAATGAGATACGAGCGTATATAGATTGGACTCCTTTTTTCATTACATGGGAAATGCATGGTAAGTATCCTGAAATTTTGAATGATAATGTAGTAGGCATAGAAGCAACTAAATTATACAATGATGCCAATAAACTGTTGGATAAAATAGTGACAGAAAAGTGGCTGAAAGCAGAAGCTGTTTTTGGTATATGGGAAGCACAACGAGAAGGAGATGATGATGTTGTCTTAAATAAAAAAAATGTTCGTTTAAATTTTCTTCGTCAGCAAATAC
>JBIIJQ010000085.1:0-12604 GCA_044233655.1 Chitinophagaceae bacterium | reverse complement strand
CAGTATGAGGTACTATTATATAACACAAGAGTATCTTGTTTATTATCTAAATTATAATAAACACTCCATGGTGCTTGTCCTTGGGCGCTAAATTTCATTGCATGTACTTTGTCATCACAATTAGGCTTGATAGAATCGATACTGATTTGAATTGGAACATGATTGATATCGAGTGTTGTATTAATGGAATCCACACAACCTAATGCGTCGAATACATAGAATAACTTGTAAGAGCCATTGGATACATTATAAGCTTGTTGATGAGTAACATTCAAGGTGTCGTTGGGTAAATTGTCCTTGCGATAGACTAAGTTTAATTGGGATTGACCTGCAAATGATAATTGAATGGCAGTGCTATCCAATGAACAATTATACGTAGAATTTACACCTGTATATTCAAACGAATCATAATTTGCTTGATAAGAATTATTCAATACTAGTTCACATCCTACTGAATCTTTGATAGAATTGAGATAGTAAGTTCCATTGATTAAATAGAAAGGAGTTGAATTTTGATTTGTGTAAAGAATGGAAGGTACATTGTTATATGTATAATGCAAACTATAAGGTTTTAATCCACTCAACATATTGATTGAAGTTGACATTTTACCTGAATCGCATGCGATAACAAATGGCGAAATTCCTCCAGTCAATGCAGGGAAATTGATATGCATGGTATCAGAAATTACATTAGTACATTTTAAATCAGTTACAGACTGAATGACATAATCACCAGATGGCAAGTAAATGCTCGTAAATGGATTGAAGGAAATTTGACTGAAGATCGTTCCTCCGTTAAGATTTTTGTATTGAATAGTCCAAGGTCCATCACCTGAAAGAGAGTAATCAATTTTTACTTTATTGGAATCACAATTGTAAGAAGTATTCGTTTTTTGAATGTTGAGTGGAGTATAGAAATTAGACGTTATTTGATTAAGTGGAACATAACAAGGAGCATTGTCACTTACTTGCACAAACTGATATATACCATTTGGCAAATATATCGATTCATTAGGATCGATTGTATTGATAGAAGTAAGTATACTTGTTGCAGTATTAATATATTGTATATTCCACGGTGCGATTCCTTGCAATGATAAATTTACACGTAGTTTGTTAGAATCACAATCGTATGATTGCGAAGTAATACTAGCTGCAATAGGGGTGTAATTAACAGCAATAGGAAAGTTAAATAGTTGAACACAACCTGTGTAATCTGTAATAGAATTTATAGTCCAATTGCCATTTGTGAAGTATAGACTTGGTGTTGGATCAGACATAATTTTGTTAAATTGATTTCCAATACCATCTTGATAAGATATAGTCCATGGAGCATTGCCGGTGAGTGCAAAGTCTAATCTATATTTATTTGAATCACAATCATAAAGTTGTTGCGAAATGCTAGCTGCAAAAGGCTCATAATTGAGCGTATAAACTTGATTAATGGTTTTGCTACATCCTGTTGCATCGGTTATATTGAGAAATTGATAAATACCATTTATCAGCATTAAATCGAAGCTAGCCGAAATAGTATTGATTTGAAATGGTGCTCCATTGAAGGTGTAATTCACAATCCATGGCGCATTACCTTGAAGGTCGAAATGAAGTTGAGTTTTGTTGCTATCACAATTGTAAATAGGCACAGATAGATTATAGGTTAAGTTTGTATAATTGATATTAACTGAATCATAGAGCTCATATTCACATGTGTTTGCATCTTGTATCTTAGTGAAAATATATGCCCCATTTTCTACATTTAAATAAGTAGTATCATTCAATAACATCAACGAATCTTGTATAAAATTATTTGTATAATAAAGCATCCAAGGTGAAACACCTTGTGCAGTAAATTCAATTTTAGTTTTTAAAGAATCACATAAAAAAGTAATTGGAGTTACATTAGAAAACACTTGAGAATGTTTATGATACTGTATTGTATCAGATGGAAAACCTTTATTGCTATTTCCATCAAATACATTTACGATTTGATAATTACCTTCTAAATTCAAAACGATAGAATCAAGATTACTCGACGTTGTATATGTTCCTATTGTAATTGAATCTTTAGATAAATCATATGTAAATGGTGGAACTCCACAAAAATTCAAAATTAACAATAGACTATCTTTTCTACATTTATTAGCATTATAATTGACTTTGCAAGTGGCCATATTGATGCACCTATTAAAAAAAGAATCTAAAACATAACAAGGAGGAAAAGTGTGATAATTATAATTATAAAAAAAAGATGCATTAGATAATCCTTGAAAATAGTTTTGAGTTAAATTACTATCAACCTCTAGTTGAGCCAAATAATTATCATTGCTTGCCTGCGTAAATAAAAATTGAGTTTTCAATTCAGAAATTCTCTTCTTTGTGGAATCTTTATCAAAATCTAAAAGGAAATTAGCGTATGAATATGTGTTAACAAGTTGTGTTTGTAAATTATTATCAACCAAAATGCTATACCCTGCCGAAACCAAAGTCGAATGAGGTTCTGCCATTAAGGATGACCACAAAGCCACTTTCCCTCCAGTTGACAAACCAAGTACACATACTTTATCATATTTACTTTTAAGAAATTTAATCATTGCTACAGTTTCTATTAATCTATTGACTCCATAAGACCTGTTTGCAGCATTTAGATAGCTTTGTAAATAAGTTGGCTGACTAGGTGTAATAGTTCCAATTTTCTTTTTATTAAAAATAATTGCTCTATGATCTTCATTAGGAGAACTCATGGTATAAACATCTCCATACTGAAGTAAATGATTTTTAACATAACAATGAATATTATGATAACCTAATCCTTTCACGACATCAGTCATCATATTGACACCTGTACCAGATATAATAATAAAAGCAGTTTTACATGTTTGATTATTAGATGTAGCTGAATCTAAAACTGAATATGTATAAGCCGATTTATTGTTAAGTGAAAATTTTACTTTGACAAATGGGTTATTTATTCCATACAAAACAACATTATTTACAAATTCAAAATCATTAAACGTAGTGTTGATAGCAGAATCAAATAACAATTCACTTTCTATTTTTATATTTTTATAACAATCAACAAATTCCGAATTATTAAATTTAAAGTTGCTGTCAATTTGATTATACATATCATTAATTGAAGTCACCTCATGATTAGTAAACCAAGTACCTGGTTTGTTCCAATATGAAACATATGTATTCTCTTGAAAAATTGAATTTAAAAATATACTATCTGACTTTGATATTTGAGCACCTACTTTCTCAAATAATATTAGGCAAAATAATACTGAAAAAAATATACTTTTTGTCATGTAATTTTTTTAACAAATGTATTCATTTTTATAGAAAAATCGGTATATTGCATATTTAATCCTATGAAAAAAAAAATATTTTTACTTATAGTATCCCTTACATTTTTCACCTCTTCATTTTGTCAGGTTCAAACTAACCAATACAATGAATTTATTTTAGCTTATTATAGTGGAATTGATACTCAATATCAGTATTTAGATGAAGTAAAAAATACAATTGATGAATCAAATTTAATCAGCAACTTATTCCCTTTTTCTACTCCTCAATTTTATGGATCACATGATAAAATAAAATTTTACGATACTATTCAACCACTAAATGAAATTGAATTTACAGGATATGTTTCATGGGGAGGAGCATCAAACTACTTTCATACCAATAAATTAAATTTCAATATTGATCAAGATACTTCTTCAGTATTTTTTTATAAGAATTATGCATATCAAGATAATTCAACTGCTTTAATTATAATTCCAGGTTCTGGTGTAAATCAATCCACAGCTATCAGTATTTACAATCCGTCCAATTATCATAATTCAGTTTGCACTATTGCAAATTTTTGTCAAAATTATGGAGATGTTTACACTTATGTTAGACCTAACGAAGACTTCATGTCAATATGGACAACGGTCTCCCCCAATGTCAGAAAAAAAATGAGCTATAACGCTTTAAATGAAAAAACAAATATTATTAATAAAAATTGGGCTGCAAATGGATATATTCAAATTATAGCATTGACTAAATACTTAAAAACTAAATATGATAAAGTAATTATTCTTGGATTATCTGCTGGCTCTTGGGGTGCTTTTTTTAGTGCAATTCAAAGTGAGCCTGATGCCGCTCAAGTAGCTTCTGGGTATAGTATCAATTTCAATGAATTGACTTATGTATATAATCCTGAACAATTCCATTTTGATGGCCTTTTTTCTGGGCATCCTATTGACTCATTGAAAAAAACAATTAAAAATCAACCCACGCAATATTTATTTTCATATGGCAGTAATGATCCTGTACAACACATGAGTGAAGAAAACTCTATACATACAACTCAAAACTATTTTAACACCCCAGAATACTTGCCTAATACTTCTTTTTTTTATAACTTTTCAACTCATAGATTCCCATGCGAATCATTAGACACCTTTTTTACTAGAGTAAAAAAAATGCCAAAGGCAGAATTGAAACTTACTGAAAATTGCAAATCAGATTCAGCCATACTAAAAATTAAATTTATAGGTAAAAAGCCATATCAATTTGATTTATTAAAAAACGACACTTTTGTTTCAACATATTCAAGTATAAATGATTCAATGTCTATCACATTACTTGATGAAGGAATTTATACAATTAAAAACTTACTTGATTCTAATCAAGTATTAGGTTTCAAAGTCAAACCGGTAAACTTTACAAAAGATACTAAACTTATATTAAACAGCATATCTGAAAGTTACATCTGTAATACTGATACTACATTAATCAATTTTTCATTAAACGGAACTTTGCCGTTTACAATACATACAATTAATAATAGCACATTTCTTTATGACACTTTGATATCTTCAGGCTTCTCAATAGATAAAAAAATCATAAATGGAGATTACACAATTAGTTCTATTTCTGACTCAAAAAATTGTAAAATCAACTTGAATCAAAATTTAATTATTGATAACAACATATTAAACATCAATATTGCTACTCCTATTTATAATTGTGATAGCAACAAAACACTCGTTCATTTCAACCTGCAAGGCAATGCACCTTGGATCATCAATTACACTTACAATGGCGCTCCAGTGCAAATCAATACTGCATCTGCAAGCGTTAATTTATTTTTGACAAATGGAACTTACCAATTTCTAAATGTAACAGATGCAACGGGATGTAATAAATCCATTAATCAGGTTTATACGTTCAATTATCAAACTTTTTCAGCAACCATTTCTCAACAACTATACGATTGTGATTCTAACAAATATCGATACGATTTTGCACTCACTGGCAATGCCCCATGGACTATTTTGTATCAAGATGGTATTGGTAATCAATTTACTCAAATTACGTCTGATCCAACTCCAAGTCTATTCCTCTCGAATGGTAATTGGACTATAAATTCTATTTATGATTTAACTGGCTGTGGACAATGGTTTAATACTTCCATTTTTATTAATTACACTCCTATTGCAGCTAGTATTACTTCGCAATCATACGATTGTGATTCCAACAAACTACGTGTAAATTTATCGCTGCAAGGACTCGCACCTTGGAATATACAATATATTAATACTGCAACAAGTATACTTACTTCTATCAATACAATCGATCCTAATGAATCGATATATTTACCCAATGGCATTTATCAATTTGTACAAGTAAGTGACAATGCTCCTTGTTATGTTCCATTTAATCAAATAACGTCTAATTTCTATACTCCACTCACCATTCAAAAAACGAATACTTCTTACAATTGTGATTCCAATAAAGTAAAAATAGATTACTCTTTTTCAGGTGATGGACCTTGGACTATTCAATACAAAAATCTTAACGGAGGAACGATCTTCAGTCAAATTTCAGTCAATCCATTTACGAGCATTTACTTGCCATCTGGCGATTATGTCATTCAGTCTGTGACTGATTTAAAATGTACCAAAGTAATTTCTGATACCATACATATCAATTTTCCTGCATTGACTGGAGGGATTTCGCCATATGTTATCGCATGCGACTCGGGCAAAATGTCAACTTCAATCAATATATTGAGTGGGTTAAAACCTTATAGTTTACATTATACCTATAACAATGTTCCTTCCATTCTTTACACAAATCAAAATGCAACACCTTTCTATTTAACCAATGGAACTTACTATCTCAATTCTATCAAAGACTCAGTAGGATGTGAACTAGTGTTGAATAATTCTTACCAAGCAAATTATAATCCATTTGAATATACAGGTATAAATTCTACATATAATTGTTCATTGGATAGCACTGCCATTCAATTATCATTTACAGGACAGTCCCAATTAAACTTAGTCTATCGCAAGGACAATTTACCCTACGACACCTTGAATGTTACTCATCAACTAGCTTATAATGTATCCAATGGTTCTTACAAGTTATTCTATGTATTCGACGCATTAGGTTGTGTGGATTCCATTAATACAACACTCGATATCAATCATGTTCCAATTCAAATCAGTATCGATTCTATCACGCCTAATTGTGATGACAAAGTACATGCAATGAAATTTAGCGCCCAAGGACAAGCACCATGGAGTGTTTATTATAATTTAGATAATAAACAAGATACTCTTGTGTTATATAATAGTACCTCATACTGGAACGCGTTATCTGGAGAGTATTACTTTATCAATGCTGTGGATGCTACAGGATGTATGTATAACATGCAGCAAGCAGAGCAACTAGCGCCATTTATAGATTTTTCACCTATCTTGACAACTGATTTCAAACGATTGAGTGTAACCCCGTCTCCATACAAACAATTATGGTATAAGGATGGCATAATCATAGATTCAATTTCGAAAAATAATATTAATATCAATGGTGATGGATCTTATTATGTAATCATAATTGATAGCGCAGGATGTGAGTATCAGTCTAATTCAATAGTAATTGATTTCCCGGAATTGATCAACTTGTATCCAAATCCGGCTCATAACACTACAAGCATATTGATCAATGAAAATTATGGTGCATATTGGCAGTATACCATTGTAGACACATGGGGTAATGTGGTAGAAAAAGGAAAGTCGGCTAAGTCATTACAAACTTTTGATGTTTCGAGTTTTTCTAATGGGCTTTATTCGATTATTATAGAATATTCAAATCTAAAAGGAAAAAAGAAAAATGTATTGAGATTGATAAAAAAATAAATTATTCAAAAAGTCTATTTAATGCATTTAAATAAATTATTTGATACTTTTCAGCAGTTTCTATTTTTGATGTTACAACTGAATTATTTTTGTAAAATAATATATTTTCACGAGTCAAGTCTTTAATTTTCTGGGCTAAATTTTCAGGTGTAAAATCATCAGCAACAACCCCTAGGTTATATTGTTCCACTACTTTTTTCATTTCTGGCGAAGGTGAGATTGCAATGGCTAATTTAGCTTGAATAAATTCATATAATTTGTTAGGCAATGCATGAGTGTAATTGAAATTTGTAGGAGGTAATAAAAAAATACCTATATCATATTTATTGATTGTAGGTACAATGTCATTAAAACTTACTGGGGGTAAAATTTTTACATTTGTTGTTTTATTTGCTAATTGTGTAATTTCATCAAAATATAATTTTTCACTTGGAAGAGCGACAGCAATAATATCTAATTCATATGAGTTACCTAATATTTCAGCTACTTTTATCATTTCTTCATTCTTTCTGGATTTCATTACTCCTCCATGGTAAATCAGTCTTATAGGAGTGTTGATATTATCATGAATAGGAATATCTGAATAAAGTGCAACATTTGGAATTACTGTTGAATCAACTCCAAATTCTTTTTTACATTTTTCAGCTATACCATCACATACATTTATAAGCAAATCAATATTTTTTAAACAGTCAGAATAAATTTTACTAAAGTAACGGCCAAATGTATTAAGCCAATTAGGTTGGTCTTCAAATTCTAAAGGGTGATACTCATGTGCATTGTAAATGATTTTTATTCCTTTTGTTTTTTTTATTCTCAATAAGCATGGAAGATAAACAGGTTCATGAGTAATTACAATATCAATATTGTTTTGAATTATATATGATCTAATTTTTGGGTATAGTTCAACGGGTGATTTAAGTATGTTGAAAAAAAATAATTTTCGGAAAATGGCATTGATTACTTTGAATACAAATGGCGTTAATTCATCAATATTCGTGAATTTAAACTGATTGTTTTTTAAGGGCGTTTTGCCAATAGTGATAATTTCGAAATCATTTTTAAATGTTTCAATCTCCCTAATCATTCTTGGGCCAGTATGCAAAGGCCTATTTGCAAGTATAAGTAATTTTTTCATCTTCACTATAGGTTATTTAATTCTCTGATAATTTTTGCCGGAACACCTGCAATTACAACATTAGAAGGGAATGATTTGCTTACAACGCTATTGGCTCCAATAGTAATATTATCACCTAATTCTACACCCGGAAGTATTGTTACATTACCACCAATCCAGCAATTTTTCCCAATTTTCACTGATTTTAAGATATATTGATCTCTATGAATGAAATCATGATTTACTGTTTGAATATTTATATTCCATGCCCAAATTGTGCCATCACCTATTTCTAATGTTGAGCCATTTGCTATGCCAAAATAACAACCACCACTTACCGCAAAACTATTTAATATGCTTATATCTTTTTTGTTGAACTTGATATTGTCATATCCAGATATACTACTTGTATAATGAACCGGGTGAGGAATATTGCTGTGTATTTTAAATATTTTTTGAAAAAAATAATTTGTAAATAATATCGAATGAGGAAGGTCGAGATAATACCTTGAGTTTAATACCTTGAGTATCCTTTTGAAAATTTTTTGAAGTAAAATGATCATTTTAAAAAGATTAAAATTTTGTTTCCAATGTATGGTACTTTTTTTAAAATATTCTCAAAAGGAGTTAATTCCACATATTTGTATTTAAGAAAAAATAATACTAAAGTGGGAATTGTGATTGCACCTGCTGAAATAAAAGAGATAAGATAATTTATTTCAAAAAATACAAAGACAACTTTAAATAGTCCAATTAATAAAAAGGACACAAACAGTACTTTGAAAATTAATTTAAAATCAATATAATCAGAATAGCTAACATTTAATTTTTTAATTGTTATATGCAATTGCATGAATGCTAAAATATATACACTAAATATTGTAGCGAATGCACATCCGAAAATTCCAAAAAATTTCGATAATATCAAATTCAATAATGTATTAAATATTATAAACGTAAAAAAGCTAATTAGTACATATCTCGACTTCTTCATCAAAATTAATATATCAGTATAGTTTTGAAATCTAATCAACAATGCTGCAGAGAATATCATGAATACAATATAGCTATCTAAGTACTTTTCAGACATATATAATACAATAAATTCTTTACTGAAGTAAATGAAAAATATGGCTATTGGAAATAAAATTATGACTGTGGAGGATATGATTTTTTTCTTAGTTGCAGCTACAAGTTTAAAGTTATTGTCTTGAATATTTTTAAGCATATCACCCATGAAAATGAGAGAAATTGTACCATAAATGGTACCTATAACTGGCAGTTCTACACTGCCATTCCTATAGATTGCATATTGTTCTTCGTTTAAATTTATACTAATTATGAAGCCCGCTATGTAGGTATAAGATGAGCCTAGTATTTCAACAAAATATAATGGAAGGCCAATTTTGATTATTTCTTTAAAAATGGTTGAATCGAATAATCCAGTTAAATACCCTTTTTTATATAAAAGTGCTAATTGTATTAGAGAGCATATTATAGGTTCAAGGGCATAAATCAATAACATTAATTCAATTGATTCATATTTTCTAATTACATAAACTGCAAGTATAAGTTTGACGAGATTAGAAATTACTGATAAAAATAATATGAATTTTGTTTTTTCAATTCTTATCAATGCTTGGTTTAATACCATATTAAGCTTAGAGCCTAAAAGACTTATTGAAAAAATTTTCAATAAATTTCCAAGCATTGCATTCTCAAAAAGTCCTGGAGCGATGAATGAAAAAATAAATGAAAGTATCATTCCAACGAATCCTGCAATAATTGTAAATGTAATTATGGTTTTAAAGCTATTATTTATGTTTTTTTGATTGTTTGTAAAAAACATCATGGCAATTTGAAGTATTGCAAAAGTTGTTGCAATACTAAAAAATTCAGTTATAAATAAAACTTGTGAATAAGAACCATATATTTGTTTTGGTAACGCTCTTACTAAATAAGGGGTGAAAATAAATAGGATAACAACATTAATAGCTTGTGAAATTACAAGCAAAATAATATTGACAGATTTGTTGTTCACTATAAGTGTAATTAATTATACATCCGCTCAATGATATCTACTACTTTCAATCCTTCTAATGCATTTGTTGTAATAGTTGCTCTATTTTTTAATACATCTACAACATTTTCAATTATATAATGATGGTTTGCAGCACTTCCTTTATAGGCTCCATAATCATTTCCTGGATTTGTAGGTGCTAACTCAGGCATTGTATAGTCTTTGATATGACATACTTCTACTTTATCCATATATTGACCACCAATTTTTACACTTCCATTTTCGCCGATAATAGTCATCGAACTTTCAAGATTCTTATCCCATATCGACGTGGAGAAGTTTAAACAACCTAAGCCACCATTCACAAATTCAAAATTAATCACACCACTATCTTCTTTAAACTCTGTCAAATGGCTATGATTGAAATTTTCAAATCGTGAATTGACATTTTGAATATCTCCGAACAACCAATACATTAAATCAATAAAATGGGAGAACTGTGTAAATAATGTACCACCATCTAAATCTTTTTTCCCATGCCAACTATCTGCTTTGTAATAGCGATCATCGCGATTCCAATAGCAGTTTAATTGCATCATGAATATTTTGCCTAATCTGCCAGAATCTATGATATCTTTAATCCAAACACTTGGAGGACTGTATCTATTTTGCATCACTGCGAACACTTGCTTATGTAAATGCAATGCCTTGAAAATGACTTTTTCGGCATCTTGTTTATTCAATGCCATCGGTTTTTCAACTACAATATGTTTTTGAGCATCTAACGCTAAAAGTGCGTGTTCAGCATGAAATCCATTAGGGGATGCGATATTGATAACATCAATATCGTTGGCTAAATCTGAAGCTAGCAACTCTTCAATTGATGAGAAAAAAGGTACATTATAAGATTCGATACCTAATTTTTCTTTTGCCTTTACATCCACCAAAGCAACTAATTCTGATTCCACATTTCTTGAAATCATCTCGGCATGTCTTTTACCTATATGACCACAACCTATTACTGCAAATTTTATTTTTCCCATGGTTATTTTATTCGTGTTACTATATTATTTTCTAATTTATATTCTTGGTTGCTTTCTTCACAAACTGCTATTCCTTCAGCATTGAATTGTAATCTATGTCCATATTCGCTCATCCAACCTATTTGACGAGCAGGATTACCAACTAAAAGTGCATAAGCGGGAACATTTTTAGTTACCACTGCACCGGCGCCTATAAAAGCAAAATTACCTATATCATGGCCACATACGATAGTGGCATTTGCTCCGATTGAGGCTCCATTTCCTACATGTGTTTTGTCATATTGACCACGACGATTAACCCCACTTCGAGGATTAGTTACATTAGTAAATACACATGAAGGACCTAGAAATACATCATCTCCACAAGTTACACCAGTGTAAATAGATACATTGTTTTGGATTTTAACATTTTTGCCAAGTACAACTTCTGGCGAAATGACTACATTTTGTCCAATATTGCAATTCTCTCCAATTGTACAATTTGGCATAATATGACTAAAATGCCAAATTTTAACTCCTTTTTCAATGCTACAACCCTCATCTACAACTGCGGTAGGATGTGCATAATAATTATTCTCCATAGCTAAAGGGCGAAAATAATTAAAAAAATCATTATATTATAGAGGTAAATTCAATAAATACTCACCATAACCACTTTTTTTCAATTTAGAACCCAGTTCCAATAGTTTTTCTTGATTAATATAGCCCATTCTGTATGCTACTTCCTCAATACACCCAATCTTTGTTCCTTGTCTTTTTTCAATTACACGTACAAATTCGGATGCGTCATGTAAACTGTCAAAAGTACCTGTGTCTAGCCATGCGGTTGTTCGGTCTAAAATAGAGACATGTAATTGCCCTTTTTCAAGGTAAACACGATTTACATCGGTGATTTCGTATTCGCCTCGGGCAGATGGTGTAATGTTTTCAGCGATCGAAACTACAGAATTATCATAAAAATAGAGCCCCGGTACTGCATATTTCGATTTTGGATGGAATGGTTTTTCCTCAATTGAAATGGCTTTTTGATTAGCATCAAATTCTACCACTCCATATCGTTCTGGATCTGAAACAGGATAAGCAAATACATAGCCTCCCTGAACATTTCTAAGAGCTTGAAGCTGTCGTCCTAATCCACTACCATAAAATATATTGTCGCCAAGGACCAAAGCCACACTATCTGAACCAATAAATTCTTTCCCTATTACAAATGCTTGAGCTAACC
>JBIIJQ010000020.1:0-42608 GCA_044233655.1 Chitinophagaceae bacterium | reverse complement strand
TCAATAATCTCAAAACGTCAAACACAGGCAACTTATCCCACTGTAGAAAACGTAAAAATGAGTCAACTAATTTCAGGACAATGCACATTGTAAAACGACACTGTAAACAAGAAAATGATAGATACTTTTAAACAAAATATACCACTTGACAAGTTCTTTCGGGACGGGAATAACTTTGAAATTAAAAGACAATCAGATTACATTTCTTATCCCGAATTTTTAAAATATTTCAACGAATTAAAGACTATTACTCGACACAACTTAACAATTGGAATTAACTTCACTTATGGATGGATGCCAACAATTTTTGACTTCCGTTCAGACAACTTTGAAGAAGCCTTACAAATCTTGAATGAAGCAAAAGGAGGCAGAAAGTTGACCGTTGACAATTTGGTTTTACTCAAAGGACTTTTAAATAATTCATTGGTCGGAACAACTAAACTACTGCATTTTATCGACCCAGACAATTTTGCTATTTGGGACAGTAGAGTTTATCGTTATTTGACAAATCAAGAACCTTACGACAATAGAATTGGCAACTGTAACACATATTTGGAGTATTTAGCATTTTGCGACTATTTAATCAAACAAAAGGAATTTGACTCATTGAAAAAAAATATCGAAAACCAAGTTGGTTATTCAATGACAGCTTTTAGAGTTGCCGAATTAGTGATGTATTCAAATGGAAACAATAAGACAAAAGAATGAAAAGAAAAGAATTTGAAAAGGAATTTTTGACCTACAACGAAAATGGAAAACAAGTTTGGGTAATAACCAAAGTGAAAGACCTACCGACAGAAATAGTTAGTATGGCTAAAAATCTTGCTGACTTGGACTTTTTAAAATTTATAAGAATATCAGACGAATCTCTTTCTGCTTCCAGTGAAAATTATCCTAACAGACCAAAAGTTCCTATTACACATATGAACCACGATACAGCTATTGGTATTCAAATTCTTTACAGTACAGACTATAAGACAATTGACTTTTTTGATATAAACTCACCAATAAAAGGACACGGAAATAAAATGGTGGAAGCAATTTTCAAAGACTTTCCTGGCGATTGGCAACCAGCCGTAGTTATGGATTGGAGTAACGGATTTTGGGACAAAATGAAAGATAAATATAAAAACATTGATTGGT
Source organism: Chitinophagaceae bacterium (assembly GCA_044233655.1). Lineage (GTDB taxonomy): Bacteria > Bacteroidota > Bacteroidia > Chitinophagales > Chitinophagaceae > OLB11. Next base: position 41,465 of record JBIIJQ010000020.1, on the reverse strand, counting down.
TAATGTAATTCTAAACAATTGAATTTAAAAAACAACGAAGAACAACGAAGGCATAACAGGCGTTTGGCAAAAAAGCGGGTTCAGTGCTTAAATGAAGCTTTGTGCTTCGTATCAAGTTCAGTGCTGGCAGACAGTTTAGTGCTTCGAAATCCGCTTCTTCGCCAAGCGCCAAAACGTTATAGCCAATTATGAACTCCAACTTTATTTTTAAACAAACGAATTATTAATAGAGAATTTGATAAAATGAAACACTTTAAATTATTCGGTTTATTTATTAATAGAAGTTGTAAATACATTGTTATTGCAATTTGGGTTATTGGAGTTTTCGCTTCTTGCAATACATTGGAAAAAGCTTCCCTTCATGGTTTGAACAGTGGATATTACAAATTGAAATCTGATACTATAAAAGCCCAGGGTGTTTATTTAGATGTTACAGATGAAAAGATAGATATATATCAACACATAAAACGACAACCAGGTAAAAAACAATTTATGACTATCCCTTTAAATAAAACAACTGACAGTCTTATATTTAACCCGATGGTTTTTAAGAAGCAAAGTCTTGATGTTGATATAACTTCAATTATTTTAAAATACCGCCCATCTGTTTACGGGTTACCTGCACAGTTGACAACAGACTTAAACATGGCTTTATATGTTGGCTGGAGGTATGACTACTACCATATAATGAGCAAAAAGGATCCATTGGGCAGGAGTTATCATAAAATTAGTAACCGGGGATTCGACTTTGGGGTTTTTGCAGGTCCAGGTACTACACTAATCAGTCCCTTTACCACCCAGAATAAGAGGACCGATGAATACAATGGAATGATAATTCAGACAGGAATTGCTGGTTTTATAGAATCAAACGTAGCGAGTTTTGGATTAGCTGTAGGATAAGATTATCTTATGAATCCTGATAGAAAGATATGGATATAGACTAATAAACCTTGGGTAGGATTTGTCGTGGGTATTGCATTGAACTAAGCAAATTTTAACAACAAAATGATACAGAGACTTTTTGATAGCGAATGAATATAACTGGCTATAACAGCACCTACAAGAAATTGGCGGTTCAGTGGTTAAATGAAGCTTTGTTCTTCGTATCAAGTTCAGTGCTGGCGGACAGTTTAGTGCTTCTAAATCCGCTTATTCGCCAAGCGCCAAAACTTTTAGTAATCATTGCTTACAAGAAAATACAAGCGAACAAACAATATTATAAACTCAGGTAACTACAACTCTTGCGATTTGAAAAAATTAAAATACATAGGTGCCGATGATTTATATGAAAACAAAGAAGAAAAAAAAGGAGGAGCGACTTAATTAATATTGGGAAAATTAAGAGATTGGAACCTAGAAGTATACAGTTTGGACTGGCTTCCATAACAAGAATATAATAGACGAAAAGTATAAAACAATTGCTTCTTGAAATAGTTGTTCAATCATTGAATAAACGCATATTGATATTACAACAGACGAAATTTTTTCTAAGACTTTAGCAGAAAATACAATAGTAGATAAATGTACATATAAGGAATTTAACAGAATGTCATTTTTTTATCTTACACACAAAGCCACACTAAAACAATGAATGCTTTGCTTCACTGTGTTGAGGCATTGATAAATTAAATGCCAATAAAATGGGGCTACATTACTAAGTAATATAACCATATACTTAACACATTACAGTTACAATTTTTTATAATCGTAAATGATGTAATTATTCAAAGCAATTGTGTAATACACACCTTATTAAATAGTCTCACTTTTGTTGCATGAAAAGTTGCATCCAAATAAAAACTCTATAAAATGAACAACAAAACAAAAAAAACATGTTTTGATTATGGAATAACCTACAACGATATTTTAATTAACGTACTCAAAATACAATTGCATATTTAGAAAAAAAAACATCGATAGAATATTTAACCCTTAGCACAAAAGCATGGTCAATTGAAATAATTATAGCATTACAAAAAGGCCCTTGAATATCCATTCATATCTATATCAATTTAATATATCATATCATCTTTCAACAAAAAACAAAATGAATAATACTGAAAATTTAATCAACAAAGAAGGCATTGACAAACTTAAAAGTTTGGTGAATGAAATTGCAGTGTGCCTTTTTTGCACCGAATTAAAAACAGATGATGGCTCTACTTGCCGACCAATGAGTGCAATAAAAGTTTGTGACCAAGGAAACATTTGGTTTTTCAGCGAAAAGAGTAGCGATAAAAACAAAGCCATTGCATCAGACAACGTTGTGAAATTATTTTTTTCTCACCCAGCTAAAAGTAGCTACATGGTTGTAAACGGAGAAGCAGAAATAATTTTAGACAAAATGAAAATTGATGAACTATGGACACCTATTGCTAAACTATGGTTTAAGGAAGGAAAGAACGATCCGAATATTTCAATTATTAAAGTAACTCCTCTAAAGGCTTACTATTGGGATACAGATGGAAATCGAATGATAAACTTTTTAAAAATGGTAACATCAGTTGCAATAGGAACAAATTTAGTTAGAGGAAAAGAAGGTGAAATAACTGTTTAATCAGAAAATAATTCCAACAAACAATCTCTTAAAATTTTTTTAAATAACAAAAATACAAAACAAACAAAATGGAAAACAAAAAAACAATCGAAGTGTTAAACACACTCATCACTATCAACAACGATAGAATTGAAGGTTATGAAACAGCAGCAAAAGAAACCAACGAACAAGATTTAAAAACACTGTTTGCTCAATTCAGTTCAACTAGCAAAAAATGTAATCAAGAATTAAAAACTGAAGTAACTAAATTAGGAGGCACATCAGCTGAAGGCACAATGACATCTGGAAAATTTTTCCGTGTGTGGATGGATGTAAAAGCAGCTCTTACGGGTAATGACCGCAAAGCCATACTCAACTCATGCGAATATGGTGAGGACATAGCTAAAGATACTTACAAAAAAGCGTTGGAAAACGAAACAGAGAATCTAAATACCGATCAACAAACGATGATAAAAGCACAGCACACCTTACTTGTTGCTGACCACAACAAAGTAAAATCTATGAGAGATTTACTAATGGACAAGTAATAAAAATAAATCTTAAACAAGCATCTTGTCAAAAAAGAAAACCCTCAACTTCAACCAATTTTTGAGTTTAATGACTACATAATAACTAAAATAGCTTAACCAAAATAAGTGTAAGAGTCTTAAAAAATATTTACTCGATTTATAAAAAGGATAATTATGAGACACATTGCAATCATTTCCTCTAGCGTTAGAGAAGGGCGAAAAAGTCATAACGTTTCGCTTTATTTTCAAAATTATCTTACTGAAAACAAACTGGCAACAGCAGATATAATTGATTTAAAAGAATATAACTTTCCCATTTTTGATGGAACCTTAAAAACACTTCAAAACCCTTCTAAAAAAATTTTAGAATTTGCAGAAAAAATTAAGTCCGCTGATGGAATTATAATCGTTACACCAGAATACAACGGCGGGTATCCAGCAAGTTTAAAAAATGCTATTGACCTACTCTATGAAGAATGGAAACATAAACCCATAGCAATAGCAACAGTTTCCTCAGGACCATTTGCTGGCAATCAAGCATTGGTCTCACTTCAATTTACACTTTGGAAAATGATGGCATGGACCATTCCTGCAATGTTTTCGGTGCCTACAGTAGAGAAAGCATATGATGAATATGGGAAACCGATGGATAAGTTAAATTCAGACAAACTAGCTGCAAATTTAATTAAAGAACTACTATGGTGCATCGAAGCCGATAGAGCACCAAAACATTTATAAGTCTTATCACAAATGCCTTAAATACAAAATATGTCAATACAAAGCACCAATCCTGCTACCAATGAAGTTGTTCAAATTTTTGAAGAAATGTCTGAAACTGCAATTGAACAATCCATTGCAACATCGGAGGAAACATTTGCAACTTGGAGAAAAACACCCTTTTCAACAAGAGCAGCCTTATTACATAATGTAGCAGGATTATTACGCAAAAAAAAGAAAGACCTAGCCAAATTAATAACCCTTGAAATGGGTAAACTAGTTTCTCAGGCCGAAGGAGAAATCAAACTAAGTGCTGAAATATTTGATTATTATGCCAATAATGCTGAAGCTTTTTTACAGGATAAAATACTGAATCCAATTCATGGACAAGCGTTGATAAGACATACTCCAATTGGTGTATTGCTTGGTGTACAACCTTGGAATTTTCCTTTTTATCAAGTAGCACGTTTTGCTGCTCCAAACATTATGGTAGGCAATACCATACTTATAAAACATGCATCCATTGTTCCGCAATGTGCTATTGCCATCGAAGAGCTATTTTTAGAAGCAGGCGCACCGCTTGGGCTTTACACCAATTTGCTTGTATCTGGCAAAAGAGCTTCTGAAATGGTAGCTGATACAAGAATAAAAGGTGTTTCACTTACTGGTAGTGAAGCAGCAGGCGCAAGTTTAGCCATGGAGGCTGGGAAGCATTTAAAGAAATCTGTTTTGGAATTAGGAGGTAGTGATGCATTTATTGTATTGGAAGATGCTGATATTGACCAAGCAGTTGAATGGGCAGTAGTAGGCAGAATCAACAACAATGGAGAATGCTGTATTGCTTCAAAACGATTTATTGCAGTTGAAAATATTGCAGAGGAGTTTTTTGAAAAACTAAAAAATAAACTAGTTGATTTGGTTATTGGTAATCCTTTTGAAGCAAGTACACAATTAGGACCTTTGAGTAGTGAAGAAGCGGCCATTAAAATAGCAGACCAAGTAAAGAGAGCCGTTGATGGAGGTGCTAAAATTTTATTGGGAGGTAAAAGAGTTGATCGATCGGGTGCCTATATGGAAGCTACTGTTCTCACCAACATGCTACCTGATAATCCAGTTTACTTCGAAGAATTTTTTGGACCTGTGGCCGTTTTTTTTACTGTTAAAAATGAACAAGAGGCTATAGATTTAGCCAACGATTCGCCATTTGGGTTAGGTGGCTCAGTATTTACAAAAGATATTGAAAGAGGTAAACGAGTGGCCGACCAAATTGATACAGGAATGGTTTTTATTAATCATCCTACGTGGACACAAGCTGATTTACCCTTTGGCGGTACCAAAGGTTCAGGTTATGGAAGAGAGCTTTCAGAATTGGGTATCCATGAATTTGTAAATAAAAAACTTATCAGGGTAAGTGAATTAAGTGATCCGTTTTAAAGTTTGGAATAAACATAATAATTTAAAAAAGCAATATGATACGCAAAGGAACAGCACACTGGGAAAGTAACCTAAATAAAGTCAAAGGATCATTTAACAAAGCACGAAATATTTTAAAACAAACTGACTACAGTTTTAAAACACGGTTAAAAGATGGGGCACCAGAAACAAACCCAGCGGAATTATTGGCATCGGCTCATGCTGGATGCTTTACGATGGCTGTGGCTTCCGTGCTCACTCAGAGAAATATAAGTCCAGCATCATTGGATACTGAAGCTTCTTTAACAATGGAAGGTTTAAATATTACAAATATTCATTTATCCATTACAGGTTTAATAAAGGATATTACGGCTGATAATTTTAATGCAATCACAAAAGATGCAGAAAAAAACTGCTTGATCTCAAAGGTCCTAAATATCCCAATTACTTCTGAAGCACATTTAAAAGGTTAATCACTAAATATTTTAAATACTATGACAACTAAACAAATAATACTTGCAGGCAGACCAAAAGGAATTCCAGTTTTAGAAAATTTCGAAACCAAGGATTTTGAATTGGAGGAAATAAAAGACAATGAAGTATTGTTAGAGGCGATGTTTTTTTCGGTAGACCCATATATGAGAGGCCGTATGAATCATGCTAAATCATATGCCCCTCCATTTGAAATTGGAAAGCCAATTACAGGTGGCGTAATAGCGAAGGTAGTGAAAAGCAAAACCATTCACTTTCAAGAAAATGAACTTGTTACAGGTAATCTTCCATGGCAGCAATACAGTATTGTATCAGCAACCGAAATAATAAAAATAGATACAAGCATTGCGCCAGCAAGCTATTACTTGGGAATTTTAGGCATGCCTGGCCTTACTGCCTATTTTGGATTAATGCATATTGGCAAACCCAAAGCAGGTGAAACTGTTGTGGTGTCTGGCGCCGCTGGTGCAGTTGGTCTTGTTGTTGGTCAACTAGCTAAACTGTATGGTTGTCGTGTAATTGGGATAGCTGGTAGCGAAGAAAAGATTGCACTCTTAAAAGGAGAGTTTGGATTTGATGAAGTGATCAATTATAAAACTTGCACTGATCTAAAAAAAGCTATTGCTGATGTTTGTCCAAATGAGGTAGATATCTATTACGATAATGTAGGTGGCGAGATTTCGGATGCAGTAATAAGCAATATAAACTTCCATGCAAGAATTGTATTATGCGGACAAATTGCGCTTTACAATAGCACAGAAATACCAATGGGCCCCAGACTCCAACCAATGTTATTAACCAGAAGTGTATTAATGCAGGGATTTATAGTTAGCAATTATCAAAGTCAATTTAGTGAAGGTAGCAAGCAATTAGCTGCATGGATAAAAGAAGGTAAATTAAAATATAAAGAAACCATTGTAAAAGGCTTTGATAAATTACCTGCTGCATTGCTGGGTTTATTCGAAGGTGACAACATTGGAAAAATGATAGTAGAAGTATAAAACTAAAAAATAAAAAAAATGAAAATTCTAATGATATTAACTTCGCATAGCGAATTAGGAAACACAGGAAAAAAGACAGGCTTTTGGATAGAAGAGTTTGCAGCACCTTATTATGTATTTATAGATGCAGGTGCTTCCATTACAATTGCCTCTCCGAAAGGAGGGCAGCCACCTATAGACCCTTCAAGTGATACGCCAGAAAATCAAACTCCGGCAGTTATACGATTTAAAGCAGATGAAATTTTACAAAAGAATTTATCAGAAACTAATGTGCTATCCACAATTGTAGGCGATGAGTATGATGGCATCTTTTACCCTGGCGGACATGGTCCGTTATGGGATTTAACGAACGATGTAGATTCAATAAATTTAATTGAGCATTTTTGGAATAGCAAAAAACCCATTGCAGCGGTTTGCCACGCACCTTCGGTTTTATTAAATGTAAAAGATGAAGAAGGTACTTATTTAGTAAAAGGCAAAAAGATAACAGGCTTTACAAACACTGAAGAAGCTGCAGTTGGGCTTACAGAGGTAGTTCCCTTTTTATTAGAAAATGAATTGAAGAATAAGGGTGGAATCTATTCTAAAAAAGAGGACTGGGCCTCATATGTAGTAAAAGATGGTAAATTAATTACTGGTCAGAACCCAGCTTCTTCTGAAGATGCTGCTAAAGAGTTATTAAGGGCGCTTAAATAATATCAAATAGTATCAAACTCAATAACTCATTATTCGCTAATGAAAACTAAAGAAGAACTTATCAGGGAAATACATGAGACCAAGACAAAAATTCATGAAAACTATCCTGAACTATCAAAGTTTGAGAATGAAATGATTATTATTCATCCTTCAGACGTAAAGCCAGAAAATACCATTAGCGAATTAAATAAATTCAACGATTCATTGAAAGAAATTGAAAAAAGAAATGATAAGAGCAAAACAAATCATATAGTCATAATCGGGGCTGGATTTGCAGGGCTAAAAATAGCAAGGGTATTGAATAACCACCCAAACTATACGATTACTTTAATTGATAAAAATAATTACCACCAATTTCAACCATTGTTTTATCAAGTGGCTATGGCAAACTTAGATGCAAGCAATATTTCATTTCCGTTGAGAACTATTTTCGAAAAAAGCAAAAATGTTAGAATACGAGTATCAACTGTAACAAACATCAATACAAAAACTAAACTTGTTGAAACGTTAAACGGAAATTTACAATACGACTATTTAGTGATCGCTACAGGTGCAGTTACAAACTATTTTGGAAATTCTGTTTTAGAAAAAAATGTATTTTCAATGAAATCAACTTATGAGGCTCTGCAAATAAGAAACACTTTGGTGCAACATTTTGAAGATGCTTTAGCTGCAAGCAATTCTAAAACAAAAATAGTACTATCGGTAGTAATAGTAGGCGGAGGTCCCACAGGGGTAGAGCTTAGGGGTAGAGCTTAGTGGATCACTAGCCGAAATGAGAAAAGAATCATTGCCTTTTGAATACCCTGAATTGAATTTCTCTGAAATGAAAATATATCTGTTGGAAGGAACACCCAAATTACTTTCTGCAATGAGTGATGCATCATCCAATAAAGCAAAAGAATATTTGCAAAATCTAGATGTTACAGTTATGCTAAACACTTTTGTAAAAGAATACGATGGAAAAAATGTATTGTTGCAAGATTCTACAGTAATTGAATCTACTTTTGTAATTTGGGCAGCAGGTGTAAAAGGAAATATTCCAATGGGCATAAATCCTAATTACATATCAAAATCAAATCAAATCAAAACTGATATGTTCCATCGTGTATTAGAAACAAAAGATGTATTTGCAATAGGCGATGTAGCATTCATTGAAAGTGAATTGTATCCAAAAGGATTTCCGCAATTGGCAAGTGTAGCTATTGACCAAGCAAAAAATTTGGCAAAAAATTTTATACGATTAGCAAACAACAAAACCACTCTCCCTTTCAACTACATTAATAAGGGCAGCATGGCAACGGTAGGTAGAAATAAAGCAGTTGTTGATTTAACAAAACCAACTGTAAGGTTTCACGGATTTTTTGATTGGCTTATTTGGATGACGTTACATTTGTTTTTATTAATCAGTTTCAAAAATAGACTTATTGTTTTTATCAATTGGATTTATAAATATTTCACTCATCGTCAATCATTAGCATTATTATTTACAGCGCTTACTGTAAAATCTAAAACATAATTATCACAATGGAATCAACTCAGAAATTATCATCAATTTGGAAATTCATTATAGCAATTATTTTATGTGAAGGTGTAGGAATCTCGAGCGGATTACTTGCCAGTGCAAATAACAACATGTGGTTTGACTCTCTCACAAAACCAACTTGGAATCCACCTGGATATTTATTTGGACCAGTTTGGACAACTCTTTATTTACTAATGGGAATATCATTAGGAATAGTTTGGAACAATAAGTCTACAGAAATAAACAAACGAAAAGCTTACTTGTTATTTATGATCCAACTCTTTTTAAATTTCTGGTGGAGTATGTTGTTTTTCCACTTCCACTCACCAACATTGGCATTCGTTGATATAATTTTAATGGTAATAACAATTATTCTAACCATATTCAGATTTTCCCATTTCTCCAAAACAGCTGCATGGTTGCTAGTGCCTTATATTTCTTGGGTTTCATTTGCCACCATATTAAACTACACCATTTGGAATTTAAACCGATAAATGGACAAACATTTTTTCCATTAGTAGTATTTGGAATTCTAGCAGTTTCATACATTTACTATCACAAATTAAATTCTAACAAAAATTAAACATTATGTCGTTTCAAGCATACATTGATAATATTAAATCCAAGACGGGAACGACACCTGCCGACTTTAAAAAATTAGCCGAAGAAAAGAATTTTAAAGTTGACGGAAAACTTAATCCAAAAGTAAAGGCAACTGAAATTACCAATTGGCTGAAAGAAGATTTCGAATTAGGACACTGACACGCCATGGCTATATATGCAACCTTTAAAGGGAAAACCGAATGAATTGAAAAATAGGACAAAAATGGAAACAAAAAAGAATTTAAAGAATTGTGAAAATGGACATATATTCTATAAGAGTTCCAACTGCCCAACATGCCCCATTTGCGAGCAAGAAAGAAAACCCAAGTACAATTTTCTATCACTTATCGGAGCACCAGCCAGGCGAGCATTAGAAAGAGAAGGAATTACAACTTTGGAAAAGCTATCAACTTACAGTGAAAAGGAAATTCTCTCTTTACATGGAATGGGAAAAAGCACCATTCCAAAATTGAATGATGCACTAAGAATTGCAGGGCTTTTTTTCAAAGGTGAACAATGAACAAAGTAGAATATATTTACAACAATTAGAACCTGAGGTTCAAGAAAAATTAAATGCTATGTGACAAGTATTTTTTGATGTGTTGCCTGACAAAGAAGAAAGTATTCTATACAAAATGCCAGTCTTTAAAGTAGGTAAACATCACCTCTACTTTGCGGCTTACAAAAATCACATAGGCTTGTATCCTGTTTGCAACTTGATAGAAATAGAAGATAAAGTTGCTGAATACAGGGCAAAAACACAAAAGACAGTTTGCATTTTATACTTGACAAACCTTTGCCAATTGAATTGATTAAAACATTGTAACACTAAAATCAAAACTACAATTAAACTAGCTACTATAAAATGGCGATAACACCTGAACATAATAAACGAATGGCAAATATGATTTTTGCTACAGTGTATCCCCTATATCTTGCCAAAGTTGAGAAAAAAGGAAGGACAAAAGAGGAGTTGCATCATGTCATTGAATGGCTGACAGGTTTTAATGACGAAGAAATACAAGACCTTATTGATGATAAATCTACTTTTGAAACATTTTTTAAGAAAGCGAAATTGAATAAAAACGCTGATCTGATTAAAGGTATAATCTGTGGTTATAGAATAGAAGAAATCGAAAATCCCTTAACAAGAAAAGTAAGGTATCTTGATAAATTAGTGGATGAATTAGCTAAAGGAAAAAAGATGGAGAAAATTTTAAGAACTGCATAAGAACAACAAATAGAATATTGTTTGATATTCCAGGACTCTCAATCCTTAGTTGAGCAACTTTATACAAACTTCTATTACCGCTATTTTATTACTCTTGCATTTAGCAACAAAATAAATTAAACAATTCACCAAACTCTTTGATTGATTTTACATATCTTCGATTAACGCAGTTGATGTATTTTTTTCGTATACCAACATGATGTAAATGCATTGAGTATAACACATTTAAAAACAAGCAGACAAGATAATAACTATGACAGAAGCAATCATACCTTTACTTTCATTAATAGCCTTAGAAGTAATTCTGGGCATTGATAATATTATTTTCATTTCTATCTTGGCCGACAAGCTACCAAATAATCAACGAAGTAAACTTCGTTTTTGGGGTATTGGGCTGGCTATGGTAATGAGGTTATGTCTACTTGCGTTTATTTCTTGGATTTTAAAATTAGACCAAACTCTCTTTTCCCTTTTCGATATTGACTTTTCTGGCAAAGGTTTAATATTGATACTTGGCGGTCTTTTTTTGATTTACAAAAGCACAAAAGAAATTTATCACAAATCTGAAATTGCTAAAGAAGAATTACCATCTGCTCCAAAAAATAGTAGTTTTAAACGATTACTTTCAGAAGTGATCATCTTGGATTTGGTTTTTTCTATTGATTCAATTATTACTGCAGTTGGGATGGTTCAAGAACTATGGGTAATGTACACAGCAGTCATCGTGACCGTTATTATAATGCTAGTTGCCTCAAAACCTATAAGTGAGTTTATTAGAAAACATCCATCGTTTAAGATATTAGCATTGTGTTTTTTAATGATGATTGGGGTTTCACTTTTGGCAGAAGGCTTTCACGTTGAAATTCCAAAAGGATATATTTATTTTTCAATGGCATTTGCATTTTTAGTAGATGTAATACAAATGAAAACGGTAAAAGAAAAAAAACAGGAAAACTTGTGAATACAAGCCCTCAGTTAAGTACATCCTTTTAGTAACTACAATAGCTTTATACATTGGGTAAATGGCAAGAATACCCTGTTTATCCTTTAATACACGACTAGTTTTATCAATGCAATATCTTAGAATTTGCATTTAATTGAATAGTTGCATAGAATTATAATTTTCTTTTTTCAATAATTATTTATTGTTTATCAATATATTTTTATTATTTTTGTATAAATAATTAAAACATCACTTTATGTCAAAAACAACTAAATTCATTTTTTATGGGCTGCAAATTATCGCATGGATCATATTTGTTGGTTTGTGCATTGAGGCTGGAGCCTTGCTTGTAAATTTCTTTTTTAGCCTATACAATCCCTCATTTATTCAACATCTTTATAAAAAATTGGACTTATCTGAAATGTATAAAAAAAGCCATTTTGCTTTTTATAACGTATATAGTTTTATCTTAATTATTTCAATTTTAAAATCCTACTTATTTTACATTATTATTAGACTAATTGACAAAATGGATTTAACAAAACCCTTCGATACTTTTGTTTCGAAGCAAATAATGCTTCTTAGCTACTTCACCATTTCAATTGGATTATTGAGTTTTACTGCCAGCGAAATAGTTAAAAATTTAATGCATCATGGTTTCGTCACTGATGGCTTAAATTCGTATTGGGTGGATAGTCAAGCTTTTATCTTGATGGGTGCTATTATCTATATCATCGCAACTATTTTCAAAAGAGGTGTAGATATTCAAAATGAAAACGATTTAACTGTATAAACTATGCCTATTATTGTAAACCTAGATGTAATGATGGCAAAGCGAAAAATGTCGCTGAATGAGCTATCTGAGAAAGTGGACCTGACTCTTTCAAACCTTTCCATTCTAAAAACAGGAAAAGCGAAAGCTATACGTTTTAGTACGTTGGAATCAATATGTAACGTATTAGAATGCCAACCTGGCGACATATTGGAATATGTAAATGAAAAGAAAAAAGGCACAAACCGATAAGTAGGAAACAGACATTGTTTAAACTAAAGTGATTTCATGAATGTAAATTAAAAGCAAACATTAGATAACATTGCAGAAGATATTTCATAGGTAATCATACTTAATTAGTAATTTTAAACTTAATAGTTACACTGAAAAACTTTATTCTTTCTACATTCAACAATTATTTAGATCATGAAACAAGTTATTTCTTTCATTCCACTATACCTAATTCTCTGTTCAACTAGTATTGCTCAGAAAAATATTTCGTTGGATAAATTAGATTCTATTTCTCAAGTATTATCAAATCGTGGTCAATGGGATTCTGCATTAACTATTATACGCAAACTAAATACTATCAAACCATATCATCCAGCCTATATGCATAACATGGCTTGGGTACATGCAAGAAAAGGCAATCCTGATAGTGCGTTTCACTACTTGTTTCTAATAGCCGATAGCATGCCTTCTCAGCTTATACTCTCCGACCCCGATTTTATTACCTTAATTGAATCTCCCAAATGGCTATTGCTAGAAGACAAGTATTTCAATACTAAAGTTATCCAAAACAGAATAAAAGACACCTCCTATGCTAAAGCATTACAACGCATTAAGTTAAAAGATCAAGCCTACTACAGTGAACTTGATTTAGAAGAAAAACAGCTAAAACCGAATAAAGAAAAAATAAAACTACTATGGAAAAAGAAAGAAATTTTGAATAAACAAAATTTAACTACGCTTGAACAACTAATACAAAGTAAAGGTTGGCCACAAATGAGCAATGTAGGTAAATACTTAACCGATGCAGCCTTTCTTGTTATACAACATAGTGATTTAAACACTATGAAAACATATTATCATTCTATAAAAGAAGCTTGTGAAACGGGTGAAGGTGATTGTGGTGCACAAGCATTGCTGTATGATAGAATAAAAATCTTAGAAGGGAAACCTCAACGATATGGATCACAAGTGCGGTATGATGAGAAGAAAAAAGAACACACCCTTTACCCACTCGAAGACACTTTGCATGTAAATGAATTTCGTGAATATATGGGGCTTGGCCTCTTAGAAGATTATATTCAACATTGGAATATCAATTTAAAAATTCCACGTGTGAAAGATCCATTAGCTTATGCCGACTCTGTTGTCTTTTATCAAGACTCAGGCAAAGATCCTAAATACCCTTACACACATGGCTGCAAAACAAACGCCATTGATAAAATGATTCCAATAGAATTAAAAAGCATTACTGGAAAAAACAATGAAAATGTATTGGTAATGCCCATGGGAAGTAAAATTATTCTTCAATTTGTCGATAATCAAATTGTAAACTACCCATATCAACCCGATTTATTTATAAAAGAAGAAGGCGCAGCTGGTGATAAAGCAATCGTATATGTTAGTAACGATGGTGTTGTGTTTGATTCCTTAGGAATAACAGTTGGCGGGCGTACTTCAGCAATGGATTTAGAAACCATAAAATATAGCTCACCAGTAAAGTTTATCAAACTAGTATCATTAAACAACAATGGACTATTGCCCGGATTTGACTTGGTGCATGTCAAAGGTACACCGATGTCATCTGTGCCTGCTTCATATACTCAGAAACAAATTGTACAATACTTACTTAATGCCTTAAAAGAAGAAAGTATAGCAGCTCCTAAAGGTTCTAATCAACTAGTCGATTTAAATGACATTTTGTTTGATTCAGGAAAACACAGCCTTTCGGATTCTGCAAAAACATACTTAGGTAAAATTGCTACTAATCTAAAAAATGATTCCAATTATATTATTGAACTCAACGGACATACAGATGATATAGGAAATCTACATGACAATGAAAAGCTATCCATGCTAAGAGCAAACGAAGTTGCCAATTATTTAAAAGCACAAGGAATCAAAAAAAATCTAATTCGTACCAATGGTTATTCATGTAAAAAACCCATTGACAAAAATAACAATGATAAAGCAAGGCGAATCAATCGAAGAGTAGAATTAACATTGATTCGTTAGAAAATATTTTTAAACCTAGTATGTTAAAACTCTAATTGACAACTAGATAATTATTAATTTAGCAATATATCTTCACTCATATTTTTATGCGCTCAATCATTTTCATTTTCTTCACCCTTTTATTGTATTCTTGTCAAGAATCATCACAGTCTCATAATTCCAAGGTTGCAGGTTATTTCAACTATGGCGACTCGATCGAATCAGCTGGGGTAAAACTAATACCTATCAAAACACCCATAGGAGTTTTCAATGTATGGACAAAACGATTTGGCAATAACCCAACGATTAAAATTCTATTATTGCATGGCGGCCCTGCTATGACACACGAATACATGGAATGTTTCGAAACATTCTTTCAACGACAAGGATATGAATTCTACGAATACGACCAACTAGGTTCATACTACAGTGATCAACCCAAGGATAGCTCCTTGTGGACAATAGATCGTTTTGTAGATGAAGTAGAGCAAGTGCGCAAAGCCATAGGTGCTGATAGTAACAATTTCTATTTGCTTGGCAATTCGTGGGGAGGTATATTAGCAATGGAATATGCCTTGAAATATCAACAGCATATGAAAAGTCTTATAGTATCTAATATGATGGCAAGTGCTCCTGAATATGGCAGGTACGCCGATGAGGTTTTGGCAAAACAAATGAACCCAACTACCCTCGCAGAAATAAAATCCATCGAATCCAAAAAAGATTTTTCTAACCCTCGCTATATGGAATTGCTCATACCGAATTATTATCATGAACATATTTGTCGCTTGAAAACATGGCCAGATGGACTCAATCGAGCAATGAAACATGCCAACAATGAAATCTACACCTTGATGCAAGGTCCAAGTGAATTTGGCATCAGTGGTCGACTTGCTAACTGGGATATTAAAAATCGCTTACATGAAATAAACATACCCACACTTATGATAGGAGCAAAATTCGACACCATGGATCCGAAAGCCATGGAAGAACAAAGCACACTCGTAAAAAAAGGACGGTATCTTTATTGTCCCAATGGCAGTCATTTGTCAATGTGGGACGACCAACAAGTATTCATGAATGGCGTCATTCAATTTATAGAAGATGTTCATTCATCCAAATTATAAAAACATTTCAATTACATAGATAATTTAATTTGTTTCATATTATAACAAGTAAAAATGAAAGTAACTTTTTTTGCAACTCAACTCGACTTTCGTGCATGGCTCGAAAAAAATGCAAATACAGAAAAAGAATTAATCGTTGGGTATTATAAAGTTTCGAGCAACAAACCTTCCATGACTTGGTCGCAATCTGTTGACCAAGCATTGTGTTTTGGTTGGATTGATGGCATTCGAAAATCAATTGACGATGAAAGTTATTGTATCCGTTTTACACCTCGAAGAATTACTAGTATATGGAGCAATATAAATATAAAAAAGGTAGATGAATTGACTAAACTTGGATTAATGAAACCGGAAGGACTTCGTGCCTTCGAATTAAGAAAAGAACACAAATCAAGAATATATAATTACGAAAAGGAAACGATTACACTTGATTTAAATTATGAGAACCTATTCAAAAAAGAAAAAAAGGCATGGCTTTTTTTTCACAACCAATCCCCTTCATATAAAAAACAAATGATTCATTGGATCATGACTGCCAAACAAGAAAAAACACAATTATCAAGGCTGGCTAAATTAATTACTCTAAGCCAAGATCAAAAGAAAGCTATTTAAAAAAATAATTTTGTATAAATTTATTGCGCAACCAAATAATTGCGCATATATTTGCAACCGATTAGTTTCATATTAAAAATTCAACTCGTATGAGAAGAGATGTATTTCAAGCTATTGCTGACCCCACTCGCAGAGCGATATTATCACTGATAGCCATTCAGGCAATGACACCCAATGCGCTTGCAGAGCATTTCAATTCAAGCAGGCAAGCAGTATCCAAACATATTAAAATATTGACAGAATGCGATCTTGTTACTCATGAGCAAGCTGGTCGTGAAATATACTATCATTTTAATCCTCAAAAAATGAAAGTAGTCGCTGATTGGATTCATTCATTTACCAAATTATGGGACAAACGTTTTAATCAATTAGACATAGTATTAACTAACTTAAAAAATCAAGAAAAATGAACAAGAACAAAACATCAATTGTAAAAGACTTAAAAGCTAAAACTATTTTAGTAGCGAGAGAATTTGATGCTCCGCTTTCATTAGTTTGGCGAGCTTATACCGAAAGTGAATTATTGGATCAATGGTGGGGTCCCAATCCATGGCGTGCTGTTACCAAATCGATGAATTTTGAAGTCGGTGGCCAATGGCTTTATGCTATGGTTGGGCCTGCAGGTGAACAAATGTGGTCAAAAATGGAATACACCTCAATCGAACCAAAAACTCAAATAGGCCTATTGGATTCTTTTTGCAACGAAGAAGGCATTACAAATCATGAATTCCCTATTTCGGAAGGGCATTTTTATTTTACAGAAACAGACAAGGGTGTTTTGGCTGAATTTAAAATGAACTTTCCTTCAGAAAAGGACATTGAAACCCTCGTTGAAATGGGTTTTGAAACTGGTATATCTATTGGACTTCAACAACTAGAAGAATTGCTAAATAGGTTGAAGTAAAAGTTTGAAAACGTCCATATGGTTTTATTTAAAGTAAAATTGAATTTATTTCAATAGACTACCCTATTTTTACATCATAGATGAAAAAGTATATCCTACCTTTCTTATTTACTATTTTAATGTATGCAAGCTGTAAAGACGCAGCCCCCATTGTAATACCCAAAGACAATCCATTTGAAGTCTTACCTGTCCGTTACGTACAAAATGTTTTACTCGAAAGTTTTGTAGCCGAATGGACATCTGAAACCATTCAAACAAGCTTACTCGAGGATCAACTTAAATTGATGTATCCTAATAGACTATTTGTAGCCAATTTGCATGTAAACGATTGGCTCGAAATTCCTTATACAAATTATCTTTCGGGTGAATTGGGTGGCTTATTGACCGTACCGCGTGCTGCTATCAATCGAACGCCAGGTACTAATACATTGCTAAACGAGGACAATGTATCATTACTATCTTCTACTAATTGGCAAACAGCGATTGAAAAAGCACTCAAGGTAGAAGCATCATTATGTTTATCATTAGAAACTGGCTTATCGAGTAATAAAACAGGTTTTATAAATGTCTATATTGCACACAAAGATGCACTCGTAGCTGACACCCGTATTGGAATTTATTTAGTACAAGATGGTGTCCCCGCTTTATTTCAAACAGGTGCAACCGATGTATTTATTCACAACAATGTATTAAGTAATGTATTACCATCGATGGAAGAAGATACAATCAGTATACGCGAAGAAGCTCCTCAAGGAGAAATCATTCAACGCAGTTTTAGCAATATAGATTTAAAAAACATTGATGTAACTAAATTAAAAGCCATTGTTTTCATCTATACTGCCGATCCTGATTTTAGAAAAATACGAATCATCAATTCACAAGAAGTCAAATGGGGTGGGAATAAATACTGGGATTAATTATCGCTTCACGTAAAGCATAAACTTGTCGCGAAACATTTCTTCGCGAAACAAATCAAATACATGCCACATCATTGGTTTACATCCCGAAGCTGAAATCTCTTCATGTAAATCGCCCCCTTTGAGACATATAAGTCCATTATCAAATTCAGCTTTATGACCTTTACGAATCAATGGTTTTGACCAATTCCATAAATCGCCCAAGGGCGCTACAGCACGACTTACAGCAAAATCAAAACTATTTTTTTCGTTGATTTCTTCTACACGTCCCCAATGCGTTTTTACATTTTTCAATTGAAGTGCTTTCACTACTTCATCCACTACATTGAGTTTTTTGCGAATACTATCTGTCAATACAAATTCTACCTCTGGAAAAAAAATGGCCAATGGAATACCTGGAAATCCACCACCTGTTCCAATATCCACAATTCGTTGCCCATCTGCAAATTCAAATACTGCGGCAATCACCAATGAATGCAATACATGTCGGGTATATAAACTGTCGATATCCTTGCGTGAAATCACATTTATTTTTTCATTCCACTCTTTATACAATGCTTCAAGTTTAGTAAACTGCGCTAATTGTGCAGGCGAAAAGTCGGCAAAATAATGTTGGATTATTTCCATTTTGATTGTGTTTTGAAAAAGACAGAAGGCACGTTTTTAATATTATACATCAACCACCAAGCATCAAAAAGTGGAATTTTATTGATTAAATCTTTCACTTGTAATAAAGCAAAACAACGTTGAAAAATAAACCATTGCACTAACCATCGAATAATGAATATACAAGCCGCCAATGCAATGTATTGATGAAATACAATACACAGAAGCAATGCGAACCATGTACCAAAATGACTGAATGCATACGTTCCCAATAAAAATTTATGCAACGTCTTATAGTATTTACCTGTACTGAGATGTCTACCCTTTTGAAAGGACCATTCTATAGCCGTTTTCTTTGGTTCTGAATACGTAAAAGCCATTGGATCAATCACGATAGATGTATTCGTCGAATTGGCTACTTGATTGATAAACAAATCATCATCTCCAGATGTAATTTGAGCATGGGACGAGAACCCTTTGTTTTGATTGAAAAGATCTTTTATATATGCCAAATTTCGACCTACACCCATATAAGGCATCCCTGCTAATGCATAGGACAAATATTGTATAGCTGAATGTACAGTTTCAAATCGTATTTGAGCATTGAGCCATCCGGGATACTGCAAATAAGGACTATATCCAAGCACGATTTGTTTTTGAGAACTGAATCCTGCAGCCATTTGTGATAACCATTCGTTACTTGCCGGAACACAATCGGCATCTGTCAATAAAAGATGTTCGAACCTTGCTTGTTTGATACCCATCGAAAGAGGAAATTTTTTACCAGGTATCAACTTTGCATCTTGTGTGAGATGTAAAACAGAAAGATGAGGATACTCTTCTTTCATTCGATTTAAAAGGTAAAATGTATCATCCTGCGAATTATGATTCACGACTAATACTTCAAAATTGCGTTTGCCGTTTTTAAAATAATTTTGATCGAGTAATAAAGGCAGATTTTTTATTAGATTTGCTTCCTCATTGAATGCACACACTATGATTGAGATCGCCACTTGATTTTCATTCGGTTGATGTTCCTTTTTTTTATAAAAAGCCAATCGAGAGAAAATCAAAAGGTAATAACACAATTGGATAAGAACAAAGACGAGCAATAAACAAATAACAATCAAATCAATAGTTAAAGGTGGCATAGCGTTCAAAAATAATACGATAATATGGAATTTCAATTAATTGCAGAAGATAATAGTACAAAAGCCCGTGCAGGCAAGCTCATCACAGATCATGGTGAAATAGAAACTCCCATATTTATGCCTGTAGGTACAATTGGTACTGTAAAAGGTGTAACACAAGAACAACTCGAACATGATATAAAAGCTCAAATAATACTAGGTAATACTTACCATTTATATCTTAGACCTGGTACATCTATTCTAGAACAAGCAGGAGGATTGCACAAATTTAATCATTGGAATAAACCGATATTAACTGATAGCGGTGGCTTTCAAGTATTTAGTCTGAGTACTATCCGAAAAATCAGAGAAGAAGGCGTTGAATTTCGTTCACACATCGATGGTTCAAAATTAATCTTTACACCAGAAGGTGTAATGGACATACAACGAAGAATAGGAGCTGATATTATAATGGCTTTTGATGAATGTACGCCCTACCCTTGCGATTATGATTATGCTGAAAAGTCGATGCAACTTACCCATCGATGGCTTGCTCGGTGCGTGAAACATAAAAATGCTTCAGAACCATTGTATGGTTATAATCAAAGTTTATTCCCCATCGTACAAGGTAGTACATACAAAGACTTACGAATACAAAGTGCTGAATTTGCTGCAAGTATGGAATGCGATGGAAATGCCATAGGAGGATTGAGTGTGGGCGAACCTGCAGAAAAAATGTACGAAATGAGCGAATTGGTTTGTTCAATATTACCAAAAGATAAACCTCGATACCTGATGGGAGTGGGAACACCTGCTAATATCTTAGAAAACATCGCCTTGGGCATTGATATGTTTGACTGTGTAATGCCCACCCGTAATGGACGCAATGGCATGTTATTTACAACCCATGGTATCATCAATATTAAAAACAAAAAATGGGAAAATGATTTTAGTTGCATCGATGATGGATTGGATTGTTTTGCCAGTCAAAATTATAGCAAAGCCTATTTACGGCATTTATTTACAGTCAATGAATTACTTGGACTTCAACTGGCAAGTATCCAAAATCTTACATTTTATCTACACTTAGTTAAACAAGCTCGTGAACATATTATATTGGGTGATTTTGGCGAATGGAAAACACGTATGGTGAAACAAGTAAGTGAGCGATTGTAGTATAGATTTTTGTATCTTTCAAATTAAAATCATTTTTTATGCAAAAAAAATCAATTATAGTCCCTTTATTAATGATTGGATTTACATTCATGAGTTTCGTATCTGGTAAAAGTGCTTATATACTTTATGATACCAATGGAAAGGAAACCGATTATGAAAAAATGCTCGAAAGAGCTTCCAAGGCTGATATAGTATTGTTTGGTGAATTGCATAATAATCCAATTTGTCATTGGTTAGAATTGGAACTCACCAAAGATTTATTTGATGTAAAAAAAGAAAAATTAATACTAGGAGCCGAAATGTTTGAAGCGGATGATCAAATAGTATTGAACGAATACCTTGCAAATATGATCAGTGATAAAACTTTTAAAGACGAATCAAAACAATGGACCAATTACAATACCGACTATAAACCATTGGTTGAATTTGCAAAGAAAAATCATATCCCTTTCATAGCGAGCAATATTCCAAGGCGTTATGCCAACATGATATTCAATCGTGGCATTAAAGTATTGGATAGTATTAGCAATGAGTCAAAACAATGGATGTGTCCGTTGCCATATGCTTTTGATTCTACATTAAAATGTTACAAAGAAATAAGCAAAGCAACTGGTGGGCATGGAGGCGAAAACCTCCAACGTTCTCAAGCTATTAAAGATGCGACAATGGCCTATTTTATACTAAAAAACTGGAAACAAGGTAATACCTTTTTACACTATAATGGAGCATATCATAGCAATAATTACGAAAGTATGGTATGGTATTTAAAACAAGCAAATCCCAATTTGGACATTGTCACTATTAGTTCGTATGAAGCAACCGATATAGAATCATCTTCAAATGAAACTACACAATTGGCGGATTTTATTCTCTATATTCCTTCATCCATGAGTAAATCTTATTAATTTTATTTTCAATTTTATGCAAAAACGTCTTGCCTCATTTATATTCCTTCTATTTTGTGCTATTAGTTCCTTAGCACAAACAACCGAAAGCATCATAGCACAACACATAGCAGCTGTAGGTGGCGAATCAAAATGGGCTTCTATTAAATCGTTGATGATTGAAAGTACCTTAGAAAGCGGTGGAATAGCAATCAACAAAAAATCATATTTAGTATATGGAAAAAATTTTAGATGCAATATGCTTTATAGTGGCAGAGCCTATCCTGAAAAACAAACCAACTATTTTATATTAGCACAACCTAAAAAAGGATGGAAATATACGCCAGATAATATCAACGATAAAGTTGTACTGATGGATTCTATTGAAAGTAAGGCATTCCTTTACTCCTCCGATATTGATGATCCTTTTGTAAATTATAAATCCAAAGGTATTTCTATTCAATTTCTAACAACTGAATTTTTCAACGAGCAGTATTACCTGAAACTACTTCTAAAATTTCCAAATGGCAACCAAGAATATTGCTATATTGACCCTACTAATTACTTGATTTATTTAAGGGTGCCTCTTCAAACTGAATCAGAACTAAAATATACTTATCTCGAATATTATACCCATTCAAGTGGAATCAAACTTCCCCGCAAAATTGAATCTTCAGAAGGTATCACTATCATCAAACTAGTTGAAATTAATCCTAACATCCCACCTAGCTTATTTACATCTCCTAAGATGTAGTTTTTTACATAAGTACATTTATTTAACTATTTTGTTATTTTTTTGCTAACGAATTAAAAGCTTATACGATTAGATTCGGATGTTCGTTTCTATATGAAACAAACGAAACCATGCAAAAATTTACATCTGATGATTTATTGCTTTACACCTTAAACGAATTGGATAATTCCACACGGAATTCCATTGAGAAAGCAATGCTCACGAATCCTCAAATAAAAAAGGAAATCGAGGAATTCCAAATAAGCTTACAAGATATTTCAAATTTCAATCTTGAACCCAATCCAAAATCAATGGATTACATTTTAAATGAATTGAATCAGAATAGTAAGATACAAATTGTATAGTCTATTCTACAATTTCGCCAAGCAATGTACCTGAAGTATAACCTGTTATGCGAACATTTACATAATCGCATTTTTGAGTAGTGCCTTTTGGGAATATGACCATTTTATTTGTATCTGTGCGTCCACAGTGATCATTCTCATTTTTTTTGGAAGCACCTTCTACCAATACCTTGTGGATTTTACCTAATTCATTCTTATTACTTTCGGCGCTATTGAATCGATGAACTGATATAATTTCACTTAATCTGCGCGATTTTACTTCTTCGCTTACATCATCCTTGTATCTTCGAGCTGCTAATGTACCTGGTCGTTCGCTGTATGAATACATATAAGCCAAATCAAACTTACATGTTTTTACAATATCGATGGTTTCTTGATGATCTTCTTCTGTTTCGGTACAAAAGCCTGAAATGATATCTGTACTTAATCCACAACCAGGAATAATTTCTCGGATTCGATCCACTTGATGAAGATACCATTCTTTCGTATATGTACGATTCATTAGTTGCAAAATACGCGTACTTCCGCTTTGTACTGGCAAGTGTATATAATTACAAATATTTTCATGCTTCGCAATCGTATGTAATACATCACTCGTAATATCTTTTGGATGCGAAGTGCTAAATCTTACTCGAAGCAATGGATGAATCATCGCTACTCGCTCAAGTAATTGTGCAAAAGTCACTACTACACTTCCATTTTCATTTTCCCATCGATAGCTATCTACATTTTGACCTAGTAAGGTTACCTCACGATATCCATTCTCAAATAATGCCTTGGTTTCTTCCAATATAGAATGTACATCTCGACTTCGTTCCCTTCCTCTTGTAAAAGGGACTACACAAAAGCTACACATATTATTACATCCACGCATAATACTTACAAAACTGCTAACTCCATTCTCATCAAGCCTTACCGGACTAATATCGGCATAAGTTTCCTCACGACTCAATAATACATTCACCCCTTTTTGTCCACCTTCTGCTTCCTCTATTAACGATGGTAGTGTTCTATATGCATCTGGACCTATCACTAAATCAACTAATTTTTCTTCCTCTAGTAATTTTTCTTTCAATCGCTCAGCCATACATCCCAATACACCTACCAATAGTGAACGTTTACGTCGTTTTAATCCTTTGAAATGTAATAATCGATTTCGGACAGTTTGTTCTGCTTTCTCCCGTATGGAACATGTATTTAATAATATAAGAGTCGCTTCGTCTACATTTTTTGTTGCACCATATCCTTCATTGTGCAATATTGAAGCGATAATTTCACTATCATTAAAATTCATTGCACATCCATAACTTTCAATATAAAATTTCTTCTCAGCACCTTCATTAAAAATGGATTCCAAAGCTGTTCCTTGCTTTGATTCATCAATCACTTTTGTAGTCAAATCCAACATAAATATTCTTAGTTAATGGGCAAAGATATTGAAAACATACAATATCTGTTGAGAGATATAATCTTACTCAATAATGTTTTCTGATTTTTGGCTAACTATATATTTTTGAATTTATATTTACATTCTGAATAAGACTCTATGCAAGCAAAACGAACCCTTACATTTTTTAACGATAAAAACTATCACGCTTTTACAGCTTTAGAAAAGGCCCATTTCATCTCATATGCTCCTTATGCATTTCAAGCCTCCGTATTACTTCGTGATTATGATATTCTAAAAAATCTGATGGATCATACTGATGGGTTAAATTTAAAAACAATTCATTCTAGTACAACCATTAGCGAATACGGTGTTCGTATATTACTAGAAGCTGGGATTGGTATTGGATTACTCTATGAAGAAAATGGGATTTACTTTATAACTAAAACAGGTGTAATGTTTATTACAGATGCAATGGTTAGAGTTAATACTAATTTTATGCGTGACATATGTTATGAAGGTGCAGGTAAATTAAAAGAATCAATCGAAACTGGTCAACCCAAAGGGTTGCCTTATTTAGGTGATTGGAATACCATCTATGAAGGATTATCAAAATTAAATCCATTACAAACTAAAAGTTGGTTTGAATTCGACCATTACTATTCAGATTATGTATTTCCTTTAGTAATGTCCAATGTTTTTGAATCAAATCCTAAAAAAATTCTAGATATTGGTGCAAATACAGGCAAATTTACAATTCAATGCCTTTCACATAATGCATCAGTAGAAATGTATTTACTTGATTTAGGCGGACAACTAAAAATGGCAGAAAAAAATATCAATGAAGCAGGCTTTAACTCACGATATAATCTAATAGAACATAATATATTAATTAACGACAACCCAATTCCTGGACAATACGATATCATTTGGATGAGTCAGTTTTTGGATTGTTTCTCAGATGATGAAATAGTAAATATTCTATTAAAATGTAAGGCCGCATTGGCTCCCAATGGTAAAATTATGATCAATGAAACATTCTGGGATAAACAACCATTTCATTCTTCTATGTTTTCATTACAAATGACTTCTTTGTACTTCACTACGATGGCCAATGGAAATAGTCAGATGTATGATAGCCGTGTGTTTGAACAATTAATCAAACGTGCAGGATTGAAGCTAGATAAAATTGAGCATCAAATAGCAACAACCCATTCATTAATGACTGTGATTATTTAATACCAATTCATCTCTGAGTCGCAACTCAAGAAAACACTGTCTAACTTTGCGAGTCTGTATAACACGATTAAAATTTTCTTTCCCCTAAAAAATTTCGTTAATATTCAAATTTCCACTTTTTTCTTGATAATAAAGTGAAGCAAAAAATCAAGGCTATAGAAAAATAGCTAAAAATGACTACTTTTTGTCGGAAACAAAAAAGCTATGCATCTGTAATTAATTATCGAGCTCCAGCAGTTAGATTAAGCGACTAGACATCATTTGACTGATTGCGATTGTTTTTGTTTCTGACGCCAAAAAACATTCATTTTCTTAACGCTTTTTTTCTAAGGCCACTCCTTGAATGAACTTTACATTTCAAAAAAAATATTTTAAGCTATAATGAATTTTAATGTTTTAATCATTGTATTTAAACATATCCTACCAAGTTAGAGAGATGTGATTTGTGTCTCAGGCCAAATATTATCCCGAAAGCTTACGGGAGTATATGTATAACAAGCCGAAGGCTTGGCCGATAGGGGATGTTTAGTCCAATAAAATTGGGCTATTACATAATTCACATCGGTAGAGTAGAACCAATACAAAGTATATTCAATATTAAAGTCAATAAAAAAAGCCACCAAATAGGTGGCTTTAATGTTATAATTAAGGTATTAGTATACCCAAAGGTCATGTTCTTTGTTGAAAATCTTTTCTTTGATATCTTCAGATTCATACAAACGGTCAACACCTGATTTGTAATTTTTGATATCATCTTGCAATGGATTATTCATTGTAGATTTATAAATGTAACTAGCAAATAATCGTTTTTCGAAGAAATCATCCCATGTTAAACGATGAACATCATTTTCAGGATTGTATACTTCATACTTTACATTAGTATTACGTAACTCTTCGTAGTGTAACCAAAACATAGGTAATGATAAACGATAAGAACCATCTTCATTGTAACGATCAATGTATGGAGCTATACCAATGATACGAACAACCATTCTGCCTAAGTTTTTATCAAAAATCCATTGTTCTTTCAAACGAAATTTAGTGATTGCTTCCGGATTAAAACTTCTATTGATAATTTTCATTTCAACATCACCATTAGCTTTTTCAACATAAACTGTATCTGGCTTACCTACTACTAAAGCAAGTACATCATCAACAGACAATGGATTAGTAAAACGATCATCAGAGAAAGCCGTAATTTTTGATTTTTTTAATGCATCCATTAAAATCTCAATATACATACCACCACCACTATACTCATCACCAGGATATCTGAATGCAAAATTTTGTTTTTGACGTGTATCAATTTCTCTCCACACCCACTTAGACCACATTACATCAGCCTCACGGATTGGTTGCCAAGGAGTTAGATAATGATTATGTTCAACCTTGTCAATAGCACCATCTTTACGTAAAGAAGGTTTCCAAGTATCAGTTACAGCATTAGCTACTCCACCAGCAGCAGGGTCTGTATTCATACCAGGAGGTGGTGGTACACCAGGTTGAGCTATCGCAGCACCGCAAGATAAAAGTGCGGCTGTAAAAATCAATTTAGTTTTATGAAGTACTCCCATAGTTGTAGAAGATTATGTTTTTAGTTATTACAAATAAAGTTTACTGAACCAATAGAACGTGGAGTTTTATCCGGTCCGATCGCCTTAATATTTTCAAAGAATATTTTATCGCCTGGTTTTAATTTAGCCATTATAGCAGAAACTGAAGGACTAGCGTTAGGACCAGACAAATATTGACTATTTGATTGAGCTTCTTCAGGATCTCCTCTTCTAGGTAAATAAGTAACCGTAAACGAAGTTACAGAAAATTTAGCATCAAAATCAAAATAATCTAATCGAGCTATAATCGCATCTTGAACTTTCAATTCATTAGCTACAGCACTACCACCTTTTTTACCAGCTATTACTGGATAAGGATCAGGTATACGTTTGATACGATACTCCCAAGTACCAAAGGTAGTTGATGTACCATCACCTCTTTTGCCACTCAACGAAATTTTAGCTTTTGCACCTGGAGTTGTCACATTTACCACGTATTTGTTCACACCTTCAACAGGTGTTAACGTACAATTTTCAGCAGAATATTTCAAACTACCAGCAGGTACACCAGAAGCAGAGAACGTAATAGGATTCGGAACACCGATATAAAATACATTCATCTTATCCAATGATATAGAAGCTTGACCTTCACCTACAAAGTAACTTGCTTTGGATGTGTAATTTTTAGTAGTTCCTTCATTTGGATCTGTATAAGAAGCGGCTACATTAATTGTTTGTTCACCTTTACCATTGGCAGTTGCTGTGTAAGTAGCAATACCATCTTTCACTTGAACATTTGATCCATTTACACGAATCGTTAGATTATTCGATGTTTTATTGTATGCACCTAACATAATGTTAGCTGTATATTTTTCACCTGGTAAAAGATATGTATTAGGAGCAGATACTAATATAGCATAATCTTTAAACACTGGAACTTGACGACGTCTTTCACCAAATGCTTTAGCCCATAATTCGTCTAAAACAACTGACTCTGAAATCTTAACGTCATTCATGTATTTATCCATGATAGTTATTGCACCTACTGCAGGTACCATGTGGAAATTTGCAAAACTCCAATCATTATCAACATTAGCTTTGCTTGGGTCGAAATCAAAATTAATAGGTAATTTCTTTTCGATTGGTGTATTAGTAGAAGATAAATTTAAATTATCATCAGTAGTAGGAACGAAAGCAGCTATTTCACTTTTAAACTTTGTCAAAGAAGCTTTCATTGTATTACCTTTTTTATCTCCTTCAACCATTACAGCAGTTGCAGCATCCAAATCATCTTCTCTTAAAAGTAAGCCAGGATTATTTGGATCAAAACCTCCAGCACGGGTAATAATCTCTTGCTTATAACCTTCCAATTCAGTTTGCATCGTTTTTGTTTTCGATACTACTTGCTCAGCATAGTCTAGAAACTGTTTTACCTTATTGTATTTTACAGGATCTGCAATAATCTTAGGATCTTCTAGTGCTAACTTAAAATTCTCTAAAGTAGTTTGATTTTTAGTTTCAACACTTGCAGTTGAACTATTAATACTTTTATCTACTATTTTAAACGCATTCAGGATTTCACTTGATACATTCATGGCTAACAATGCTGTTAACACAAGATACATCAAGTTAATCATCAACTGCCTCGGTTCTTTAGGTAAAGACATGCTTTCTTTTTATTTTCTATTAAAAATGGTATTAATTTATTTATCTATTATCAAGTTAAGATTAACGCCCTTGCATTGCGCTTAACATGTTGCCATATATCTGATTCAATGTTCCTAAATTCTTAGCCAACATACCAATTTGTTCTTTCGCTTTATTTGCATCTTCAGCACTGTTTTGCATTGCTTCAGAAGCATTCACTAAATTGCTATAGAATTTGTTCATCGCTTTCAGATGATTGTTTGCATCTTGTAACTCAACTTCATAAATTTGATTCAAAGAGCCTAAATTTTTAGTCAATGTAGTTACTTGTGTATGAAACTTAGCCGTTTCCTCTGCAGCATTATTAAATGAAGACAATGTATTTGTAGCTCCCATAAAGGTATCTTTCATTTGACCTAAAGCAGTCGTTGCTTCTTTTGCTTTGGCAGCATAGTCATTTGTAGCAGCTGTTACATTTGAAATATCTTTTACTTGGTTAACTGTTTCTCCAAATTTTTGAAAATTCTCGTTCAAACGCTTCAAATTAGCAGGATTGATATTAGCTTCTTCAAGCATTTTATCCATTGAAGCAGTAGCTGAAGCTGATCCAGAACCTCCACCTATTCCACCAACTGGAGTTGGTTGAAATTTAACACCTTTCTTGTAAGCTTCCACATGCGGATTTTCGTCCAAACCTGGGTAGTATTTTTCCCAATAGTAATCTTTATGAGGTGGGAGAAGTCCAAGCATTGCAAAGATAAATGCCTCTGTACACATCCCAATAATCAAGGCTGTACCAGCCCAAGGCCAGTGTTGAAGTTTTGCAAGGGCACCTATAAGTACCACAGCAGCACCCACACCAATGATTAAGTTCTTTAAATATTTACCAGTGCTAGTTTCAAAAAATAAGGATATTGATTTCATGCTTAGATTTATTAATTTTTAATATTTTAATTATTGATTATTATTTTCTTTTTGGTGATTTGTTGGTCAACGCTGGAGCTATATACTGCACCATACATCTAAATCCAATGTATGCTTTTGCTGTATCAGCAAATTCGTAATCACGTGAACTTACTTGCAAGAAGCTAGCTACATCTTTCCAGCTACCACCTCTTGTTGTTTTACGTTTCCACCAAGTAGGATCTGATTCTTTTGCTTTGCTTCTAATCATTGGAGACATATCAGCATCATTATTATAAGTACTTACTTCGTAAGGAGAAATTGTCCACTCAGCTACGTTACCACTCATATTGTATAAGCCGTAATCATTAGGCCAATACGCATCTGCGCGTACGGTATATAATCCACCATCAGCACTATAATTACCGCGATTTGGTTTGAAATTAGCTAGGTAACATCCTTTTTTATTTACGATATAAGGACCTCCCCAAGGATACGGAGACTGTGTACGTCCGCCACGTGCTGCCCACTCCCATTGTTCTTCAGTTGGTAATCTGAATTCTCCTTCAAGATACATTTTTTTAGAATCTCTGTATCCTCTCCAGAAATGAGTTCTCCAATTACAATATGCTTGTGCTTGATACCAGTTAACACCTACTACAGGATAGTTGTTGAAAGCAGGATACCAAAAGTATTGGTGTGTAATTGGTTCATTGTATGAATACGAAAACATTTTCATCCAAACTGTTGTATCAGGATAAGTACGAACATCGTATTTAGCTAAATAATTAGATCTTGTTTGTTGTTGTAAAGGATCTGACTGACGAGCCATTTGATCGTAATCAAACGCTTCGTAATGATATTTCAATTTCGCATTATCAAATTCTTTTTTACCCCAGATACTTTCAGAAGCAGGCACATAATAACCAGCCATCGCATCTTGAAGTTCTTCGCTGTTCCATTTTAATTTCTTTTTCCAGTCAATGCTTTGAGAACCATCATCATTGTCTTTGTAATCGCCTAAAATAGAGTGAGCGGTAGAATCTCTTACCCAGTCAACATATTGTCTGTACTCAGCATTTGTAACCTCAGTTGCATCCATAAAAAATCCAATCATTTGTACTGTTCGGTTTTTCACATCGTTTGCATTTCTAAGATCTTGATCACTAGCTCCCATGTGCATTACGCCCGAAGGAACCCATGTCATGCCTACTGGCGCAGGAGTTGTACCATTTACTTTGTGCGTAGTGCCTACTACCTGTCCGGTATTACCACCGCCGCCACCACATCCCCATGCGGTTACAACTAATCCTAGTGCGAATAATCTCAACGAAAATTGTTTCATCATAGTCCGTTTATTGTTTTTATACAAGATGCAAATATATTAAAAATATTTGTTAACTTAAATACCAGCACAATATATGCATGATATTTTAATTCTTATATAAAAAGTTCAAAAAAATATTTTTTTTAATCTCAAATTAGGTGAATCAGAAAAATGACTATGCAAATGTCTAATTCATCGAATTGAACTGCCAAATAAGGAAATAAAAGCCATACTACAAAATATAATGCTAAGAAATTAAGCGAAATGCATCATCTAAATTGTTCACAGGTTGATGACATACCATGTTCTTGCATACTCCAATTCGTGTTTCCCCTTCACTTAATTGGCCTATTGACATCTTAATCCGTTCGTCTTTCTTATCCGTTATCAAATATAAAACGTTCGGGATATATTTTTTATTGTATAATGTATGAAATGTTTCAACTGCATTTTCACCAACAATAGTGGCATCGATGATACCATTTTCTTTTTGTTGCGCTAATCGAGCCCATATCGCAAATGAGGAAGGATGATTTTTAAGGTAGGTATGCATGTAAGTCAGCATTTGAGTTGAATGGGCTTCCCATGCTATTTCATTAAAAAACAAACCCAGTTTCATTAATACGTCTGCAACGATAGAATTAGGGGAAGGGACGGCTCCATCATAGATTTCACGTTTATTTATTTGAACCTGTTGAAATTTATGATTTGTAAAATCAACTAAAACGGATCCTTTACTTAAAAAATTATCAAAAAGATAATGAACAATATCCTTTGAAATATGCAAATAACTTGTATCGGCAGTCACAAGATTAAGTTGAATCAACGCATTGGCCAAATAGGATAAATCATCGGAAAATGCAGGAATTTTCGGTTCCCCATTTTTGTAGGTATGAAAATATAAATGATCGCTTGACCGAAATTTAGAAAGCAAAAAAGACATATTACGTTTTGCTAAACTCACGTATTCTTTATTGCCAGTGGCTATAAAAGCGTTAGTTAATGCTTTATTCATCAAAGCATTCCAACCTAATAATATTTTATCATCAGTCAGTGGTTTTATTCGTTTATCACGAATTGACATTAGCTTTTGCTGTATAGCTGGTAAATGATTTAATTCAAAATCTAGTTGGTTATCCTTACTCTCTTTTGTTGTAAAAAGAATATTGGTATGCTCCCAGTTGCCATTTTCCTTCACATTGTAATAAGTTGCAAAGGCATCGAAATTTTCTTGTAGTAAGTCCTTTAATTCTTGATAATCCCACGTATAATATTTCCCCTCTACACCTTCACTATCAGCATCTTGCGCTGAATAAAATCCTATATGTCCATTATCATCAACATACATCATTTCTCGCTTGAGCCAGGTCACTATTTCATCAATCGTTTTTTTGTATTCTTCATTTTGAGTGATCGTATAAGCAATTGAATACACTTCTATCAACAATGCATTATCATAGAGCATTTTTTCAAAATGAGGTGCAATCCAATGTTTATCAGTACTATAACGTGAAAAGCCCCCACCCAATTGGTCATAGATGCCTCCCATTCGCATTTTGTCCAATGAAAGTAAGGCCTGATCCAATGCCTGTTGATTTCCTGTGTATGCAAACTCATTTAATAAATAATGTATTACAAACGTAGAGGGAAATTTTGGAGCCGATCCAAATCCTCCTTCCTCTTTATCTGCATTTATTAATAATTTTTCTGTAATTTTTTCTGTATTAATTTCTGGTAGACTTTCATCTTGTTTTTCATTTTTGTGATTGAGTTCACCTATCAATGAATTGCTTGCAAGGTGATTGGTCAATTGTATTGCTTGCTTTTCAACCTCTTCCCTATTTTGAGAAAAATATTGTGAAACATTGATAAGCACTTCCTTCCATGAAGCTCTATTAAATGCTCGCTGTGGAGGGAAGTAGGTACCTCCGTAAAATGGTTTTTTATCTGGTGTAATAAATACATTTAAGGGCCATCCTCCTGAACCTGTCATGGCTTGTACCGCATCCATATACATATGATCTACATCGGGATATTCTTCTCTGTCTACCTTGATATTGATATAGAGTTTATTCATCAAATCGGCTGTTTCTTGATCTTCAAAACTTTCATGTTCCATCACATGACACCAATGGCACGATGAATATCCTATACTAACTAGCACAGGTTTATTTTCTTCTTTTGCCTTGGCAAATGCTAACTCACCCCATGGATACCAATGAACAGGATTAGCAGCATGTTGAAGCAAATAAGGGGACGTTTCGTTACTTAATAAATTCATATATTGAAAATTAAAGAATCCTCATTCAAAAAAAGGAATTATTACTATTTTCTTTTTCCTATTCCATATAGGATATAAAAATTGTAATCAAAGGCTGTGTTTTTATCACCACGACCATAGCCTGAAAGATACGTTGGTGGCAACAATTCAAATTTCTTGGGATTCAAAAAAGTTTTGGCACGAATATTCCAACCAGCAAATACATTTTTAATAATCTCCATTCTAAATCCTCCATTCAATTCTATCCAATGTGCTACAAATGCAGAAGCATCAATAGTTCCACTTGTATTTCCCCAAACATTATCTTGAATCGTATACGTTGCACCTAGCCTATTGACTCTCGAAAAGGCGTATCTTACACCTACGAAAGCATTATCCATATCCCCAGGAAATTCTTTTCCAAAAAAAGTTTTATCTATGCCTAACCGAATAAACGTATTGTTGCTTTTATAATTGAGAAATTGATTGTTTATGATTGAATTGCCAGTTCCAAATTCAACTGCAAGATTAGTCGACTTGGTATAATTGACATCTATCTGAAATTCAATCGTATTGTAATCTTTAGCTAATTGAGATTTAAGTAATTTGGTCGCATCAATACCAATTCTGAAATACGTAAATTTATGATATGTACTATCTTTTACTTTAACATTTGAATTTTCATTATCAGCAATTTCTTGTGCAAATACAACATTGAATGTGCTCAAAAAAAACACTATTACCAATCCTACTTTTATTAAGTTCGATTTCAATCTTGCTATGTTATTTTTTAAGTACAATACGGATATGTTGTTTATTTACATCATTGGTAACTTCAGCCTGTGATAGAGCGATTGAATCAATTACCTGATGGGTAGTTGTTAAGCGCTGTAGTGTATAATATGTTTCATAGCCACAAGCCGTAGATATAAAATGTAATTTACGTGTATAAGCCAATTGAATCGTATCTATCGTAGAGGGTAAAGAGATTAATGAATCTGACTGAAAATAGAGCGTTAGCGAATCATCTACCTGAGATAATGGAATAGAAAAACCATTTGTATTTTTCAAATTACTCTTATACATGAGTGATTGATTTCCAAAAAAAATATTTGCATTTATGACATTTGAATCTTTGCTAGTAGAATCCGTTGGATGATAATAAAACCCTGCTCGTAAAGCAACTGTTTTAGGTGTAAGGCAAGTATTGGATTGAGAACAGGCAGCCATCATTAAGATCGCAACAAACAATAGAAAAAAATATTTTTTAGTGTTTAGCATTAAAGGACTGTCCAAGTTTCTTTGCCTGCAATTAACGCATCTAAATCACCTTTCCCTTTTGAATCCAAGGTTTGTTGAACTTGCTCATGCAATTGTTCTTCATAGCACGGCCGATCGATGGCATACAAAACACCAAATGGTCTTGGAAGATGATGTTCGTTGGATGGATTATCAAATAATCGAGTCAAAATTTGTGCTTTAAAAATATCCTTTTCATTATGAATCCAAAGATCATCAGCACTATAGTTCTCTCCTAATTCCACAACTTCAGGTTGTAATCCATTCAATCGAATCCCTTTATTTTGTGTAGTACCAAAAATCAATGGTTTTCCATGTTCAACAAACAAAGCTTCTTCTGCTTTAGATGATTTTTCAGTAAATATTTCGAATGCGCCATCATTGAATATATTACAGTTTTGATAGATTTCTAAAAACGAACACCCTTTGTGACCATGACTACGTCGTATCATTTCTTGTAAATGCTTCACATCGCGATCCATGCTACGTGCAATAAATGTTGCATCGGCACCCAACGCCAATGCAGCCGGATTAAATGGATGATCCAAACTACCATACGGAGTAGATTTAGTTACCTTATGTTCTTCACTCGTAGGAGAATATTGCCCTTTTGTTAAACCGTATATTTGATTGTTAAATAATAAAATTTGAACATTGAAATTTCTGCGAAGCAAATGAATCAAATGATTCCCTCCTATGCTCATAGAATCTCCATCGCCTGTAACGATCCATACACTTAAATCTGGTCGTGCAGCTTTTAGCCCACTTGCTACAGCTGTTGCTCTTCCATGGATAGAATGCATACCATAGGTATTCATATAATAAGGAAAACGTGATGAGCATCCTATACCAGATATAATAGCAATATTTTCGCGTGGTATCCCTAATGTAGGTAATACGGTTTGCACTTGCTTCAAAATACTATAATCTCCGCATCCTGGACACCATCTTACTTCTTGATCAGTTGTAAAATCTTTTGCTGTGAGTGTAGCTGTCATATGTTCGCTTTATCTTCTTTATGATTAAATAATAAAGAAGTATGCAAAAATAAGATGTATTCATCATATGTTCATTGATAATTTATTCTATATCACTTCTTACTAACCTGAATAAGTAGATGAAATTGAATAACTCCACATTTAATTTCTATTTTCGCAGCAATATTTATTCAATGATTACATCAAAATCAACCGTAAGAGTCCGATATGGAGAAGTAGACCAAATGGGGTTTTTATATTATGGCAATTATGCACTTTACTATGAAGTAGGACGAGCAGAAATGATACGAGATGCTGGATATCCTTATGGGGAAATGGAAAAGGATGGTATAGTAATGCCGGTCGTTAAAATGAATATAAAATTTTTACGGCCGGCTCTATATGATGAATTGATAACGGTAGAAACCTGTATGAAAGAACTATCAGATCACCCTTTTGTGACATTTTACCATAAATTATACAACGAAAAAGGAGATCTTATTAATAAAGGCGAGGTTACCTTGACATTTTTCAACCCTACTACACAAAAGCGTGTGCCTATGCCTGAGCGTTTACTGACTTATCTTAAACCCTATTTTCAATAAGCCATATGGATGCCATTCATTGTGTAATCATTACCATTGGAGATGAATTACTTATCGGACAAACTATCGATACCAACTCAGCTTGGATAGCCCAGCAATTAAATCCAATTGGCATCATGGTCAAAAGGCGAATTGCAGTTGGTGATGATAAAAATGAAATTATTGATGCATTGAACGAAGCTAAAAAAATGGCTGATATTGTAATCATCACAGGAGGGCTTGGACCCACCGCCGATGATATAACCAAACCACTTCTTTGCGACTATTTCGGTGGTAAGTTAATAGAAAACCAACAAGTACTTGAACATGTAGTATCAATTTTCACTAAACGAAATAGACCTATGCTTGAAAGTAACCTACGCCAAGCAATGGTACCCGATGTATGCGAAGTATTATTTAATGAAGTTGGTACTGCCCCAGGGATGCTTTTCAGAGAAGGAAAAAAACTAGTTGCTTCATTGCCAGGTGTTCCCTTTGAAATGCAACATATTATCACTTACAAATTAATTGACATTTTAAAGAATGAGTTTATAACTCCTAATATCATTCATCGTAGTGTAGTAACATCTGGAGAAGGTGAAAGTTTTGTAGCAGAACGTTTAAAAGATTTTGAACCAACATTACCTAGTAATATCAAACTAGCCTATTTACCAAAATTAAGCATGGTAAAATTGCGTTTGACAGGGATAGACGTTACATCAGAACAGATCGAAAGCTATTTTAATCAATTAAAATCTTACCTATCAACAATTCTTGTAGGTGAGGGAGATATAGAATTGGAACATATGCTCAGTATAATTTTGAAAGAAAAGAAAAAAACAATTTCTGTCGCTGAAAGCTGTACTGGTGGAAATATAGCTGCTCGTATCACATCCATTCAAGGCTCGTCAGAATATTTTAAAGGAGGACTTGTACCTTATTCGATTGAAAGCAAAATCAATGTATTAAATGTAGATGCTACAATAATTGAAAATACAACAGCTGTAAGTGAAGCTACTGTGTTAGATATGGCACAACAATGTCTTTCTCTCTTTAAAAGTGATTATGCAGTGTCAATAAGTGGATATCTCGAAAAAAATGATCATAATAATATTGTATGGATAGCATTGGCTTCTTCAACAAAGTCATATGCAACGTCTATTATTGCTCCATATGATAGAGAAAAAAATACGGTGTTGGCAACCAACACCGCACTTAATTTATTGCGTCTTTTTATTTTAGAAAATTAGTATTTATTCAATTTGACACGTTGAGTTCGCTCACCATCAGATACTTCTAGTAAGTATATTCCTGAAGGCATTTCTTCAATAGATAATGCAGCTTTTGTAACACCAGATGAAATATGCAAACTATTGTGTTTGATCTGCTGACCTGCTAGATTGAATACTTTATAATCAATCATTTTATCATTGGTTGCAAATAATTCCATTGTATAATTTCCATTGGATGGATTTGGATACACATTCACTTGTGATTGATCAAACCCATTCACCCCCAAAGGCCATGCATTTTTCAACATTAAATTGATATTGTCAATGTATAGATTGTTGCCTTTATTATTGTGCCCTCTAAAACGTAAGAATACTTTTTTGTTTTTATATGCAGATAAATCCACTTGATCATTACGCCATTGAGTTGTATTTGTTGGTGAAAATATAGTGTTCATCATCCCAACAGTTGCTAAACTTGCCCCCCATTTCTTATAAGATGTAGGTACATAATTAATAGCACAATCTTCAGAAACCCATATACTCAACGTATCTAATTCTTGTGGACCATATGCATGAGCAACATCAAAGGTAACCAATACAGAATCAGAAGTTACGCCAGTCAAATCGATTTGAGCAGATTCTAAATCATCCAATTGAGCTTTATTGTTATAATTGAAAAAGTCCATATAAGCTGCATTGGTAGTACCTGTATTAGCACCACTCAAACAAAATGTTTTTTGCCATTTTACATTGTTGTCTGCATCAAATACTCTCCATCCTACAGGTGGAAATTGTGCACCTTCAAAATCTTGAACAGCTGGCGCAGTCATTACCACAGGAGCAAGAACGGTTACAATAGTTGAAGAGGTATCGTTCAACAAACTTAAATCACTTGAAAGTGCAGTCCATGTTTTGATAGTATAAACACCAGCTATTCCTAAGTTAGCAGTTGCTGTAAACGTGTAATTCAATGAATCACCTACATTAATAGGTCCTGGTACTAATTCTGTAAATACAGCACCTGCATTCACTCTATAGCTCACTGGAATATTAGCAATATTTCGGAAGCCTACATTTTTAATTTTCATTGTAACAGGAACGGTAGCGCTTGTAGCACAAGAATATACTTCTGAAAAAGGCATAATAGTTTCGGCACACGACGCATCATCAAGACAATTCACTTCGCCAGGTAACTTAGTATAAGCAATACATCTACGACCATTCGCACCATTTGTACTATTGGTAGAAGCTACTGCAAAATAAAATGTGTCCGTTGTATTTACACCAGAAGTAACATAAAAATCAGGAGTCGTAGATGTTCCAATTAAATCCATATACTTTGGACCTAATTTATAAATTTTATAACCATCTGCAGATGGCACTTGATTCCATACTAAATGAAATGTGGTAGCACAAGCTGTATCCAATGTCAAACCTGTAGGTACTGGTATAACAGAAAAAGATGTATCTGTCATATCAGTAACAGTACCTCTACTGATACGCATCCACATTTGACCAGTGCTTAATGCTGGTGGAGTCCAATCATAATATCGTCTATTGGCCTGAATAGAATTTGAAATTAAATTCCAACTTGTACCATTATTGCTTGAATATTCAAGCGTAAATGTACCTAAGTTGTTACCATACGCATCCCATCGAATACGCTCAGCAACACCACCCACAAATGGTTCACCACCTTGAGGATAAGTCAATGTTATAGAATCACTGATAAACTCGTAGCAAATAATATATTTTTGAGGTCCTTGGGGCACATCATTTCCAGTAACACGAATTGTATACTGACCATCTGGTAATGAATCAATAGTAACTTGCTCCATATTATTCAATGAGTCATTGGCTCTTACTGCAGGCGTATTCAAGGCAGCTACATTGGCTGCATTATTTAACACCCAAGGGCTATATATCACATTGGTAGGGTCTTGTACTCGTAAGTTTAAATCATTTACTAAAACAATAGAACTAGCAGGGCTTCCTTCCTTATCATTCCAGTACAACATTACTTTCAGTTGTTTTGTTCCGACTGGAACATTAATTTGATGTATGTTTGTTACACTCGTAGCAACAGAATCAATTAAAAACTGATTATTGCTTATGATTCTATACGCTCGACGTGCATTGATACGTCCAAATCCAAATTTGAAATCAGGCCCACTATTACCTAAATCGTCTGCTGAATTTAATAAAATACCTTTCATTAAAGCACTGTATGGATCACTTCCACCATGTGTATCGCGATATGCTTCCCATAAAGTAGCTAAGGTACCAGCGGTACCAGGACATGCCATAGATGTTCCCGTAAAACTATCATAAGTATTATCAGGTTGAGTTGAATAAACATCAGTGCCAACAGCACAAACATCCGGCTTTATACGTCCATCTTCAGAAGGTCCACGGCTCGAAGATGAAGCTAATGCATCATCTTTTAAAAGGTTGCCTACAGCTATTACATTCTTCCCAGCTTTGTATCCACCAGTAATTGTAAAAAAGCCTTGAGGTACACCACCACAACTGCTGCCACCACTATTCCCAGACGAGTGAACACTCATCAACGAAAATTTAGAATTGACTAAGATATCTGCATCTTGTGCATCATTATCATATCCATTATTACAACCTTGTCCTAATGAATTAGTAGTGATACGTATACCTTCAGCATTGTAATCTGTTGGAGCATTATTAAGATTACCATACCCGCTATATACATGCAACAAAGATCCCTTAGCATTTCCAGTTGCAATAGGATCATAGTTGCCAGCACCCGTAATAATACCAGCCACATGATCTCCATGCGTACCACCATTACTATTAGTATGCATAGTGACTCTTCCAGTAAAATCAATATGAGGGCCAATCTCTCCATCATCTCCTTCAGCTACACCAACACTATCGCCATCAAAATGCAATCCTGTTGAATATCGAGAATCAAGTACATTGATACGATGATCAGTGCGTCCTTGATTATTTTCATATTCTATTGGTGCTGAGGTAAACATAACAAATTTAAGTATGGCCATATTACCGATAGTACTTAATTGAGCTTCTGTCAATTGGATTCGAGCTGTTTGATTATTCTTCCAGGAAATAAATTGATATCCTTGTTGTACAAAAAGTTTTTCTGCATCCTTTTGAGCTATATCATCCATAATTTGAGCATAGACTTCTATTTTATCACCTATAATCATCCAAGTCGGGAAAGGTCTATCAGCCAATTTAGGACTTATTTTATATACTGCATTGTAAGGCAAGATTGTTTTGATATGATAAGCAGCTAATAAATTTACGTCATATGCTACAGGGACTGATGCTATGAATGCCCAACGAGGGATGTAATCGAAAAAGCGAATTCCCGTTTGCTTTTCAATAGTTTCACGCTCACTCAACGTAGTCGATTTATCAAATTGAACAATACAATATGAATGATTCCCGTATTGTATATGTTGCCATTGGTTAAAATCACGAACATTCCCAATATTTTGAGTAGGAACTACTACACCTGTTTTTAAATGTAAGTTTTGAGCGAAAATATGGCTACTGATAATTGTAATTAAAAAAAGTAAACTCTTTTTCATTTGAAAATTTTAGAGGATAAAAATAATGAATTTGTATAGAATTAACGAATATTTCTAGGTTTAAGACTACGAAATAGCGGATTTCGTTGGTAAAATTGATAAATAATAATATTTATAATTTGTAAATCAAATCAATTAACCACATACTACAATAGGTCAAAAAATAAAAAAACGTACTATTTATTCGAATTGAATAAAAATTTAATTGAATCTCCGCATTCATACCTAATAAATTTTCGCCATTGCTAAAGTTAACCTATTGAATAATTTAGCCCCAAAGTATCTTCTATTGAGTTTGTAGCAGAATTCATTAAGATAAAGTTGTATATAC
>JBIIJQ010000084.1:0-12865 GCA_044233655.1 Chitinophagaceae bacterium | reverse complement strand
GAACCAACACTTGGTGAACAGATGAATTATTCTTTGAATCAAATAATATCACATGATAAGTTCCAGCAGCTAATCCAGATGTTTTAAATTGAATTGAATTTTTTCCTGCATCCATTTTAACAGATTTGCTTTCTATAATATTGCCATTCAAATCAATGAGCGATGCCATAATTTGATCTGTATTTTTCATATTTAATTGAATATTTAAAACATCAGAAGATGGATTAGGATAAACATTAATATTCTCAATAGTATTAGAGAAATCTTCAGTTCCTGTTGGAGTTAAACTAGTTAAGTTAGCAGCTTGATATACTTGCTTATCTGCACCTTGAATCCATGCTATTACATATAAATCAGTAAATTCTTCAATACTATTTTCAGTAGTATGATTAATTCGATTCGCTGTTTGTCCATCAGCAGGTAAACGATAATTGCCATTGAATGTATAATTTAATGTAACTGAATCCCAGTTGCCAATAACTACATTTGGAACCGTTGTTCCAGTTTCAGATGGAAGCATTTTTTTCATTACATCAAAAAATTCTGTTTCTCCATTTGATTTTACATTTGCTGTAGTTCTTTTTTCTAAAACTGCTATGTATAATTTGGCACCTGCTGCATTAAATAAAGGAGAGAAACGTGCTTTAGCAGTTACAGTTTTATTATTAACACCATATGTACCTTCAAGTTTGTACTGAGCAGGTATAGCGCGAGCTGCATCGTAAATTGCAGTTGTAAATGAACTTGCATTACCATCCCAACCACCATCAATTTCCATACGAGGGATAGAATTAATTGCATAGTAATTTCTTCGGTTTACTGCTTCTGTAGTACAATAAGGGTCACCTGTACCTGGGAAATCTTGTTGATATTTTACATTAACATATTCTGAAGCAGGTTTAGTACTTACGATTGATTTGTAGTTTGTATTTCCAGGAGCACAAGGTCCACAAGTAGAACTTGAAAAAATTTCAAACAATGGTAAGCGTTGAACATTTTCACTCATAACAGAGATAGTTTTTATTTTACTATCATCACCAGGATTTGCATCTGGATTTGCACCATTTAGATTAGTAGCATAAACCTCCACAGTATGTGAACCAATAGTAGCTGCCCAAGGTGTAGGGTGTGTGAAATTATAAGTAGCCAACGGCGCTATACTTAAACCTGTCAAAGGTGCTGAAACAGCTGCGCCTGCATCAATTTTATAGTTTAAGGTTAATGAGGTAATTGTTGTACTTCCTAAATTACGAATAACACCAGCCACATTTACATTACCAGCAGCTTGATAAGGAGCAGTTGTAATTGATGTTACTGACATATCAAATGCTGGTTGAGTACCAGGAATAAAAGAATAGTAAGAATTGTCAGCCGGTGTAGGATCTGTTGCAGCTAAAGAAACTAAATTAGGTGAAGTTGCTACTGAAATTGCGCTACCCGAATTGATTTGAACACCAGCAGAAACAACCTTTACAGCTGCAGCATAACCACCCGTTCTGTTATCAACAATATGAATACGATTCGTAGTTTCATCTAATACAATACTCCAATAGCAGAAATTACTACCATCTGACATAGATGTGCCATAGCCATAAGAACTAAATTGAATCCAATGTTGACGATTGGGAGCAGTTCCAAATGTTTTAGAAACAATATTGTCATTTGCACCTTGTCCACCTAATCCCCAAATACAAACAGATTTATCAGGAATAGAAGCACTTGGTAACGCTGCCTTTGTAAATGAAGGAGCAGCTACTGCAGTAGCAACATCAAACGTAAGTACACCACTGTTTGAAACTTTGTATTGTGTAACAGCAGCGCCATTGAATTGGAAAGTAAATGGTAAAGTTTGATTTGTTGACCAAACAGGTGTAGCCGATGGTCCTTGAATAGTTACCCAAGTTGCAGCAAGGCCACCACCTACAGGGTATTCGTCGTCTGCATTGATACTTCCTGGGTTTGTGTTAGCATTTGGATTGGGTAATTGCCAATATTGTGCTTGCATACTAGAAAATGCCAACATGAAAATACTTAATAAAATAGAAATTTTTTTCATTCTTAAAATTGTTTTAGAGTATAAATTTACAATGATTTATATAAATTATATGAATAGAGATATATTTTTTTTCACATTAAAATACCATATAGCAACTTTAAAGTGCCAAATAAAGGGCATTTAGAGGTAAAAGAATTTGCCAAGCATACTATTTAGATTAAAGATGCATCTTGAATTTCCTTTTTTGTAGGTTTGCTTATCAAATAAGACAAAAGAACATTTTTTGGAAATCAATATAAATATACGATCGATTCAACGCATTGGAGTGCTTTTTTTAGTTGCAGAATTTATTCTTTCTGTAATTTTATACAAAGAAAGAGGCACTTTTATGGATGTTTCGTTTCAAACTTTTGAAATGATACGTACCCATGCTTTAGCACCACAAGTCTATCGTTTTGGGTCTGGCTTGACTCAAATATATCCATTCATAGGTATATTGTTGGGTTTGCCACTTTGGATGATAGCCATGTTATATTCAATTGGGATTATCCTTTATCATAGTTTGATTTTTTACTATTGTGCATTTAGAAGGAAGAGTATTCAAATGTCGTTTGTTTTTATACTTTATAGCGCTATGATGACGACTCATATGTTTTTCTGGATACAATCTGAATTTTCACAAGCATTGCCCTTCATGATAGGTTTGATTTGCTTTTTGGAAAATAAACCATACGGAAAACAAGGTGCTTTGTATTATATACTAATGCTAATTGGAATTGTAACATTGGTATTTTTTCATCCATTGGCATTTCCAGTGTATACCATGTGCGTTTTATTGCTTTTGCTGATGCAACCAAATTGGGATAGAAGATTATTAGGTATTTCATGGCTAATGGCATTGATTGTATATTTGGTTAAAAGGCAGTTTTTTAAAAATTGGTATGACGAAGGAGCGCAAGAACGTACTCAAAATTTCATTTCTTTATTTCCCAATTATTTTAATACGGATTCTACAAAACTGTTTTTAAATAATTCATATACAATATACATTGGCGTGACCATAAGCTTGATAGTGTTGTTTCTTTTTTTGATTCATCATAAAAAATATGTTTTACTTCTAGCAACTATACTGTTTGTGTTGGCGTATTTTTTCACGATCAATATAACGCATCCA
The DNA here is from genome assembly GCA_044233655.1 of Chitinophagaceae bacterium. Classification (GTDB taxonomy): domain Bacteria; phylum Bacteroidota; class Bacteroidia; order Chitinophagales; family Chitinophagaceae; genus OLB11. The sequence goes on along the minus strand of JBIIJQ010000084.1, from coordinate 9,695 downwards.
AAAGCTGATGAATTTTATCTTGAAAATATGTATTTGGCTATACCATTGTTGATAGCATTATCTATGTCGTCCTTATTGAAATTACAAATATCTCAATTTAGTCAGAGATTGTTAAGTGGTTTTTTGCTAATGATATGCATCGTTTGCATAGGTCGTATATGGATAGTTTCTAATCAATATACAAATCGTATCAATTGGTATAGAAGTACTATGAAGAAGAACTATCAAGGTCAAAAAGTAATTTTAACCGAAAATCAAGTTCCAATGAAACAAATATTATTTAGTTGGCCTTCGGCCTATGAAATGTGGATGCTTTCAACCATTGAAACTGGTATAACTTCTAGTATTGTGATTGTAGATGATATAAACAAATTAATCCCTTATAAGGATACAACAAACGCATTCATTGGTATTCAAATATATCCATATAATAAATTACCATCTAATTATTTTCATTTTCAGGATAGTATTAATTCTTATATAATAATCGAATAACCATAGCTACGTAAACTCATTACGTACTCGTAACTTACTTTTACTTCATGCATGCAGAATTAAACTCCAACGAATTTATAAAAGGCAGAGGCGCACAATCAAATCCTGCTAATCGATTTTCGATACAAGCCTATGATATTGAACATCCGGAAGCCATAGATGATTGGGAAAAAGAGAAAGTAAAAACTCAGTATTTTCAAGAGAATGGCAAAACAATTTTAAACAAAATTACTAGTCCGGATATTCCGTTGTCATATTCGTTAAATCCCTATCAAGGTTGTGAACATGGATGTGTGTACTGCTATGCTCGCAATTCGCACGAGTATTGGGGAATGAGTGCAGGTATGGATTTTGAAAGTAAAATCATAGTAAAAAAAAGAGCTCCAGAATTATTACGTGAATTATTTAGTAGTAAAAAATGGCAACCAACACCCATTTCTTTATCTGGCAATACAGATTGTTATCAACCTATAGAGCGCAAACTTGAAATCACACGAAAGTTATTGGAAGTATGTCTTGAGTATAAAAATCCTGTTGGGATTATTACAAAAAATGCATTGATATTACGAGATCTTGATTTGCTTCAAGAGCTGGCTAAATCAAATTTAGTATCTGTGTTTACATCCATCACTTCTATGGATGAAGATTTGCGGAGAAAATTAGAACCACGAACTTCGAAGTATGAAGATAGAATCAAGATAATAGAAACACTTTCGAAGCATAATATCTTTACAGGCATTATGAACGCACCCATCATACCTGGCTTGAATGATACACATATGTTCGAAGTACTTCGAAGAGCTTCAATGGCAGGTGCCAAAAGCGCTGGCTATACTATCGTACGATTAAATGGAGCGATAGGTCCTATTTTTAAAAATTGGCTTTCACTTACGTTTCCAGAAAGAGCACAAAAAGTATGGAATATGATTTCAGATTGCCACGGTGGAAAAGTAGAGGATAGTCGATTTGGCACCCGTATGAAAGGGGAGGGGAATGTTGCTGAAATTATCAATCAACAATTTAATCTGTATTGCAAACAATTTCATCTAAACGAAGAAAAATTTGAGTATAACTTAGCTGATTTTGTTAAGTTGCAACCAGGACAATTACGATTGTTTTAATAAAGTTATTCTTTGATTACTTGAAATTGAAATCGAGTAGTTTCGTCATACAATTCTAAAATATAAAAACCAGTAAGAAGTAGTGAAATATCAAATTGAAGATGTTTCCCTTTTTGTGCAGTCCAATGATAAATCAACTTGCCAGTAATATCTTTGAGTTGGATACTTGCATTTATAAAATCTTTCTCGTTTACAATATGAATTAATTGATTTGTAGGATTTGGATAAATGTTAATCTCTGATGTTAGATTGGATTCAATATAACCAAGCCCTTTCACCGTATGACAATTCGAAGTGTCTTTGCAACCATTTTTAGTTACAATAACTGCATAATCACCATTGGATGTTGCAATATAAGTAGAACTATTTGCACCTGAAATTATTGTATCAGGATTGCATTTAATCCATTGGTAATTGGCGCCTACTTCATTTGAAGTTAATACATTGGCTGACTGAGTAACATTGGTATCAACAGTATTGATTATAAGATTAAGTTTTACAATGCTGTCACAACCAAATGCACTTTGATATTGTTGGTCGTAGGTCCCACTAGATGTATAAGTTTGCCCATTCAATGTATATTCAAAACAAGCAGTTTGAAACAATGGTGTAATGGTTGAAGGTAGTATTGTCAAATTGAGAATCAATAGACTATCACAGCCTGATGCATTGATTAATTGTTGATTATATGTACCACTTACAGTATATAGTTGTCCATTGAGGGTATATGATCCGCAGGAGTTTACAACTAATGTATTGCTTGATAAAGTTCCAATAGTAAGATTCAACGTAATGATACTATCACAACCTACAGCATTAGGAATTACTTGGATATATGTTCCACTGTTGGTGTAAGTAGTGCCATAGTAAGTAAATGAATAGCATGTGTCTACAACTAATGTATAGGTAGATGGTTGGTTAATTGTAATATCTAATGTAAATGAACTATCGCATCCTGCTAATGATGTGTAATTTTGAGTATAAACTCCACTAGTAGTATAGGTGATACCACTAAATGTATATGAACCACAAGCTGTAACTGGTATGAAAATAGTTGATGAATAATTGATAGATAAATGTAGTGTTACTATACTATCACAACCTACTGTATTAATATAATTAAAATCGTAATAACCTGTATTGTAATAGGTTTGATTATTGAATATAAAACTATCACATGCAGTTTGATTGATTACCGTAGTTGAGCTTTGATTGATAATTAAGTTTAATGTAATTAAACTATCGCACCCCATTGCATTTGGAATGGTTTGCAGGTATTGTCCACTTGAAGTGTATGTTTGGCCGTTTACTTGAATAGCATTACATGCAGTTAAATTGATTGTTGTATCGCTTGTTTGTTGTATAGTTAAATTAATAGTTACCATACTATCGCATCCAAAAGAATTAAGATACTGTTGTGTATAATTTCCACTATTAAAATAGGTTTGTCCATTGATTACAGCGCTGTCACAGCTATTGATAGTCAATGATGTAGTAGATATAGGATGAATTATGAGATTCAATGTAACAATACTATCACAACCAACTGTATTGGTATAAGTAAATAAATACTGACCGCTCGAAGTATAGGTTTGTCCATTGTACAAATAAGAACCACAAGAGGAAGTATTGATTGTTGTCGCAGATGGATTTAAGATTGTCAAATTGAATGTGAGGTTACTATCACAACCTTGCGTAGAAGTATAATTTTGGGTATAGGTTCCTGATTGAGTGTAGGTAATACCATTCAAGGTTATGGGACTACAAGATGTTTGACTTGTAGTAGTGCTGTAGCAAGAATTCAACACTTGACACCTTGTATTGCAACCAACTTGATTGCTACTGATCATGGCATTATTTGTAGAAATATTCAAAAATTTACACAAGGCATTGATGGAACAGTTAGATAAATTGGTATTTCCTTGTATGTTAAGTAAACTAATCATTGAACTAGTTAAAGCACTGAGTTGTGATAGATCTGAAAGTTGTGTTCCAATAATTGATAACCCCCCGTTCATGCTTTGCAATGAGTCCATACCATTCATTGAAGTAATATTTGTCTGTAAGGTCAAATTCCCTCCGATTGTTTTAAGTAAAATTAATCCAGTCAAATCATTAAAATTGCCACCTTGAATTGATAAACTGCCTTGTATAGTATGAATTTGGTTTAATCCTTGCAAATCAGGGAGTGCATTATTGGAAATAGTTAAATCACCCCCTATTGTGGATAGTCCTGAGAAATCATTAATGTCGGTTAAAGATGAATTTGAAGTTAGATTAAGGCTTCCCTGTAAAGAAGTTAAATTATTAATTCCTGTTGTAGAAATTAGACCAGTATTTTGATTTAAGGTAAGATTGCCAGTAATTGTTGTTAAGCCATTTAAACCACTTAAGTCTGTCAAATTTATGGTAGTCATTATTTGCAAATCTCCATTGATTTGAGTTACACCAGCAAGACCATTTAAGTTTGTAATGTCACCTGCAAAATTATCCATAATTGTTAGAGGGCCATTGATGACACTACAACCTGTGGATGGGAAATTATCAATTTGCGCTTGACTAGTAAGCAAAAAACCATTGCATTGAGCAAAGGAAAAAAATGTACTCGTTATTAATAAAACTAGAAAAGAAATATGTTTTAGCATAATGACAAAGTTAGATTTTTTTAATTAAAAAAAAGGGTGCAAAAATTGCACCCTTCACTTGTTTAAAACCTTTTCTTAAGACCAAACATATTGTTTTTTATTCATCAACATGGCTTCGCCACCGATGGTTTGATCTCCTGACTCTACTTCATATACTGCACAATCGTACAATACCCTGTTTTTTTCTGGGAAAATCTCTTTTACCGTAATCACCGCTTTGTATTTTGTATCTACAAACATTGGTTTGATCCACATCATACTTTGTTTCATATAGATATGCCCATCAGCATACCATAATGAACCAAATATTTTGGTAAAAACACTTGCACCCAAAAAACCATGGATAATGCAACGTCCAAAAATGCTATTTTTTCCAGCTTCTTCATTCGTATGAAGAGGGTTTGTGTCACCACTCACTTCTGCATACAAGTTAACCTGGGCTTGAGTATAGCTATACTCGTGTTCGAATTTGTCTCCGATGTTTAACATATTATTTTATTTAATATTACAATTTAATAACAACTTATAAGAGATACAAAACATGTGATGCAACATACCTTTGCACTCGAAATCAACTGAAATGTTTGTTGATTTTCACAAACAATTTCAAATCACTGCAAATAAAATAAAAAAAAATGGCAAACAAATCAAACACTTCAAAAAACTTTTTTGAAACCGTATTGGACGCTCAACAACAAGCTGTTGAAACTTTAGTGGATAACACTAAAAAATTTACCAATGGAAATGCTTTAATCAATGATACTATTGAAAAAAGTACAGAATTTTTCAAAAAATCAGTAGATTCTGCAAAAGAAACTATTGAAAAAGTATCTTCTAAAACTAACACAGTTAAAGATGAAGCTACAAAAGGTACTAACCAAATGACTGAATTCTTCACCAACTTGCAAAATCAACAAAAAGAATTTGCAACAAAAATGACAGAAATGAACAAATCAATGATGTCAAACATGATGAATCCATCTGCTATGCAAAATCCAATGCAAAATATGATGAACATGATGAACCCAACTTCAATGCAGAGTCAAATGACTAACATGATGAATATGTTCAATGGTACATCTACTCAAAATCCTATGATGAATATGATGAACCCAGCTGGAATGAAAGAGCAAATGGACAAAGGAACAGAGCAGTTAAAAGCTTTCTGGAATCAATTCCAAACAATCTTGAATACAAATTACAGCGATTTTTCAAAAAACTTTGAAAATGGTACATTGTCTGATTCTTACAAAGGAATGTTCAATATGTCTGAAGGTTTTTCAAAATTCTACGAAATGTGGATGCCAATGATGAAATCTATTAGCGACAAATCATTCAACATGGATATGTTTAAAGCTAACATTGACATGAGCAAATACAAAGAATTTATGGATAAGTACTTTACATTTATGCCTACAGGATCTCAAGATTATATGAATAATATGTCTGGAATGTGGAGTGAAATGATGAAAGGTTCAAATGCACAATCAAAAGATATGATGAATAACTTGAAAAGTAGCATGAATACTATGATGCCAGAAATGTTTGGTAACCCTTTTACATCTATGTTGAGCAATTACAACAGCATGTACAACCAAATGATGACTGCAGTATCGCCTTTTGCAAAATTGATGACACCAAATGCTGATACTAAAACTCAAGAAGAGTGGAACAAAATCATGAACAACATGAATATCTACAACTTGAAAAGTGCTGAAATGCAATACATGGTGTATCAAACAGGTACAAAAGCAATGGAAAAAATTGCTGAAACAGTCATGCACAAAATTGAAAATGGTGAAGAGGTAAACAGCATCATGAAATTGTACCAAGAATGGTTAAACACATCTGATACAATATATGTAGAATTGTTTGAAACAGACGAATACAGCAAATTAATGGCAGAAGTAAGTGCATTGAAATTGCGTATTAAGAAAGATGTAGAAGGTCAAATGGAAAATATGTTTGTGAATGTACCAGTTGCTACACGTAGCGAAATGGATGAGGTTTATCAAACAATCTACGACTTGAAAAAAGAAGTACGTCAGTTACAAAGCATGCTTGAATTGGATACAACTCCAGTAGAAGCTCCTGCTAAGAAAACTGCAACCAAAAAGAAATAATTTTTCTTATATAGTTTGTAAAGCCGTTACGTAAGTAGCGGCTTTTTTATTTTGTACTGATCATTCAAAACCAAGTAATTAATTGCACCCCAAACACTACATTTCTTTAAATCTTTTATTTACTTTTGGAATCTTGATAATATTACATATCTATAATTTGTAATAAATTATCTACCAAAATCAACTATTACTATGAGTCAACAAGCTTCTTTAAAAACAAGAATTCAATATTATTTTGAAAATACCTTAGCCTCAGGGCCTACAAGTTTAATCAAATGGTTAGCGATTGTTTCCATTTTCTCAGTATTAATACTAGGTCTTGTGATACTTATATTTGGTATTTCGAGTGCACCAGATAGCAATGATGGATTAGGATTTATCGAAGGTGCATGGCAAAGTTTGATGGCAACCTTAGATTCCGGCACCATGGGTGGCGATGAAGGATGGCCTTTTCGTATGGTTCGATTTGTAGCCACATTAATTGGAATATTTTTAATTTCTATTTTAATCGGTTCAATTTCATCAGCTATCGATGAAAAAATTGAAGAATTGAAAATGGGTCGCTCTAATGTGTTAGAACATGGACATACCTTAATTTTAGGTTGGTCAGAAAAAATATTTTCAATCATAAGTGAACTTGTCATTGCAAATGAAAATCAAAAAAAACCTTGTATTGTAATACTTTCAGAAAAAAACAAAGTAGAAGTAGAGGAAGACATTAGATCTAAAGTTGCTGATTTAAAAAATACAAAAATCGTCGTAAGAAATGGAAATCCATTGGATGCCAGCGATATTTCAATTGTAAATCCATATGAAGCAAAGTCCATATTAGTATTATCGCCCGATCAAGAAAATGCAGATATACATGTGATTAAAACAGTATTGGGCCTTACAAGAAGTAAGAAAAGAACAGAAAAAGAACTCAATATAGTTGCTGAAATTAAAAATGAAAGTAACATGGAGGCGGCTGAGTTGGTAGGTAATAATGAAACCTTGTTTATACGTTCAGATGATATTATTTCTCGTATCACTGCTCAGACGTGTTTACAATCAGGACTAAGTGTAGTGTATAGTGAAATACTTCAGTTTGATGGAGATGAAATTTACTTTAAAGATGAGCCTAGTTTGATTGGCAAAACATACAAAGATGCTTTGTTTGCATACGAAACTTCCTCAGTGATGGGTATTATTTCTTCAACTCAAGAAGCTTTGATTAATCCATCAATGGATTATGTTCTAAAACATGGGGATCAGATAATTGCAATTTCGGAAGATGATGATACGATTGTATTAAATGGCAAATCTGGTGAGAGGATAGAACCTAAAAATCAAGGCAAACTAGAAGATCATCCAACAAAGGTATCACATACATTGTTGCTCGGTTGGAATGACAACGGTGGTAAAATCATACAAGAGTTAGATAATTATGTAGCACCAGGTTCCAATGTAAAAATTGTAGCTGATTTAACAGATGAAGACTTAGCTTCCATTGAGATTATCAAACAAGAAATTTCAAATATTTCACTGACATTCATGAAAGGTGAAATCAGTTCTAAAAAAACACTTGAATCGCTCAATGCTGAACAGTATAGCAATATCATCGTATTAAGTTATAAATACCTAGAAGTACAAGAAAGTGATGCCAAAACATTGATTTGTTTATTACACTTGCGCAATATCTGTGAACAGTTTGATAAAAATTTCAATATTGTAACAGAAATGCTTGATCTTAAAAATAGAGAGTTAGGAGTGGTCGCAAAAGCAGATGATTTTATTGTTGGTGATAATTTAATAAGCTTATTATTAAGTCAATTAAGTGAAAATAAAATACTTAAGAAAGTGTATGACGAATTATTTCGCTCAGAGGGTTCTGAGATTTATTTAAAACCAGCTTCACGTTATATAACTGTTGGAAAAGATGTTGATTTTTATAATATTGTTGCCAATGCTGCAGAGTTAAATGAAACAGTAATTGGTTATAGAATTTCTGCTCAAAGTGAAGATTCCGATTCTAATTTTGGTGTCCGTATTAATCCTAATAAATCAAGTCGAATAACATTGAACGAAGAAGATTTTGTAATTGTGTTGAGCGAAGACTAGTTTTGAAAATTACTACTGTTTTTATAATCAGTAATGTTGTAATTCAATATATTTTTCATGCTTAAAGTTGCAGCATCGTGATTAAAATAGAACATATCATCTATTTTCCATTTATTGCTTTCTTTAATTAATAATACCGTATCAGTCCAATGATACATAGGTTTTGTATACTTGTATTCAAAATACATGACCAACCTTGCCCTTTGTCCTTCAATAGTGGTTGATTTAATTTCGTAGGAGGTTATTCCTTCGTAATTCGATGAGAATATATCGCCTTCAATCATGATTGGCTTGTCGGTTGAATGAATTGCTTCTAACCTTTTCATATCTGCTAATTCAATTTCATTATTGATTTTAATTAATCGATTCAATTCATTGGAAAGGTTGGTGCTATCAATCAAACGAAAATCTATATCTTTTAATAGTTGATTGTAGGTGTTACCTATTACTTCTTTTTTTGAGTCTTCTTCTTTGGTACAACTTAGTAAAATAATACTAATGATTAAGAAAAAGATGCATATTTCATATAGATTAATCGGTTTGGGAGTTATCCAAAAATAGTAATAATTAAGTAAAAATTATAGTACATAAGAAAAGTAATCAATTTACTTAAAATGGATTCTAACTGTTTAAGGTTTGCTCTTACAAATCAAAACATTGTACAAAAACTAAACACTTTAGCTTTATTAATGTATTTTTTCATTGCAAATGAGCAAGTATCTAACTCAGTTTATGGAATGGCTAGAAAGTCAACACAACCTTACGAAATCTATTTTGCAACCGTAAATCCATTTATTGGGACAGTTCAACTATTCATCCTTAATCATTGTCACCCATAATAAATTTTACTGGTGCTACTCTTGATTCTTACAACAACGATTATCAACAACTCGATTTATCAAATACTAATTATCACTTGCATTCCATTCAGCAAATGAAGTAGGGGTTTCCTCTAGTCTAATTGAGATCAATTGATTATTCATTGGAAACAACGGTTTTAATTTTTCAACAAAACTGAGCAATAAATTTTCACAAGTAGGTTGATAAGGAACTAATATGACCTTTTCAAATTCATTGGATATCACTTCAGATTTGGAATAAGGTGCGTCTTCGTTGAGGACTAGTGCATGGTCGTAGGTATTTAAAATAGTATCTTTTACAATGGCTTTTAAATCGCCAAAATCCACAACCATACCAAGTTTTACGTCACT
>JBIIJQ010000082.1:0-13002 GCA_044233655.1 Chitinophagaceae bacterium | reverse complement strand
TATTCATTTCTGATAAATACATCAATCCAGTTAATAACTGTAAAAGTTACATGGTAGATTTCATTCTGATCTCTAAATTTATATTTTGTGCTCATCAAAGTGCAAGTTAATTATATTTTTCAACATCGGCACAGGAAGCCAACGCTCTTTCCTACGCCTCATTCCTGCGCCAGTGTTCGTACTTATTCTTTCGCTAGTATAGGAAATAGTATTGAATCAAATTGTATAGCAGGCAGAATAATATTTTAATACACAAATAATGTATTAAAAATTACAACTCCTTACATTTGCAACTTTCATGCAGAAAATCAAATCACTCACCAAAGCCTATGCAGGCATTAGCAAAGAAATGTGGCTATTGGCCGCTGCCATGCTGATCAATCGATCAGGTTCGATGGTATTGCTATTTATGAGTGTATACCTCACCAAAGAGAAACACTTTAGTATACCACAAGCGGGTGTCGTTTTATCCCTATTTGGTATTGGGTCTTTAGTAGGTGCTTTTATTGGTGGTAAATTGGTCGATCGCATTGGCTTCTATCCTATCTTAATTTGGAGTTTGATATTGAGTGGTATCATGATTTTGCTTTTAGGCCAAATGCAAAGCTTTTATCTTATAGCGTTTTTTACTTTTTTAGTTACTGCCTTTGGCGATATGTTTCGCCCAGCCAATTCTGCTTCTATATCCTCCTATTCTACACAAGAAGGTTATACACAAGCCATTGCATTGAATCGTTTGGCCATGAACCTAGGTTTCACTGTGGGCCCCATGCTAGGTGGATTATTGGCTTCGCATAGTTATGAGTTATTGTTTTGGGCTGATGGTCTTACTTGTATGTTTGCTGCTGGGTTTATTTTTTTTATGCTTCCCAAAAAACAATTTACCAAACCGACAACTCCAACTGCCGAAGAAGCCAAAGCGGCTAGTCCTTATAGAGATAGTGCCTATTTATATTTTTTGATTTTTACTACGTTGTATGCCATAGCTTTTTTTCAATTAATTACTGCGTTGCCATTGTATTATAAAAATGTATATTTTCTCAACGAAAAACATATAGGATGGTTGATGGCTCTCAATGGTATCGGCGTAGCTGTCATCGAAATGTTTTTGATTTACTATATCCGTAATAAATGGACCGAGTTTAAATTTATATCCTTGGGTATTATATTATTAATGTTGAGTTATTTGATATTAGTTCCATTTCACAGTATACTTATTTTAATAGTCAGTGTTATTTTAATCACATTTTCCGAAATGCTTGCAATGCCATTTATGAGTACACATAGTATGAAACGGGCTTCACCCAAAGCCATGGGTGAATATATGGCACTTTATTCTATGTGCTGGTCGGTAGCGTTAATATTGGCACCACTACTTGGAAGCCAAATCATTGAATTAGTAGGTTACAATGGACTTTGGATATCGGTAGCAGGTATAGGATTTATTTCATTAGTAGGTTTTCGATTTTTAGAAAGCAAGCATTAACCCAGAATACGCCCCGATGAAAAATCGGGACTGATACGATTAAGTATTTGTAATTCAGCTTTTTGCAAAATCTGACAACAAATACTAAATCGGGGTAAACCCAACTAAAATGCTAGAATTTTCGTTCCTCAAATCCTATCACGTAATTTGGGATTAATATTTTTTCTACTAGAGTTTAAGACTATATTTGCAACCTTTCAACGAAGTATGGCTAAATATTGGTGGAAAATACTCTGTGTACTACTCCTTTTATACATCATCATAGGTGGCATATTATTGCCAGTGCCTGCCATTCCAAAGCTCAACGAGTCTGCACGAAATCTTTTCTATCACGTACCCATGTGGTATGTCATGATTGTTTGTTTTTTAGTTTCATCAATCTATGCGCTCAAATTTCTTCGAAAAAATCAAGTGAAAGATGACCTTATCTCTAAAGAGTATGTATTAGTAGGCATAGGTTTTGGTTGCCTAGGTATGATTACCGGTATGGAATGGGCCAATATTGCTTGGGGAGCTCCATGGAGCAACGATCCCAAACAAGTGGGTGCCGCATTATGTCTTTTAGTCTATTTTGCTTACATCGTTTTACGTAATTCGGTCAAAGATCCAGATAAGCAAGCTCGATTAAGTGCAGTATACAATGTATTTGCCTTCGCGCTGTTGGTACCATTGTTATTTATTATACCAGCTCATTTCAAATCCTTGCATCCTGGCACCGATAGCAAACCATTTGAGGCCTTGTATACACAAGCTGCTGGTTTTCGAAGAGTGTCTGTTCCTGCTATGTTTGCTTGGATATTGCTCGGTGTTTGGGTTTTCAACCTTCGTATACGTACCAAAAAACTTCAAAATCCTGAATTATTTTCATGAATAAATTAATCAAATACCTATCAATACTCATTTGTATGCTATCGTCGGTTTCAATGGTTGCACAAAATCAAGCTCGACCTGAAGTAGAAATGGCCAATGTGCTTCATCAAAATGGTAAAATATACCTTGTAGTTTTAGTATTGCTTACTATCTTTGCGGGCGTTTTATTTATGCTCATTCGTATTGAACGCAAACTTATACGTTTAGAAAAAGAACAAAAAAACTAACATTCAACAATTCGTATTTAAACCCAATATAAAAAAAATTCAAACTCTTAATTATTAAAAAAATGGCAAAAGCATCTAAAAGCAAACCAACAGCACATTATAGTTTCTTCGAAAGTGTAGAAAGAAACTTTGACAAAGCGGCTCCATTTACCGACATCAAAGACAAAGGTATTTTGGATCAAATCAAAGCATGTAACAGTGTTTACAGAATGAAATTCCCAGTAAAAATTGCGGATAAAGTTGAGGTAATTGAAGCATACCGAGTTCAACATTCTCATCACAAATTACCAACTAAAGGTGGAATTCGTTTTAGTATGGATGTTAACCAAGATGAGGTAATGGCATTAGCTGCTTTAATGACTTACAAATGTGCTATCGTAAATGTTCCATTTGGTGGAGCAAAAGGTGGTATCAAAATTGATCCTAAAAAATTAGGAGTTTATGATTTAGAAAAAATTACTCGTAGATATACTGCAGAATTAGTAAAGAAAAACTTCATTGGACCTGGTATTGATGTACCGGCTCCAGATTACGGAACTGGTCCTCGCGAAATGAGTTGGATTGTAGATACATATTCAAGTCTTCGTCCTGGTGAAATTGATGCTGCTGGTTGTGTAACAGGTAAGCCTGTAACTCAAGGTGGTGTGCGTGGAAGAACAGAAGCAACTGGTCTTGGCGTTTATTTTGGAGTTCGTGAGATGTGCAACGATACCGAAATGATGAAGAAATTAGGTATGACAGTTGGTCTTGCAGATAAAACTGTAGTAGTACAAGGTTTAGGAAATGTTGGATATCATGCTGCAAAATTCTTCCAAGAAGGTGGATCAACGATTGTTGGTATTGCAGAGTATGAAGGTGCTATCTCAAATCCTAAAGGTTTAGATATTGAAGCTGTTGTTGCTTTCCGCAAAAAAACAGGTTCTATCCTTAACTTCCCTGGTGCTAAAAATCATAAAAAATCTTCAGAAGCATTGGAATTAGCTTGTGATATCTTAATTCCTGCTGCATTAGAAAATGTAATCAATGGCGATAACGCACCTAAAGTAAAAGCACGTATTGTTGCTGAAGCTGCAAATGGTCCTTTAACACCTGAGGCTGATGCTATTTTAAATAAAAAAGGTACTGTGGTAGTTCCAGATATGTATATCAATGCAGGTGGTGTTACCGTTTCATATTTCGAGTGGTTGAAAAACTTGAGCCATGTTCGTTATGGTCGTATGGAAAAACGTTTCAGCGAAAATATGAATACAAGTATTTTAGGTTCAATTGAAGGCTTAACTGGTAAAAAAGTTACTTCTGCAGAACGTAAAATTATTCTTCATGGACCTGATGAGGTGGATTTAGTTCATAGTGGATTAGAAGATACCATGATGGGTTCTTATCATGAAATCAGAGATATTTGGTTAAAAAATAAGAAAATCACTGATATGAGAACAGCTGCTTTTGTAAACTCAATCAACAAAGTGGGTATTTCTTACATGGAATTAGGTATTTTCCCTTAATTGATCACAATAATATTCAAAAAAACGCCTCTAAAAAAAGAGGCGTTTTTTATTAAAATAAATTTCATATTCATAAAATAAAGAATTACTTTTGCATTCCCAAAAATTGAATAACGATGCAAGAAGCAGTAAAATTTATACACGAAGCCCTTAATAGCAACACCGAAAAGCCAAGTTTTAAAGCTGGTGACAGTGTAACTATCAACTATAAAATTCAGGAAGGAAACAAAGAGCGTATCCAACCTTTTAAAGGAGTGGTAATCAAAAGACAAGGAAATGGTGTAACTCAAACATTTACTGTTCGTAAAATGAGTGATAACATAGGAGTAGAAAGAACTTTCCCTATCAACTCACCAAATATCGAATCAATTGAGATTAATAAAGTAGGACGTGTACGTCGTGCAAAATTATTCTATTTAAGAGACAGACAAGGTAAATCTGCTCGTATCAAAGAAAAAAGAATGAAATAATTTTAAATATAATTTTCACAAGAAAGCTATCAATTTGATAGCTTTTTTTTTATTTTCTTCATTTGAATTCAATTCTATTAGATGTATCTAACTGTTAAATTTTGAATTTTACATATCCCCTCTTCAAAAATCAAACATCTTTTGGTATATTTGTACTCATAAGATTAAAGAAATGACATTATTAAATTCGCTTTTGTTCAGTATGCCTGGTGGTTCTGAATGGATAATCATAGTACTTGCAGTGTTGATATTGTTTGGAGGAAAGAAAATTCCTGAATTTATGCGTGGTTTAGGTAAAGGTATGCGTGAATTTAAGGATGCCAAAGACAATATCAAAAGTGAAATTGAAACAGGCATGAAAGAAAAAGACGCTTAGTCTTAATTATTTTTTTATAACAAAAACAATATTGGGGGGAATGAATAAAACATCTTTCATAAAGAATTTTATTGTAATCATATGGGCTTTACTTGTCACTCAGTCGGTCTGGGCCACCAACAAGGATACTGTGATCAGTATCAAAGTGGACCCCTCGCAAATACCGAAAAATGCCACGATTATAAGGCAAGATAAACCCAAGGTAACACCTGAAACAATGATGAGCAAACAAGATAGTGCTCGATTTGTAAAACGTAAGGTAAATGACATGAGCGAAAAACCTCGTACTTCGGGTAATTTTTCAGTCAATAAATCAATCTATGGCACCTATACCGATTTCATTGTTGATTATGTAAAAAATTATCATACGAACCATGGCAGCCGTTTGGCCAGAATGCAAAGCGCCAATAAGGGTTATTTCAAATTGATTGAAAACATCATGAAACGATACAATGTTCCAAGAGAAATGAAATCGTTGGCCATTATTGAATCAGCGTTGAGTTGTAATGCTGTATCACCAGTTGGCGCTGTAGGACCATGGCAGTTTATGGAAGGTACAGCTAAAATGATGGGGCTTCGGGTAGATGCTCAGGTTGACGAACGAAAAGATTTTTATAAAAGTACCAATGCAGCTGCTCGCTATTTAAAACAATTGCATGGCATGTTTCATGATTGGTTATTGGTAATTGCATCATACAATTGTGGCCCTGCTCCAGTTCTTCGAGCTATTAATAGTGGTTCGGGTAGAAGTTTTTGGGATATCAAACCCAAATTACCAAAGGAAACCCAAAACCATGTAATGGCCTTTATCGCCACATCAGTTTTTTTAGATCGTTTCAGCAATGTACTTAGCATGGGCGAAATACCAAAAGGGGCAAAAGCTCCTAAAGCTGATTTTTCAAGCCTAAGCGGTTTTGCCAGTCCAGATGAACCTGGAGAAACAAAAGAAACTCAAAAACCCAAATTTTCACAAGAAGAATTAGATCAAATGGCCGTTTTAAAAGTAAAAGGTACTTACAAATTGAACGCTATATCTAAAATATTGGATGAAGATATCGTACGTTTAAAACGTTGGAATCCAAGTTTTGATACTGACATTGTATCTTCTGCTACGCCAGTCCATTTGCGTATTCCTATCAATAAACTAGAAAAGTTTATTATAGCCAAAGATCAAATAATAGCTGAATCAAAAAAAAGCTAATCGCTTTCATTAAGTCTGTCAAATTTTATTTCAATGCCTCGCTATTTCATAGAACTTGCTTACAAAGGAGGCGCATTCAGTGGATTTCAGGCACAGGAAAACGAATTGACTGTACAAGGCGAACTTGACAAAGCCTTACACATTCTTTTCAAACAAGAAATTATCACTACCACTTCGAGCCGAACAGATGCAGGTGTTCACGCCTATCAAAATTATTTACATTGTGATATAGATTCTCCTATTCCAACTTCAACAATCTATAGTTTAAATTCTATTTTACATCAAGACATCGTTGTCAACAATATTTATCTTGTTCCCGACGCTGCACATGCACGCTTTGATGCAATTGCACGTAAATACGCGTATCAAATTACATTTACTAAAAATCCATTTCTAAAAGATAGCTCCTATCATTTCCCTTTTCATATTGATATCGAAAAAATGAATCAAGCGGCTGCTATTCTAAAAAATCATCAGGACTTCACGTCATTCTCAAAGAAAAAGACAGATGTAAAAACCTTTAATTGCAACATTTCTGAATCCTATTGGGAACAAAAAGACCATAACCTTTTGGTTTATCATGTAAAAGCCAATAGATTTTTAAGAGGAATGGTAAAAGCTTTAGTTGGAACACAATTATTGGTTGGCAGAGCTAAAATTAATCTTGAAGAATTTGAACAGATCATATTATCTAAAAACTGTACCCAAGCTGATTTCAGTCCCCCATCTCAAGGTTTATTTTTAGAAAATGTAATTTATCCTGATGTATTATTGACAAAGCCATTACCTCATAAATAATGAATTGCAAGAATCAATCAACTTTTAAACATTTGTAGCATCTTTGAAAATATTCATGATTATTTACCCGAGCAATTTACCCGAACAACTTGATTTCACTTATATATTAAGTGAGCTAGAGGTATTTTGCCATGGAAAAAAAGCAAAGGAACTCGCAAAACAATTAATACCAATATCCAATGAAGCACTCATAAAAACCAACCTAAACGAAACAGGAGAATTTTTATTAAGTATCCATCATGACAATTCAATACCACTTAAAACATACCCTGAAATTGATAAAGAAGCACATTTATTATCAATCGAAAATTCTGTATTGAATGGACAGCAATTCAATCAAATCAGACATTGCATTCAAATCTACAATGAACTGATTCATTTTTTTTCAGATAAAGAAGATGTATTTCCTTATTTAATAAAAAAGATACACTCACATGAAAAAGATACGTTCGTAATTGATACTATCAATGAAATCATAGATAAAGATGCTATCATAAAAGATGATGCATCGGAAGAATTAAAATCTATAAGAAAAAGAATTGGAGAAAACCGAAAGTCAAGTGATAGAGCCTATCGTATACATATACAACGATTAAAAAAACTGGGACATCTTGCCGACTTTGAAGAAAGCTATGTAAACGGAAGACGTGTACTAGGTATATTAGCAGAACATAAACGAGAGTTTAAAGGAATTACATTGAGTCAATCATCATCTGGTAAAATTACTTTCATAGAACCACAAAATGTAATTGAACTCAACAATGAAAAATTAGAACTAGAGGATGAAGAAAAAAAGGAAATTTATCGTATTCTAAAAACATTGACAGGTATAGTTAGACCATTTCATTCCTATATTTATGCAGCTTATCAATTATTAATTCAGTTCGATTTTACAGGAGCAAAAGCACGGCTAGCAAAATCACTTAATGCAACATTGCCTATTATCACAAGTGATAAAACGACCATTAAATTGGTAAATGCATTTCATCCAGTACTTCTTCTTCAAAATAGTAAAAACAATATTCAGACTCAACCTATTCATTGTGAGTTTAATGAAGCGAATCGCATCATGGTAATCAGCGGTCCGAATGCAGGAGGAAAATCGATTACCTTGAAAACAATAGGATTATTGCAAATAATGCTTCAATGTGGGTTACTGATACCTGCTTCTGCAAAAAGCGAAATGAGTATAAAGCATAAATTATTCGGGGATATTGGCGACAATCAAAGCATTGAAGACGGGCTAAGTACCTACAGTTCTCGTTTATTAAAAATGAAACATTTCTTGAAGCATACTGATCATAGGACACTCTTCTTAATTGATGAATTTGGCACAGGTAGTGACCCTGATATGGGCGGCGCCATGGCTGAAATTATATTAAACAAACTCAATGAATTAAAAGCGCAAGGCGTTGTAACAACTCATTTCACTAATTTGAAATTGCTAGCCAATACCAATGAAGGCATTTACAATGCTTGTATGCTATTTAATACAAAAACGCTCAAGCCACTATACCAACTACATATTGGGGAACCCGGTAGTTCTTTCACATTTGAAGTAGCCGAAAAAATAGGCTTGCCTGTAGAAATTATTCAAGAAGCCAAACTCAAACTTTCCAACGAAAAAGTGAGTATGGATAAATTATTGAATCAATTACAAAGTGAAAAAAATGTAATAGCTAAACTCAAACGAGATTTGCAAAAACAGTTGAGTAAAACAACGGCCGAAAAAAGAGAGTTTCAATCATTAACCGAACAACTCGAAACAACGCTAGAGAATAACAAAGCCAACAAAGAAGAAAAACAGAAATTAATTGAATATGGTAAAAAACTGCATCAATTAACGCAAGAATGGGCTGCATCCAAAGATAAAAAACCGATTATACATAAATTTGTAAAATTGGCTGGATATGAATTGGCTAAAAAGAAGGAACAAGAAGAGTATGAGCGAACAGAAAAATTTAAATCTACTAAAATTGAAGCAATTAAACACAAACTTGAAATAGGCTCTAAAGTCAGAATGCTTAAAAGCAAAGAAACAGGCGTAGTACTAACGCTGAAAGAAAACAGAGCCATCGTTTTGTTTGGAAAAGTAAAAATGAATGTAGGCCTTGAAAAGCTTGAAATAGCATAAAACATTTGTAAACTAAATATTGTAATAAAACTCAATTCTTTCTACATTTACACCAAGAAATAAGTGAAATATACAAATGAATCATAGAGTTGTAATGACTGGAATTGGAATATATTCATGCATCGGTAAGAACTTGGAAGAGGTCAAGAACTCATTATTTCATGGAAAAAGTGGCATTCAATACGTTCCAGAACGAAAAGAGTTTGGCTATAGAAGTGCACTTACAGGTGTATTGGAAAAGCCTAATCTGAAAAATTATCTTGATCGAAGAGCACGTATAATGATGCCAGAACAAGCTGAATATGCCTATGTGGCTACCAAAGAAGCAATGGATGTAGCTGGAATTGATGAAGACTATTTTGAAAAAAAAGAGGTCGGTATCATATATGGCAATGACAGTTGTGCGCAAGCAGTCATCGAAGGTATTGACAAAGTAAGAGAAAAAAAAGATACTGTATTAGTTGGTTCAGCTTCTGTATTTCAGGTATTGAATTCAACAATCAATATGAATTTATCTACCATATTCAAGCTGAAGGGCATCAATCTAACGTTAAGTGCTGCTTGTGCAAGTGGTTCACACTCAATTGGACTTGGCTATATGTTTATAAAAAATGGGTTGCAAGATATGATTGTATGTGGTGGCGGTCAAGAAACCAATATATATTCCATGCCCAACTTCGATGCCTTAGGCGCTTTTTCTATTAGAGAAAATGAACCTACAAAAGCTTCACGTCCATTTGATCGGGATCGAGACGGCCTTGTACCGAGTGGCGGCGCAGCCACAGTTATATTGGAAAGTTTGGAAAGTGCCCAAAAAAGAGGCGCCACAATATTAGCCGAAGTCATTGGATATGGATTTTCGAGCAATGGAGCCCATATTTCAAATCCAAGTGTGGATGGTCCAGCAAGATCTTTGAAAATGGCTTTAAAAGATTCAGGATTACATGCCAAGGATATAGAATACCTCAACGCCCATGCCACATCGACACCTGCTGGCGACGCAAGTGAAGCTAAGGCGATATTTGAAGTATTTGAAGGAAATATGCCTTATATAAGCTCTACCAAAGGCATGACAGGTCATGAATGCTGGATGGCTGGCGCAAGCGAGGTTGTATACTCCACCCTAATGATGAAAAATGGGTTTATAGCACCGAATATCAATTTTGAAAACCCAGATGAAGACAGTGAAAAATTAAACATAGTAGCCAGTACCTTAGAAAAAAAATTTAATGTATATTTGTCGAATTCTTTTGGGTTTGGTGGAACAAACTCATCACTTATCATCAAAGACTGGATACAACCTTAATCATGGAAAAAGATCAAATCATATCTACAATTAATAATTTTCTTGAAGAAGATTTTGAAGTACCATCTTCTAAAATCAAACCAGAAGCCAATTTAAAAGAAACATTGGATTTAGATAGTTTAGACTATGTTGACTTGGTTGTTAGCATTGAAAGCAATTTCGGATTCAAAGTAAAACCAGAAGATTTTCAAAAAATGATTACCATTCAAGATTTTTACAATTACGTGGAATCAAAAATTGGTGAAAAAACTATAGCATAATGGCTAACTGGGGAGGTTCCAGAGGAAACAAATTAGGGTATAGTATTTTTATTTCTATTATCAAGACTGCAGGAATTATACCTGCATATGCCTTATTACGATTAGTTACTTTATATTATTTTATTGTACCAGGAAAGGCTGCTAAATCCTTGATGTACTATTTTCAACAAAGGCTTGGATATTCCTCTTTTAAAGCTCGATTTGCAATGTATGAAAACTTCAATTTTTTAGGAAGATCCATTATTGACAAAATCGTAATGATGAGTGGCCTCCCTTTACCTTTTACTGTAAATCATGAAGGTGGAAGTTGTCTCGATGATATGGTGACAGAAGGAAAAGGAGGATTACTAATCAGTGCACATGTAGGCAACTGGGAAGCTGCTGGTCATTTACTGAAAAGACTAAAAACGAAAATTAATATTGTAATGTATGATGGCGAACATCAAAAAATCAAAGAATACTTGGATGGAGTACGAGAGCGTAGTTTTAATGTAATCGTAATTAAAGATGATATTTCACACATATACGAAATCAAAGAAGCTGTAGAACGCAATGAATTTGTATGCATTCATGCTGACAGACACATAGAAGGGAACAAAACGATTACAGGAAAACTATTAGGTGCTGATGCTAAATTTCCCATTGGCCCTTTTGTATTGGCTACAACATTTCAAATTCCTGTTTCATTTGTATATGCTGCCAAAGAAGGTCCAAAACATTTTCATTTCTATGCAAGTAAAGCAAAAATATATCCTCTAGGTCGTGCAGGTATACCGTTGATATTGGCAGATTATCTTCAAGAAACGGATACAATGATTCGAAAATATCCTTTACAATGGCATAATTATTTTCCATTTTGGGATGAAGAAATACAAGCTTAAATAAATTCTCTAAAAGTAAAGTTGAAATCTAGATATCATCATTCAGGAATGATACTTACATTTGCCTTAAACTATGATTCTACTTGGTAAAATACGATCTCTACATGGCGTTAAAGGTGAGGTAATATTAGAACATCATCTTCCTGATGATTTTGATATTGATGAATTGGAAGCCATCATGATTGAATTATTACCAGAAAGCTACATACCTTTTTTCATTGAAGAAATAAATGAAATTAGTAAAACAGAGATTATACTCAAACTGGAAGAGTATGACGATCGGAATAAAGCAATAGAAATATTGAATAAAAAAGTATATGCCCCACCTGGTTTGGAAATAGATGTAACAATGGATAATGAATGGGCAGACTTAATCGGTTGTGAACTTCAAACACAAGAATTTGAAACAGTAGGTACAATCAATGATATACTGATAAATGGGCAGCAACTTTTATTAGAAGTACATAGCCATGAAAAAGAATATTTAATTCCATTTTCTGATGAACTTGTACTTGCATTTGATCCTGCCAAGAAAATTTTACAATTAACAATTGCCGATGGCCTTTTAGATTTATAATCCTATGCGTATAGACATTGTTACATTATTGCCCGAATTACTCGAGAGCCCATTGAATCATTCAATCATGCAACGAGCAAAAGAAAGAGGATTGCTTGATATTCATTTACATCAATTAAGAGACTATGCAATTAATAAACATGGTCAAGTGGATGATATGCAATATGGTGGAGGTGCAGGTATGGTAATTATGTGCGAACCATTATCAAAAGTAATCGAGAAATTAAAATCGGAACGGGATTATGATGAAATCATATATTTAACACCCGACGGAAAAACCTTTCAACAAAAAATAGCAAATACATTATCGCTTAAAAATAATTTGATGATGATATGTGGCCATTATAAAGGCATCGATCAACGTATAAGGGATTTATATATCACACTTGAAATTTCTATTGGCGATTATGTACTTAGTGGTGGAGAATTAGCTGCTGCTATTTTGGTCGATAGTATTGGACGATTAATACCTGGTGTACTTAATGATGAAACTTCAGCATTGACAGATTCGCATCAAGATGGTCTGCTTGCACCACCTGTATATACCAGACCAGCTGAATTTAACGGGTTAAAAGTACCTGAGGTTCTTTTAAATGGCAATTTCAAACTAATAGATGAATGGCGACAAGATCAAGCCATCCAACGAACAGAAGAAAGAAGGCCCGATTTAATGGAATAAGCTTTAAGTTCCACTATTGGTATCTATTGGTGGTTTTACATCAGTTGAAGTGGATGAAGTATGTTGAGAAACTATTTTTTCGAGTAAGGATTTCTTTTCAACAAAATAAGTTTCTAAATTTTTCAATTCTTTTCCTGATTGTTGCAACATTGTACGATGCCTTCGTGCACTACGTAACGCCATAGCCCAACAAATTAACAATAATCCAATTATAACAACCAAGGCTTTAACGCCT
>JBIIJQ010000081.1:0-13010 GCA_044233655.1 Chitinophagaceae bacterium | reverse complement strand
ACAGTTTGTCTGCAGGTAGTGCAACAGCTAAAGTAGAAAATAATAAAAACTGGCACGTAGCATTCACTATGAATGCTGGAGATAGTTCAGGTGTATGGGCAAACCATAATTCAGGCAATTCATTTGTAAAAGTGTATAACACACACAAAGATTCGACACAATGGGCTGCTATAACGTGGGCCGATACCCTCAATGAAAATTTATTCAATAACGATGGTGGATGGTATCAAGGTGCATTTAATAACAAACCTGGTGTTGGTCAATTTGATTTTGGATGGGGTAAATATGATCCTGTTTCACATAATATCATAGGGGATTCTATTTTCATTGTAAAAGCAAATGGTGTTTTTTATAAAGTATGGATTAAAGAATTAGTTTCTACTGCAATGACCTATACAATCAAAGTAGGAAATATGACGACTATGTTAGATACACAGTATGTGATTTCAAAGCAACCCAATTACGCCAACCGATTATTTGCTTATTTCAATTTAGCTACAGGGTTGGATACGAATCGTGAGCCTGCTATTACAGATTGGGATATTTTATTTACGCGATATACAACTGATTTTCCTGGAAGCGGTCCAATGCCAAATAATGCAGTACTAGGTGTGTTGAGCAATAGAGGTGTGAAAGTAGCAAAGGCTTATCCTGCAGATGTTGATACAGCTTACAAAAACTATTCAAATTATATTTCTAATTGGTCAACTACTATTTCTGGAGTGGGTTATAATTGGAAAACATATGATCAAGGTACCAATACATGGTCAGTAGAAGATTCTACATCTTACTTTGTACAAGATAAAGCAGGTAACTTATGGCAAATGACATTTACTGCTTACAGTGGAAGTGCAACAGGTAATATCAAATTTGGCAAACGAATTGTAGCTGCTGTTGGTGTCAATGATGTTCACTCTTCATTAAATCAATACAGTGTATATCCTGTTCCAGCCCAAAACAAACTGAATGTAGTATTGGATTCTAAAGAATCAACTGAAGCAGTTGTAATGGTATTTGATTTTATGGGTAAAGTTGTATTGTCATCTCACGTAAAATTGAATACGGGATTAAATGCTTACATATTACCAATAGCACAATTAGCCAACGGCAATTATATACTTTCAGTAAAAGGAAATTCAATTAATATCAATGAAAAAGTAACAATTCAACATTAATCGAATAATTCATGTCAAGATTTTTGCTTTACATATCAATATTCATTCTGGCGGCTTTGCAAACCAAAGCCGCTGGTTTGTATATTGACGTAAAGGATAAAGTAAGTCTTGAACTGCTTGCAGGAGCACAAATTACAATTGATAATGGCAAAAAATTATCAGCAACAACCAATGCAAATGGGCGAATCTATTTCAATAATGTAACTTACCCTACACAACTTACCATTCGATTAATAGGGTATGTAAAGTATTCGAAACAACTACAATTATCTGATGTAACTGCAAAGGATCAAGATTTTTCGATTACAATTTTTTTAGATAAAAATGTTCAGCTAATGAATGAGGTCGTTGTAACCGGACAGGTAACGCCTATATTAGCCAGTCAATCTATTTACAAAGTCAATACAGTTTCAAGTACACAGTTAGCACAGCGCGGTGCCATTAGTTTAAATGATGTGTTGAATTATGAAATGAATAATTTCGTTTCCAATGATAATTTGCTTGGATCATCCGTTAGCATTGGTGGTATAGGAGGTCAAAATGTAAAAATTTTAATGAATGGCATTCCTATCAATGGGCGAGAGAATGGCAATATTGATCTTGGTCAATTAAATATGAATAATATTAAACGTGTTGAGATGATTCAAGGGCCTATGAGTGTAATGTATGGCTCAAATGCGTTGGGAGGAGTTATCAATTTGATTACAACTACTCCACAGAAAAAAGTTGGATTTGGTATAAGAACATACCTTGAGAGCATTGGTAAATACAACTTCTCAGGCAATTTGAATTATGCTAAAAATATACATCAGCTTCAGATATCAGCTGCTCGTAACTTTTTTCAAGGGTGGACTCCTAAAGATTCCTTAGACCGTTTCCAAATTTGGAAACCCAAAACACAATACACTGCCGATGTTCAGTATTCGTTGGACTTGAATAAATTGAAATTAAGTTATTTTGGTTCTTATCTGAACGAGAAAATTACTAATAAAGGTGTTCCAATAGTAAATGCATATGAAGGGTATGCTTTTGATGAATATTATCGAACCAATAGAATGATAAATTCTATCAATGGAAATTTAAAACTTTCATCAAAGGAGCAATTTGCTTTTACAAATAGTTATTCCAACTACCATAGAACTAAAAACAGATTTAAAAAAGATTTAGTAACGCTTGATCAAATAGAAACTAAAAGTACTGGAGATCAAGATACCTCTATTTTTAATACGCTGAATCTAAGAGGGACACTTTCAAGTACCCGCATAAAAAAAGTTGAGGCTTTGGTGGGTTATGAGTATACTTATGAAATAGGTAAAAGCTTTAAACTAGCCAATGAGAAGCAAACAATGTCTGATTTAGGATTGTTTACATCATTTTTATACAAACACAAGGGGTTTAATATTCAACCTTCGATGCGTGTAACATTCAATAATCGATTTAACCCTGGATATACACCTGCAATTCATTCTAAATTGGATTTAGGACATCAAACTCAATTAAGAGGGTCCTATGCAAGAGGTTTCAGAGCTCCTTCATTGAAAGAGTTGCATTTGCAATTTATAGATCAAAATCATACAATAATTGGCAATCCAGATTTGAAACCTGAAATAGGTGATCATATAGAGTTGGGTTTGGATAGACAAGTGGCAATCAATAATGGCACATTGAATTTGAGCTTGAATGGGTATTATAATTCCATTCGAAACATGATTACATTAGCTGTATATAATAGTCAAGGGATACTGCGAGTATATGAAAATATTGAACAGTATAAAAACTGGGTGTATAATATACAAGGAAAGTACAAGTCAAATCAGCTCAGTTTAAATACTGGAGTAGGATATATTTTTGTACAAGAATCAGGCATTGTTCCACAGCATCAAATTTTTGAAGCTACATTAAACGGATCATATCTATTTAAATCAATAAAGACATCGTTGAATTTTAATTATAAATATAACAGTAAACAACCGGTATTAACCATTGATGAGCAGTTTTTGTATACTTCGCCCATTCATATAGCAAATATGTCCTTGCAACGACGATTTTTTAATAATTCCTTGCTTTTTCAAGTTGGGGTTAAAAATCTATTCAATATCCAATCTGCTACACTTTCAGGAGCTATGTCTGCTCAAAATCCAGGACACAACGGAAGCGCAGGAATGCAGGTGTTTCCTGAGCGAAGCGTATTTTTCGACTTTAATTACTCCTTTTAAATTCACTTTTTTTTCTGCTTTATTTTTTTTGGCACAATGTTTGTCTAAGTATATATACAAACACTACAGAAGATGGCAAACAGTAACAGCGAAATATTATTCAATAAGAAAAATCTAAAATCACCGGTAGAGCAATCACCGATTACAGCAAAACGCATCTTGTATATACTAGAAGACGTAAAAGTGCTACAAAAAGCAGAAGATGCTAGCGAATTAGTAAATTTATATACTAAACGTGTGAATAAACCCTCACAGACACTTTCTAAAAAAATTAGTGCAAACGATTTTCGTCCATTTGAATTTTTAATCAATCGGAATTAATACTTATTGATTCAATTCAGTCGAAACTTCTATTTCTTTTCTAAAAAAAGAAATCTTAATGAAAAGTGAAATCTTATACAATAAAAATAAAATTTTATCGTTTTTAAAAAATATCCTATCTTTGAATTCAAGATTACTTATTAAACGTTTCAATTGAGCAAAAAGTATACCTTGAATTTTATTTAACACAATTTGTAAAACGCCTATAGCATAACTTCTACATTATATTACACATTTTTGTTTCACAAAAACAACGTAGAAGATTATGAATACTATCAAAAAACTTACAGAAGCAGACCTAATTCAAATGGTATTGCAAAACCATGAAGGAGCAATTGCAGAATTGCTTGATCGTAATAAAAGCAAATTTTATACAGCTGCTTATTTATTAGTCAAAGACAGATATATAGCTGAAGATATTTTTCAGGATGCTTGTATAAAAATAATCAATTCTATTCGCAATGGTAAATACACCGAAGATGGAAAATTTCTTCCGTGGGCTATTCGCATTACACGTAATCTCTGTTATGATTATCTACGCGTTGCCAAACGAACTCCCAAGGTTACTATGCCTGATGGCATAGATGTATTCGATTTTTTAAGCAATGGTGAACATACCATGGAGGATCGCATGATGAACAAGCAATCAGGTGATAGTGTGCGAAAAATGTTGGATTTTATCCCATACGAACAACGTGAAGTAATTGTAATGCGTATGTATGGTAATTTAAGTTTTAAAGAAATAGCCGATATGACTAATGTAGGCATTAATACAGCACTTGGTCGTATGAGATACGGATTATTGAATCTTCGTAAAATGATGGACGAAAAAGGAATTTTGCTTTAAGTTATTGAGCAATCCAAAGTTCTGGGTTCACCTTAAATGATGATCCATTGGCACCTACTTTCCATACCTGGAAATTGATTTGTGTATTACCATCTTCATCGGTTAATACAGTGCCAATCGTTTGTTTGGTAGAAAGTTTCATACCTTTCGTTACCATTACTTTATCGAGTTTGGCATACACTGTATAGTATGACCCATGATTAACCAATACAGTTTGCCCTGCCGCTCCTGGTATACTTATGATTGATGCTACTTCACCTCCAAATACAGCTCTTGCTCTTGCACCTCGGCTGGTTTTAATATCGATGCCATAGTTTTCTGTGGTGATATTAAACAGTGGATGTTTATTTTTTCCAAAATGTTCTACTACATAACCCTTCTCTACAGGCCAAGGTAATCTTCCGCGACTCGATTCAAAGTTGTTTGCGATTTCTTGTTCCATAGGAGTAAGAGAAAATTTGTAATCATCTTTTTCAAATGTCTTTACATTCGATCGATTTACAGGTGCTGCCGGACGAGAATCATTATTTTTTGTGTTGCTACCACTGCCAGTGTTTAAAGTAACATTACCATATCGATCTTTCTCAGCTAAGTCAGGTATGTATCTTGGATTACTATAATTGCTAGCAGTCATTCGAGCTTGTTCACGTTCTTGACGTTTCTTTTCTTCGGTAAGTCTACGTTGTTCTTCTTCCTGACGTTGCTTTTGAGCAACTAATTTACGTTGTTCTTCTTCTTGTCGTTGTTTTTGAGCTACTAGTTTACGTTGTTCTTCTTCTTGTCTATCCTTTTCAATTGCGAGTTGTTTTTCGCGTTCGATACGTTTAGCTTCTGCCATTTGGGATGCTTTCCGTTCGGCTTCTTCTCTTTTTTTACGTTCAATAGCTAAGGCACGCTCACGATCTTCTCGATCTTTTTTCTCTTGGGCCAGTCTACGTTCGTTTTCTTCTTGTTGTTTTTTTGCAAGCGCCAACTTACGTTCATTTTCTTCTTGTTTTTGTTTTTCCAAGGCTACTTTACGTTCATACTCTTCACGACGTTTTTTCTCTATAGCAGCTTCTTCTTGACTTTTTTTCTGTTGTGCTAATTTACGATCTTGATCCAATTTTAATTTGCGAAGGCGTTCTTGATCTATTTTTTCTTGCATAGCACGTTTACGCGCAATATCAATTTCACGTTGGATAGCGGCAGATATAGCTCGGTTCAAATCTTCTGCTGCCTTTTTTTTCATGGCTAATCCTGCAATTAGATCTTTTTCTTTTCCTTTTAATTCAGATACAACCTTGTCTTTCTCAGCTGTTTCAGATTCTAGTATTTTCTTTTGTTGTTCTTGTGCTTGAAGTACAAAATCTTTCTTTTGTTTTTCAATATTCAACACGGTTATCTTGTTCGATAATTGTTGGCTTGCAGATGTAATTTTAAGCGCTTGGTCAGCACGATATCCTCTATATTGTTTTACGTATTGTAATCGTCGTATAGCATCGTTGAATGTGCTAGCCGAAAATAAAAAAACAATTAAATCAGAAGACGTTTTATTTTTATAAGTATAGCGCACCATTTGAGCATATTGCTCTTTGAGTGTATCAAGTTGGGTTCTTAGTACTTGTACATCTTTATTGGCAGTGTTGATATTTTCTTCAATATATCGAATCTCATTGTTGATATTCGAAATCAAGGATTGTCTTGCCGATAGTTTTGACTGCAAGGCTTGTAATTGCGAAAGGGTTGCTTTTTTATCTTGTCGAAGAACGGCTAATTCATTTTGCGTTCGCTTAATCTCCTCCATAATAGATAAGCGCTGACTTTCAAGTTGCTCTCTGGATTGTAATTTGAGTGTTTCCTTTACTTGTATTTTATTTGTTGCAGTTGGCTTAGCTTTTGATTTGTTTTTTTGAGCATACGTTGCATTACTCAAAAAGAGGAATAGGATAAAGCAGTATTTGATTCTAAGTAACAAAATGGTAATAATTACAAAAATAATTTTTTAAATGAAAGGAGATGCAAATATTATCATAAAGTATCGTTGATACCTTAAGAATAGCCTATTTACAATGCTTTTAAAGAGTTTCTTTCAACCAACGATAAAATTCACTTTGCCATACAAGGCCATTCTGTGGTTTAATCACCCAATGATTTTCTTCGGGTAAATAAATAAAACGACTTTTAATTCCTTGTAATTGTGCTGCTTGATAAGCTTGTAACCCTTGTTCTATAGGAACTCGGTAGTCTTTGCCTCCTTGTATGATCATGATTGGTGAGGTCCAGTTCGACACATAATTACTAGGGCTAAAATTTTTATAACTGTTTTGTGCTTCACGGTTGTTTTTGTCCCAATATGGACCTCCAATATCCCAATTGGCAAACCATAACTCTTCGGTAGTTCCATACCAACTTTTCAAGTCGAACAAACCACAATGTGAGATAAATGTTTTGAAACGCCCTTCGTGTATACCAGCAAGCATTAAAACTGAGTAACCACCATAACTAGCACCTACTGCACCTCTTCGATCTTTGTCAACATAAGTTTCGGTAGAAATATCGTCGATTGCTGCTAAATAATCTCGCATCGGGTTTCCGCCCCAATCTTTGCTTATATCAGCGTTCCATTTGGTGCCCCATCCTGGCATGCCAGTTCGATTCGGTGCTATTACGATATAACCTTGACTTGCCATTAATTGAAAATTCCAACGAAAAGAATAAAATTGGCTTAATGCACTTTGTGGTCCACCTTGACAATAAAGTAATACAGGATATTTTTTGCTAGCGTCAAAATCGGGAGGGTAGATTACCCATGAAAATAATTGATCACCATTATCCAATTCTGTATATCGCTCTTTCACTTCGCATAGTTTGATATCAGCATAGGCTTTGTCGTTTACATGTGTCAGTTGAGTCATAGTGCCATTGGATATATCAACGGTGTATAATTCATTCGCATGATTCATATCGGTACGTGATACTACGAGTGTATTGCCATTTTGAGCTGCTATGCCAGTCACATCAAATTGACCATGCGTTATTTGACGAATAGCGGTTTCAGATGGACCTTCTACTTTCATCGAAATTTCAAACAGTTGTTCTGTGCCATGGAAGGGTGCAATAAAAAATATTTTTTGGTTATCCTGACTCCATTGAAAACTGCCAACGGTTTCGTCCCAATTTTCTGTCAAATTGATTTTAGATCGTGTAGTCCAATCCATGATCCACAAATCATTTTTGTCGCTTTCGCATCCTTCAGTTTTCATGCTAAGCCAAGCTAACGTAGTACCATCATTGCTAAATGCTGGTTGTGTATCATAACCTTCCATGCCAGTTGTTAAATTCTCGGTTTGGCTAGTTTGAATATCGTACAAATACAAATCAGTATTTGTACTAATAGCATATTCTTTCCCCGATTTTTTCTTAGTCACATACACTATTTGTTTACTATCTGGTGTGAACATTAAATCTTCACTTCCACCATGTGGTTTCTGAGGGCAATCAAATAATTCATTTTGCATGATATCTTTTTCATGGACTGCAAAGTTTGCAGCATTATCTGCTACAAATACATGTGAATAGTTCCCATCTTCCCAGGTATCCCAATGGCGTTGATTTAAATCGTCATAGATATAAACATTTGATTTGGTTAAGGTAGGATAAGCATCAACCCCTTTATTGTTTTGCATATGAACATCTCTTGTATATATGACTCGTTTGCCATCTGCTGATACTTTGATATTGTCTGATTCATTTTCGACAGTGATGTTTGGCTGGTCGGGTCGGGCATTTATTTCAGTTGCATTACCACCTAAGATTGGTATAGCATAATATTTAGTTGTATTTTTATTTTCTTGAATATTAGGTATCGATACGCTGTAGTAAACAGTTTTTCCATCCTTGCTAATACCTTGTGCAGCTACTCGACTGAGCGACCATAGTTTTTCGGGCGTCAACGTTTGTTGAGCATTCACAATAACGAAGCTGAGTAGTGCTATAAATACTAAACTTATTTTTTGCATAAAATTCTAATTTTAAGAAAGCACAAAATACGATAAAATTGCTATCTAAGATAGATAGAGTTTCATTTTTTATTGGTGTCGTATAATCTCTACCGATTGATTTTCTAGTATGTATAAGTGTCTTTTTGGTTTAATTTTTATCGAATTGATATTATTTATTTTAGTTATAATAAAATTATAATTAGCCAAATCTATATAAAAAAGTATAGATTTGGCAGTATATAAATATTTGTAATATAATTAAATGTATTATATTTGCTGAGCTAAAGCTTGATTATATGAAATTAATTGGAAGGAAGGATGAAATTGATATTTTAAATAATGTACTCTCATCCACACAGTCAGAAATGGTAGCAGTATATGGTAGACGACGTGTAGGAAAAACATTTTTAATAAGAAGCTGTTATAAAAAAGAATTATTATTTAGCATTTCGGGCATGCATAACGCTACGCTCAATGAGCAACTCATCAATTTTTCTATCGCATTAAAAGAAGCTAAAAAATCAAGAGCAAAGCCAATCGCACCAAGTTCGTGGATTGAAGCTTTTGAAGAACTCAAAGATTTTATTCTTAGCCAAAAAACAAAAACAAAAAAAGTTTTATTTTTTGACGAGTTACCTTGGTTAGATACTCCAAAGTCCAAATTTTTGCAAGCCTTGGATTTATTTTGGAATTCATGGGCTACTAATAGAAATGATATTGTGTTGGTTATTTGCGGTTCGGCAGCAAGTTGGATGATCAAAAAAATATTAAACAACAAAGGTGGATTGCATAATAGGGTTACAAGGCGAATTCGATTAATGCCATTTACCTTACATGAAACGGAATTGTTTTTAAAACATAAACATATTAAACTAGATAGATACAGTATTACACAACTTTATATGGCCATAGGGGGTATTCCTTTTTATTTAAATGAAGTTCAAATAGGCAAAAGTGTTGCACAAAACATAGAACAAATTTGTTTTTCAAAAGATGGCTTATTGCAAACCGAATTTCAGAATTTATATAAAGCATTATTCAATAATTCAGATAAACATGTTCGTGTCATTAAAGCATTGGCAAATTCTCATAAGGGTTTAACAAGAAATGATATTATTAGAAAAGCTAAATTAAACACAGGTGGTAGCATTAGCATATTACTCAATGAACTATTAGAAAGTGGTTTTATATCCGAAATCAAAGCACAGCACAACAAACTTAAAAACAATATTTTTCGTTTAACAGACGAATATTCATTATTCTATATCAAATTTATTGAACCCAATTTGCCCACAACTAAAAGCACATGGACTCGATTGAGTAAAGGATCTGTCTATTTTTCATGGAGCGGTTATGCGTTTGAGAATACATGCTTTAAACACAGTCAAGAAATTAAAAAAGCGTTAGGTATAAGCGGTATTCATACCAATATATTTTCGTGGCAATCTAACGAAGCACAAATCGATATGATTATTGATAGAGATGATAGAGTAGCTACTATCTGTGAAATGAAATTTTACAATACAGAATTTGAAATTTCTAAAGCGTACTATTCTACATTGCAACGAAAATTGCAAGCCTATCAAAGTGATAATGAGAGTAATAAAAATAATTTTATTACTCTCATTACATCTTTTGGATTAAAACACACTAATTACTCAAATGCAATAATAGATAATGTTCTGACGATTGATAATTTATTTTAAAACATATTGTAAAAAAGTATATCCTGCCAAAACTATATTAAATTACTAACATTTGGCGAAATATAGAATTATATAAATATTGAACGAGAAAAGCCTATTTAATAATTTCTAGCCAATCGCAAAGAATATTTCTCCAGTAAAATTGTTCAACAAATTTCAAACCACATTTTTCTAAAACTCTACGCGATGCTTTATTTTCTGCATTGACAGTACCGATTATTTTTTTGAGATTCATTGTTTCAAATCCATATTTTAATATTGTATTTGTAGCCTCAGTAGCATAACCTTTGCCCCAATACTTTGGCATCAATCGATAACCAATATCATGAAAATTGATTTGATTATTTTCTATTTCGGTAATATATTTTAAGCCAGACCAGCCTATGATTTCATTCGATGATTTTTCAATAGTAATCCATCGTCCAATTCCATTGTCTAAGTATTGTTGTTGAATATTGGCAATATAGGTTTGCACTTGTTCAATGTTTTTTACGGGATTATTGCCTAAATATTGATGTACTTGAGGATCTGAATCTAATTCAAACATAGCTTTATCATCGCTTGTACGAAATTCTCTTAGAATGAGCCGTTCTGTTTCTAATAAAAATTGCATGAGTAAATATAATTTAAAAAAGGCTGTTGACTTCCATCTAATCTTTTAATTCAGTGTTCTATTAATTTTTTTTACTATTTTTATACCTACAAATACACTTATCATGTTCGAAACTTCACGTCCAATAAAAGGAATCGATAAAAATGTTGCAAGCAACACCAAAACGGCTTACATCAATGATGTCCCTTTTCAGTTTATTCCTGGTGAAACTATATTGAATTTTGTACGTAGAAGCTTGGGGGAAAACCTTGTACCTACCTTATGCGATGCACCTAATTTAGATCCCTTTGGTAGTTGTCGTGTGTGCAGTGTAGATGTGGCTTTGGTGCAAAATGGAAATGCAAAAGCCATGGCTTCATGTCATACACCTGTAATGGAAAATGCCTACATTTATCCAACCAGTAAGCGTATTCAAAAACTACGTAAAAATATTATCGAATTGGTGTTGACCGATCATCCATTAGATTGTTTGACCTGTGAAGTCAATAATAATTGCGAGTTGCAAAATGTAGCAGCCCAAGTTGGAGTTCGTGATGTGCGATATCCTGAAGGCAAAAACCATTTAGATAGAAAAAAAGATTTGAGTCATCCTTACATGACAAGTGATATGAGTAAATGTATCAATTGTTTTCGTTGTGTAAGAGCATGTGATGAAGTGCAAGGACAATTTGTGCTAAGCATGGCTGGTCGTGGCTTTGATGCACATATCGTAAAAGGTTCCGAACAAACATTTTTTGAAAGCGATTGTGTGAGTTGTGGTGCTTGTGCTCAAGCTTGTCCCACAAGTGCTATTAGTGATGTATTTGAAAGTAAGAGTATAGTAGCGAAAGAAAAAACTAGAACAGTTTGTACCTATTGTGGTGTTGGTTGCAACTTGGAAGTATCCACGGTGAATGGAGAAATTAAAAGTATACAAGCTCCTTATGATGCTGAAGTCAATAGTGGACATACATGTTTGAAAGGACGATATGCCTTTAAATTTTATGATCATCAAGAACGACTGCGTACTCCTTTAATTAATAAGAATGGTGAATTTGTATCAGCGTCTTGGGATGAAGCGTATGATTATATAGCCAATAAATTGACTGAGATAAAATCAAAGTATGGTGCCGATGCCATTGGAGGTATTTCATCAGCTCGATGTACCAATGAAGAAAACTACTTAATGCAAAAATTTATTCGTACTGTAATTGGTACCAATAATATTGATAGTTGTGCGCGTGTTTGTCATTCGCCTACAGCACTTGGTATGCAACGAACGTTTGGAACAGGTGCTGCAACCAATTCTGTTATTGATATTAAATACACCGATGCAATTATGGTGATTGGTGCCAATCCTACCGATGGACATCCTGTTACAGGTGCTAAATTGAAACAGTTTGCGATGAAAGGAAATCCAACGATTGTAATAGATCCACGTCGTACGGAAATGGCAAACTATGCTACCTATCATTTGCAATTAAAACCAGGAACCAATGTTGCATTGCTCAATATGATGCTTTATTATATCATGCAAGAAGGTTTGGAAGATAAATCATTTATTGAAAACCGAACAGAAGGTTATATAGATTTCAAAAATCATGTTCTAGCGTTTGATATCAATGAATTAGAAAAGGTAACAGGCGTTGATAAAGAATTGGTACGTAAAGCAGCTACTGCATATGCTACTGCGCCCAATGCCATGAGCTTTCATGGGCTTGGCGTGACCGAACATTCTCAAGGAACATTTACTGTGATGTTGATTGCGGATTTGGCTATGATAACTGGAAACATTGGTCGACGAGGAGTAGGAGTAAACCCATTGCGTGGTCAAAACAATGTACAAGGCGCTGCAGATATGGGTTGTCAGCCTCATCAAGGTGCAGGTTATTATGATGTAACGAATCCAGAATATCATGCAAAATATGAAACGTTTTATGGAGTAAAATTGCCTAATTATATCGGACTCAAAATTCCACAGATGTATGATGCCGCAATTGATGGAAAATTCAAAGCTTTGTGGCTAATGGGTGAAGACAATGTACAAACTGATCCAAATACGAATAAAGTAAAAGCCGCCATGAATAATTTGGAACTCTTAGTAGTGCAAGAATTGTTTATGACGGAAACAGCTAAGATGGCACACGTGGTATTGCCTGCTGCTTCTTTT
>JBIIJQ010000136.1:0-3297 GCA_044233655.1 Chitinophagaceae bacterium | reverse complement strand
AAATTATTACAAAAAACTACAAACACTTATTACCACAAAAGATTTAAATACATGGAAAGCCTATTTATCATGGCAATTAGTAACATCCTATGCACCCTATTTAAGCTCAAAATTTGATCATGAAAATTTTCACTTTTACAACGAAATCATGAAAGGCTCTAAAGAGCAACGTCCACGATGGAAGAGAGCGCTCGACGCACAAGAAGATGCCTTAGGAGATGCACTTGGTCAACTTTTCGTGAAAGAATATTTCCCCGAAAAAACAAAAAAACGCTATGAAGATCTTGTACAACGAATCGTAGAGAGCTATCAAGAACATATTCAAAAATTGGATTGGATGACTGATAGTACCAAACAAAAAGCACTTACTAAATTAAATGCCATCACGAAAAAAGTAGGTTACCCTAGTAAATGGAAAGATTATTCAAAAATGGATATCAATCGTACCTCATATTGTGACAATATTATGCAAAGCAGAAAATGGCAGTTGAATTATGAAATAGAAAAATTATCAAAACCAGTGGATCGAATGGAATGGGGAATGACTCCACAAACCTACAACGCTTATTACAATCCTTCTAACAATGAAATAGTATTACCGGCGGCTATTTTCACAGCACCTGGATACAAAGATGAAGAAATTGATGATGCAGTGATATATGGATACGTTGGAGCTTCTACTATCGGACATGAGTTAACCCATGGCTTTGATGATGAAGGTCGTCAATTTGATGAAAAAGGGAATCTTAAAAATTGGTGGAGCAAAGCAGATGAACTGAAATTTAAACAACGTGCTGACTTATTAATAACACAATTTAACCAATATACTGTATTGGATAGTTTGCATCCAAATGGTAAAGCTACACTGGGTGAAAACATAGCTGATCTTGGTGGTATTGTAATCGCGTTGGATGCATTCAAAAAAACCAAGCAATTCAAAGAAGGAAAAAGCATTGCAGGATTAACTCCTTTGCAACGTTATTTTATGGGCTACGCTTATGGATGGATGCAAACCCGCCGTCCAGAAACATTGGCTAATCAACTATTGACCGATGTACATGCTCCTATATTTTTACGTGTGAACGGCCCAATGAGTAATTGTGACGAATGGTATCAGGCTTTCAATGTAACGCCACAGCATAAAATGTATCGTGATAGTTCTAGTCGAGTAAGAATTTGGTAAATGAACATTTTTAGAAAAAATAAATGAACATAGTATTTTTAGGAACCCCTGATTTTGCTGTTGCATCATTAAAAGCATTGGTCGACAACCAATTCAATGTTGTAGCAGTCGTGACAGCCCCCGACAAACCTGCTGGTAGAGGCATGCATTTGCAACAATCTGCTGTGAAAAAATATGCGCTAGAACAACATATCCCTGTACTTCAACCAGAAAGACTAAAGGATCCTTCGTTTATTGAAGAATTAAAATCCTATAAGGCAGATATACAAGTCGTAGTAGCATTCAGGATGCTTCCAGAAGTTGTATGGAATATGCCATCATTAGGCACTATTAATGTACATGCTTCTTTACTTCCAGAATACAGAGGTGCCGCTCCTATAAATTGGGCTATTATAAATGGTGAATCTAAAACGGGTGTTACTACTTTCAAATTAAAACATCAAATTGATACAGGTAATATATTATTACAACAAGCAGTTGATATAGATAGCAACGAAACAGCAGGAATTTTACATGACAAACTGATGCATTTAGGTGCTGATTTAATCGTAAAAACATTGCATGGAATACAAGAGGGTACTATTACGGAACACGAACAAGCAATCTCTGCATCCACCAAACATGCACCAAAAATCTTTACATCTACGTGCGAAATTAATTGGCATCAATCTTCTCAACTTATACATAATCAAATAAGAGGATTAAGCCCCTATCCTACTGCATTTACTAGATTAAACAACAAAGTACTTAAGTTATTTCTTTCTTCGCCACACTATATTCAACATTCTTTCAGTCCTGGTACTATTCACTCCGATGGCAAATCATATATGCACTTTGCGTGTAACGATGGTTTTATCGAAATATTAGAACTCCAACTAGAAGGGAAAAAAAGAATGAAAATAGATGAGTTTTTAAGGGGGAATAAGGTAAATTAATATAAAGTGCACTATACTATATAGTTATTTCTTATAGATATACCTATAATTTAATATTATATTAAGATTTCAGACTATACATTTGCAAAAGTGAGAATTCTAAGTATTTTAATATCATTTTTTTGTTTTACCATTATATTGACGAATGGGAACTATGCTTTATCCAATGAATTTAAGAAAAACTCTATGTTTAAATCAACAATAGATATTGATAAAGAAGAAATAGAAAAGGAAGAATTAGAAAAGGAAACGGGCAAAAAAGA
Source organism: Chitinophagaceae bacterium (assembly GCA_044233655.1). Classification (GTDB taxonomy): domain Bacteria; phylum Bacteroidota; class Bacteroidia; order Chitinophagales; family Chitinophagaceae; genus OLB11. Next base: position 916 of record JBIIJQ010000136.1, on the reverse strand, counting down.
GAATTCTAAAAAAAATAATTATGAAAAAAGTGATAAATACACAAATTTATCAAACACACTTTTCTACTATCTAATTTCAACAAATTATTCAAAAAATTTAATCTATCTTCAAAATAGTTTATTGAAGAGATCCTCCAAAATTAATGAAAATCCTCCTGAGTTTATATAAAAATATCTAAGCTATCCTTTGTATTTTTATATTCAAATTACTCAATTTTAAATGGATTTCAATTCCGTCGTTTCTAGTATTAGCATTTCAATTTTATTTTTTTTCATCGTAAGCTTATTCGTTGCATATGTAAAAAATAAATTAGCTAAAATAAATAGCAAAATAAACTTTCAAAAGATTGTTTCAGGTATATATATACCTACAGCACTTAGTATTACATTTCCATTGAATATATCTCCAGATATGTTATTATACAACTCTCATAATTTATTTAAACATTTGAATTTTAAATTAAAATGAAAAAAACACCTTCTTTAAATCAACTTATACAATTAGCAATTTCTGAAAAGAAAGACATTACGAATATTTATATTTTCGCAATATTTAGTGGAATCATACAACTTTCACTTCCACTTGGCGTTCAATCCATTATTGGTTTTGTATTAGGTGGAGCTTTCTCAACCTCACTAATTGTTCTCATATCCTTAGTTATTGTAGGTGTTCTATTTTCAGGCATGTTACAGCTACAACAAATGAAAATAATAGAAAAAATGCAACAGAAACTATTTCACACCTATGCATTTATGTTTAAGAAAAATTTAATGGAATTGGATTTAAAAAAATCAGATGATTTTTATTTTCCAGAAATGATGAATCGATTTTTAGATATAAGTACCTTACAAAAAGGATTTTCTAAAATACTATTGGACATTCCATTAGCAAGCATTCAAATTTTATTAGGATTAC
>JBIIJQ010000135.1:0-3305 GCA_044233655.1 Chitinophagaceae bacterium | reverse complement strand
TAATTTCTCTTTTAATCATCCTCTTCAATTGTAACACTGAAGAAGTTAGTCCTTATTTGAATATTCAAGATAAAAATGCTCATTATGTAGGTATGGACGAATGCAAAACCTGTCATTTACAAGTATATGAAACATTTATTCAAACAGGTATGGGACAAAGCTGGGGAATTGCAAATAAAGAAAAATCTGCAGCTGACTTTTCATCCTCTAAAGCAATTGTGTATGATAGTGTTAAGGATTTTTATTACAAACCTTTTTGGGATGGAGACAGTTTATCGATTCTTGAATTTAGATTATCAGGAAAAGACACTGTACATAAAAGATTAGAAAAGGTAAGTTACATAGTCGGAAGTGGTCAACATACCAATTCTCATATTATCAATATCAATGGATATCTGCATCAAGCGCCCATTACGTTTTATACACAAAAAGGACAATGGGATTTGGCTCCCGGATTTGAAAAAGGATTAAACTCACGTTTTGATAGAAAAATCGAACTAGAATGCATTAGTTGCCATAATGGATATCCTGAAATGGTAGAAGGAAGTTTAAACAAATATTCTCAAATAAAACTAGGTATAGATTGTGAACGTTGTCATGGACCAGGCAGTATTCATGTAGCAGAAAAAAGAAAAGGTAATATTGTAGATACATCTAAAGGTGCTGATTATACTATAGTTAACCCTCGACGTATGACCATAGATCAACAAAACAATCTTTGCCAGCGTTGTCACTTACAAGGCATAACTGTTTTAAATGATGGAAAAACATTTTTAGATTTCAAACCGTCAGATAAATTGAGCAATACGATGAACACGTTTATGCCGAATTATAGTGGATCTGAAAATCATATGATCATGGCAAGTCATGTTGAACGAATGAAGATGAGTAATTGTTTTATCAGCTCTGGCAAAATGAGTTGCATTACTTGTCACAATCCACATATAAGTGTAAAATTCACTCCACAAGAACAATATACAAATGCATGTAAAAATTGTCATTCATCTTCAAATGAGTGTAAAGAAGAAATTTCAAAAAGACAAAAAAATAAAGATAATTGTATTCAATGCCATATGCCTAAAAATGGAAGTATTGATATTCCCCATGTTGCTGTGACGGATCATTATATTCGAAGAAAACCAATCGTAGAAAACAAAAAAGAGCTTGTTAAGTTTATAAGTATGATTTGTTATAATAATAATCAACCTGACAATAGAACAAGGGCAAGGGCTTTTTTAGAATTCTATGAACGATATGAAAATAACCCACTATTGATTGATAGTGCTTTCTATTATTTAAAAAAATCAGGTGTTGACATTGAAAATGAACCAGATATAGACTTAATAAGAGCCTATTTTTTAAAAGAAAATTATACTAAAATAATACAGTTATCTAAAGGGGAAAACCCAGATAAAATAAATGACGATTGGACATACTATAGAATCGGGGAATCGTATTCAAAAAATAATGACATTAAAAAAGCAATCAACTATTTAGAAAAAAGCATCAAACTAAAACCATTCAACTTGGACTTTCAATACAAATTAGCTAATGCCTATTTAAACAATAATCAAATAAAAGAAGCACAACGTATTTTTAAGCTCATCATAAATGAAAATCCCAAGTATGCTTTAGCTTATGCTGGACTAGGCTATATTGAAATGACACAAAACAATTTACAACTTGCTAATTACTATCTTCAAGTATCAAATGCTCTAAATCCAGATCAAGTTCAAACATTAATCAATTTATCAGTTATTTACTATCAGACAAATCAGAAAGAAAAGATTAAACCATTATTAATGAAAGCGCTTAAAATAGAACCTACTAACAAACAAGTCATTTCAATGTTACAGGACATTAATAAATAAGAATTCAATCTTCAGAAATCCATTTAATTATCTACATTTGTTCTCTAATAAAAGGATAATGAGTGTACATCAAGAAAATAAAGAGTTTAAGAAAATAACTACACATGCCTTACAAGCAATGAAAATGCGTAGCGAAAAAATATCTATGTTAACAGCATACGATTTTTCAATGGCGACAATATTAGATGATGCTGGAATAGATATTCTTTTAGTAGGTGATTCAGCAAGTAACGTAATGGCCGGTCATGAAACTACATTACCTATAACCTTGGATCAAATGATATATCATGCAGCATCTGTTATACGAGCTGTTAAAAGAAGTTTAGTAGTAGTTGATTTGCCATTTGGTTCATATCAGGGAAATTCAAAAGAAGCTTTAAATAGTGCCATTAGAATAATGAAAGAAGCTGGCGCACATTCAATAAAAATGGAAGGCGGAATTGAAATAATTGATTCAGTTAAAAGAATTATCTCAGCTGGTGTACCAGTTATGGGCCACTTAGGTTTAACTCCACAAAGCATCTACAAATTTGGAACTTATACAGTAAGAGCAAAAGAAGAAGAGGAAGCTGAAGAATTAATAAAAAACGCTCATGCATTAGAAGAGGCTGGATGTTTTGCTATAGTACTTGAAAAAATACCAGCAATACTAGGAAAAAAAGTAGCTGAAGAAATTAAAATTCCAATCATCGGTATTGGTGCAGGAATGCATGTAGACGGTCAAGTATTAGTAATGCATGATATGCTGGGAATTAATAAAGAATTTAGCCCAAGATTTTTACGAAGATATTTAAATATGTATGAACAAATATTTGATGCAACTCGACAATATATTGCCGATGTAAAAAGTAAGGACTTTCCTAACGAGAATGAACAATATTAAAACATCATAAATGATATTAAAATAAAAAACCAAAGCAATAGCTTTGGTTTTTTTATACGTTAGTGGTAAAGAATAAGAAAAAAAAATCCCGACTTTTCAGTCGGGACTTAAATAAGACGGCGGCTACCTACTCTCCCAGGATTGTGTCCAAGTACCATTGGCCATGAGGGGCTTAACTGCTCTGTTCGGAATGGGAAGAGGTGAACACCCTCGGTAAAACCACCATAAGGTTTCGAAGATTCTTAAGATTATAACCTATGTTCACACTCGGAAAATCTATTTTAAAAGAATCAAACGCAATAAGATTAACATATTGGAAAAAGAAATGTATATAAGAATAAAAAAATAAAAGCTTACGGGCAATTAGTACTACTCGGCTTTGCTGTTACCAACTTTACACCTATAGCCTATCAACGTAGTCGTCTACTACGACCCTTAAAAGTAAACTCATCTTGAAGAAGGTTTCGCGCTTAGATGCTTTCAGCGCTTATCCTTGCCACACGTAGCTACTCTGCACTGCACCTGGCGGCACAACAGATACACCAGCGGTG
>JBIIJQ010000018.1:0-44422 GCA_044233655.1 Chitinophagaceae bacterium | reverse complement strand
CGATTATGGGTTTGATTGGGCCATTGAAGCTCGTGAAAAGGTAAATCATCAATTATTGAATGGTGATTTTAATCCGCTCATACAGTATGAAAAAATGGGCAAAGCATTACAATATGCAGTACCAACACCCGATCATTACTTGCCATTGTTATATACGCTAGGGTTAAAAAATAAAAATGAATCTCTATCTTTATTTAATGATCATTTATTGGCAGGGTCGTTAAGTATGACTTCGGTTCACATTGGATAAGATTCTAGATTTATTCAAGAATCAGTTTCTATTTTTATTGTAACTTTGAATCTATGTCAAATCGTGTTGGTTTCATATTCATTCTTGTAGTGGTAATTGCGCTATCATTTCCCTCTTGTAAAAAATCGGTTGATCCAGCTTTTTTAACTACATCCTATCCAGCTTCAGTAGAAAAAATTATTGTTACCAAATGTGCAACTGCTGGATGTCATAATGATAAAAGCTATCAGAATGCAGCCAATTTAAATCTGAGTGATTGGAACAAAATGCTAGAGGGAGGCGTAAGTGGGGCAGTTGTAATTCCATTTTCTCCTAATCAATCTTCTTTAATGCAATTTATTAATACCTACGATGATTTAGGGATTAAGGCATCACCTACTATGCCAATCAATGAAGCGCCATTGTTTCGTAATGAAGTATTGACAATACGGAATTGGATAAAAGAAGGTTGCCCTTCAAAAGATGGGGAAATTCCATTTGCATCAAATTCTACTTCAAGAGGAAAAGCTTATATCAGCAATCAGGGGTGTGATAACGTAAGTGTAATAGATGCAGAAACTAAATTAGTCATGCGTTATGTAAAAGTAGGAAAAGATGAAACACAAATAGAAGTTCCTCATTGTTTGAGAGTTTCACCCGACAGTAAATATTGGTATGTATGTTTTACAAATGGAAGTTATGTACAAAAATTTGATGCGAATGCAGACACCCTTGTTTCAGAAGTGAATATTGGAGCAGGAAGCTGGAATATTTTAAAAATATCGCCAGATAGTAAAAATGCTTTTGTATCTGATTTTTCAAACAATGGAAAACTTGTTGAGCTGGATTTAAATACCATGACAATCAAATCAACACTTTCAGGTTCTGGACTTTTTTCATTTCCGCATGGGGTTGCCTATACGAAAACAAAAGATACACTGTATATAACTGCGCAATATGGTAATATGATATACAGAGTAATACCCTCTATTCCTCAAATTGATCAATTATCTATCCAAAAAGGAGTAGCACCTGTTACTACACCTCAGTTACTCGATCCACATGAAATAGTAATGAGTCCTGATTACAGTCGATATTTCATTACATGTCAAGCAAGCAATGAGCTTAGAGTAATGGATGCTTCAGCCGACACATTACTCAGGGTTGTACCAATGGGGCTTTATCCATTGGAATTTGCTATTTCGCCCAAAAAGAATCTCTTGTTTGTATGCAATCAAGAAGATAATAATCCTATTTATCCTCAATTTAAAGGATCTATTTATGTTGTTGATATGAGTTCATTCATTGTAGTTAAAAAGATTTATGAAAAATTTTATCAACCACATGGTATCGTAGTTGATGACAAAAGGGGCTTACTTTATGTGTCAAGCAGAAATGCTGATCCTACTGGACCAGCACCGCATCATTTATCTGAGTGCAATGGGCGAAATGGTTTTTTTCATGTAATAGATATCAATACATGGAAGTTAGTAAAACCTACCTCTGAGCTTTCTGTTGATTCTTATAGTATGGATGTTAGGGAGTAGATATCCATTATTTAACTGCATAATTTTACATTGTAAATTTTAATTAGGATATTGTATAAATATTGCAGGTTAATTAATGTGTTATAGACTGATTTGCAGAAATCTATAAAAATGTTTTTAATTATATTGTAATAGTTGTATTTTGGGAAACCAAAATTAGATTATGGAAGAGCTTTTTATTCCGTTTTTGATTATACATATTGTAATGGGCGCCCTTTCTCTGATGACAGGGACTTTAAATATATTATTTAAAAAAGGAACTACTCAGCATAAAACAATAGGTAAAGTTTTTGTAATTTCAATGTTGATATCATCATTTACGGCACTTATATTGTCAATTTATGATGATAATTTGTTTTTACTAATCATAGGCATATTTACTATCTATATGATAGCTACTGGAACTAGGTTTCTGAAAATAAAAAAAAGGGTTCAGTTCAAGCGTTTAAAGTACAGCGATTGGGTATTGACATTATTAATGTTATTTTTTAGTATTTTTTTGCTCACCAATGGAATTCAAAAAATACTGAATGGATTTCAATTTGGTATAGTTCCAATAGTTTTTAGTTTAATTAGCCTATTTATGGTAATTCAAGATATAAGAATATTTATGGGTTTATCAAGGTTTAAAAATTTCGGGTTATTAATTCATATTCAACGTATGATAGGGGCATATATAGCTTCTTTAACAGCTTTTTTAGTTGTAAATGTGGAATTTTCAACTGCATTTGTCGTGTGGTTGTTACCTACTTTAATTTTTTTACCTCTCATCATTATTTGGTCAAGAAAAATGAGGGTTCGTATTTAGTTGATTTTCAAATAGGATATCCAAATTACTGGATAGATTTGGTCAAGTTGATTTAAAAAATCAAATATTCTTTTTTTCTTAAAAAACAAATACCAATCTATTATCATTTTTAAGTTCCAAACCTTATTTTTGCTCAACTTTTTTAGAATGCCAACACAATATTACTTATTTCTCAGTCTGGCTTTGTTTTGCATTGGCGTCATGGGTGTGCTCATGCGTCGAAATGCAATCATCATCCTGATGTGTGTAGAATTGATGCTTAATGCTGTTAATTTATTAATGGTAACATTTAGTAAAATGCACAATGACGCTTCAGCTCAAATATTTGTATTTTTTATCATGGTAGTGGCAGCAGCAGAAGTAAGTGTGGGCTTATCTATTATAGTCATGATGTATCGAAAAGTGCGATCAATAGATGTAAACATTTTAAACCGATTAAAAAACTAAGCTTTTACGATGATTCAATATGTTTGGTTAGTGCCTTTATTTCCATTGATTGGTTTTTTGATTACAGGACTTGGACGTAATACCTTAGGCAAATCCAGTGGCTGGATTGCATCTATGGCTATTTTAGCTTCTCTTATAGTATCATGTATAATTTTTTTTGATGTACATGCCATGCCAGAAAATGTTTTCGAAAAAGGTGGTGGCCCAGTTATTGTTCATTTATTTGATTTTATCAATACTCAATCGATGCAAATCGGATTTGACTTTCAAGTTGATGCACTTACCAGTATTTTTTTATTAGTTATTACAGGAATAGGATTTTTAATACATATCTATTCAATCAGCTATATGGGGCATGATGATGGTTATGGGAAATTTTTCTCATACTTAAATCTTTTCATATTCTCTATGTTGTTACTAGTGCTAGGTGCCAATTATCTGATTATGTTTATTGGTTGGGAAGGTGTAGGACTTTGTTCGTATCTGTTAATTGGTTTTTGGTACAAAAATGTTGCTTACACTGATGCTGCTAAGAAAGCTTTTATCATGAATCGTATAGGTGATTTAGGTTTTTTAATTGGTATCTTCTTGATTTTTTCGAGATATAATACCTTAGACTTCAAATCACTTCAGTTTTTAATATCCCAAGATTCCTACGATGCAACATTTATTACTTCTGTTGCTTTGTGCTTTTTTGTAGGTGCTACAGGTAAAAGTGCTCAGTTACCATTATTTACTTGGTTGCCCGATGCAATGGCAGGTCCTACACCTGTTTCCGCATTGATTCATGCTGCTACCATGGTCACTGCTGGTATTTATATGATTACAAGAAGTCATTTTATTTATTCTATAGCACCTTATGCGCAACATGTAATTCTAATTATTGGATTAGCGACTGCATTAATTGCAGCTACGATTGCTACACAACAAAATGATATTAAAAAAGTATTGGCTTATTCTACAGTGAGTCAATTAGGATTTATGTTTATGGCGCTTGGAGTAGGGGCTTATACTGCTGCTATTTTTCATGTAGTGACTCATGCGTTTTTCAAAGCATTGCTTTTCTTAGGATCGGGTTCTGTCATACATGCTGTAGATGGCGAACAAGATATCCGTCATATGGGTGGATTGAAAAAATACATGAAAACTACTTATGCTACCTTTTTAATTGGATGTATTGCTATAGCCGGTATTCCTCCATTGAGTGGGTTTTTCTCAAAAGATGAAATAATGATGCATGTGTTTACTTATCCTATTTATGGAAACATATTTTGGGTATTGGGGATGTTAGCAGCCTTGATGACAGCATACTATATGTTCAGATTATTATTTATCACATTTCATGGGGAATACCGTGGTAAAGGTCATCCACATGAAAGTCCTGCATTAATGACAATACCTTTGATTGTATTAGCTATTTTCTCTGCATTGGGCGGATTGATTGGTATACCAGAAGTCTTGGGTGGTCATCATGCATTACACAAATTCTTAAGCCCTGTATTGTTAAAGTCTACTGGGATGAATGCCAACGTGAATCATTTAAGTCATGAAAGTGAATATATATTAATGGGTGTAGCTGTATTAATCGCAGTCATTGGTATTTTAATTGCATGGTTTGGGTACAAAAAATACAATGCTGCATCAGAAGCTAAAGGAATTGCTTCCTTCTTTGAACAGAAATGGTACTTTGACGAAGCATATGATAATATTATTGTGAAGCCATTATACCATATTAGTTCGTTTTCTGAAAAAGTGATTGAAAAATCAGGATTGGATGGAATAGTAAATGGAATTGGTAAAATGATACAATTAGGAAGTACTCGATTACGATTATTGCAAAGTGGCCTTGTTGGTTTTTATTTGTTTTTAATTGTGATTGGTATTGTATTGTTGTTCGCTTTGCAATTATTGTATAATAAATTTTTATAAAATAAAACTGAAGATTCAATCTTCAAAAAGAATAAAACATGTTGATCGTTTTACTCATATTGGTTCCCTTCCTTGCTGGTTTAGCAGCTATGGCGATGCCTTCTAGCAAGGTACATATACTTGCCATAGGGGCTTCTGTACTTACATTAGTACTAGGTTCGGTTTGTTATTATTATTTCACACATCCTGGCATGGGCGAAACTACTTTTTCATATCCATGGATTGAAAAGTTAGGAGCTTCATTTTCAATAGCAATGGATGATGGGCTAACTGTTTTAATGGTAATGTTGACAGCATTGGCATTCCCTCTTATTTTTATTTCACTTTTAAATAAAATTCCTGATAGACCTTCTACCTTTTTTGGTTTAATGTTAATGGCACAAGCAGGATTAATGGGTGTTTTTTTAGCAAAAGATGCTTTGTTATTTTATTTATTTTGGGAAGTAGCTTTAATTCCAGTGTATTTCCTTAGCTCAATGTACGGTGGCCCTCGTCGTATCCCTGTTACATTTAAATTCTTTGTTTATACGTTTGTTGGTAGTTTGATTATGTTGGTTTCAATGATTTACATTTACCAACAAACGCCAATTCATTCATTTTCGTGGAGCTCATTTGTAAGTGTTGGTCAGTCTTTACCATCAAATCAACAAAATTGGTTGTTTTGGATGATGTTTATTGCTTTTGCGATTAAAATGCCTGTATTCCCATTTCATACTTGGCAACCTGATGCATACGAACAAAGTGCCACACCAGTTACAATTGTATTGAGTGCCTTGATGGTGAAAATGGGATTATTTGCAGTAGTTCGCTGGTTATTACCCGTAATTCCATTAGGTAGCATGCATTGGATGAATGTAGTGATGCTCTTGTCAATCATTGGAGTTGTGTATGCCTCATGTATGGCATTGGTTCAAACGAATATCAAGCGATTAATTGCTTATTCTTCTATTGCACATATAGGATTAATGTGTGCTGCTATATTCTCACATCAGATTATTGGTATGCAAGGGGTTGCAATACAAATGTTTAATCATGGTATTAACATACTCGGATTATGGATATTAGTAAGCATTATCGAACATAGATTGAATACACAAGATATGCGTGAAATGGGAGGCATTGCTAAAATTGCACCAGCGTTTACAATAGCCTTGGTATTGATTTCGTTGGCAAATATTGCTTTGCCCTTAACCAATGGATTTGTAGGAGAATTTATGATGTTCAATGGAGTATTTAATTCAGTTTCTCCTTATAGAACTGTATTTACTGTTGTAGCAGGACTCGGGATTATACTTGCTGCTGTGTATACATTGGGTATGATACAGAAAGTAGCTTATGGCGAGTTGAAAACTTCAACAAGTACATTTAAAGATTTATCTAAAAATGAATGGGTTGTTTTAATAATTGTGATGTTCATAATCCTTTGGTTAGGTTTCTATCCTTCTGTATTGATGAAATTGGTTGATGTAAATTTATAAAAATGAATCCTCTGCAAAGAGGAATAAACATAGAAAAGAAAAAATGAGTGCTATTGTAATATCGGCTTTATTGGGAGTAGTCATGATGTTATCTGGCTTGATGCTAAAAAAGTCAACACAGGTTCAATGGATCGCAGTACTTGGAGCAGTTGTATTATTAGCAGCTAGCATCTACGATCATCAATTGGTGGCTACTATAGGCACCCAAAGTTACTTTGGAATGCTTGAATTAAATTCATACACAGCTTGGTTCAATGTCTTAATTAGTTTTTGTGCTTTAATGTATATACTTATTTTCAGAAAAAGTATAGCAACAGTAGGTCGTAGTGATGCAGAATATTTTGCATTGATCTTTTTTGTGATGTGTGGTGTGTATTTGCTTTCTACTTATTCAAATTTATTAATTTTGTTTATTGGTATAGAGGTATTATCTATTCCTCAGTACATATTGGCTGGAAGTGATAAGGAGAGTCTTAAAAGCAATGAAGCATCATTGAAATATTTTCTATTAGGTTCATTCAGTACAGGTATTTTATTGATGGGTATCACCCTTTTATATGGAGCAACTGGCAGCTTTGATATCTTAAGTTCAAAATTTGCTGATCAATTTGTACAAATTTCAAGTCTGAGTTCTTTATCGTTTATTGGAATTATTTTATTAATTGTTTCATTTGGGTTCAAGGCATCTTCTGCTCCTTTTCATTTATGGACACCCGATGTGTATGATGGAACACCTACAGCCTTTACTCCCTTTATGGCTACCATTGCTAAGGTGAGTATTTTTCTAGCATTTATTCGTTTGTTCCATTTCTCGTTTGGAAATGTAAGTGAAGCATGGCAATTTACAATTGCAATAATGATAATTCTTACGCTATTAATAGGTAATGTTACGGCCGTATACCAACAAAGTGTAAAACGAATGATGGCATATTCTTCCATTTCACAAGCAGGTTTTATGTTGTTTGCAATCTTTTCATTCAATGCCACTTCATGGCAAGGTATCATGCTATATAGTGTTACATATACATTAGCCTCTATAGGTGTTTTTGCAGTTATTATTAAAATGAAAGATTATACCTACGAAGGATTTAATGGCTTGGCCAAAAAGGAGCCTGTATTAGCTTTAACTGCTACCATTTGCTTGCTTTCTTTAGCTGGTATTCCTTTAACTGGAGGTTTTTTTGCAAAATATTTTGTGTTAAGTGCAACTGTTGAGCAAGGTAAAATGATTTGGTTAGTGGTATTTGCAGTATTAATGGCAGCTATTAGTGCTTACTATTACTTCAGAGTTATTATGAGTATGTATTTCAAACAGGGAGATGCTGAAGTTTCTATAGAAACCACTTCTTTGGAAAAGGCTTTATTAATTATCAACGCAGCCATTATTATTTTATTGGGTATTCTACCTGGTTTAATTATTCTCTAAATAATAGATATCAACTAATTATTTTTAGTTAGAAAGGTAGTTAAATTTGAAAATAAGATTCATTTACGTATATATTTGCTTTTCATATAAATCTACATCAAAGTGGGAAATCATATTGATTTAAAAAAGGCATCAGCAGCAGGTATTCTTATAGCATTTGGAATCATATTTGGCGACATCGGTACCTCTCCTTTATATGTATTTAATGCTATCATCAAAGGTAGATTAGTAGATGATAATTTAATTATTGGAAGCTTATCTTGTATATTATGGACAATTACATTGCAAACTACTGTAAAGTATGTGTGGCTTGTATTACGAGCAGATAATAAAGGTGAGGGTGGTATTTTTGCATTATTTGCATTAGTGCGTCGAAAAAAGAAATGGCTAGTGGTGCCAGCTATGATAGGAGGTGCTAGTTTGCTTGCTGATGGAATTATAACACCACCTATCTCTATTACTTCTGCAATAGAGGGTTTACGTGAGTTGAAACCATTGCATGATTTACCACAAGGTACTATTGTTTCTATTGTGTTGGTTATTATCAGTTTGTTCTTTTTTATGCAACAGTTTGGGACTGCATCCATTGGTAAAATGTTCGGACCAATTATGTTTATTTGGTTTACCATGTTAGCCATCTTAGGCATTAGCAATTTAAGCAATGATTGGAGTGTATTCAACGCGATTAATCCATACTATGCTATTCAATTCTTAACAAAGTATCCAGGAGGTTTTTGGTTATTGGGTGCGGTATTTTTATGTACGACTGGTGCAGAAGCATTATATTCTGATTTAGGTCATTGTGGTCGTCCGAATATTCGTTTATCATGGATTTATGTAAAAATCACTTTGATGTTGAATTATTTTGGACAAGGCGCTTATTTACTTTCTCAACGAAAGAATTTATTATTAACGCCAGAAACTATAGAAAAATTGGGTGTAAATGCATTTTATGATCTTATGCCTACGTGGTTTGTTATTCCTGGAGTTATAATTGCAACACTTGCAGCTATTATTGCAAGTCAAGCCATGATATCTGGTTCGTTTACACTTATTAGTGAAGCTACTCGTTTGAATCTTTGGCCCAAAATGAAAATTAATTTTCCGACTGATGCAAAAGGTCAGTTATACATTCCCGGTTTAAATACATTTATGTACATAGGTTGTGTATTGGTTGTATTGTTTTTTCAAAGCTCTACCAATATGGAGGCTGCCTATGGATTAGCAATTATCATGACAATGTTGATGAGTACAATATTGTTTGCAAATTTCATGGTACTCAAGCGTATTAAACATACTTGGATTTATTTGTTTTTAGGGGTCTATTTAATTATTGAGCTTGCTTTTTTAGTAGCTAATATTGTTAAGTTTCCTCATGGTGGTTATGCTACATTCGTTGTTGCAGGCTTAATGTTTTGTATCATGTATGTTTGGTTTAGATCACGTAAAATCAAAAATCGATATGTGGAATTTGTAAAAATGGAAGATCATATTCATATGCTGCAAGAATTAAGCAATGATTTAAGTATTCCAAAATATGCAACTCACTTAGTGTATTTAACCAGTGCAAATAATCCAAAAGAAATTGAACACAAAATCATGTATTCGATTTTGAACAAAAAGCCTAAACGTGCTGATATTTATTGGTTTATACACGTAGATGTAGTGGATGAGCCATATCGTACCGATTATGTTGTAGAAACAATTATTCCAAATGAAATCATAAGAATTGAATTTAGACTTGGATTTAGAGAGGAGCAACGTATCAATCTTATGTTTAGAAAGGTAGTAGAGGATATGGTGAAAAATAAAGAAGTGAATATTACAAGTCGCTATACTTCATTGCAAAAAAACAAAGTAGCAGGCGATTGGCAGTTTATTGTCATGGAGAAATTCCTTTCACACGACAATGATTTGCCATTATTTGAGCGATTAGTTATGAGTTTCTATTTCTTACTTAAAAAGGTTTCATTGAGCGAAGAGAAAGGTTTTGGTTTGGATTCTTCATATGTGACAGTTGAGAAATATCCATTGATTGTTTCACCAGTAACAAATTTAAACTTAAAACGAATCGATATTGATCGTACTCAGAGCTTTAGGTAAAAGGGTTTCATCAACAAAGTCATTTCATTGCTATAGGTTTCACCTTGTTTAATATTCAGTTTTAAAATTGATTCTGCTTTTTTATTTTTTGAATATAACCCTATCATAAATTTGAAAGGATGATTTTCTGAATGCCGCATTAACAAAGTTTGATATGGACTGTATTCATAATTAAACGCTAGCTTGTCAAACGATTCCTTTCGATTATATGGAAGCAATATTGAAAATGCTCCTTCAGCATGTAATAAAGAATTCATAGATTTTGCCAGTTCCTCTAATGACAAATGAGTTGAATGCCACGCTTGATTCTTTTGTTCATAAGGGCTTGATAGTTGATTTTCAAAAAATGGAGGGTTCACAATTATAAAATCATATTTTTCTGTTGGATGAAATGTTAGAATGTTTTGATGTATCGCTTTTATTCTATTCCTAAATTCCGATGCTTGTATATTTTCGTTTAATTGTTCATATGTAGATTGGTCAATTTCTACAGCATCCACAAGGGCAGAAGGGTATCGTTGGGCAATCATCAAACTCAATAATCCGGTACCACTGCCAATATCCAAGACGCGAATTGCCTTAGTTGGAATGGTGGTCCATGCGCCTTGTATGCATGCAGTTTCACTTACCTTTTGTGCGCATTTGTCCTGATGAATTATGAATTGTTTGAATTGAAAATAAGTATTCATTCTAGAACTTATTTTTTTGAAAATACACTGATGACGTTCGAAGTGAATTTAGTTTCATCAATCACTTTTCGATTCAAATTGTTTGAATCAGCAAAGTCAATCAACATTTTTTCTGAAATGAAATGAAGTTGATTCTCTGTTTTATTAAACCCAAATAATTTGGTAGAGAAAAATTCTGTCAACTTAGTGCCTTTGTGTTTGTCACCTAATTCTGCAATGCCATCACGTACAATAAGTTTACCTTGTTGTGTTAAATACGAGTTGCATTTTTCAAGCAGTAAGACTTGCTTTTCAGGAGTTAAATAATGAAGTACATCCATGATGAGAATACAGTCATAGAATTTGTCAGTAGGAAAATCAATCGCGTCACTTGCAAGAAAAGTTAGTTGATCGGTTTTTGAAAAATTATGATTCGCAACTTCAATTTTTTCTTCATCATAATCAATGCCAGTTATACTTCTTTCATTGGAAGTCCAAGCAAGCATATAATCAAGAAATCCATAGCCACAACCTATATCAAGGATATTACCTTTTGCAGGAACCAATTTTTCTATTGGTTCATAATACTTTTCTAATCGAATTTTAATTCTACAATACCATTCTAATATGGGGCCTTTGTATTGATAGTTACGTATCAATTGTTCTTTGAAATAATGAGTGTTTTCTCGCTGCTTACGAAGTACTTCATGTTCTTTTCTGAAATATCGACCTATTAATTTTGCACGTTCTATATATGTTGTACCGAAGCTTGTATCCTCTTGTTTAATACGAGGCAGAAATTTGACATTGATTTCACCATTTTTCAATAAGAAATCACCTTTACGAATTGAATTGCCAACGCCATGAAAAACAGCCGGTTGGATATCAAGTTTTAATTTTTCAGCAATATAAAAAGCACCTTTGTGAAAGCGTTTGATTTCGTCGTCGTAGCTTCGAGTGCCTTCTGGAAATACTGCGATGGAATAACCTCGGTCTACCCAGTATTTCATGCGATCAATACTGAATTCTGCACCTTCTTCAACAGGGTAATAATCGGCCATACGAACCAATGCGCCAAATACGGGTGAGCGCCATACCCATTTGTTTGTGAGTAATAAAATTTTAGGATGTAACGAAATGATTCGAAGTAAATCAAGAAAGGATGCATGATTTGCAATGATTACGGAAGGCGTTGTAAAATCTGCATTTTCTTTATTGAAAAATCGTTTTCTTACATTAGCCATCATATAAAGCAAACTCCACATCATTTTTGAAATGACTACATGATAGGCATATTTCATTTTGTCTTTAGCGAATGGAATACACTTTGTCAATACAAATCCAACAATCGTTACTAGTGTGCACCCAATGGCATAATAGGCAAATGCATAAATTGTTTTCAAAAAACTCCACAATGTAAATGGATGTTGTTTTTTGTTGGCCCTGTTTTGAATCATGAAATTGAACAATAATGGCTGCAAAGTTTGAGATACAAAAAGAATGGAAGCAATGCCAATGACTGATACCAGCGCAATTGATTTTAATGCTGGATGTTTGGCAAATATTAAAATACCTAATCCTATCATTGTAGTAATAGCAGATAGGTATATGGATGTTTTAATTGAATTTATTTTTTGTTTGCCATATTTATATTTTTCTATCAATCCATCGGTAATAAAAATACTGTAATCATCCCCAAGCCCAAAGATGAGCGTAGAGATAATGATATTGATAATATTGAACTCAATTTTAAACAAGGCCATAAGTCCTAAAATACATATCCAGGTTACAACCATTGGTATAAAGGATATTAAAGCAATTTCTATTCTGCCGTATGAAATCAAAATGGTAAAAAATACAATCATTGAAGTCAATGCTAGAATTTTATAAAAATCATCTTTGATAAAAGATACAAACTGTGATGTGATTAGTTGACGATCGGTGAGATACCCTGATTTGTCTTGTGCAAAAGCATCAAACAATTGAGTTCTATTTTCTTGACGCGTTTTAATTAATATCATTAATTTAGTTGTTCCATTTTCTTGTATGATTAAATCTTTGAAGAGTGATTTAAATACAGTTGAATAAGTTGAATCGGTTTTAATATAGGTTGTTTGTAAGATTGATTCTATTCCATCAAATGCTGATGGCGCAAATCCAACTTTTGCTCCGTCTAATCGTAATTGATTGATTACACGACTCTTTTTTTCATTGGTCCAAAATGTATTCCAGGTGTTTAATCTTGCTTGTTGTAGACTATCAGATAATACAAACTGACTTATAGAATTATACTTGCGGATGAGCCCTTTGTCTTTGAGTTCATTGAGTTTTTGTAATGATGATTCATTTTGTCTTAAAGCATCCTCAAGAGTTTTTCCTTCGCTTACATGAAATACACTGTTGAGCGATTCAGCATTTCGATCATTGATTACTTGTTGAGAATGTTTCAATGCAGGTGTCATGAAGTTCATCTTCATCATATCTTCATTGAATTTAACATCATTGAAGAAAAACGATAAAACAATAGTAAGGACTACGATAGAAAGTACTATCCATTTATTTTTATTTGGATGAAATAGTGAAAGCTTATCGAGCCATGAATCTTTTGTAGGATGGGTAGTATCTATATTAATAAAATGCGGTAAGAATACAAGTGTACAGATTGATGAACCTATGAGATTAAAAGCTGTAAACAATCCCAATTCTTGCAATACAGGTGTATGGACCAACAACAAACTCAGGAAAGCAAATATGGTTGTAAAACTGCCTATTGTCATAGGTTCAGTTAGTTCACGTATGGTTTCCTCTTTGCTACCTGCATGTCGAAGATGTGACATGAAATGAAGCGAATAATTCACGGCAATTCCAAGAATGACGCTTGATGCGCCAAGTGCCATTATGCTGACTTTTTCGCGTAGTAAATACATCATAGCCATACTAAACAATCCGCCAAAAATGACTGGTATCATGATTTGGAATGGGGCAAATATATTTTTGAAAAAAAAGATAAACAGTAATAGCAATAATGCCAACGTAATGCTCAAGGTAAGTTGAGTGTCGGCTCTCATTTGAACCGAATTGCCAGCAGCTACTAATTGTCCGCCGAAGTAATCACATGCTATTGACTTGTATTGTTCTTGTTGCTGAAGTTTTGATTTTACGTTGTCAATTAAAACACTCAAACCTTCATTTTGTTTAGTATTGGATGAAGGGTAGGTGGTATGTAAAAAAAAGGTAGCATGATGATCATCTTTGCTCATGATATAACCATCATATAAAGTAGTGTTTTCATCTAATTGCAGATCACTCAGTTTTTTAAATGCTAGGTTGGATATGCCTATTGGATCTTTCAATAGCAATTGTTTCATTGCAATGCCACCTGGAGAGGCTAGTGTTCGATAATTTTGTTCGAGTGTTAATGGGATTTGATTCTTATCAATTAAACTATCTATTTTAATATAATCTTGATCTGTAAGTATAAAAGGAAGATTAGATTGAATGGCTTGTACAATGTCAGATAACTGCTCATCATTTTGTTTAGCTTCTATTTGTGATATTAAATGAGTGGTATCTAATAAAGTAACTTCCGTTTCAAAATCATCAATATAGCTCGTAAGTAAGTCGGGGTCGGTAATTGTAGAATCGTTGAGAGAAACCGAAACGATTATTTTATCTAATGATTTATTATTGGTGAGTACACTGGTTACATCCTTTTTTGTAGGATCTTTTGGCATCATGGCTGTAAGATCACTTTCAAGTTTGAGTTGGGTAGCGAAAAAAGTAAATAGTGTAATTAAACCTATGAATAGGAAATACAAAAAAGCTTTTCGTTGATTAAAAAATCGATAGATATATACGAATAGTTCTTTCATAGATAGAATGGGATGCAAAATAAATCAAAATAAAGGTAAGTTTTTAGATTGATTTGAATACAACATGCAAATTGTTTATTAAGCTTGGATTTTTATTTTTTCAAAAAACGTGACTAAGGATCTGTCGTGTGGTCATTTTATAAAGTAAAAAAAAAACATGACCCTTTCGAATCATGTTTCACATTTAATTTTTGTTATATTTTACTAAGGAACCCATTTTTTGTGTGCAAAACGCTCACTTACGACTAGTTCTTTACTTCCAGGTACATGTTTGTAAAAACCTTCACCTGATTTCACACCAAGGAAGCCCGCTTGTACCATATTGGCCAAAAGAGTTGCAGGTGCGTATTTTTGATTACCAAAGCCCATGTGTAATACGTTCATGATACTATAGCAAGTATCTAATCCAATAAAATCAGCCAATTGTAATGGTCCCATTGGATGAGCCATACCCAATTTCATAATGGTATCGATATCTTCCACATCAGCTACGCCTTCTTGCAATGCAAGTATAGCTTCGTTGATCATTGGCATCAAAATACGATTTGATATAAAGCCTGGGTAATCGTTTACAACACAAGGTACTTTATGGATTGCTTTTGATAATTCGATGATCGCATTCGTAGTAGCTTTATCAGTTGCATAGCCATTGATAATCTCAACCAATTTCATCACAGGCACAGGATTCATAAAGTGCATCCCGATTACTTTGTGCATACGCTTTGTATGAGAAGCAATACGTGTAATGGAGATTGAAGACGTATTGGTTGCAAGAATACATTTTTCAGGTGCTAATGCATCCAATTGTTCAAATATTTTCAATTTCAAATCGATATTTTCAGTAGCAGCTTCTACTACTAAGTCAGCATCGGCTAATGCGTCTTGCATTGAAGTATACGTATTAATCAAGCCCAAAGCTTTCTCTTTATCAGCTTCAGTGATTGCTTGTTTAGCAATTTGACGATCCATGTTTTTGCCTATAGTAGCAATGGCACGATTCATAGCATCTTGCGATACATCCATCATGTTTACATTGTAGCCACATTGTGCAAATACGTGACAAATTCCATTTCCCATTGTACCAGCTCCAATGACAGTTACATTTTTGATATGGGAAGCATAGCTTGTTCCATTCATAGTTGGGGTTTCCATTTTAGGTTCTAATGTTGTTGTACTCATTCTCTTTTACTTGATTTATTATTTATGGGCGCAAAGGTAAGGGTTAATCCTTTTTATAATCAGATTTAAAGACCTAATTTTGCACAATGAATCAAAAAATTATAAACATTTCATTAGCAATTATATTTACATGTGTCTCTTTCCTTGCTTGTAAAGAATCTTCTAAAGCACTTTTATGCAAAAAATGGAAAACGGTCTCAATCCAGAATAGAAAAATGGATGAGGAAATTGCTTTTATGAAAACATATATTGATACCCTTGGTGCTCAAGATCCAGAATTAGGTAAAACTATTAATCTAGATAGTGTAAAATTAATGTTGAACGCAGATTTTCAGCAATCGATGAAAGAGCAACAGATAGCCTTAGAGAATACTATCATGGAGTTTAAATCGAATGGCGTTTCTTACACAACCTCAATTGATGGATTAGATTCGGCGATGTATACTGTAGAAGGACAATTTATCAAATTTGATGAAGCCAAATTGAAAGGACATGGAGAAACAATGACATTTGAAATTCTCAAACTTGATCAAGATACCTTACGTGTAAAACTTATTGATTATGGTGATACCAGTATTGCAACCATGGTTCCAGTGAAAGGGTAGGGATTATTCATGTTGATGTCACCACTCGTTTTCTTTCTGTATTGTATCGAGTTGAAAAAGTTCTCCAATGGAAGGTGTTGAGAATTTAAGTTGTTGATTCATCGCTTCTTTCACAAATCGCTCAATAGGGTCTTTCCATGTGTGTAATGCAAGTGCAAAACCACCCCAATGCACAGGTATTGTTTTTTGTATTTGAGCATCAATGCATGCTTGCACGGCCTCTTCAGGGTACATGTGTATTTGATGCCAAAGTTCGTTGTATTGACCACATTCAACAAAGCCAATATCAAAAGGGCCAAATCGTTTTCCAACCTCTTTAAAATGCGGACCATATCCACCATCGCCAGAAAAATAAATGGATTCCGACCTTGTTTTAAATACCCATCCACCCCAAAGTGATTTGGCTCGATCACTTAAACCTCTTCCAGAAAAATGTCTTGTTGGCGTGAACGTTATTTGTATATCATTACTAATATCTAACGTTTTCCACCAGTCAAATTCTGTGATCTGTTGCGGATTTACACCCCATTTTTTTAAATGTCTTCCAACACCCATTGCAGTGTAAAAGTGTGTTGTTTTTGGTATTAATTTCTTTAAACTTCCATAATCGATATGATCATAATGATCGTGACTAAACAGGACTGCATCAATTGGTGGTAATTCATCAATTAAATTAGGTGTATTCGACGAAAATCGCTTGGTTGCAAATGGTGCAATAGGTGAGGCGTCAGAGCCAAACATTGGATCTATCAATATTGTTTTGTTTTCTATTCGCATCAAAATCACAGAATGCCCATACCATATGTATTTTGCAGTTGATGAAGGTGCCATAAAAGCATCATAATTAAAAGGCTGAATCGGTAAATCAATTGATGGCGTTCGACCTTGTTTTTGAAATAGTTGTTTGTACATCAAAGATGGAATATGTTTTGGTTTTATATCCATTTTTGTCTCTTCCAAATTGAGAAATTTCTTTCCATCCCAATGTTGAGATTTAGAATATGATTGAATATCCAAAGGGCTAACTTTTGCACCAAAATGTTTAATCATTGATTTAAATTTTTTTATGATTTTTCCTTTAAAAAATTATGATTTTGGATGAATAATTTTTTCATCAACTAACACTTGGAACCCATCTTCCATTGTAGTCTGAAGCGGTAAGAAAGTCATATTCAATTCTTTTTTTATTTTAGAATGATCTGCTTTCCATTCAATATTGACATTGTTGCGAATAAATTGTCGATTCAAGGCTTTATTGACCAACGGCCCTACAAGCATAAGCAACCATTTCGGCATTGCCTTGGTTGGAATTGGAAAGCGTTGACCAAATTTGGGCAATAACAATAATGACATATCTAAAAAATTAGTATTGTGCCCAGATGTTATATAACGGCCTTGTGCAGAAGGTGTAAATCCTGCCAAATAATGTGCTTGAGCTACATCTCTAACGTCTACAATGCCTATACCTATTTTTGGAACACCAAATTTCATGGTTCCATCGCCTATTTGTTTAAGTATCGTAAAGCTTTCAGATGTTGTGGCTTGAGGCTTCATCATTGGTCCCATCACCAAACTTGGATTGATTGTTACCAAATCCCACTGAGATTGTTTGTGTGCCAATTCCCAAGCCTTTTGTTCAGCAAGTGTTTTAGATAAAGAATAGGGTTGATATTCTACTGAAGACGTAGAGTTCCAAATATCTTCTGTTAGTTGACCGCTTGGTGTATTTTGACAGTCGATAGCATCTGTATAAATGGCTGCAACGCTACTTGTTAATACAATTCGTTTTACTGTCGGTATTTTTGATGCTGTTTCGAGTACATTTTCGGTCCCCAATACTGCAGGATTGATTAGATCCTTTTGAGCATCTTTAAAATTGGAGGTAAAGGGGGAGGCCGTATGAAAAACTAATTCACAGCCTTGCATGGCTTCCAAATAGGATCCTTTTTCCAATAAATCAGATTTGAAAAAACGAATTTGTCCTTTTGAGTTATTCGCTAGCTCAATGAGATGAGCAATTTTCTGTGTGTCATTAGGATTTCGAACGGCAGCATGAACTGTAAGGCCTTCTTCGAGTAGTTTTTTTACAATCCATCCGGCTACATAGCCTGTTGCACCTGTTACCAATACTGGTTTTGATTTGTCTATTGTTGTCATTTGTTTGTTTTTATAGTGAGTACTTACTTATTAATTGATTAAAAAAATTATTGATATTTATTGATTAAAAATTGTTGATAGTTTAGTTGAGATTCTTTTCCATTTCGAAGTATTCCAATCGATATGGTTTCAATGATTTGCTCAAGAAAAGTAGCTTCTAATGCAGGATTTTGATAGTTTAAAATAGTAAAAGCCCATATAAATTTATCAATAACAGGCTTCATTTTGTCGACATTATAATACTCCGATTGCCATTTTAGTTTAAATTGAAGTCGCCAGAAATCATATTCTGATTCTTCTATTTGAAATGGTAAGCTAATACTACTATGAATTACCTTGAGTGGATCTGTTTCAAATAGGATAGGGGCAAACACGATATTTATTTTTTGTTCAGCCATTTGCATGATTGAATCAAGTAAAGCCTTTTTATTTTCAAAATGACGAAATATTAAACCCTCCGACACGCCTGCTTTTTTAGCAATTGCATTCGTAGATACAGCATTATAACCTTCATTTGCAAAAAGTTCTAAAGCGGCTTTTAATATATTTTCTTTTTTATCTGTCAATGAATATAATTAAATGTGAGTAATCACTTGCAAATGTAGTGTACTTTTAATTACTAACCAAATTAAATCTTGCTTAAATTTTTCGACATTAAAAAAGACCGCAATTGCGGTCTTTTTTAAATATGATTTAGATTATATTATCTAGCTTTTTTCTTTGAACCATAGAATTGGTTACCAGAAGGTCCTTTCAATGATGGACTGCCTAAGCGATCCATACAACAACGGAAACCTACCGTTGAGCTCGTGTGACCACCTTGCATGAAACGACGTGTGCCTGGGCTTAACCAATAAGCTCTGTCATTCCAGCTACCACCTTTGATTACATGTACATTGTCATTTATCAATGTAGTATTTCTATAATCGTAGAAAGCACCACTTGTAGAATCACCATCTAAATAGCTGATTACATTTGAACCACGATAGTTTGCATTTTTTTCAGCTAATTCTTCCGGAGTTACTGCACGCTTTTGTAATTTACCTAAGCTATCTTTTTCTTCCAATGTAAAGTCATCCAATGTTACATAAGTATCAAATACATTTCCACGGAAAGGTCTGAAATCTTCAGCATCCATAGGTGTATTAGGACGATAAACGTCTAATACCCACTCACTTACATTTCCTGCCATGTTATATAGACCGAATGCATTTGGTTTGAATGAATAAATTTCACCTGGAATATCAGCATTGTCATTTAATCCACCTGCAACACCCATCGCATCTCCTAATCCACGTTTGAAGTTGCCTAATTGCATACCTTGGTAAGCATTACGAGCACCTTCACGAGTTGAAAGGTTATCACCCCAAGGATATACTTGACGATCTGTTACAACCTCTTCTCCACGACGACGTTTAGTATCTGGTTCTGGATTACGTCCTTTGTAAGCAAGGGCAGCATATTCCCACTCAGCTTCAGTAGGTAAGCGATAATCAGCAGTTAAGATACCATCTTCATAACGAATGTTACGTTTTCCAGCACCTGTAGGATCGATATCTCTTTTCTTAATACCTGCAGCTCCTTCGTACTGACCTGCTACATAAGTTCTTACACTAAAGTTATCTTCAGAAACTTGGAAAGGATTCTTTTTCAAATAACCTTTTTGGATAAGGATTAACTCGTTTACACGATCAGTTCTCCAACGACAATATAAGTTTGCTTGATCCCATGTTACACCGACAACTGGGTAGTAGTTGTATGCTGCATGACGGAAATAAAATTCCACTTGAGGCTCATTGTATTGCAATGCTTTTCTCCAGCTTTGTGTATCTGGTAAAGCTTTGTTGTATATATCTGGATAGTCATTGCTATAAGTACGATTTATCCAATGTAAATACTCACGATAGTGAATATTTGCTACTTCTGTTTCATCCATAAAGAATGAAGACACAGAAACAGTTTTAGGGACATTGTTATTTTCATACGTCAAATCCTCATCTGTTTGACCCATTGTGAAGCGTCCACCTTCTACAAATACTAGACCTGGCCCTACGTACTGACCTTCATACCTTGGAACATCGAAACCGCCGAGCTTAGTGTCATTGAAGTTCCACCCAGTTTTTGAAGAAACCAGATTGCTCGATTTCTTACTTCCGCAAGATGAAGCCAATATCACTACTGCAAGCAGTAACATCCCATTTAATCCTAATAATCTTTTCATGTTAATTATTATCGTTTTTTATTAAAAGCAAATATACTTTATTTGATTCTTGTTTACTAAAGAAAGTACAATTATAAAACAATACATTGAAAATTACAATATATTCTCCTAAAAATATCTGAAATGTTTTTTTTTAGTGTTAAATTATAAATAATCATTTTTTCAGAAGAACCAGATTTAATCAGTTATAGCTGTATTTAGAAATGAAATGAATGGTGCAATTGTGTTAAAACTTTTTTGAACCTTTTGAATAGTCTTTTTATCGAGTAATTCGCTATCAAGAATTGATTTTGATGTTACAAAACTTTTTAACTTTAAATATTCAATGGCTTTATTTTCTATATCATATCCTTTGGCTGGATTTTTAAGGGAATTTTCCATACTTAAACTTCCGTAAGTTGTTTTAAATGCTTTGTACTCAACAATCTTTTTAAATTTGTTGAAATTGTAATCTATTTCTTGCCTTATTTTTTTGAGTGCGTCCGCGTCTGGCATCCATAGGCCACCGCCTACAAAGTTTTGACCAGGTTCGATATGTAAATAAAACCCAGCCATGTTACTTTTTTTACCACCAATAGAAAACCCAGCACCCATGTTGATTTTATAGGGTGATTTGTCTTTTGAAAACCGAACATCGCGATTTATTCTAAATACACAATCCTTAGGTTTTAATTCACCATATCGGGCATCAATTTTGGTAAGTTTTGATATTATGATTGATACCAACCCCTCGAAATCTTCTTTTGCCATTAAATATTCCGTTCTATTTGCATCAAACCATTCCTTATTATTGTTCTTTTTTAGATTTTTTAGGAAATCAATCGTAGTTTTTCGTAACATTTCTTTATTTTTACCGCAACAAAATACAATTATTAAAAAACTTTTTATACTTTTCGGACTTAAATCTAATAAACTAAGATGAAGAAACAACTATTAGCCTTGACACTATTGCTAGTTGCTACAGGATATACGAGCAACCTCAATGCTCAGACCAACAAAAACAAAAAAAGCAGATACTATCAAAACAGTGAAAACGATCCTGAATTTGATGTGAAAGGTTTTGAGACAGCTGCCGATAAAAATGAGGTTGAGAAAAAACCAGTTGAAAGTGAGTATGATGTAAAAGTTACACAAAACGAACGTGATGGTAAGTACAAAGGTGAAACACGCATAACAGAAGAATACAGAGAAGGAAATCGTGAAACACGTTCTCAACGTGAATCACGTGAAGAAAGAGAACGCCGCTATGCTGAAGAGCAAGAACCACGAATGAATCGAAATAGATCAAAAAGCTATCCTACTACTTATGGTACATACAGAGAGTACAACGATAATCGTGCAAACTATGATAAATACTATAGTGGTAATGTAGAAATAACTCGTCAATATACACCACCTCCACCACCACCGCCTCCAGCGACACCAGCTCCTAAGCGAACTGGGCGTAAAGAGAAAGAAATTAAAATGACGAACAACGAGAGTGAATATCAAACTACCGTTGTAAAAAAACGATATACTAATTTGGATGTTTTGTGTGATGATTTAGATTTGGCGAAAGTTCAACGTCCTGTTTTTAAAGGAATATGTACTGAATGTAGTCATGATGTAGATTTAATCATCATCAACAAAAACTTAAGTAGTCTTGAAAAAAATTACAGATTGAAACAATGCTATATGCAACGTGACAAGCGCTTGCGTGAAACATTAGATGATGATCAATACAAGAAATTCTTACGTATCAAAGATGCTGATGAATACTTGATTTTGACAAAGGATCCAGAATTAAAAGATGGTATCCACAAATAGATTCATTTAACCTCATTACAATATTAAAATCCGCTACTTTAGCGGATTTTTTTTATTTTTACCATCAAACAAATATTTATAAATGAAAAAAGTAATCATTGCTTTAGTTATGTTGCTACAGTTTGCAAACTTAACTGCACAAGAAGGCAAATGGTCTAAAGCCAATGCAAATGGATTTGAATACCGTTTTGTACCGTCAGATCCAATGCAAAGTCGATTTTACACCTTGAAAAATGGCTTGACTGTTATATTAAGTGTAAACAAAGAAACGCCGCGTATACAAACGATTATTGCTACAAAAGCAGGTAGCAAAACGGATCCACACGATCATACAGGTTTGGCTCACTATCTTGAACATATGTTGTTTAAAGGGACTGACAAATATGGTTCACTCAATTGGGCGAAAGAGAAACCATTGTTGGATCAAATTGATGCCTTGTACGAAAAGTACAATTCTACCAAAGACGAAACTGCACGTAAGGCTGTTTACCATCAAATAGATTCGGTTTCGGGTGAGGCTTCGAAATTTGCCATCGCCAATGAGTATGATAAAATGATGAGTATGATAGGTGCGCAAGGTACCAATGCATTTACATCATTTGAACAAACAGCCTATATCAATGACATCCCTTCGAATCAAATTGATCGATGGTTGGCAGTAGAAGCAGAGCGTTTCCGCAACCCAATCTTACGTATTTTTCATACTGAATTGGAAGCCGTATACGAAGAAAAAAATCGCAGTTTAGATAGCGATGATGATAAAGTATTTGAATTGTTGTTTGATAAATTATTTCAAAAACATAATTATGGTCAACAGACAACTATTGGAACAATCGAACACTTAAAGAATCCATCGTTAAAAGAAATACGCAATTATTTTTATAAAAATTATGTACCCAACAACATGTGCGTAATCATGTCTGGTGATTTTAATCCTGATGAATTGATTTCTAAATTAGACAAGGCATTCGGTTATATGAAACCAAAACCTGTCGCACCTTATACATTCCAACCGGAAGCAGAAATTACAAAACCTATTGAAGCAAGTGTTTACGGACCCGATGCAGAATATGTTGATATCGCATTTCGTTTTCCTGGTGCAAGTTCTAAAGAAGCTACGTTGCTCAATTTGATGAGTAGTGTATTGTCTAATGGTAATGCTGGTTTAATTGATTTAAATTTGGTTAAAAAACAACAAGTCTTATCTGCAAGTGCTGGCGCATATACATTAAAAGATTACAGTGTATTGTTTATGGAAGGTAAAGCTAAAGAAGGTCAAAAACTTGAAGAGGTGCGTGATTTGATGTTAGGTCAAATAGAGCTTTTGAAAACAGGTAAGTTTGATGATGAAATTTTGATTGCAATCATCAATAATTATAAAAAAACATTGATTCAACAACGTGAAAGCAATTCAGGAAGAGCATTCGGATTGTTAGAATCATTTACATCTGAAGTTGATTGGCAACAAACAGTAGCTCAACTAGATGAGATGAGCAAATTGACTAAAAAAGATATTCAAGACTTTACTCAAAAATGGTTGAACCAAAATTATGTTTGTATTTATAAACGTATAGGTAAGGATGAAAGTGTCGCAAAAGTAGATAAACCAGAAATTACACCTGTGAGTGTAAACCGTGAAGCACAAAGTGATTTTGTAAAAAAAGTAGCTACAATGCCAACTAATCCAATTGCACCTGTATTTCTAAATTTTGAAAAAGATATTCAAAAAACAACTGTAGATACACGTGGTAACCAATTGATGGCATTATCTGTGAAAAATAATACCAATGTATTGTTTTCTCAATACTACTATTTGAAAATGGGTAAACTCGACAATGTGTTGTATCCTATAGCAATGGATTATTTACAATACCTAGGCACTAGTAAATATAGTGCAGACGATATCAGTAAAAAATTCTATACATTGGCATGTGATTTTGGTGTGAGTGCGAGTGATGAAGAAAGCTATGTTTACCTAAGTGGATTGCAAGATAATTACAGCGAAGCAATGAATTTGTTTGAACATTTATTGGCTGATTGTCAACCAAACCAAGAGGCATTGACCAATATGATAGCTGGTATGAAAAAGAAACGCAGCGATTCTAAATTGAATAAAAATATGATTCGTAGCGGCTTACGTTATTATGCACAATACGGTCCTGTAAATCCTTTCAACAACGAATTGACCAACGAAGAATTAGACAATATTAAAGCAGATGATTTAGTGAAATTGTTACATGAGTTGACAACCTACGATCATCAAGTTTTGTATTATGGACCAATGGATGAAAAACAACTTTCAAGTGAAATCGTTAAAAACCATATCGTGCCAATGTCATTCAAGCTAGCTGAACCGCGTAAAAAGAAGTACACATTCACTGAGCAAACAAACAATGAAGTATTGTTTGCTGATTACGATATGGTGCAAGCTGAAATCCAATGGTTTAGAAATGGCACCCCTTATAATCCTGAAACTGTTCCGACGGTCAATATGTTTAATGAATATTTTGGTGGCAACATGAGTGGTATTGTTTTTCAAGAAATTAGAGAATCAAAAGCCTTGGCTTATTCAACCTATGCTGCTTTTGGCTCACCACAAAAGAAAGGAGATCCTTTTAGCATGAGTGCTTATGTGGGATGTCAAGCTGATAAAATGAAAGAGTCTATCGCAGCTATGCAAGAATTACTGACTGCATTGCCAAAATCAGAAAAATTATTTTCGCAATCGCAAGCGAGTATCAAAAATTCTATATCTACAACCCGTACCACTAAAACAGGCATTTTATTTAGTTATTTAAGTGCGCAAAAAAGAGGATTGAGTTATGATATGAATGAAAAACTCTACAAATATGTTGATAAGTTTTCCTACGAATCAATTAATACATTTTTCAAACAAAATATAGCTGGCAAACCTTATACATTAACTGTTGTAGGTGGTGAAAGTAAAGTCAATTGGGATGAATTGAAGAAATTTGGTCCAGTTAAGATACTGACGTTGAAGGAAGTCTTCGGATATTAGTAATTTTTTTTAAACGTAATTTTAGAATCTTGTGATTATTTCACAAGATTCTTTTTTTTGTTGGCACTTTCAAATAAAACGTTTATCTTGTTTTTATTATTTATCTCATGAAGCAAGGACTCACTCGATTTGACTTTACGATGATTGTCATTAGTTTAGTTATTGGCATGGGTATTTTTCGTACCCCATCTTCAGTAGCTTCAGACGCGGGTAATCAACTTATTTTTTTTGCAGCTTGGTTGTTTGCAGGATTAGTGAGTTTATGTGGTGCACTTACATTTGCAGAAATAGGGAGTAGGTATCCATGCCATGGTGGTTTTTACAACATTATGTCTATTACCTATAATCCAGCGACAGCTTTTTCCATCAACTGGGCTACTTTGATATCCAATGCAGGAAGTACAGCAGCTGTGGCATTAGCTGGCAGTGAATATTTGTTTTCAATAATGGTAGATGATACACAAACAATCAATAGTCTGTATAAAAAAATGTTTTGTATAGGTATTGTTCTCATCCTATTTGCAATCAATTGGCTAGGCTTACGTATGAGTGCAACCATTCAAAATACATTGATGATCATGAAGATTGGAATGATACTACTGATCATTGTATCACCATTTTTTATTACTATCAATCATCCGATATTGGACTCGGACATTTCTTATAAATCATTTTCATTGTTGGCATTTTCTATGTGCTTTAAATCTGTTTTTTTTACCTATGGTGGATATCAGCAAACGGTGAATTTTGGTGCAGACATTAAGGATGGTCATTCCCAGATTCCTAAATCAATCCTCAGTGGCTTTGCCGTTATTTTACTATTGTATTTGTTGATTAATATTTCTTACGTCAGTACATTGGGATTTGAAAACCTTGCACAGACTAAAACACCTGCTGCTCAAATTGTACAACATATGATGGGCGAAAAAGCTGGTATAGCATTTTCGTTGTTGATGTTTTTCTGTGTAATGGGTTATGTCAATGTAGGTATGCTGAGCAACCCGAGAGTTTTTTATGCCATGGCATTGGAAAAGTTAATGCCAAAACGCTTTGGGGTAATGCATGAAAATACACAGGTGCCACGTGCATCATTGGCTCTTTTTACATCCATTATTATTGTCACACTTTTTCTGACTTCTGAATTTGATAAAATTGTCAATGTAATTATGTTCTTCGACTCATTGAGTTTTATTGCACTGATTAGTTCTATATTTTATTTAAGAAAAAATAATATTTCCTTAGTGACCGATAGGCCATACAAAATGAAAGCTTATCCTTATCTACCAATCTTTTTTATTTTGAGTTACTTGGGTGTAACTGTTAGTGTTATCATCAATGATTTGATGGCACCATTGATAGGTGTGATAGTATTTGGTGCAGGTTTAGGGATGTATTATTTTATTCAAAAAAATAATACATCAAGTTGAGTACTATGAATTAATGTTCTATGTAATGAGGGATAAAACGACTAGTGTTGTCGGTGATTTTCGATTTTGATTCACGTATACCAATGCCTGCAGCCTCACCTCCAATAATCCAAGATCCAATTAATGCAACTTGTCCAAAGTCGTTTTCAAGATTCATGTATTCTTGGTATACAAATCCTTCCTCACCATATTCACCCTGACTTTCTTCGATTGTTTTATGATCGTTTACTATGGTAATATTTGCACCTTCTCTACTTAATAATGGTTTTTTTACATAAGCATTCATCCCATTGGAGGTATAACTTGTGTTAAGAAGGTATTCATGGTTTGGATATAATTGCCATAATACTTCAAGAATAGCTTTGTTGGATAAGATCATTTTCCAAGCAGGTTCTATCCAGCAAGTATGGTTTTTATCTTTTATTATATTTTGTCCAAATTCTTCATGTAAAAGCCATTCCCATGGATAGAGTTTGAATATATTTGAAATGGGTACATTTTCTATATCTACAAATAGTTCATTATCTAAATCCCAACCTAATTCATCAATGAAAATTAGTTTTGTATTTAGGCCAGCTTGGATTGCACAGTCTCTTAAGTATTCAGTATTAGTAAGGTCTTCAAGAGAATCTTTAACACAAGCAAAATGAAGCAAACCAGCATTCAAATAAGGTTTGAGATTTGACCAATATGAAATTAGTTTTTCATGTATTGAATTAAATTGATCTTTTTTAGCATCAAAATCTTGTAACCAAAACCACTGTATAATGCCTGCTTCGTAAAGTGAAGTTGGAGTGTCGGCATTGAATTCGAGCAATTTTATTTTTCCATTAGCATAGCCTAAATCAAAACGTCCATAAATGCTTGGTACATCATTATTCCATGAGGATTCGATATATGGAATGATATAATCTGGTATTGCAAATTGTCTGTATAATTTTTTATCAATAACATATTGTACTGCTTCTAAACACATCTCCCATAAGATGTTCGTTGCTTTTTCAATTGCTTCGATTTCTTTTAGTTTGAAAATATAAGCTGCTGATTCATCCCAATATGTACCTTCTGTACTATGAAAACCAAATCCTAATTCTTCTACTTTTTGTTGCCACTGATTACGTGGTTTTAATTGTATTCTTATCATAACTTGTACTAACTATTATGAACCAGTTCTAAAACTACTACGTCCAAATCCGCCACGACTAATTCGGCTTTTGTATCCATTGCTTCCAAAATTACTTATTGGATGTATGGCGTCGCTATGATAGCCTCCTCTTACATATTGTCCATTGTTCATCATGCCAAATGAACGAAATGCAAAGTACCATAATAGTGGTGATGAATGAGTGCGTGTATAAGGTGCAGTAGAATCACTGCGTAAATACACTTTTTTATCGCCTTCACTCCATTCTGTTTCTTTTTTATTACTGCAAGAAGCTAATAATGCTGTGATTAAAACTAACTGAATATGTTTGCTTTTTTTCAATTTAATATTTTATTTGATCGTGATATAAATTTCATATTCTTTGGGAATGGTAACATTCATAGTTTCATCTTGTTCGTTCACTGCTTCTTCTTTCTTTAATCCAAGAGATGCTACTGTGTCGGAATGTAGAATGTTTTTTGTTGAATTACCACCAACCCATACAATATGTTTTGTTGTAAGTATATCGTGCGTAGAATCAAGGTGTGTGACACTTATCTCTGATTCGATTGCTCCATCTTTATTAATTGTCTGGGTTTTGTCTTCTGGAGTTTCGTTGCATGCAATACTAAGTGATATCAGCAGAAAAGAAAGAAATAGATTTAACTTCATGTAATGGAATTATAGAAATTAAAATTAAGGAATTTTTATTTAATAAGTCTTTAAAAATAGTATTCTTATTAATTTGGCAAGAATCTAGAATTTAAACAATTTGCGTTTTATTTTTGTGCATGAATGTTAAAAGTCAACATTCTTAATTATTATAAATTTAAAACCAACATTATGAAAAAATTTTATGCATTGTCCATTTTTTTAATTCTATTTCAAATTTCACTTTCAGGTTTTACACAATCCATTCAACTAGTCAAACGAGAGTTAAGTAATGCAGAATTGCCATCAAATAATCTGCATATCTATTCAAATGCGTTGAGAACAAAGTATGTTCAAATCGACTTTGCTGCTCTTGATAAAGTAAATGAATTTGAATTGTCATTATTTAATCAAAAAAGCCTGTATTTTAAATTCTATAAACAGTTTATCTATACAATAGGAGCGGAAAGTTGGTATGGCAAAGAGATCAACGGAAGTGGGGATGTTATTTTTAGTTTTTATCAAGGCAATATGAATGGTATAATCGTTGATGATTTTAATCATAAATATATTTTACAACAAATCAATAAGTCAGATTTGTTTGCCTTGACTGAAGTTAATAATGAAAGTATGCAAGAGTCTCCTGTAAATCAAAACGATTTTGTAGAAGATATTCCATTGCCTAAGAAAAGTAGAGCAAATGCAGATGTCTGTGCGTTGGCAACAGACTGTGGAACAGCTAGTACAATTGATTTGATGGTATTAGGAGCTGCAGCTGCTATCGTTAATGGAGGTGGCTCTGTGGCTTCTTTTACTGCGAATGTTACTTCGTCTGTTACAGAAATGAACACTGCTTATACGAATAGTGGTGGTGCTAACCTTACATTTAATTTAATTCATTGTGATGCAACTTCATTTACTACTACAAGCGATATGTCTGCAGATTTATCAAACTTTAGTGCTGATGCAGGTGTGCAATCATTACGAAATACTCATCATGCCGATCTTGTGGGTTTATGGGCGGGTTCAGGTAATTATGCTGGTTTTTGTGGATTAGGGTATCTAAATACAAGCCCTACAAATTATAGTGATAACGCGGCCTTTACAATTACAGATTATGGTTGTGGTATGACGAATCTTTCTTTTGCACATGAATGTGGTCATAATATGGGTTTACGACATGATCATTATGTAGATGGAAGTACTACACCTTGCTCACATCATCATGGATATGTGAATCAGGCTGTTATACCAAGTGGATTGCCTACGACTGCTCGTTGGCGCACTATCATGGCATATAACAATCATTGTAGTGATAATGGATTTAATTGTACTCGTTTGGCTCGATGGGCTAATCCTTCAACTAATTATTTGGGAAGTCCTACTGGTATAGCAATTGGATCAACAGATCCATCGAATGAAATCTATGGATTTGAACGAATGCGTTGTGTTGTTGCAGGATTTAGAGCGAATCCTTTGCCAGTTAATTTGCTTTCATTCAATGGAATTGAAAATGATCATTCGATATTGCTAAAATGGAAAACAACAAATGAAGTTAATAATAAAGGTTTTGAAATTCAATTAAGACGTAATGATCAGTTAGAATATAATACAGTTGGTTTTGCTCCAGCACAGTTAACATCTTCGCTAATAAATAATTATGAGTATTCTTTATACAATTTGTTGCCTGGTCAATATACCATTCGATTAAAACAACTAGATATTGATAATAAAAGTGCCTATAGTAAAAGTATTTTATTGAATATAGCTTCTGATAAATTACAAACTCAATTATTTCCTAATCCAATTCAGCATAATGGTAATATTACTATTTTCAATCCGAAAGTACAGCAAGTAACAATAATGATATATGACTGTCTTGGGAAACAATTAATGACAATTTGTAATGAAAGTATGAACAGGGGGGCATTTGATTTTATAATGTCAAGCGAGCAGTTGCCGAATGGTTCTTATTATTGTGTGGTTCGTGCAGGAAATGATAAACAAGTTATTGCATTTAATATTAAGTAAATATTAAATAGACCATCTTTTATTATTGCAAGGTTTTTCGATTTTTATTTTTATTAATTCTGTTATACAATAATATAATTAAAACAATCAGAATCCAATAAATGAATGTAAATACCAATAAGTAAATAATGATAAACGAAAGTTCGAATAATAAAATTTGATTTGTGTAAAAATCTTCAGGGTAATTGTTTATGAGTTTGTAATCATCTATAAAAAGATACAGGCTAAAACCAATAAAAAAAATTATGCTTGCTTATAAATAGAATTTGAGTGCTTTTTTAATTAACTTTTTAATTGAATTAATTACTTTTCTGCAACAAATACCATGTAATTCCACAATGAGGATTTAAATGCTTTGCTGAAATTGTATGAACCAAATGCATTGTAATATTCAGTATCAGTAATGAATCCTAATTTGAAGTAAATCCACGCAAGCGGAAGCCAATGTTTCTTATTAAGAATGATATTGGCAGTTGGTTCTACTTCTTTATTCAAATTATGAAATTGATGTTTTTTAAACCCTATTGTATGACTGAATTGAGCAAATTCTTTTTCATTGCATAATTCACTCACAGCCCAGCCATTGATACCATCAGTGTAGACCAATTTATACTCATCATTTGTATATGCATTTTTAGTCGGAAAATAATCGGCTACAATTAATCTCCCACCAGGTTTGAGTAATCGAAAAGCTTCTTTTATAAACTCTTTTTTATTTGCCGCATGGCACACACTTTCAATAGCCCAAACCACATCAAATGAAGCGTCTTTAAACGTAGTGGACGTAAAATCCATTTCTAGGAATTCGACCTTGTTTTCTACTACTTCTTTTTTAGCATATTCATTTGCACTTATAATTTGTTTGGGTGTAATTGTAATACCTGTAACATTGCAACCATAATTTTTTGCCAGATAAATTGAGCTTCCACCTACTCCGCACCCTGCATCAAGTATCTTATATTCACGTTGTATATTAAGTAAGTTAGCCATCCATTCATTTTGTTGTATGACAGCTTCTTGCAGATTTTTTGTTGATTGATCCCAAAAACCAAAATGCATTCCCATGCTTTGATCTAGATTCCAAAATCGTTTGTAAAACCAATTGGTTCTATGGTAATATGTTACGATACCCTGATTGTCAAATTTTTTGGGTGTTTGGCTCATGTATTAATAATTATGGTGTGAAGATAAAAAGTGGAACTCAAGAAGTATCGATTGTGGTCTATTTTGATTTTAATTATTTGTATTGTTCATACCATTTAAAATGATTTTGCACAATGATTGATTTTTCTTTTTTTAAATAATTCAGAAAAGCTTCAGATATTGGAGAATGTTTTTTGCCCTTAAGCCATACCAAACTCCAAGTAGTTTTAATTGGGAGCCCTTTAATGGGTATTATTTTCAATTGGTTGTTTATCAGTTCATTTTTAATACCTATTAAGGGCATGATGGAGTATCCTAGCCCAGCCAATACAGCTTGTTTTACAGCTTCATTTGACGTAAGTTCCATTTTTTTTAATACTGCTAAATGATATTTATTTATGTAATTTTCCATTGTTTGTCTTGTGCCAGATCCCTTTTCTCTGAAAATTAAAGGTAATTTGCTAAACATGTCATTCGCGTTTTTACCTTTTTCAATTTTGGTGTTGCTATTTCCCACGAGGTATAAGTTGTTTTGGAGTAAATCCAATTTTTCAATATTATAGTTTGCAGGTATAATCGAAACCAATGCAAAATCAATTTCATTATTTGATAAACTTTCCAATACTTTTTGCTTGTTGGTTACGTCCATTAGCAGTTCAATGCCATCATGGTTATTCATGAAATTTGAGAGAAAAAAAGGCATTACATACTTGCCTGTAGAGACAATTGAAATTTTTAATTTGCCAGTAAGTTGCCCTTTGTAAGCCAATGTTTTATAGTTGATTGCATATACCTGATTTATGATTTGTTCGGCTGCTTGAGCAATCTCTCTTCCGAAATCAGTTATGTATATTTTTCTACCTATAACCTCTGTCAAAGGTATTTTAAATTGATCTTGTAGATTTTTAAGCTGTATGGATACTGCAGGCTGAGTCAAATGCAATTCCTCTGCTGCTAATGTGACACTTTCTGTTTTAACTATTTTTAAAAAAATTTGTAGTTGATTGAGTGTGTAATTCATAAATAATATTAATGTATATTATTACAAATATAAATAAAAATATATAATACATTTCAATCACTTTTGCACTCAATTAAAAAAAGAATCAAATGACAACAATAACAATTGCAAAAGGAGATGGTATAGGCCCTGAAATAATGGATGCTACATTAGAAATTTTAAAAGCATCTGGTGCTCAACTGGAAGTTGAAGAGATTAAAATTGGCGAAAAAGTTTATTTGTCAGGCAACACTTCGGGTATTGCCCCTGAATCGTGGGATGTCATTCGGAAGAATAAAGTGTTTTTAAAAGCACCCATTACAACTCCACAAGGGGGAGGTTATAAGAGTTTGAATGTAACTACCCGTAAATTTTTAGGATTATACTCAAACGTAAGACCATGTATGAGTTTGCATCCTTTTGTTAGTACAAAACACCCAGTAATGGATATGGTTATTGTACGTGAAAATGAAGAGGATTTATACGCTGGTATTGAACATCAACAAACAGATGAAGTAGTACAATGTTTGAAATTAATCAGTCGTCCTGGTTGTGAGAAAATTATTCGATATGCTTTTGAATATGCTAAACAACAAAACCGTAAAAAAGTAACTTGTTTTTCAAAAGACAATATAATGAAACAAACAGACGGTTTGTTCCATCAGGTGTTTAATGAAATTGCAACAGAATATCCATCTATTCAACATGAGCATTGGATTGTAGATATAGGTGCTGCAAAAGTAGCTGATACCCCTGAAGATTTTGATGTGATAGTAATGCCCAATTTGTATGGTGATATTATTTCAGATATAGCGGCTCAAATTACAGGTTCAGTTGGCCTTGCTGGCTCTGCAAACATTGGTGAAGAATGTGCTATGTTTGAAGCCATCCATGGAACAGCACCTGATATAGGAGGTAAAAATATTGCAAATCCTTCTGGACTTTTACAAGGTGCAATCATGATGCTAAATCACATAGGTCAAACATCCGTAGCTGAAAAAATTCAAAATGCTTGGCTAAAAACTATTGAAGATGGGATTCATACATCTGATATTTATAAAGAAGATGTAAGTACTCAAAAGGTGGGAACCAAGGAATTTGCTCAAGCAGTTATTGAGCGTCTTGGTCAAGAGCCAACACAACTAAAGCCAGTACATTTTGCTAATAGCGCAGCATTAAATCTTCCCAAATACAAGCGAAAACCATCAGCAAAAAAAGAATTAGTTGGTGTAGATGTTTTTGTTCATTGGTCTGGATCAAATCCAAATGAATTAGCTGATATTATACAGAAAATTGAACCTCAAGGTATTCAGTTATCAATGATTACAAATAGAGGGATTAAAGTTTGGCCTGATGGATTTAAAGAAACATTTTGTACAGATCATTGGAGGTGTAGATTTAAACCAATGAATGATTCAACTATATCTAAATCTTCCATTATATCAATTTTAGAAAAGGCAAACAATAGTCATATTGATGTGATTAAAACTGAAAACCTATATACGTTTGATGGAAAAGCAGGTTATTCATTGGGGCAAGGACAATAAAAATAATAGTACATATGAATATACAACTTATTAAAGGTTATTTTGAACCAAACGATGCAATTGAACTATTAACTCATATGATACATGTAAAAATTAAATATCATGAAAATAAAATGAATGGTATGCAAAATGAAAAAGATTTGAAAGATATAGATGCTCGTATTATCAATTTGCAAAAGGATTTGTATGAAATTAAAAAATATATAAGTTCAAAAAAGCAATTAATATCATTGCATTCGATTGTAGGCATTGAATAAACTAATTTGATTATAGGATGTTTAAAGATAGGAGGTTGCTTATTGCAACAAAACATGAAAAGGAAAAAGCAATAGCGCCTATTCTAGAAAAAGAATTAGGTGTGCAATGTATTGTGTCTACTAATTTTGATACGGATGCTTTAGGCACATTTACTGGTGAAATAGATAGAGTAGATGATCCATTGGAAACTGCTCGACAAAAATGTTTCAAAGCAATGGAATTAGCTGATTGTGATTTAGCTATTGCAAGTGAAGGTTCATTTGGACCTCATCCATCTTTAATATTTGCACAATCTGATGATGAATTGCTTATGTTTATAGACAAAAAAAATGATTTAGAGATTTTTACAAGAGTCATTACAACAGATACCAATTTCAATGCCTCAGAAATTCGAACAAAGCAAGAATTAAAGGATTTTGCCTTCAAAGCAAATTTTCCCTCTCACGGACTAATTATAAGAAAGTCAAAACATGATTATTCTGCTATTGAAAAAGGTATTACTAACTGGCAACATTTATCTGATATAT
Organism: Chitinophagaceae bacterium; assembly: GCA_044233655.1. Classification (GTDB taxonomy): domain Bacteria; phylum Bacteroidota; class Bacteroidia; order Chitinophagales; family Chitinophagaceae; genus OLB11. Next base: position 9,200 of record JBIIJQ010000018.1, on the reverse strand, counting down.
TTAACAGCTATCTTAATGATTTTGGAAGTGTGTATGTTGAAACAGATATGCGTGCAATGTATAATCCAACTAGAATGAAAGTTATAGAAGCCGCAACTGAAAAGCTAGCAAAGAAAATTAATTCTTATTGTACAGTTTGTAATACACCGGGTTTAGGCATCACTGCCGTTAAGGAAGGGCTACCTTGTAATCTATGCGGTTTTCCAACACGCTCTATTTTAAGTTATATTTATACTTGTCAAAAGTGTAATTTTGAAAAAGAAGAAAAATACCCAAATCAAAAACAAACAGAAGATCCTATGTATTGTGATCGATGTAACCCTTAATAAACTCAATTGATTACAACAGATATTAATAAAGCCATTCAGCAACTCAATCGAAATGAATTGGTTGCAATTCCTACAGAAACTGTCTATGGATTAGCTGCAAATGCTTTTAACTCAATAGCTGTTGAAAAAATATTTAAATTAAAACAGCGACCATTTTATAATCCATTGATAGTTCATGTACAATCTATTAATGAATTAGAAACTATAGCTTGTGATATCCCATCTAGAGCTTTGAAATTAGCTACCTCATTTTGGCCTGGCCCATTAACCTTGGTATTGAAAAAGCAAGAACACATTCCAAATATTGTTACTGCTGGTAAGGATACTGTTGCTATTCGTATGCCCAATCACCCAATGGCATTATCACTCTTAAGTCAATTGGAATTTCCATTGGCTGCACCCAGTGCAAATCCTTTTGGTTCAATTAGCCCAACCAATGCCGAGCATGTATTGAATTATTTTGGAGATTCTTTAGAGGTGATATTAGATGGCGGTGAATGCGAAATGGGAATAGAATCAACAATCATTGGTTTTGAAGAGAATCAACCAATACTTTATAGATTAGGTACTATTACGTTAAAAGAGATTGAAGATGTTGTAGGGGTTATAAAAATGAAAACAACGAATGATGTAAATCCTGAAGCGCCTGGAATGATTTTACGACATTATGCCCCTAAAACAAAAACACTCTTGACGGACAATGTATTAGAATCTATTAGTCTACATAGAAATTTGAGCATAGGTATAATTATGTTTACAGGTGAATTTTCTGAATTAAATGTTGATCAACTTGAAATATTATCACCAAAAGGGAACTTAACCGAAGCGGCTAAAAAGTTGTATGCATCTATGCATCGACTCGATCAGTGTAATTTAGATTTAATTATTATGGAAAGATTTCCAGATGAAGGACTTGGTAAAACAATAAATGATAAATTGTTACGAGCTACCTATAATCGTTGATTTTACATCAGATTTTTGGGTGTTTTAATCAATAGGCCTGGTTGAAATAAAAATTACAATTCGTTATCTTTATATAATAAATAAGGTTGTTTGCTTTGAAGGAATAATCTTTTGTCGCTAAAGCATTTTTTGGCAAACAAACACGCATGTATTCTAAAATAACAATTAGAAATTTATTCAATCATTCGTTACCTTAATTTTTTAATTTAGTTTTACTGATATTTATTTTTATGAAGTCAGTAATTTTTCAAATAGGAATCATACTTTTTTTAATACTTTTTATTTCTTCATGTACAAGTAGTTCTGATCAAGTACCTGCTCAAGAAAAAGATTTTTGTTCTCAAATTCATGAAACAACTACGCCAGATTTATCCAATGAATTATTGCCATATGATTCTTTGATGAATCAACGAACAGGTGTATATGTTTTAGAAGATGGAGGAGGTTCCTTGGTTACACGTGCTTGGCTTTGTGAAAATGCAGAAAAGTCAATTGATATTCAATATTTTATTTTTAGTACAGATAATGTAGGGTTAATTGCATGCGATTATTTAGTGAGAGCTGCAGATAGAGGTATTAAAGTTCGAATCATTGTGGATGACATTATGGTTGAAGCTGGTGTACATGAAATACTAACCATGGATTCGCATGAAAATATCGAAATCAAGGTATATAATCCTGGAGTGAATTTAGGTAAAAATATATTTAAGAAGTTATCACAATTTGCATTTCATTTTAATAAATCTAATCAACGAATGCATAATAAAACATTCATTGTAGATAATAAAGTAGCCATAACAGGTGGACGTAATATAGCAGATGAATACTTTGATTATGATCATGAATACAATTTCAGAGATCGAGATGTATTGCTCATTGGTAAAACGCCAACAGATATAACACGCTCATTTGAAGATTATTGGAATAACCCTTTATGTCATCCAGTGGCTAATTTAGTTGAAGATAAAACATTGAATTCTGCAGATACTTCAAGGTTTGAACGATTGCATCAATATGCATGCAATCCCGATAACTTTTGGCCTCAAGTAAAAAATCAAATTAAGAATCTTCCGAAAACATTTGATAGTATTCGAATCAATGGGAAATTAATTTGGACCGATAGTGTTCAGTTTATTTCGGATATGCCAGGTAAAAATGATGGTAAAAACGGATTGCATGGCGGCGGCATTACAACAGATGTTTTGACGGATTTAATAAAGAATGCACATTCGACTGTTGATATCCAAAGCCCATATTTAATTGTAACTAAAGAAGGATTGAGTTTGTTTGAAGAAGCAGTCAGTCGAGGGGTAGAAGTCAATATTCTTACGAATAGTTTAGCTTCTACGGATAATGTAGAAGCATTCAGTGCCTATCAAAAATGTAGGTCTCAACTTTTAAATGCTGGCGTTAAATTATTTGAATACAAACCTGATGCTGCTATTAGAATTCAAATGCTAACTGGAGCCTTGCAAAAAGAAATTAACTATGCCCCCATATTTGGCATGCATGCCAAATCTATGGTGGTGGATTATCATATAACTGTTATTGGTACTTTTAATCTTGATCCGCGAAGTGCAAATTTGAATACTGAATGTTTTGCATTAATCAATGATACAACGATAGCCAACAGAGTATTAAATGGTATGCAATTAGAATACTTACCTGAGAATTCATGGCAAACAACTACCAGTTTCAATCCTGATAGTGAAGTAAGCAAATGGAAACGGTTGAAAACGTTTACCCGAAAACTGGTTCCTAAAAGTATTTTGTGATTTGTTGTGTTTATTACAGATATCGTTGTTATGCAGGTAATTTATACAAATTTAATATACATGTTTATAAACTAAAATACTATATTTATACCCTAAAAATAAATTTGTATGAATAAGCTTTTTTTGTCTCTTGTTACAGTGATTATTATATCATGTCTATCCTTTGAAACGTCTTTTGCGCAAAAATTTATTGAATATAAAGTGAATGGGGTCGCATACAAAGCTGTTGATGATCAATTTATTTCTTTTATAACAAAAAGAACTACAACTAAGGAAGATGATACTGAGCAAACTATTTGCAAGTATTTTACTGCAAGTATATCTGGTATTTATAACTTTTTATATACATTGGAATTCGAAGTGAATGTTGATACTAATTATAAAGTGAAGAATGACGTTTTTAAGCTTGGTGAAAGTATTGAATTTTATGAGAAGTTGCCAATAGCACATATCAATTTAATCAAACATCCAACTTCTGATACGTATGAGTTTTATTCTTCAGAGAAAGGAACAAAAGGGAATGTTACTATTACAAAGGTTGATGGGGATTGGATAGAAGGGACTTTTGAAGGTGATATGATTCCTCAATATCCATTAACCTCTAAAGTGCCTGTAAAAGTAACTGAAGGGAAATTTAGATTTCCTATAGAAATACTTGATTAGATTCTCATCATATTGCTAATAGTAAAGTGAGTCGATTTTTTAATGAAATTGATACAACAAGCCAAACGTATAATTTCGACCTGGCATTGTACGACCAATGATGCCTTGATAGGTTTCTGAAAATAAATTTTGTACCCGAATAGTTGCACGAATTGCTTGATGGGCCATTAAGGGTAGTCTATACGATACAAATATATTGGAGGTTGAGTAAGGAAGCAACCATTGGCTTTCGTCAGTTGTTACAAATCGATAGCCTGTATAAGCATAAATATATTGAATATCCCAATTCGCATTTTGATACCCAGGATTTATTTTTAATTGATATCGTGGTACATAAGGCAGTTGTTTTCCTATAGAATAATCGTTTGGAAGATGTGAAGCTTGTGTGGTAGAAAGCGTATAAGCATATAGCAAATTAAAAGTAAGGATTGGATTTGGTTTGATTGATCTATTTACTACTTCAACTTCAATCAATTCAATTTGAGGATTGTATTTGGGCGTTTTCAACTGATATTTAAATGAAAGATTAGTTTCAAGCCCTCGACTATTTACGCCAAGTATATTATGAGGTGTAAGGATTGCATTACCATACCAAACAATCCAGTTATCTACTTTTCTATAATAGACATTTTGGTCGGCTTCTATAGATAATCTAGGATTATAATGTTTAAATTGAAAACCACCCTCTATGTTTTTAGCAATTTCAGGTTCTAACTGAATATTCCCACCAGGATTATAGTAAAGCTCATTTAGTGTCGGCATTCGATAATTTCTTGAAAAAGAGGAATAGAAATGAAGTTTTGAAAAGAGTTTCATATTTGCAAGTATTGATCCTGCAATTGGCAAATTGAAAACATCAGTGACTTCGTATTGCAAACTTGTTTTTAGATTTATTCGTTTAAATATCCGATCGATAGAATAGGATGCTAAAAGGCCAGCACGGTTTAGAGAAGCTTGGCTTGGACCTCTCAATTGAGCATGGTTAGCGATTAATTCTAGGCTTGCCCATTGCCGATGATTTATTCTATATGTCGATCTAATGTCTAGTGGTACTGAGATGAGTGATGCATTTGTTTTAAGAAAAATCAATGAATCCTCGTATGTATAATTTTCAAGAAGTAATCCAATTTTGGTTTGAAAAGAGAATGGTCCTAGTTGATTTATTTTCCAGTCAAGTATGTTTCTAAATGATTCTATGTTTTCATTTTTGGCACTGTAATTTTCAAATGTAGTAGGTGGTATTTGACGAGTTGATTTTTGAAGCCAACTATGTAAAGAGATAATCTGATTAGGTGAACATTTAAAATTAAAATCGTTAAGTATGCCCAATTGGATTTGGTGAGCATGGTCTAATGTGTCCTGCCTATCTTGATCTTCGTTATAAAAACAATAACGATTGTTTCCTTGAAGATAATTGATCTTTAATGTGTTTGAAATTTTACTAGAGCTTAATATACAAGTTGATGATATATTTTTGTTTTCGATACTTTCATAGCCTACAGCCAATGCTACCTGAGTTCTTTTAGTAAATGTGGGAGATTTATTTCCTAAATTGAGTCCACCGCTAAGGCTGTTGTTACTTGCCTGACTTCCATATTGTATACTATATTCATCAAACAATGATACTGGTATTGTGCTAAAATCAGTAATGCCAGTGATCGCATTGTTGATATTGATGCCATGCCATCTTACGGCAGTTTGTGCAGCTGAGCTACCTCGAATACTTATGGTGCTGAGTGTTGAAACACCATAATTTTTTACGAAAACATTTGAATGCAACTGAAGTAATTGTTGCAAATTGGAATTTGAATACCATTTTTGAATATTGCTATCTATGGTTTGTTCGATGGACTTTTCTATAGGAGGTTTGTACCCAATTACCGTCACTTGACGTATTGTGTCAGTAGATTTTATGGTAGTTGATTTTTGCCCATAGGTATTGGAGCTTAAAAAAATGAATAATATGATGGATATCATTCTCATCTAAACAAAAATGAATTCACACCAATACCTGCTTGGTACTGTTGTAATAGTTGGCCCGATGAAGTGTATTCTAGAATAGTTGATTGTTGTGAAAAACCTTTTGGGTCTGATACAAAAATATGATGAGTTGCAGTGTCAATTCCAATTGCCCAGTAATATGAATTAAGTTGAGCGGGTATAAAGGCCATTGATGGAAGAGTATTGTCTTCAATTGACATACGATAAATTCCATTGTAATCATGACCGCCATTGTAATTAACTTGAATGAAATATAAAGTATCATGCGAGGGATTCATAGTTAATCTAAATGGATCAGATACTGATGTGAATGCAAATGATTTATAGATTGAATCGTTCGTAGGATTGATACATGTTAAATAAGATGATTTGTTTTTGTATTTATTACCTGATAATATCCAAAGCATCCCATTTTTATCTTTCGTAATACTATGAGAGGCTCTTCCTGGAAGGCTAATTCTCTTTTCTATCACATCTGTGTTAGGATTTATTTTATAAAGGAGATTGGATGCAGTATCCCAATTAGTACAATACACCCAACCATTCGAAAAGATCATTTGTTCTGTATTGTTATAGTCTACAGTAATTTTGTTTGTAATCTTCAATGTATTAAGATCTAGTACCGAAATACTTGGATAATATAAGGATGTTACATAAGCTTTCGTAGGGCTTATTTGTATAATACTCCGAGGAAATTGAACATTTTCAATAGTAGCTATTTCAGAAAAATTAGTCAAATTCACAACTACAATCTTAGATGAATTGTTAACTACTATAAAATACATAGCATTGATAATAGTTATAGACTGTGCAACATCTCCTAAGCTTTTATTATTTGTTGATTTGAATATTGAATTAGTCACTAACTTTTTTTCTAAATCAAGAAATGAAATTTCTGCATTATTCATTCCATAGGCTCCTTCATTGAGTAGAATAACGCCTTTGTTTGAAGTTGATGCATTTGATTTTGTAGTAGGATTGGGTTTGTCTTTTACACATGAAGTAAAGCTAATGAAAAGTAGTAAAAACAGTATTTTAGACTGGGTTACCATTTCGTAATTGCTTGTTGGAACAAAGAACCGTTCTCGAATTGTAATTGTAAATAATAATGTCCCTTGGAAAGATGTTCTAACTCAATTGAATTATTTTTTAAAGCATGATTTCGTAATACAATTTTCCCATCGAATGAATATATAGTAGCAATTGCAATTGTATTCGAAGATTTTATTTGAATTGAATTGCTAGTAGGATTGGGAAATATAATCGTACTTGTGACATTAGTTTCATTCATGCCTGTAGTGTATTTTTGATGAATAACTCCAAGTGCATCTAAATCAAATCCTCCTGTAGGAAAATCGGTCGGATAGGGGTCATTGATTTTGTTTCCCCAAAAATCGCGATTGCACAAACTGTCGTTAATCGTACCTATTACATCTTTGATTTTTACAAAGTGGATATTGTTTACGTCCAATCCGAATTGCATACTTAACTCATCAAGTTCAAATGGGGTGCCATAGCTTGAAACATATTTTCCTGCGAGATTATTTATTTTTCTACAATCTATATACTCACCGGTTCCTGCAATTTGAATGGAAGAATCGAAATTACATTCAGGGGAAAAATTGTAATACGTAAGGCCATCTTCACTCACTTCGACAGTAGCAAGTTCTATATATGCCAAATTTGAATCTAATGGATTTCTAAATCCATTTTCGAATATAGCAAAATCAAATCCTGTGCCGTTTACAATTGGATTAGAAAAATAATAGATTGCTTCACCACCATCACCTAGGCTTATTACACTATTATCAGCCATATATTTGGCATCTGTTTCTACACCATTAGTTATCTTGCCCAAGGTTGTATCTGTGATATTAACCCATCCACGTGTAATGCTACATGAGTCGCCCCATGCTATAAAATCATTACTTAGTTTGTATATGGCAGTACTGCCAGCTAAGCCAGCTTGTGGAGCAAATTGAGCAAAGCAATTTGCTGAAATTAATACAACTACAGATAGAAGAAAATACTTCATATTACTTTACTATTTTTTGATAATAGATTTGATTTCCTTGTTTTATTCGTATTGCATAGAATCCTAGTGGTACGGTAGTTGTAACAAAGCTCTTTCTGTCATGTTGTTGAATCAACAATTTGTCAATTATTTTACCTTCTATATTAATTAATTCTGCATGCAATGATTCATTAGCTTCATTTGAAATCATAATATATTCATTGAAAGGATTAGGATAAACAGTAACCAAAGAATTGTTGTTTAATTCTTCAACTCCTGTAAAAATCATTTGAATATCGTCCATACAAAAATAAGCAGGGGTATTCATTCCAAAAGCACCTGTATCACTTGAGCTTAATACAAATGTTATACTATCACATTTGCCTAGCGCTGATAGGTTGCATATAGTCCAATCTTTTACAATATAATCATTGGTATTGTTTGTGTCTCGAAAATCGGCAAGATAGAAATCCACTGTGTCTACTTTAGCTATACCATTGTACCAACCTGTAAATTGTATTTTAAAGAAATCAGGGTCATTCCCTGTAGCTCCGCCAAATTTCTTTGCAAATCCATCACCATTTTGCATTGATCGATAAGCAATTGTCGTATTAGTCAAATAGGCCCATCCCATTTGATATTCTTTGGGTAATCTGATTTTATTGATCGATGGATTATAGCTTAGGTATGCAACTGCATAATTGGTTGAGTTATTATGACCACTTGCAGCAATAGCAGCTAGTTCGTTGGTTGCATAACTAATACTGATGCTGTCTTTACGATTTGAAAAGCCCCATCCACTCCATGATCCACCGAAACTAGTATCCCATGAATTTACAAAAAATCCAACATTTGATTGATAGCCAGAATCTTTAGGAAGAGGCGATTGTCCTTTCCAGTATCCACCTAAGGGTAAAGTAAGATCTTCGAAATTGATAATTTGAGCATGAATTGTGTGCAAGCTAAATAAAGCTGCGAAAAGTGTAACGATTTTTTTCATTTTAGAATGAGTTTAAAATAACGGGAAAATGAAAATAAGAAAGGAAAGCGTATCCCTGCTTACCAATGGCTTTCTTCCCGAAGCCAATGAATAAAAAATGCTAGAGGCAGGTCTTCTGACTCGTTCTCATATCGCTGAAACCTTCCCATTTATATATAACTATAAACAGTGGTCTATTTTCAACGACTTGAAAGAACTTACAGCACCGGGTAGTGTTACTGAATTTCACAGTATTCCCTTTTAATCGTTGGCATGATTTAAATATGCCTCGGACACCTTTAACAAGTGCAAATATAGCATTGTGGATTTGATTTGGCTACACAATTTTTCAACAATCTTGGGTTAATGGACAAAATAGTTGGTAAAATCCTATGAAACTCTTATTGGTATTAGCTTTGCGGAAATGAAAGGTTATGAATAAAAAAACTGCTTTTTCTGTAATAGCAAAATTGTCT
>JBIIJQ010000134.1:0-3369 GCA_044233655.1 Chitinophagaceae bacterium | reverse complement strand
AGATTGTAATAATTGCTTGCAAATGTAAGTTAGACATTGATTAGATGCAAGTAATGCATGATTTATGCAGATTTAAGCTATTTTTTTTAACTGAAATTGCGAATCAATCCAAATCAATACACCTATGCAAAGGAAAAAGAAAGTACCTACTTTGTCGGTTTCAATCATGTCACTGAAAAAATTTACCACGAGTATATTTATCATAACCATCACTAAGATTGATAGGACTTGTTTATAATATGGATCTTCCATAGAATGATATAAGTATGTACATCGTTTGAAAAAATAGTAAATTGATATAAGTAAAAATAAAAAACCAATAAACCCTTGCTCTATCCATATCAGTAAATAGTAGTTGTGCACAGATGATTTTTCAGGATTCTCGCTTACATAGGTCCTAAATCGTTTGTCTGTATATGGTTTGTAATTGTTGTAATAGCATGCAGGTCCAAATCCTGTAATTGGTTTTTCGGCTATCATTTTTACGCCCGCAACCCATCTATGTATTCGTTCTGCTCCCGATATTTCTCTGTTTGAATACATTGAATTCAGATGTTTAGATAGTGAATTTTGTACGATTGTTTTTTCAAAGGATGGTTTTAATACCAAGTAATTATCATTGACTATGAAAATTGCAAAAAGGCTCACAATGAATAAAAATGTTACTACTATTGTAGTCATTAATTTTGATTGCCAAAATAGAACTAATCCAATAATTGAAATTATGACTGAAAGCCAAGATCCGCGGGTATAAGAAAAAAATAATGCAAATGTGAGTATGATTAATAAAAATCCAATATGATTTCTGTAACGAATTGCTTTAGATTTTAAATAAACTACAAAACAAATTGAAAATGCAAATGAAAGCATGGCAGCATAGTTGACATGATTTCGAAAAAATGGTTGTAAACAACCGTTGATACTTAAAAAACTAAATCCAAATCCAGCATGCTGATACAATGCATATATTGCGATGAGTGAAATTGGAAGTATGACTGTAGCAGCCAATGTTTTAAAAGTTGACTTGTCTTGTAATACAACTTGTGGTGTAAATATAAATGGTACTATATACCATATCTTAGCAATGAAATATTTAATGGAAAGAATAGGATAGGTTGAAAAAAATAAAGTGATGATTATCCAAAGTAGTTGAAAAGCAATCAATAATATAAATGGATGTTTGATGGCTGTTTTTATAGAATGAAATGGATTGAAAGAAATAATCAAAAATGAAATGCCTGTGAGCGAAATCATAAACAATTCATCAGGGAAATCGGTACTAATGCTAGAGGGTATAATATATTCTACAGAAAATGGGATAGAAAATAACATGAGCCAAAACAATCTGTTCGGATTTAAAATCAAACCTATAAAACCTGTAAGCGCCAAGAATATAGATACAGGTATTGTAGTTGAATTGAGTATGCTAAAACCTGTTACAAAAATGAACAATGTTGCAATGCTATAAAAAAGAAACTCTTTACTATATACGATTGCTTTCATTTTGAGTGCTGTAAAGTTTTAAGCTTTCAAGAACTGTGATTAAAAACACACAAAAAACAAGTCCACAAATCATGATTGTAACCAGCGTCATAATACGTTTAGGACTATCATGTTTAAAATTAGGAGTAGCTTTATCTATAACAATCAACGAAGGTTGTTGTGCTTTCAATACCAACTTATATTGATTCAATATTTTTTCCTGTTGATTTATTTCTTCTAAAATGGCATTCTTTTTTATAAGTAAAAGTTGATTATCGGCTGGAGTATTAGCCGATGCATTCGCAGATTCAATATCTTTATACTCAACCGATTTTTCTTTGATGTTTATATTTATTTTTTCAATGATATTAAGATTGTATTGTTCTTGTAAATTTCTATTTAGGTTCTCTATAAATTGAATAAATGAATTAGCCATATTTGCAGCAATAACAGGGTCTTTATCCCATACATGAATCCTTAGCAAGCCTGTTTCAGTTTTTTCCATTTTCATGGTTTCTGTTTTAAGAATATGCAGTGCTTGCTGTATTGCTTTGTTAGTATCAGATAAGTTTATTTTATAATGTTCAGTAAGATTAAATGTTCGAATTAGGAATTTATAAGATGTATCTAACTCGCAAGTCGAATATATTCGATCAAGATCTGCCCAGTTCCCCAGCGAATTATGTAACTCATCCAAATTAGGATTGTAGATTGAGGATTTGTCGTTTAATTGAGAATTAGTTGAAATGGCTGAAGTATATGAATAATATAAATTAGGTGTGAGTATTAACAATATAGTACTAACAATAAACAATACAGCTAAAAATAATAATATCTTCCGTTTCCATTTTTGCATTAAACCAATAACGAATGGAATATTCAAAGCAAATTTTTCGTGCATAATCAAATTTTCAATAACAATTAAAAGTAATCAGTTTCAATTAATAATCTGTAATGTAGTAAAAGGTTTTTATACTTTGATTTATATATTAAATTATTTAATAAGAAAAATCATACATTTACAACATGAAACGAATAATTTTATTATTTATTGTAGTTTTTACATCATGTATAGTGGTTGCAAAACCTAAATTTGGAATTGATCTTGGAGTTGGAATCAAAGGTGGTTTGAATTTAAATAAAATGACAGGATTAGGATTGAAACAAGAATTTCATACCGATCCACATGGTGGTTTTTTTGTTTTCCTCAATAAACGATCTGCAGGTGTTCAATTAGAAGCAGTATGGACTCAAAATCATATTACCACTGATTCTAGTTTTAAAGGACTTTTTCAACAATATTTGAATCAAGCAAATGATAGCTTGAATGCAGCATCTTTTAAATTCAATACTATTTCACTACCTTTTTTGCTAAATATTAAATTAACTCAATTCCTTTGGATACAACTAGGTCCGCAATTTAGCGCCAATATCAGTGTAGCAGATAAAAGTAAAATTGTAAAAAGTGGGTTGAATATTATTGCGCAACAAAACTATTCTGCCGTTGGTGGTTTGTGGTTTCAATTTGGGGGTAAGGCCCCATTGATAAGAGTGAATGCAGGTGCAAGATATGTGGTAGGCTTAACCAACATTAATTCCTTATCGCCCAATACCGAATGGCAAAACCAAATGCTTCAATTACATATTGGGTTGAGTTATTAACTTTTTATCGTATGGCTACTACTTTTAAATAGCTCAGTAGTTCGGATTCATTTTGCTTTAAGTCTAGCATAGCAAGTTGTGTCAATTGTTCTTCTTGCTCGTTTTCAGGATGTCGAAGACTTTCTAATAACTCATAATAAGTAGCTTTTATTTTTCTTAAAATAAAATAGGTAACGGTGTGATCTACATCTTCTCGTAATGTCATTTCACGAGTAGGAGTTGAAA
>JBIIJQ010000080.1:0-13513 GCA_044233655.1 Chitinophagaceae bacterium | reverse complement strand
CAACCGCATCAGTTGCGTCTAGAAATTCTGGTTCATCTTTAAATAACAATGTTTGTTGGAGCATTTTCCATACTTGTTCCTTTGTTGCATTACCATTGCCAGTAATGGATTGTTTTATTTTTTTAGGCGAATATTCTGTAGCGCTTAATCCTACCTGCATTGCAGCCGCAATGGCTACACCTTGCGCTCTGCCGAGCTTGAGCATACTTTGCACATTTTTTCCAAAAAAAGGAGCTTCAATCGCAAATTGAGTCGGCTTGAATGCTCTGTTTAATTCGCCTATTTTATTGTAAATCATTTGAAGGCGTACATTGGCATCTTTGTATTTTGAAAGTTTCAGTACACCCATCTCTAACAACTTAGGTTTATTTTTTTCAATTTGAATAATTCCGTAACCCAAAACAATTGTGCCTGGATCAATACCTAAAATTATTTCTGAATTGCGGTTCAAGGTGCTTATTTTTACAGAGTGCTAAAGAACAAAAGTATTAAAATAATTTTCAAGAGTGCTATTGGAATTAGTTTGTTTTCTTGGATGGCGTATTCATTGTATAATCAAATGAAGCAACAATCCAATTTAAGTCAAACTATACATCAAATATTGACACAATGGGATTCTACTAAATTGTTATTATTGGCTTGTGTATTACTACTGATGATTGTCAATTGGACGATAGAAGCTGCTAAATGGCGAATACAACTGAATGGAACTGAAAAGTTTTCATTATTTGAATCACTCCAATCAGTATTAACTGGTGTGGCTGTAAGTGTCATTACACCTAATCGAATAGGAGAGTATGTAGGACGCATTATGTATTTAAAAAATGTAAACAAGCTTCAAGGAATCACTGTTACAATTATTGGCAGCTTTGCGCAATTGATTGTAACAGGTTTATTAGGGTTGGTAGGACTTGTATACTATATCATTTATATTCAGCATTCACCTTGGTTAAATGTATTATTGATATCAAGTATTGCATTATGCACTGTATTAATTTATTTATATTTTCATTTATCTAAGTTTTTGGAATGGACAGCTTCTATTTCTATATTACGAAAAGTGAGAGTGTATCTCGAAATTGTCAAACGATTTGAACGTAAACAATTATTTCAAATTTTGTTTTTATCATTGATGCGATACCTTGTTTATACTATTCAATTTATGTTATTAATGAAATTGATGTTAGTAGAAATAAGATTGATTGATTTAGTTTTTACAGAATGGTTAATTTTTTGGGCAATGGCAATTGTTCCTACGATTGCTATCGCTGAAATAGGTATTCGTGGTGAGACAGCGTTGTTCTTTCTTTCTCCTTTAAGTAATAATCATTTTGGAATTATATCTTCTACCTTATTGTTGTGGCTTATCAATCTAATAATACCAGCATTGGTAGGTTGTTTATTTGTATTTAGAATGAAAATTTACGATGATGAATAGTCGAATTTAAATCGACTATGTAATGTAAAGTTGATTACCAACTTCCACTTGAACCTCCACCATCAAAGCCTCCACCGCCTCCGCCAAATCCACCGAAGCCACCACCTCCACTATCTCCACCGAAGCCACCACCACCTCCAAAGCCGCCAGTACCCCATGTGTCGTTGGTATTAATCCAGCCACGACGACTAACGTATGTTGCATTTCGGTTTCGAATCATATAGAAAAATACAAAGATTATTAGACCAAAAATGAGAAATATAAATAACAAAGTTAATAGACCAATTTTTCCATCACCTTGAGGGATTTCATCTGCTACAAATTCATTCCCAGCTCTTAATACGATTATATCAACCGCTTCGTCAAAACCCTTATAATAATTTCCATTTTTGAAATTGGGAACTATTTGTTCACGAATAATTCGACCGCATGTAATATCGGGTAGTACACCAGATAGTCCATAACCGGGTGAAATATTTATTTTGCGATCTGTTTTAGAAGCTAAAATAAGTACGCCATTTTTCTTACTCGATTTCCCTATATCCCATTTACGACCTAGTTCATTAGCATATTCAGAAACTTCATTTCCTTCCAAGGATTCAATTGTCACTATAGCAATTTCATTGGAGGATTTTTTTTCATATTCGACTAATTTATTTTCCAATGTCAATTCCTCTTCATCACTTAACATGTCGCCTAAGTCGTTGACTAAATGAGGAGGGGAAGGTACAGGAGGTAATAACTTTTGCAAACTAGAACTTTGTGCACATAATTGATTTGAAATCAAATGCAACAGAAGAATTAAAAATATGAACGAAATTTTACGCATACTATTTTCCAAAAATTATTTCATCAGGTAATTCATTTTTGGTTTCGCCATGTGTGGGGAAGTGTACACGTAATTCATTTCCAACAGCTCTAATAACATCTTCCATTCCTTGAATATAATTATGATTATTGAAAGCACGTAAAAGTGATTTTGAATGTTGATTCCAAAATTCATCATTGGTTTTTTGATAAATATTTTTATCACCAATGATTGCAAAATCTCGATCTTGATATGCAATGTATATTAATACAGCATTTCTGTGAATCGTTTGGTACATTTTCAACGAAAGGAATAATTCTTTAGCTCGATCTATAGGGTTCATAAAACTGCATTTGCTTTCTATATAAACTCGTATTTCACCAGAAGTTCCTTGTTCGCTTTGCTTTACAGCTAAATGTAAACGTTCGTTTTCTTGTTTAGAAAGAAATTGTTTTGAAGAAGAAAACATAGCTAGTAGTTCTTATGTTTCTATTTCTTTTGTTCAAAATCTACAGTAGGAGCTTTTTGCGCAGCTTGGTCTGCTTCAAATGTCGGTCTTACTTTTAAATCGAACATCCCTGCTATCATATTTACAGGAAACTTACGTACACTCGAATTGTATATTTCTACAGAATTATTATAATCTTTACGAGCAACTGTTGTTCTATTTTCAGTACCTTCTAATTGAGTTTGTAGATCGAGAAAATTCTGATTTGCCTTTAGTTGAGGATAATTTTCTGTTATCATCATGAGTCTACCCAATGCTTGACTTAATTGACCTTGTGCCGCTTGAAACTCTTTTAGTTTTTCGGGTGTTAAATCATTGGCGTTCACATTCATTTGAGTAGCTTTTGCTCTTGCTTCTATTACATCAGTTAATGTTTTTTGTTCAAAATTAGCCGCGCCTTTCACTGTATTGACTAAGTTTGGAATTAAATCTGCACGACGTTGATATTGGTTTTGAACCTCAGCCCAAGTCTTTTTTACATTCTCATCTAATGGCACTAAACCATTGTATTTACTCATTACCCAAAAGGCAAATACAGCAATAATTCCTAGTACAATTAATACATTTTTCATAAAATAGTTTTTAGTAGTTTAATTTTTTTTTTATTCTTCACAAAGAAAACTAAAAAAATGCTTTTAAATGTAAAAAACTTACAATACTTTTGACGCATTAAATAAATAAAAAATTTATATGAAAAAATTAACTATCCTTTCTTTGATGATTATTTCAGCACTATCTGTAGATGCACAAAGAAAAAGAACTCGCACAGCTACTTCACAAGGTAATGTAGTAGTAAGATTAGGAATGGGTGTAAACTATGATAAAGACGATCAAGATTTGGATCCAGTTTACAGACAAACAAAAATTAATTTCACTCCTTCAGTTGGTTACATGGTTGTTGACAATTTGGAGTTAGGGGTTAATTTTAGTGTTGCTAATACTAACACAGAAGACGTGTTTACACAAAACCCAATTTTGACAAAAACAGTTACAGATGCTACTGATGTAGGATTTGGAGTTTATGTTCAAAAGTATTTCCCTTTAAACAATTGGTTTGCTGCTACAGTAACTGCTGATTTAGGTTTAAGCACTGGTACTTATAGTACTAATTCTATCAATGGTTCTGTTACAACTCCTATTACTGCTTCTACTGGAAACCGTAATGGTGTAGGTGGTGGAATCAATGCTGGTTTCTCATTCACTCCATACAATGCTTTTGCTTTACAAGCTAGCGTTGCTGGTATCGGTGTTCATACAATGAAAACTGACCCAGATGGTGTTAACAATTCAACAAATTCTACACACGTTGGTTTCAACGTATGGCGTCAACCTTACAACATGAGTGTTGTTTGGTATTTTGGTCGTGGTCTTTGGAAAAAATAATTTTTCAAATATAGAAAATAGTAAATCCCGCTTGAAAAAGCGGGATTTTTTAGTTTGAAAGGTATTGGTATTATTATTGATACGAATTAAACCCTTATAAAAAAAGACTGATTGATTGAAAACTCAAATTATATGTTTATTATTATTATTGATTGGTTGTGAGCAATTGTATGCTCAAGAACCTCGTATATTTGATTTGAGTAGAACAAATACATCTGTGAAAATCGATGGAATTATAAAAGATGAGGCCTGGGGAAATTGTTCAGTCTATTCAAATTTCATACAAACAGTTCCTAATCCTGATCAACCTTCTGCTTATAAAACAGAAGTACGAATGTGTTACGATAATACCGCTATTTATATCTCGTCCGAATTGTTTCAGCCCAAACATTTGTTGTCAAATCAAATGACTGCGCGTGATGCATTAGGCAGATGTAATGCAGATGTATTTAGTGTATTTTTAGATACATATAATGATCAACAAAATGGGTTTGCATTTAGAGTGTCCAGTGCGGGTGTGCAACAAGATGAACGACTTTCGGGTGGTAATGAATATGGTGATACAGGATGGGACGCTGTATGGTCATCATCTGTATCTATAACTGATTCATCGTGGATTGTAGAAATGGAAATACCCTTGAGTGCTATCCGTTTTTCAAATGCTCAAAACCAAACTTGGCGAGTCAATTTTTTAAGGATGGTAAGAAAAATGAATGAAAGTAGTTATTGTAGTCGTATTGATGTAAATAGACAAGGCTTTCTGGCTCAGACAGGCATTGTAAATGGTATTAATAATATTAAACCTCCAGTACGATTATTTTTATTTCCATATCTATCTACCGGTTATCTTGAACAGCCTGAAGGAAATTCTACTACAAAACAATGGCTAAAAAGTGGTGGATTAGATTTGAAATATGGATTGAATGAATCCTTTACATTAGACATGACGTTGATACCAGATTTTTCACAAGTTATTTCAGATAATTTAGTACGCAATTTATCTCCTTTTGAACAGCAATTAACTGAGAATAGGCCATTCTTTACAGAAGGAACAGAGTTGTTTAATAAAGCAGGAATCTTTTATACAAGAAGGGTAGGAGCGAGACCTTCACGATATTCTTCTGTAAAGTATTTATATAATGATACCTCCTTGTATGAAATTGAAAAAAATCCAAATGTGACTCGATTGTATAATGCGTTTAAAATTTCAGGTAGAAACAAGCATAACTTAGGTATTGGAATTTTTAATGCCGTTGGAGCTCCTTCCAAAGCAACAATAAAAGATAAAAAGAATAATTCAATTATTACAAAAGAAACAGAATCATTAGCAAATTATAATGTAGTTGTATTTGATCAGCCATTTAAAGGACAATCTTTTTTCAATTTTACTAATACAAATGTATTGAGAAGAGGAGCAGATGCAGATGCGAATGTGACTGCTTTGCAATTTGTAAAATTTAATAAAAAAGAGAATTACAAACTAGGATTAACAACAAAAACAAGTATTGTAAATAGTAATGCGTATGCTATTGGAAACTCATTTGGTATAGAGTTTGCGAAGATTTCTGGGCTTTTTGGGTTTTCTGTTTCGGCAGAGTCGCAATCACCAAAATTTGATCAAAGTGATATGGGAATACAATTTGATTACAATAATTCATTTCAAAATATTACCCTGAATTATAATCAGAACAAACCCAAGAACAAGTATTTTCAGTTTTATAGATTACAAACATCTCACACCCTTAGTGAAAATACAATACCCTTAAAATTCAAAGCATATCGTGGTGCTGCTTCTTATTTTATTTTATTTAAAAACTTTTGGGATATCACGTTTGAATTTGAAACTAAGCCTATTCAACCAAAAGATTATTATCAATTAGGATCGTTTAATAAAGTATTGAATATGTTGCCTTATTTTTATAATAGTATCAATGGAAGTTCAGATAGTCGAAAAAAAATATTTTGGGCATATAATTTTGGGTATGGGTTGAGTAATCAAAAAAATGCTGATTACTTGTATTTGTTTCAACAATTAAGATATCAATTTGGTTCAAAGTTAGAATTGAACATCAAAGGTGAGTATACCTTCGATCGAAGTAATATAGGATATGCCTATTACGATAATTCAATAAATGAGCCAATAGTAGGTAGAAGAAATGTAAAAGAGTTAAATGGTGAGTTTAGTTTGAAGTATAACTTTAACCCAACCATGAATTTAACGGGAAGGTTTCGACATTATAACTCTACTATTCATTACAAATCATTACATACAGTCAATGCTAATGGAGAATGGAAGAATAATGTTGTTGTAAATAACTCAAATCTAAATGAAAATTATAATCTTCAGAATGTAGATATTTTTTTTAATTGGATGTTCAAACCAGGGAGTAGAATTGTTTTAAGTTACAAGCAATGGCTAAATGATGCTTATTTATTAAATAATCAACAAGAAAATCATTATTTTAACAATGTGTATCAAGTGATAAAATCACCCCATGCATTTGAAATTGCTGCAAGGGTTATTTATTTTTTGGATTACAATAAAATAAAACCTAATATGTTGAAAAACAAATCGATAAATAATTAATTATTCTTAAAATATATCAATTTCAATATTAGGTTACTATTTTTTAATTGTCATCAAAATGTAATCTTTGCTTGAGATTTTCATCTTGTTTGTGGAATATTTTTCTTATACCTATTTCTTTTGTAACTTGGCATATTAATTGGTATTAATATAGACATTGCTTGGTATCATTACAAAATCTCATGCATTGGAAAAATTAAACATAATGTATATATCTGTGAGAAGTATAAAAAAGTATTTTATTTTATCGTTGATTCTTATATGTTCTACAATGATTTCAAATGGACAAATCAATGTAACAAATACGAATAATGCTACAGTTTTAGCCCAAAAGTTAGTTGGGGAGGGGGTTAGTATTTCAAATTCTACAATACAATGTGAGCAAAATCAATCTGGATTATTTGTAACTGTTGCTTCTAATCTTGGTCAAGATAGTGGAATTGTACTTACAACAGGCTTGGCAGCTAGTACACCCAATTGGGGTGTGAATGGTGCTGAAATTAACTTGGCTAATTTCAATCAAGGTAATTTGGGCGATGCAGCTTTAACTGCATTGGCTGGTACTAATACGTATGATCGTTGTATTCTTGAATTTGATTTTAAAGCAAATGGAGATTCAATATTTTTTAAATACACGTTTGGTTCCGAAGAATATCCACAGTTTAACTGTACTGAATATAACGATGTTTTTGGTTTTTTCATTACAGGGCCTGGATATCCTACTGCTACGAATATTGCATTAGTTCCAGGTACTTCTATTCCTGTTGCTATCAATAGTATTAATAATGGGGTAATATACCCGGGGGGGGCATTGCCGAATTGTACAAGTATGGGAGCAGGATCGCCGTTCACTTCATTGTATATCAATAATATAGGTGGATCTACTGTTACTTATTCTGGTTTTACTCAGTTGTTGACAGCAAAAGCTGTCATTCAACCTTGTAGTACGTATCATCTTAAACTTGCTATAGCCGACGGCTTTGATCATATTCTTGATTCAGGTGTATTCCTTAAAGCAGGAAGTTTGACTTCTAATAATTACAAGTTAAAGGTTTCAACTGATTCTATTGGTGCACAATTTCCATATGTATTTGAAGGTTGTGATACTGCAATTATTAAAATTAAACGAAAGCTTTATCAAACAAATGTAAATGCAGATACTGTAAACCTCGTTATTTCTGGAACAGCTATATCAGGGGTTGATTTCCCACCACTTCAAACCACTCACTATTTTTCAAATAGTACTTCAGATACAGAAAAAGTATTGTACCTACTACCAATCAATGACTTAATTGCAGAAGGAACTGAATTTGTAAAAATAGTTATTTATGATGGTTGTAATATACCACTAGATAGTGTTCGAATTGATATTAAAGATCCTCCGAAATTTACATTATTTAATAATGATACTACAATATGTATAGGTAATTCTGTTTCTATTAATGGTGTTCATGATAATGGGTTGAATTTCAGTTGGAGTCCAACATCAGGTGTAAGTAATCCGTCAGTATTTAATCCGATTATTACACCTACTGTTACTACATCTTATACCGTGACTGCATCCTATGGTAGTTGCCCTCCCAAAAAAGATACCTTAAATATAACAGTTCAACCACTTCCTACTATTTCACTTACACCAACCAATGTAACTTGTAATGGAACAAATACAGGACTTATTATTGCCTCTGGAACTGCAGTTACTTTGCCCATTTCTTTCACTATAAACCCACCTGGAACTACATTAAATGGAACTCCTGTTAGTTTTAATAATCTTGGAGCTGGAACATATACTGTAACTGTTACTAGTGGATTTGGATGTACGAATACATCGCCCATTACGATACTTCAACCTAGCCCTATCGTATGGGGAAGCGTAACAGCCTCAGTCATTGCATGCAATGGTGGGAATATAGGTACAATCTCTTCATCTGCATCTGGAGGAACAGGGATTATTAGTTATACTTTATTACCCAATAATATTACGAATACAACAGGTGCTTTTAATTCATTAGCAGCCGGGACTTATACAGTTTCTGCAAAAGACGCAAACAATTGTTCAGTAAATACAACAATTATAATTACACAAACTCTAGGACTTAATTGGGGGAGTGTAGTACACACAAATGTATTATGTAATGGCCAAGCAAATGGTACTATTTCAGCATTAGTTACCGGCGGCACTGGAATTATAAATTATACTTTAAATCCTGGTGCAGTTACAAATACAAGTGGAAATTTTAATAATTTAGGACCTAATACATATACTATATCAGCAATAGATGCTAATGGTTGCACGGCAATTTCAACTGTAATTATCACACAAAATGCCCAAATTTCTGTAGCAAATGCAAGTAGTACAAATGTTCTTTGTTTTGGTGCAAACACAGGTACGATTCAAATTACGTTATCAGGTGGTGCAGGTCCTTATCAATATACATTATTACCTGGAAATATTTCTAGTGTTAATGGTCAGTTTACTGGATTATTAGCTGGAACTTACACGGTAAATGTTGTTGATGTTAATGGATGCACTGCAAGCACTATAAAAAGTATTACACAACCCCCTAGTATTGTTATCAGTAGTTTTAATATTGTAACTCCTACCTGTATCCCAGGAAATAATGGGTCAATTCAAGTGGTAGCTTCAGGGGGTGTGCCTTCATTACTTTATAAGTTAAATAATGGAAGTTGGTATGCCTCAAATAGTTTTAATTCATTGACCTCTGGTATATATGTTATTTCAGTACTAGATGCTAATGGTTGTACCATTTCTTCTATTATGAATCTTACCACACCTAATATTCCAGTATTAGTAAACAATACATTGCCACTTACTTGTGGTACGTCTTCAGCAATTATAAATGTTTCAGCTTCAAATGGTATTCCGCCATATACCTATACACTTTTGCCTACTAATATTTCTAATTCAACAGGCCAGTTCCCAAATGTAACACCAGGAACATACACAGTAACAGTAGCTGGGGCAAATGGATGTACTTCAAGTTTGATAATAACGATAGTTCAACCTCCTTTTTTAAATTGGCAAAGTTTGACAAAAACTCAAATTCCTTGTACTGGAGGAAACACTGGAGGGATAAATGCTACAGTAAATGGTGGTGTTAGTCCTTATACATATGTATTAAATCCAGGGAATATTTCAAATCAAACTGGAGTGTTTTCAAATCTTGCTGCAAATCTATATACAATCACAGCTACAGATGTAAATGGGTGTACAACTACGTCGTTAGTTAATATTTCTATTTTACCATCAGTTACTTTTTCGTCAGTAACACATAATAATATTACTTGTAATGGACTTTCCAATGGAACAATTAATGTTATAGCATCAGGCGCTTCTAGTCCTATAACTTATACAAGAAATCCAGGTGCAGTATCAAATACAACTGGAGTATTTACTTCATTAGCAGCAGGTAGTTATACAATTACAGCATCTGACGGAGGTAATTGTCCTGCAACTACCATTGTAAGTGTTACTCAACCCACACTAATTACAATTAATTCAATTAATTCTACTACACCTACATGTATTCCAGGTGGAGATGGAAGTATTACCATAGCAGCTTCAGGAGGCACGGCTCCTTTTTCTTATTCTATCAATAATGGTCCATTGCAAGGAAATACCACTTTTTTAAATTTATCAATTGCCACATATACAATTAAAGTGACTGATGCAAATGGTTGTACTAAAACAAGTATTTTTAATTTATCAAATCCTACTGCACCTTCATTTACAAGTTTGACATCTAATCAAATCAATTGCTCTGGATCGCCAACAGGAACAGTTACTGCTGTAGTAACCGGTGGAGCTGGACAAATCAACTTTAATATTAATCCTCTTGGACTTTCAAATACAACTGGTATTTTTAATAATCTGCCAGTGAATATTTATACAATTACGGCTATTGATGCAAATGGTTGTGCCATCACTTCTACTATTTCAATCAATCAACCATCTCAAATTATTTGGAATAGTGTTACATCTACTAATGTTACTTGTAACAATGCTAATAATGGCCAATTAAATGCAATTGCTTCTGGCGGTGTAGCTTCATATACATACACATTAATGCCTGGAAATACTTCTAATACAACAGGGATATTTCCATCTTTGGCACCCAATAATTATACAGTTACAGTTGCTGATGCAAATGGTTGCACTATTACTTCAACTATTTCTATTTCTCAACCACCTCCTTTGATATGGTTGAATGTAGCTAAAACGAATGCATGTAATAATGTGCTGGGATCGATTAGTGTTACCGTGAATGGAGGAACACCATTGTACAATTATAATTTGATGCCTGGTAATGTTACAAATAATACTGGATTGTTTACATCATTGGCCGCTAACGTATATACTATTAACTGTTCAGATGCCAATGGCTGTTCAATTACTTCTTCGTTTACTATTTTACAATCACCACTAATTGTTATTTCATCTTTAACAAATACTATTCCAAGTTGTAACCCAGGCAATAATGCAACGATTACGGTTGTGGCAAATGGAGGTGCTTCACCTTTACTTTATAATTTAAATGGCGGTGCGAATCAAGCTGCTTCTGTATTTAATGGAATCGGGGTTTCTGTATACACTGTTAATGTTATAGATGCTATAGGATGCACAATGTCTTCTACAGTAAATGTTGCTAATCCATCATCACCGTCTATCTCAAATGTAACTTCTACTTCAATACAATGTTATGCAAATACGAATGCTACTATGACAGTTACTGCTAATGGTGGTATTGGAGCACTCGGTTATTTATTATCTCCAGGTGCAGTTACAAACTCAATAGGTATTTTTAATAATATAGGTGCTAATAATTATACAATTACGGTAACAGATGCAAACAACTGTTCAGCTACTTCAAATTTTATATTGACTCAGCCACCTCTTTTGGTTTGGGATTCAATTGATAATAGAGATGTGTCGTGCTTTGGTGGTAGTAATGGATTGGTAACAAGTTCTGCTTCTGGTGGTACTGGTGTAATTACTTATACGCTTACGCCTCCAGGTATTTCAAATGTATCAGGTGCATTTTTCGGATTGTCTATTGGTTCATATACTTTAACAGCAACTGATTTGAATGGTTGTGTTTTATCTTCTACTTTCTTGATTAATCAAGCTCCGCCAATTATATGGGCATCAGTGGTAAGTAATTCACCTAGTTGTATAGGAAACACAAATGGTTCTATAGCTGTTACAGCAGCTGGTGGAAACGGTGGATTTGATTATCAAATTAATCCTGGAGGTACTATAAATACAACAGGTGTTTTCCAAAATCTAGTTGTTGGAAGTTATACAATTACAGCCAACGATGCTAAGTCTTGTACTTATACTACTGTAGTCAATATCATTCCTCCACCAGCCGTTCAATTAGCGAATGTCGTTACTACGTTTGCTTCATGTAATCCAGGGTGTGATGGAACTGCTGTTCTATCGGGTGCTGGTGGTAATAATGTATTTACTTATTCTGTAAACGGAGGTGCATTTCAAGGTTCTCCTAATTATAGTTTACTTTGTTCATCTGTATATACAGTTACGGTAAAAGATGGTAATAATTGTACAGGAACTGGCACATTCGCTATTACCACAGCAAATGGACCCACAGCATTAAATACAGCTATAACGCCAGTTACATGTAATGGACTTTCGAATGGACAAATAACTTCAACTGTTGTCGGAGGATCTGGTACTATTAATTATTTAATTAATCCTATCAACACGACTAATACAACAGGAGTTTTCAATGGACTTGCAGCAGGTACATTTACTATTACCGCAACAGATGCGAATGGATGTACCATTAGTTCAATCGCAACAATGACTCAACCTTTTCCAGTATTATTTACAGGAACAAATGTTACGAATGTTTCTTGTTTTGGTGGAAATAATGGTTTGATATCAACTACAGCAATTGGAGGAAACGGAATATTTACCTATACATTAAATCCAACAGCCCAATCTAATTCAACTGGTATTTTTGGCACGTTAGTTTCTTCTATTTATACAATTAGTGTCATTGATGGAAATGGTTGTTCTAACTCGATTAGCGTTTCATTATCTACACCAACTGAAATTATACCATCTGTACCAGTAACCACCAATGTAAGTTGCAATGGGGGTAGTAATGGTACTGCTCAAACTACCTTTACTGGCGGAACAGGATCAATAGGATATAATCTTTTGCCTGGAAATATTACTAATACTACGGGCAGTTTTAATAATTTATCATTCGGTACATATACAATTACAGGGACCGATTTTAATGGTTGTACTAAAACTATTACGTTTAATATAACTCAACCAACACCATTAATCATTTCTGCAGCAACACCAACAGTTCCTTCTTGTATACCTGGTGGCGATGCCACAATTACTGTCACTGCATCTGGTGGTACGGTTAATTATTTATATTCAATCAATGGTGGTGCTACTCAAAACAATAATCTATTTACAAATATTGGAAATGCAGGAATTTATACAGTGACAGTTATTGATGCTCTTGGTTGTTCAATTACTTCTGTAGTAAATGTTTCTACTCCTCCTGGTCCAATTGTAAATTCAATTAATACTACGCAAGCAACTTGTAATCCTGGTTGTGATGGTACTATCACATTATCAACAAGTGGTGGTACTGGCATTATTTCTTATTCCATCAATGCGTCTCCATATCAAGCTTCTAATGTATTTAATGGACTATGTTCAAATACATATACTGTAACTATTAAAGATGTATTAGGTTGTACTTTGTCTTCTGTCACCAC
>JBIIJQ010000133.1:0-3431 GCA_044233655.1 Chitinophagaceae bacterium | reverse complement strand
CAAGTTAATCAGTTAAAAAGCATGAGCAAAGATACCTTAGAAGCTCATAGGAAAGAATGCATTAATCAATGGTCATTAATCATATTAACAAAGCTCAATGATGAATTGAATCATAAAAAGAGGGCTTTAGATTTTGTTAATGCAACAAAAGTGAAAGGTTTAATGATAGTTAAGAATAGAATTTATGATGAAAGCGAATATACAAGTGGAACAAGTTTGGAAGTAGAATTTTATAATCCCACTAAGAAGGTTGTAAAATATATTACTATTTCATATGCAGGTTATAATGCTGTTGATGATATAGTAACCGATCCAGTTCAAAGAAAAGGTATTTTGACTAAAAAGTTTATAGGACCAATTAAACCAGATGAAAATGCAACTTATGAAATTAAATATGCTTGGATGACTGATATAGTTCAATCATTCAAAATAACAAGTATAAAAGTCGAATACATGGATGGGACTATTAAAATAATAAACAAGCCATCTGATATAGAAATGAGTGAAGATGACTACTCTATATTATTTGGGAATCATGATGATTAATAAATATTGAATTTTCAAAAATTGCTCCCATGCGTGTGAAGGATATAAGCCTATGTACGTTCCAGTTTGCCGACTGAACTATTCATTAATCACTTGAATATCATTGATTAATCAAGTTTATTCAAAATTACTTGGGAATTTTTCTATAAATAAATCATCAGCACCTCGAATTGTAACAAATACTGGAGGTTGATTATCTTCTACTTGTAATTGAGTGCTTTGTAATTTAGGCACAACAAAGGGCAATAGGTCAATATAATACCTAATCTTATCCTTTGGTTCAAGTTGGTCAAATGTAGCCTGAAAATTAGCTTCATTCGTTTCTAAAAAGAATTGAAGGCTTTCTCTTAAATCTTTGGTTATCTTGTTTGGGGTTCCTTTTTTTCTCCCTCCACTTTTTATTCTACTATTCATTTTCTTTCTATTTGTGACTACTTTAGAAAACATTGATTAATCAAAGATAAGGTATTGTAATTGTTCTTTCAATGTACAGCTTTAATTCAAATAATCTATTTAAGCAAATACAGGTTATTGCATTGCCATCATAGGACCATGCAGTATGAATGTGACTATTAATGAACTTTGCTAAATCTAATATAGTTGTATAATCATTTATCTTTATCGGTGTCGCTGGAGGTGTTATGCGTTCAAAGTATTCTATCAATTCAATTAAATCTTTTAACCATTGATGATTGGTTATTGGTTCTATATATGATTCTGTGTGTTCAAATGCCAATGAAGGAACTTCAAGTGTTGGTTGAGATGAACTTTTAATTTCTAATACTTTAAGTTTTATAAACATCTAATAGTATATAAGTGTTTAATTATATTGTATAGGGAGGGGGGGTGTTATAGGTATATGTGTGTATATGTATATACCCCCCTATATAAGAGGGTATATCTTATATACTTATATACTTTTGAGTATGAAATAGGTGGTACTATTACTTTGTTTTGATTCAAATGTTAACCGCTTATACTTTGCATAATATTTCATCCATCCAGTAAATGTTCTTTGACTTATAGTATAAGTATTGCCATAAAACAATTGAATAAATTCATCATAGTACTTCTTAGTTTCGTATCGTTCATTTTGCATTAAATTACAACTTTCGATCCATTCTGCGAATTCTTCACTTGTCAATTGTCTAAATCTATTTAATTCAATATTTACGCCTTTTGAACGTTTAAATCCATGATTTAAATATTGAAATGCACAATCAAACATCAAGCTAAAAAACATATTCCATTCATCAGCACTCCATGATGTTGAGAAAAAGATACATCCATGTTCATCTTCAATAGGCTTTTCATCACCATTAATAATTTTCTTACTATAATGGGTGCTTAGTTCTATTTCGTGTTGTCTACGTTTATTTGTAGAACCTTCACCTTTAATGATGCTATTTGATGTTATTATAGTTTTTGGACTATCATGTGGTGCAATAGTGAATTGAGATAAGTATTTTCTTTCAATAGTCCATCCATCAGTTAAATTGCTATGTAATACAGAAAAATCAAAAGTAGGCTTCACGTCATCCAAAAAAACAACCTGAGTGCTAGGTGTAATCAGCTCCCATTTAAATCTATTCGTAGAGTCAAAACTTTTCCCATCAATTTTAGTAACATTTCTAATTTGACCTATTGCATTTACAATTAATCCTTTACCGCTTCCACCTTGAGGTGTTTTTGTATCTGTGATAGTTTCATCATACAATATAACTGCTTGACCTTCACTTT
The DNA here is from genome assembly GCA_044233655.1 of Chitinophagaceae bacterium. GTDB lineage: Bacteria > Bacteroidota > Bacteroidia > Chitinophagales > Chitinophagaceae > OLB11. The sequence goes on along the minus strand of JBIIJQ010000133.1, from coordinate 1,145 downwards.
CTTTAAAGTTGTAATGTACTAAATAACCTATACCAGTTACCAATGTTAAATAACGATTTTCATCATGATTAGTAACATTTCTTAAAAATTTATAGAAATGAGATGAGGTATATTCTGTAGTGTGGCAAAAATCATGTTTTATAACTTGTTTATCCCATACACAAAATCCTTTTTTATCCTTCCATTCTTCAATATTTAATCCATCCTTAGAGATAGTAACTATAACATTGTTGAAATAAAAATACATTTCATCATTAGTATCTTTCAGTATAGGTTCATCATTAATTTGTAGGTGTTCTAACCATGTAGCATTAAATATATTATTGCTATTCTTTAGATATATTTCTCGAATTGTTATAGGGTGTATAGTGTATTTTTCACCTTGATAACTAAAGTTTAAAATATTAACAATATCATCCACATAGTCTGTCATGTAATCTCTCATATTTTCGGTACTGACTTCGCTTATGATGCATCCCTTTTTTTGAATATACACATAGTTTTTCCCTACTTTTCTTTTTGCGAATCCAGCCTTATGTAACACACTTCTAACTTCATCCCAATACAAAGATGTAGGTATAAATGTTTTTGTATCTTTTGAATACTTGAATTTCAAGATATTGTAACCAAATTCAACTTGTGATAATACATTCACTTCTTCATAGTCTTTATTGTATCGCTGGTAAACATCATCTATAAGTTCTTGTATCTTATCAATGTCATATCTAGCTGAATCTTGAGATATATTGACATATTTTAGAATGTAGTCCAATGTTACTTCCTTTGTTGCTCCTATTGTGCTTGATGCACCAATGAAACTTAATAAATCATAGTGATGATTTTCATTTGGTAGTAAATGTCTAGAAGCCAAATCATCCAATGTAGTTGCTGGATTTACTTTTATTTTAGAATTACTCTTTTTCTTTGGCGTGATAGGTTTACTACTTTTTTTTAAGGTTGTAGAATTACTCTTCGTTTTCGACGTTGTAGATTTGGTTTTTATCTCTAATGGTTGATATTGACTAATAAATGCTTCATCAATTATAGTATCGTCATTGATATTCAAATGTGCAGTTGAATCATGGCATAAAAAACAAGCTCTGCTAATATCCTTACACGCTTTGTCTATATACGCAAAACTATCT
>JBIIJQ010000132.1:0-3474 GCA_044233655.1 Chitinophagaceae bacterium | reverse complement strand
TGAACATTTCTAAGAGCTTGAAGCTGTCGTCCTAATCCACTACCATAAAATATATTGTCGCCAAGGACCAAAGCCACACTATCTGAACCAATAAATTCTTTCCCTATTACAAATGCTTGAGCTAACCCATTTGGAACTTCTTGTATAGCATATTGAATCTTACAACCTATTTCGTGTCCATCGCCAAGCAATCTGCTGAATTGTGCACTATCCTCAGGAGTAGTAATGATTAGAATCTCATTGATGCCGGCCATCATTAGAACAGACAATGGATAATATATCATTGGTTTGTCATAGATTGGCATTAGTTGCTTGGAAATAGCCTTTGTAATAGGGTATAATCGAGTGCCAGAACCTCCAGCGAGTATGATTCCTTTCATTTTTTTGAGAGTTTATAGTTTTATTGGTATTGTTGTTTGTAATACGTTGCATACGCTCCAGTAGTTACATGTTCAAGCCAAGTTTTATTTTCCAAATACCAATCGATTGTTTTGGACAAGCCTTCTTCAAATGTTACAGAAGGAACCCATCCTAATTCGTTTTTAAGTTTCGATGCATCAATTGCATATCGTTGGTCATGTCCTGCTCTATCAGTTACAAATGTGATTAATTGTTCAGAAGTTCCAATGGCATTACCTAACTTTTCATCCATCAATTTACATAATAATTTGATTAAATCGATATTGGTCCATTCATTATGACCGCCTATATTATATGTATCACCAAGTTTTCCTTCTTGCACAATTTTGTCAATAGCAATAGCATGATCTATTACATATAGCCAATCTCTTACATTTTCACCTTTGCCATAAATAGGCAATGGCTTTTTATTCAAGATATTATTAATCGAAAGTGGAATTAATTTTTCTGGGAAATGATTTGGTCCATAATTGTTTGAACAATTACTAATAATTACAGGCATATGGTACGTATGATAAAATGCCATTACCAAATGATCACTACCAGCTTTGCTTGCAGAATATGGACTTCGAGGGTCGTAAGAAGTATCTTCATAGAAAAAGCCGGTTTCACCCAAACTGCCATAAACTTCATCTGTTGAGACATGATAGAACAGTTTCCCATCATAATGGTCATGCCAATATTTTTTGGCTACATTCAGTAGGGTAGCAGTTCCCATCACATTGGTACGTACAAAAGCCAATGGATCAGTAATAGAACGATCGACATGCGATTCAGCGGCAAGATGGATTACTGTATCTATTTTATACTTTTCGAATAGATGATCAAGAAGTTCATTATCACAGATGTCTCCTTTTACAAAATGATAATTGAGTAATTGATCTATATCCTGAAGGTTTTCTAAATTGCCAGCATAGGTCAACGCATCCAAATTGATTATATTGTATGCTGGATATTTATTTACAAATAACCGAACAACGTGTGATCCTATAAATCCAGCACCGCCTGTAATAAGAATTGTTTTTTTATAATTCATACAACTTTCTATATTTTACAAATGTAGTATGTTTTTATTTTTTCAAAATAATCCATTTACTTGACATCTCCATTTTAAGGACTTTAGTGAGTAAAAACTCAAGCATTTGTTGGAAAATGGAATATCTCTTTCCAGTAGTTTCGCTAGCTTTATTTAAAATTCTGCGATGAATTGCATAAAATATCTTACCCCAAATCAAGTAACCTAAATAGGTGTGAAAATCAAAACAAAACTGACTTGTATTAAAGGCAGGAATAACTTTAACTAAGGTTAACTGATTTCTTTTTGCTAAGTCTTCATAATAAGATAAATGTCTTATTTTATTATGAAACAAACTGTCAAAATCGGGTCCATCAGTTTGTTTCAACGCATTGCCAAATACCTTTTTACTTGCAATTGCATCTAAAAAAATAATGTAACCATCGTTAGATAGTTGTTGTTCAAATTCTCTAAATGCATGTTCAAGTTTTTTATTATCTGTTATATGAAGAAATACCATAGCCGCAAAAATGAGATTTGACTTTGGAATTGGCATTTCACTTAATGAAGAACTTCCAATATCTGATTGAATAAAAGTTTGATTTGGAAAGTTGTTTTGTAATGAATTTATAACAGGTAAACTAATATCAATACCAATATAATTGTTGGGTTGTTGATGCTGAAAAAAAGAAGTCCAAAACCCTGCTCCTGGTCCAATTTCAAGTATATTTTTTTCTTTTAACTGAATTTGTAATGATGCTATAATTGACTCAAGCGTAGTTAATTGTTGTTGATGTAAATAGTGATTATAACTCATGGGCCAATCTGGATAACAAACACTTTGAGCATTTACGCCTTTATCAAAAATGTCATTCCAATAAGATGATGGATTATAAGTCATAGTTACAAATGCGAAGGTACACTTTGGCGTTTATATCTGAAAAATTGGATTAAATAATAAATGACTGTAGCATTATAAGATATGATAGTAGCCCATGCAGCCCCTATTATTCCAAAAGTTGGGATGAGTATATAATCAAATAGTATACATAAAATTAGACCCAAAATAGATCCATATAAGTTGATTTTGATTTTTTGAATGCCTGCAAAAAAAGCACTAATTGGTAATGCACAAGCAATTGGAATTATTCCAATTAATAAAATGAGTATTATGGATGGAACTTCTTGAAAACGAATACCAAAAAGGATAGGTACAAGATAAATTGAAGTAATATAGCCTGCAATACCTGCTACTACTGCATATAACAATAGATTCATCACTGATTGCTGTGTTTTAATTATTTTCTCTTTTATTATGTCATCACCTGAAACATATGAGTATAATACATTATGAAGCGCACCTGGTAGAAGCCAAACTAGTTGTGCTAACGATACAGCCAACACGTATATACCTATCATCTCATCGCTATGATGAAAATAATTGATAAACCATATGTCTATTTTGTAGTTGAAAAATTGAATTAAGTTGGCAAGAAATGCCATGCTTGAAAAAACAATCATAGGCTTAAGGTTAACAATATTTATTTTAGATATTTGGAGATAGGATGGGTTGGATTTGAACAATAATAATTTATATATAATAACCTGTAGAAATGCCATGCTAATAAGTGAATAGAGTATCCAATGAAAAGGTTCATGGCTAGTGCCTACTAGGTTTAAATAACGAATTGTGTATAAAAACAATAAACTGATACTCATTGTTGTGCTTGTTATTCCGGCAAGTTTGAAATTATTTTCGGCTTGAAAAATAGATTGAAAATATTGACCAAACATCATGAATAATAAATGTCCAAATAATAGGGCTATCCATTTGCTAGATGATAGTATGACTTCAGGTAAGAAAATAGATAACAATTCCAATTGATTTAATAAGGTAAATATTAAAAAAATTCCAACAAATGGAAGTATTGTACCAATTAACAATAATGTCATTACTTGTTCTTTTTTTATTTTACCAGATGCAATGAAATGAACCAATGCAGATGGGATGCCCATACCAAGTAATAAAGTAAGAAAAG
>JBIIJQ010000019.1:0-43424 GCA_044233655.1 Chitinophagaceae bacterium | reverse complement strand
TGACTGCATTACAAGTATTGAAAGATGAAAAAATGACTGAGAATGCAGCAATATTAGGCGATTACTTTAGACAATCATTGAGGGCATTGAATAATAAGCATATTGGCCTTGTAAGAGGTAAAGGTTTGCTCAATGCTATTGTGATTAATCATCCTGATAAAGATGCTGCATGGACGCTATGTTTGAAACTCCGAGACAATGGGTTGCTTGCAAAACCAACACATGGTGATAAAATTCGCTTTGCTCCACCATTGGTTATTACCAAAGAGCAAATTGATGATTGTGTGACTATTATTGCCAACAGTTTAGATGTATTAAACTAAAAATTACTTACTTGTTTCCAATGTGGTTTCCAGCTATATAGCCACTAGTCCATGCGTGCTGGAAATTGAAGCCACCAGTAATGCCATCAACATTCATGATTTCGCCTCCAAAATGCAAACCTGGAACTAGTTTGCTTTCCATTGTGTTTGGATCAATTTCGTCTAATTTTATACCGCCACAGGTTACAAATTCTTCCTTAAAAGTTGTCTTTCCTTTTACTTCAAAAGATTGTGTAGTAAGTATATGGATGAGTTTATTTTGATCTTTAGATGCCAATTCACTCCATTTGGTTTCTGAATTGATATTTGCTGTATCAAGCAAATAATTCCATAAGCGACTTTGTAGACCAAAAGGATTTTTTTGTACTAGTTTGTTTGAGCCTTGAAGATTTCGAATTGCATTCCAACGATCGCGAAGCTGCGTTTCAGGTTCATTGAGCCAATTGACGAAAATGGTAAATTCGTAATTTTTTTGCTTCAATTCCAACGCTCCCCAGGCCGAAAGACGCAATGTAACTGGACCGCTCATTCCCCAATGGGTTATCAATAAAGGACCTGCTTCCTGCAATTTAGTACCCATTATTTTGACTTGTGTAGAAGCTATACTCAATCCCATCAAGTCGTGTAATTTCTTGTCTGGAATATTGAATGTAAATAGGGATGGTGCAGGTTTTTCTATAGTATGTCCTAGCCGCTGTAACCATTGGTATTGCTCCTCTTTAGGAAATCCGCCGGTGCCTACAAATAAATAATCAGCCTGTAGGGTAGCGCCATTTTTTAATTGTAATGAAAAATGCGAAGTATTTTTTTCGATCGCAAGGACTTCTGTATTTAATCGAAGGTTGATGTTATATTTAGTTACTTCATTGAGTAAACAATCAATGATGGTTTGCGACGAATCAGTAGTTGGAAACATTCTACCATCATCTTCAGTCTTGAGATTTATACCACGAGTTTCAAACCATGCGATTGTGTCTTTAGGAGAAAATTGGGTAAATGCTTTTTTAAGAAATGATTTTCCACGTGGATATTTTTTTACCAATTCCGCAATTGAAAAACAGGCATGTGTTACATTGCATCGGCCACCACCACTCACTTTTACTTTTTGCAACACTTTGTGTTGTTTCTCAAGTATTAGAATGTTCAAATCAGGATTTTTGATTGCTGCATTGATTGCACAAAAAAAACCTGAAGCACCTCCACCTATTATGATTAGTCGTTTTTTCAATTTGCCAAAGATAGTGCGTAAAGATATTTTTATGGTTCTTTTATATGAGCGCTTCATATTTCATATCTTTGATTTTTATGGTACTTTCACTAAACGATTTATCACTTTATCATTTCAAAAACTATCTTGAAAAGTCGTTTTCATTCGATAAGAAATTAGTATGTATATCGGGGAAAAATGGAACAGGTAAAACAACCATATTGGATGCTATTCATTTTTTATGTTTCACTAAAAGCTATTTTTTGTATAGTGATAGTATGGCAGTAAGCAATCAGCATGCTGGAATGCGAATTGCAGGGCATATTACGCTTGATTCTAATCATGAAGTCGTTTACATTCTGCGCGAAAATGGGAAAAAGGAATTTTATTGTGATGGTGAACAATATGTTCAGTTTTCAAAACATATAGGTAAATATCCTTGTGTGTTTATTGCCCCCGATGATACTGACTTGATTTCAGAAGGAAGTGAAGTGCGACGTAAATTTTTAGATGTTTTGATTTCGCAAACAGAACCAGCTTATATTAATTGCCTTATTCGGTATAATAAAGTATTGTCTCAGCGTAACTCTTTGTTAAAGCATTGGCTTGAAATTTCAGAATCTGAGAAGTCATTAATTTCAATATATGATGAACAATTGCATGAATTTGGAACAGCAATTTATACTTATAGAAAAAACATAGCTACCCCCTTGGCTGAAAAAGCAAATGCGATTTATTTGCACTTAAGTGATGAAAAAGAATCTATTTCAATTGAATATTCAAGTCGATTATCTGAAAAACCATTGCATGCGTTGTTAAAAGAGAATATACATAAAGATATAGCTAGCCAACGAACAAATTATGGGATACATAAAGATGATTTGGTTTTTTCATTGAATGGTATGCCTTTTAAACAAGCTGCTTCGCAAGGGCAACGTAAATCGTTTTTGTTTGGTTTGAAATTGGCCGAATATGATTGGATAATGAAATCTAAACAACTTAATCCGATATTGCTATTAGATGATATTTTTGAGAAATTAGATGAACAGCGAAGTCGGAAATTAATCGATTATATTGCTCAATTAAACACACAAGTGTTTGTTACAGATACACATATAGACAGGTTAAAAAGTGCCTTTGAGAGTTATGAATCTGACTGTCAATTTATAGAATTGTAATACTAATATACTTTCCAGTATACTTTTACTATTTTTCTCTTGTCATCTTCCAATTCATATTCCCGGGTATAATCAGGATATTCGATTCCGCGACCTTCCATGATTACATCTATGATTGCTTGGTCGTAACGTTTCAGTTTTTCTAGATTAATGCTGAGTAGCATAGATATAATATCACCAACATCCTTCGCTCTTAAAAAAGAAAGTGTATTGTTGTATTCATTTTCTGAAAGGGATATTTTTTTAGAATAATTGACCACTTCTTGGTAGCTTGAAGTAGATTCGTCAATGGGCGCTTCGTCTGTAAACCCATATACCACTATCTCGGCATGCAATGTACGAGAAGTACTCAATTCATTGATGATAGAATCTACTATAGGACGAAATATTTCTATAGCCATTTCTTTTTTATCTTCTGGCATCGTATAAATCCCAGTACTATAAAAAGAGGCTTTATTGAATTTATTATAATCAACAACATTTATTCCTTTACGATAATCATGCTGTTTGAATGTTTCAGCAGCACTGTTTTTAAAGCCAAAATAAAAACGATCTACATTGCGTAAATATCCTTGTCCATTTTGAGTTTTATAATTTTTAGTATAATAGGTTAATGGATTTTCATCAATTATAACAGGAGCGATTGGAGGCTTTTGTTTTATTGGTTTTCTTGATTGCGCAATACTATTGTAATGAGCTATTAAAGTAAGTATAAAAATAATTTTAATTGTCTTCATGTAGTACTATTAGTCTTCACCAAAATATACACCTTCTCCAGATGTTGTTTTCTTAGTATTTGTAGGTTGTTTAGGTTGAGATGGGGTATTAGTAGATTTGGATGTTTTATTTATTGGTGTTTTTGTTTTAACACTATTATCATCCATTGGTTTAATGGCCTCTTTTAAAAATTCTAAATCACGTTCTGCATTATTCGATGTAGCTTTTGGCAAAGGCTTGCTTTGTGCAATAAAAGGTTTATTAGTTTGAATCTTAGTTTGAGGGCTTGGTTTTGCAAGGACAGGTTTTGCAGTTGTTGTTATTGGTTTATTTGCTATTACCTGTTTCGGAGTAGGTGGATTAACTGCAATTGGTTTAGGAGCAGGTGTTGGAGTGCTTTTAGCTATAGAAGGAGCGGTTTTCATTGATCCAGACAATGGCTTGGCAGGGGTAGCCGTTTTTGCTACATTGTTGCTAGAAGGTAATGTAGGTTTTGGAGTAGTACTCAATGGTTTTGAAATTGACGAAGGAGTATTCGTTGTTGGAGCTTGAGGTTTAGTTGCTGTATTTGAAGTTGGAATGGTAACAGGCGTAGTTGTTTTGTTTGCAGATGGTGTGGTAATCAATGCAGGCTGAGAATTTACATTCGAAACGGTAGGTTTATTTGCTACATTCGAAGGGTTTGGCACTGGCACAGCTTCTTCTTTAGCTGGTTGATTTGATGTTGTTTGATTGGATTGAGATTTCGAACTATTCGATTCATTATTCGATGTAGCTACCACTTCATTTTTTATATCTTGAGCTGTATTGGATGTTACTGGAATATTAGAAAGATTATTTGTAGCATTTTTATCGATCAAAAACTTAGAAAGTAATAAAATAGACACTAATCCTAATAACGCCATATTGAGCCAAGTTAGCCAAGTAGGGTAAGATTTTTGTGACTTGGTTTCAATGGGAGTATGACTTGCTTGATTGGCAATGAGTTCCTCTGTTTTTTTTATACGAGTATTAAATTGATCTATATGTGCACTAGTGAAATTTAAAAATTCCATTTTTAAATCATCCTTCGTGATTTGTTCTGTCGATGGAACAGCAGCTGCCATTCCATAGATAGGTTTTGGTTTTTCACTTTTACTTTTATTATCTAATGCTTGAGTTGCAGTATTTTTTTCTGCAATAGCATTATTTAATTTTGATTGTAGTTCATTGATTTGTACTTCTAGAGATTGTATTTTATTGTTTGCGTTGTTGAGTTCTACGGTATGAACATTTGTAGTAGTTTCTTTCGATATTGATTGGGCAGATTGAAATTTAGCTTCTATCAACTTGTTTTGTGCTTCTAACTCAATGATTCTATTTTTAGCAATAGTTAGTTCTACAATATCTGTATTTGAAGGAGTCGTTTGTTCTTTCGACTGAAGGATTGAGATTTGAGACTCTAATTCATTGATTCTTAATTTTGCTGTGTTAAGTTCGTCAGCTGAAGTTTTTTGTTCAGTTGATATTGAAGGATTTACTTGTGTATTCTCTTCTTCTTCATTTTTAAAAGGTGAGCTAGCTTTTAATTGCTGCTTAGCTTGCCGGATTCTTTCTTGAACTTCAGCCTCAAAGGAGATTTGCTCAGGTGTTTTTTCAACTGATTTATATTGACTTTGTATGTTCGATTTTGAAGAATCCTTTTTGGAGTTCTTGGTCATAGTGTTTTCTTTTTCGCAAGTAGTAGGCAAATATACAATTTTAGGCTTATAATTGAGTGGAATCGCAAATTTTAACGATTTCATTAAAAGCAGTTTCGGGTTCTAAAAAGGTGAAATTGGATTGGTTTTTAAACCAAGTTACTTGTCGTTTTGCATAATTACGACTATGTTGTTTTATCTTATCTATGGCATATTCCAATGTGCATTCTTGATTCAAGTATTGAAATAATTCGCTATAGCCTACAGTATGCATGCATTTCAATTCTTGAAAGGAAATGAGGTTTTTTACTTCATCAAGTAATCCATGTGAAATCATTAGGTCCACACGTTGATTAATTCGATTATACAAACAACTTCTATCAAGATCTAACGAAAAATACAGCACATTAAATGGGCGATGTTTTTTTTCTTTTTGTTGAAAAGAAGAAATTGATTTTCCAGTTGATTTAATAAAGATTAATGCCCGTAATAATCGCATAGGATTTTGTTGGTCGATAGATTCATAATAGGATGAATCCATTGATTTTAATTCTTGTTGAAGCCATTCTAATCCTTTTATTGCATACTCATCATTTAATTGAGTTTCTATTTTTTTATCGATTATTGGCATTTCGTCAATGCCTTCACAAATTGCTTTGATGTAAAGTCCCGTACCTCCAACACAAACTGCAATTTTATTCTTTTCGAAAATTGAATTCAAACAATTCAATCCAAATCGTTCAAATTCTCCAGCAGATACTTTATCATGGATGGAATGCGAATTAATAAAATAATGAGGGACAGTATTAAGTTCATCTTGGGTAGGTTTGGCAACGCCAATGGTCATTTCACGATAACATTGTCGACTATCTGCAGAGAGAATAGAAGTATTGTAATGTTGAGCCAATTGAATTGCTAGACTTGTTTTGCCACTTGCTGTAGGCCCGCCGATGACGATTAACGTTTTCAAAAAAGTTGAATTTGGATTTAATTACAAATCATCTGTAAAGTTATCATCATTACTAGTATCTTCTTCGGCATCATTGCTTATTTCGTCTTCACCTTCATCTCCAAAGCCATCTTTATCATCTAGATCATATAACTCAAGAATATCTACAACAGCATCTTTTTCAGGTTTAGCAGCGCCAAATTGACTAGGCGAAATCCCTTCGCTAATTACACAGATTGGATAGTCTTTTTGTAATGTTGGAATTGGACTTAATGTTGTTAAATCGATTAAAAATACCCAAGCTTTAGGATGAGCACATTCATACACAAATTTTTGATGAGGATCGTTGATTAATGCAGCTATGGGTGTTTTTTTCATACTCAAAGCAGGTGCGTCACGCAGATTTTTTTCAACTACAGAAGAGATTTCTTTTTCTTTGGTCCATCGATCGTTGCTTACAAAGATAGAAGCTTCCATATCTGCAGGTAATTGAAAGGAGGTTTTGATACAGTTATGCAGCTCCATAAAGGTTTGAGCCGACAATATTTCGATGGATCGATAAGTTGCATCATCCTCTTCCCAACAAACTTTGAATTTTAATAAAGACATAATCAAGTATAACTAGGATGCAAACATACTAATTTTGATGAATTGGTAGTACAATTCTAATAGTAAACTATCGTATTTGTCAATATAGAAGGTTTTTTATAAATGTGTGTAGTCCTATTTTAATTAAAGTAAAAGCATTGAAATCAATTTTTCGATAAATTGTATTTCTTAGATTAGGTTTGCCAACAAATAAAAAGATTCAGAATCTTATTTTAGAAATTTTAAATTATTAAACTTATGATAAAATATTTATTATCAATATTGAGTATATTTTTTATGTATCAAGTTGAGGCCCATCATTCCTATTGCCTTCCATATAATGATAGCAATAAATGGGGTATTTGTGATACCAATGGAAATGTTTTGGTGAAGCCTGTCTATTCTAAAGTGAGTACATTTTCAATTGGAAAAGAGACTCTTATTTCATTTGTAAAAAATAATAAGGTAGTTGTGTATGTCAATGCTAAATTGAAGCCAACATTAAGTAATGTGTACGATTCTATACAAAGAGCACCTTATAGTGCCGAAGGGACATATTTTATATATTTAAATGGAAAAATTGGTTTGGTAGAAAATGGTAGCGTAAGCATTAAACCAATGTATGAGTATTTAGATTTCAATAATAATAATCGAATTTTTGCAAGAAAGAATAATTTCCTAGGCTTGATTTCTACAAAAAATGAAATTATTATTCCATTTGAATTTGATGAAATTGATTCTGATTGGAATCAAAATCAACATAAAGAATCAAATGATAGTACATACAATTGGGAAGCATCGATAAAGAATGAAAGGCAATCTTTTACTGACAAATTACAAAAGCCTGTAGATTATTTTTATGATGACGAGATTTTATTAGTCAAAGAAGGGGGCAATAATAACTCAGAATTAAAAAACCGAAAAGTAGAATTAGAACTTAGCAAGCGATTCGTTTCACCTAAAATTGTTAGTGCTTATAGCAGTTTGTTTTATGTTAAAAATGCTGAAGGTCAAATGGGGGTTTATAACAATTATACGAAAAATTTAATAGTGCCGATTGCTTTTGATAGTGTATTAATGGATGAAGAAATAGAAAATGCCAATTATTGTGTTGTGTATAAAAAGGGTAAAGTTGGATTTTATAATGCATCTATTGAATTATTATCAATAACTTATGATTCTATAGATATTTCTCAAATTCGTCGTGGAATCATATTCCCAATTAAGAATAATTTGGTAGGTCTGAATTTCCTGAGTAAAGACATTGAGTTAGCAATAAAACCAAGCTTTCGAAAGTTGACTTATTTTGGTAGATTTCTTGTAAACAAAGACTGGGTGTTTACAATATATCATGCTACTGATACAAATGGGAATAGTTTTTATATTGGAGAGAACGGGTTGGAGTATCATTCAAGGTAAATGATTATTTAATCTTGTCTTTAGAAATTGGTAGATTTATGATTAAATTCATATTTTATTATATAACTTATCTTCGTACTCTTTCTATTCTTACTACATTAGCTAAAGTATAATTATTCAAAACATGGATATTACAATCAATACGCCTGCCATATTATTTCCAGCTATTAGTTTGGTATTGTTGGCTTATACCAATCGGTTTTTAGGGCTAACAAGTGTTGCACGAAAGCTACATGATCAATACAACGAAAAATTGGATAATAAAAAATTGCATACACAAATTAAGAGTTTACGTTATAGAATTGTATTAGTACGTCGTATGCAGTTTATGGGAGTAATTAGTTTTTTATTATGTATTGTGTCTACTTTTTTTATTTACATTGATCAGATACATATTGCAAATCTTATTTTTGGGGCATCGCTTGTAAGTATTTTCATTAGTTTGATATTTTCATTGATTGAGATTACACAAAGTACCAAAGCTCTTGAAATTGAATTAAGTGATATGGAAGATATTGAACACGCTAGTATTGTAGATTATATTAAACAAAAGATAGAGGAGTAAATTAAAGAATATTTCAGTAACTTATGAATAAATTCAAAATTTAAAAATTATATATAGATCGTTGTATGATTTTTTAAAAATAAAATGCATGCAATTTAAACTCACCCTTGGTATTGTATTCCAATGTTGGCAAAGGGAATTTGATTTTCAATCCATTTAGTAAACGAAATACTTTAGGATGTTTACCTCGGATTTTAATTTTACTTAAATCAATATCGGGCGAAAGATAAAATTGTCGAATGCGAGGTATATCTGTACGAGAATGTTGTATACCTGTTTCTTTATCTTTCCATGTATTAGTATAGCCACCTAGCATACCATCGGTACCATAGCCTACCGCTATATTTAGCCACTTCGGGAAATTACTTTTTTTCGCAAAAGACCATGGATTCACACTCAGCCAATAGGTTTGCCCATTGTAATCTTTAAGTGTACGTTCAAGAAAAGATGTACCATATAAGTTGTTTGCTCTTCGTAGCATTTCTACATTGTTGTAATCGACACGATGAGCCGAAAATTTAAATTGAATACGTTGCTCCTGCCAAGCAAGATCTTGTGAAGCAAATAGGAGCGACCCACTCAGATTTGCTCCCATATCGGCCAGGCTAAATCCCCATTCGGAACTAAATCCATCCAATATTTCTATTACACTTTCATAAGCAATACCCATGCCTGCGCCATATATGGTTGCTCGTTTGCGATTAACGCCAGACCAACGAAATAGGCTAGTGCTAGATTGTGCCAACCAATAGGCACTAAAGGAATGCCCAACTTTGTCTATTTGTTGCCATTCGCCACTGTCATTAAATAAATGAAAACTACTTCGTGGGTATCCACTATACCAAGCTTGATCAAGGGCAAGTAAACTGCCTGCCCATAGAGTTCCTTGTCCAATACAAACTAATTTGAATCTTTTTTTATCAAGAGTGTCTGCGTTTTTCAAAAAAGGGATTTGTTTAAGTTCCTGTGCCCAACTAAATGTGGATGTAAAAAGAATTAATATGAGGAATAATTTTTTCAAAGTATAAGTCACAAATATAAGAGAAGATTCAATGAAAAATTTAGTAGTAATTGAAATAATAACTATTCTTTATTGCTTCGTAACATTTCGGCATACGTTAGTTTTAAATGCATTGATTTAAGAATCAAAGCAATTCGTTTAGCTTTGGTGGTATCCGTTTTAGCTGCATCAACCCATTTACTATAATAGCGTTGATGTGATTTGGGAAAACTATTGAAGTATTCATTTGCAATAATGTCATCTTCGAGACAAGCAATTAAATCAGGGTTCATTTCATAGGCAGTTTTGTCCAATTCAAGCTGAATTTGAATAGTATCACCTTTTGATTTTTTTAATTTTTTACGAATATCAGCATTTAAAGGCATAATAAAATTCCCTTCTCCCAAAGGTAATATAGTTACCTGATTAATTTTTATTTTATCAAGCATACCTTTTACACGATATGAAACTCGAATGCTAGGGTTAATTTGTTCGGTCATATCAACAGGAATTTCTATGTAGGTCCAACCAGTTTTTTCACCTTGTTTGTCAAATTTTTCTATTGTAGTACTGAAACAAATCATTCAATGTATGTAATTGAATATAAATGTATTAAAATTTATGTTTTAGCCCAAATTACGCAATAGGATTTGAGGAACGAACATTCTAGTGTGTTAGTTGCGTTTATCCCGATATTGATGATGTTGTCAGTTCTTGTAAACAATTGACTTGGAGCTTCTTCTTTGTTTCAGCCCCGATTTTTCATCGAGGCTGAATCTGGGTTTCGTATGAATATTGATTGTTTTTTTGTGGCAATTAAATTTTTAAACACTTTTATGTAATTTTATGGCATGAAATCTAATCTATTCTTAAAAGGGTTTATTCTTACAAGTTTATTTTTTTATTCGTGTAATGTGTTGAAACCAACAAAGTCAGTTTCGAAATTCGAAAAAGAATCAAAGCAAGATATGCTCAGGGAGTTATTAGAATTTGAACGTGAAAAAGCAATGGATCCAGCTACTGGGCAAGTTGAAAATCAGCGAATCAAAGCTGCTTGGGATTATGCACGCACTGTTCGTCAACAAGTAAAACCTTTGACACGTACTTCAATAGCCAATCTAGTTTGGGAGGAGCGCGGCCCTAACAATATTGGTGGACGAACTCGATCATTGCTTTACGATTTGAATGATGCTACTTATAAAACTGTTTGGGCAGGTAGTGTAGGAGGAGGTATTTGGAAAACTACAGATATTTCACAAACAAATCCAAATTGGGTGAAAATTAATGACTTCTTTGATAATATAGCAATAACCTGTATAGTTCAGCATCCTGTCAATCATGATACTATGTACTTTGCCACAGGTGAAGGCTGGGGTAATAGTGATGCATTACGCGGCTTGGGTATTTGGCGATCTACAAATGGTGGTGCTACTTGGACACAATTAGCATCTACAAATAATTCGGATTTTTATTATACTCAAAAAATGTTGGTTGATAATGCAGGGAATGTATATGCTGCAACTCGTAATAATGGCTTAATGAAATCAACTAATCATGGGACTACTTGGACTAAAGTATTGGGTAATGGGGTAAGTGGAGGAAGTAATGATGCAACAAGTGATATTGAGTTGGGGGCTAACAATGATGTATATGTTGGATTCGGAATAGGAAATGCCGGTTCTATATTTAAATCAACTTTTGCTACTCATGGTGCAAATACAGGAAATATAGGTAATTGGACCAATATTACACCTTCAGGTAGTTTTCAACGTATTGAATTATGTTGTGCACCATCTGATGCCAATAAATTATATGCAATTTGTGCAAATGGGGCAGGTGGTACACCTTTAATTCGAAAATCAGTAGATGCTGGCGCCAATTGGACTAATTGTGCTAGTGCTGGATTTTGTGATCAAGGAAGCACAAACCCTGATTTTACTCGTGGTCAATATTGGTACGATTTGATTTCGTGTGTAAATCCAACAAATCCTAATACATTATACATCGGTGGTGTTGATGGATTGAAATCGACCGATGCAGGCGCAACTTGGACTCAAATTACATCTTGGACTGGCGGTGGTTCTGGATCTTGTACAGCACCTTCTGTTTATGTACATGCTGATCATCATGCAATAGTATTCAAGCCAGGTAGTTCGACAGAAGTATTGTGGGGAACTGATGGTGGAGTATCTCGTTCAACTGATGGTGGAGCTACATTTACAACAAAAAATACAGGATATAATGTAACTCAATATTATGCAGGTGCAATACACCCTACTGAGATGTATTATATGATAGCAGGAGCTCAAGATAATGGATCACATCGTTTGAATGCTGCAGGAATTAGTGCAGGAACTTCTGTATCTGGTGGTGATGGTGCTTTTTGTCATATTAATCAAGTTGATCCTACTTATCAAGTTACATCTTATGTATATGCCAATTACTTTTCAAGTGGAAATGGAGGTGCTTCTTTTACATCGATGGCAGGGAATTCAAATTCCGGCCGTTTTATCAATCCTACTGAATTTGATAATGTCAATAATAGAATGTATGGATGTTATGGAGGTGGAAACTATGAATTAATTGAAAATATTGGAATCACGAACGACAGAAGTACAAGAAGTGTTTCTGCTGTAACTGGTGCTAATAGATTGTTGAGCGCTGCGAAAGTAGATCCCAATAATCCAAATACAGTGTGGATGGGTTATTCAAGGTCAAATCCTTCACAAACTATCAATTTAATTAAAGTAAATAATGCTGCATCTGCTACACCACTTATTACCAATAAAACGACTGGATTACCTACAACATCTGGAATTTATCTTGCAGGAATTGATATTCAAAAAGGAGATAGCAACCATGTTATTATCTGTATTTCTAATTATGGTGAAAATAGTCTTTGGGAAACAACTGATGGAGGCTCTAACTGGACATCAGTTGAAGGAAATATGCCTGACATACCAGTTCGTTGTGTCATGTTTCACCCAGATAGTTCTGACATGGCTATTATAGGCACAGAATTAGGCGTTTGGAGTACCAATAACTTAAATGGAGCTACTACAGATTGGTCACAATCAAATAGTGGATTAGCAAATACACGTGTCGAAATGCTTAGATATAGAACCGTAGATCATACCTTACTAGCAGCTACTCATGGGCGAGGCTTATTTACAGCTGTACTACCTCATACACCTGAAATATATTTTAGTTCGAGTGCAACCAATGTGGTGGAACAACCCACGACTACCATAGGTTGTAGATCATTTAAGGATTATACAGTGAATCTACAATGCAGTAATACTCCAGCAGGCCCTATCAATACAAGTGTGGGTATTGCAATAGGGAATGCAACACAAGGACAAGATTATGATTTTACTACGAATGGCAATTTTACATCACCATCTACAACTTGTATATTCACTTCTGGCGTAATGAGTATTCCAGTTACTGTTAGAATTTATGATGATAATACACATGAGCCAATCTTAGATACATTTCAATTAAATTTCGTTATAAATTCTGGCACAGCTGTTCAAGGCGATTTAAATACAAGTACATATAGAATTTCTGATAATTCTGACAATCCGTTATTGTCCCGAAAAACTATTTGGTCAGAAAATTTTGAATCTGGTACAAATCCTCCAGCAAATTGGACTTATATTCAATCAAATACGAATCGATGGGGAAATAAAAATTTTGTTTGTGGTTCTACTATTAACAATTTCACAATGCAAGTGTTTAATAATGCTACTAACACTTGTGAATACAATAATGCTGCTACATCTACTGCAATTGTAAGACGAGCAGTCAATGCAACCAATTATTCAAACCTTCAGGTTTCATTTGATTGGATAGGTGATGGTGAGGCAGGTTATGACTGGGGTGAGTTAGTGACATCTACCAATACAGTAACCCCTACATGGGTTGTTGTACCTGGTTCGCCGCAATTTGGGGGTTCTACCACTATCACAAACTCTACAATCAATTTACCTGCTTCATTGAATAATACAACATTTTTATTAGGTTGGAGATGGAAAAATGATAATAATACGGGTTCTTTATCTATGGGATTTGATAATGTAGTTGTAACTGGCGAAAGTACTCGATCTATTGAAAATGCACTATCAACAAAAACTGCTTATTTGGGTCCGAATGAAGACGCTTATTATTACAACTCAGATGGAGATCTTATGGCACGTATCGAAAATTTATCAAATCATAATTATGGATGTACAACACTTGAAATTGATAGAGCTGGGAATGGTGCTCAATTTATAACAGGGGAAAGTGATGTAATGAAAAAAGTATTTGACAAGGCAATCAAAGTTACACCAACTACCAATAATCCATCAGGTTCCTATCGGTTTACATTGTATGTAACAAATGCCGAAAAGAATGGATATGAAGCTGAAGGAAGGACATGGAATACAGATGCAAATTTATTTAAAATGCCAATTTCAATAGGCCTTGCTTCAATTGCAACTGCAAGAGATTATGCTACTAATTTATCAAAAGTTACTTATTTAAATGGCTATTCAATCACTGGAGAATTTAGTACGGGCTTTTCGGGATTTGGAGTTGGTAACCCTGGTATTACAAGTGTATTGCCACTAGATTTGATTTCATTTGCTGCTTCATGGAAGGGGAATGAAGCTTTTTTAAACTGGAAAACCGAGAATGAAAAGAATGTAAAGCAATATGGTATTGAACGTTCATTGAATGGATCTGAGTTTTCAGAAATAGGTAAAGTGGTTCCCAATAATCAATCTAGTAATTCATATTCATATACCGATTCTAACATTCCATTCTCACTGTCATCAGACTTCTATTATCGATTGAAAATGATTGACATTGATGGCGGTATAAGTTACTCTTTAGTTGAAAAATTAAATAAATCATCAATGACAGGAATGATTGTATATCCAAATCCCGTTTATAATATTGTTCAAATAGCAGTCAGTAAAATTTCTACTATCATAATTACAGATCAAACAGGTAAAATAATTGTCCAAAAAACATTGAATGCTGGAACAAATTCATTGACCGTAGCACATTTACAAGTAGGAGTATATTATATTAAAAATACTCAAACAGAAGAAGTGATAAAATTTGAAAAGAAATAAATTAGTTGCAATAATGTCTTTGTTATTTTTGCATACTATGCACAATAAAAAGATATGCTATTTGATTTTGGTCAGCGTAATTATACTTTCATTTTATACTTCTTGCAATGAAGAGAATCAAGTGAGAACTAAAATTAAAAAAGTTTTTAATTATAGCTATATTTCATCCATCATTAAATCAGCCAATGCAAATTCAAAATCGGATAGTTCGAATGTGTTTGATCAAAATGAGTTTGATCCATTTACAGACTCATTGAGTGATTTATTGGCAACGATGAAAACTCAGCTTGAACAAGATAGTCTTGAGATTGTTCGTTTAGGATTAGAAGATTCAGGCTTGTTAGATAAAACAGCCCTCTTGCCAGATGAAACGATAGATTCTTCAATGCTCAAGAAAGATACATTTACAAACGATATTCGAACGATTCAACAACAAGAAATAAAAGCCTTGAAATTTAATCTCGAACAATTTATAATTCAAGATTCCTTGCAGCCTAAAAAAACAACCGGTGATTGTCGCCAAAATCAATGTAGAGTCTGGGCTCAAATTATAAAGAGCAAACAAAAATTATATTTACATGTTGATGGAGTTTTAGTTGATTCTTTCAAAGTGTCTACAGGGGATATAAAACATGAAACACCAACGTTTGACACTCGGCCTTCAGGTCCAATGTTTAAAAAATATACTTCTAAAAAATTTCCTGGAGGTAATTACAATGGCTTAGGTAATATGCCTTATGTTGTTTTTATAAGTGGGGGTTTTGCTATTCATGGTACTACAACTGGTAATATTGCTCGCTTAGGCAAAAAGGCTTCTCATGGTTGTGTTAGATTACATCCCGATAATGGAAAATTGTTTTTTGAATTAGTTAAGTCAGTTGGAATTTCAAATACCTGGATAACAATTAAAGAATAGAAAATAATTTGAGGCTATTTTGTTATCAGATTCGCATTTTATTTCATTATAAGTGTTAATTATTTTCTGAATTTATAAAGAAAGGGCAATAAGATACTTTAGTTAAAGTATAATACTAAAGAAGGTTGAAATTTAATTATGATTCTCGACCAGTTTCAATTAATAAAAAAGCATCTTCCGAGAAGATGCTTTTTTGTAAAAAATTACTATTTGTTTTATCTTACAAGTAAAACAGTTCCTTGTTTTTTAATTCGTTTGCCATTATCGCAATAACCATCTACAATCCATACATAGTTATCTGGAGGAAGTTGAATATTGTTTTGTGTGCCATCCCACTTTTTAATTGGATCTGTAGTTTCAAAAACAACTTGTCCCCAACGATTAAATATTTTAAAATATTCAAGTTTAACTACATTGTTATTGATTAACCCAAAATTTCTATTTTCAGGTTGATCACTTACTGGATTAAAAGCATTTGGCAAATTGATATCAGTACATTCTGTGCGAACCCAAGTCGTGTCAAATGAAGAACAACCTGTTGAATCATTTGTAACAATTAAATAATAAGGTTGCACATCAAGTGGTGCACAAGTAGGATTTGCAACATTAGGAGAAGTTAAGTAAAGGGAAGGAGACCAAGCATAGGAATATTCTTGCCCTCTTGATAGTCTAGGACCTCCAAGTACAGTTGTAGCTCCATCTGCTACCCATCGATCGGGACCTGCATCTGCAACTACTCGGCTTACTTTTACCATCACAGAAGTATCAAATCGACAACCGCCATTTGGTAGAAATTCTAAACGTACATTGTACTCATAATCTTCGCGAGGATATACACGTATAGATGTGGTATCGTAAGGCGCAACAGCATTGTAAATAGGTGTTTGCCAAGCAGCACTAAATAGGCCTGGACCATTGGCTACCAATAAAATGGTATCATTTTGACAAATCAACGTATCATTATTTATTTCAATGTTAGGTTTTGGTAAAACAGTAATTAATTTACAATCTACTTGCATTGTTGGTAATCCTTCATCTGAGACAAAATAAACATTATATGTGCCTGGGTTAGAATATTGAATCGGTGGAGGAGTTTGTAATGTTGAACTTGGAATTGATGAAGCATTACAACTACTGTATGTGAGTCTTGAAATAGAGTTTGATAAATTGTTTGCTGTAAAAGAAAAGACATTGTCTTTGTCACGAATGAAGCGCGTTAAGTATCGAGGCCCATTAAAGCCAGCAAAATTGGTTAAATCGCTTGCAGTTGGAACCGAAGTAATATTATTAGTAAACGTAAGCAAAACCATTGTATTTGTTGCTTCATTAGTAATATAACCGTAATAGTTTCCACAGTCTTTTAATATTGAAATGTCACGAGGGCCATTTAGCAAACCACCAAAGTTACCCAGATTTGTTTCTACTGCAGGGTTTAATAACGAATTCCCAAAATCTAGACGACTCAATGTTTGTGATAAACGATTAACTACAAATAAATGCCAATTAGCCCCATCAAATACAGGCCAAAATCCAGTTGGGAAAGCCAATGTACCTGGGTTGCCAAGGTTAGTCAAAGTTGGTACATTTGTTATTGATGCCCCAAAATTTAATTGAATTAAGTTGCCAGTAAAACCATTGTTGGTAAATGCGTACCAATTGCCTCCCTCAGAAAAAATAAATAAGTCTTGAGGATTGATTAAAAGACCACCGATATTGCCTAAGTCAGTAACTGTAGGTGTATTAGCAAGGCTGTTGCCAAAGTCAAATCGAATCATATCAGAGTTGACAGCATTGGTGCCACCTAATAAAAATCCATACCAATTTCCACCAGTGTTGACTAATTCCATTCCTTTGCTATTGATTGGGATTAATCCGCCAAAATTCCCCAAATTAGTTGCTAAAGGTGCATTTGATAAGTTTGAGCCAAATTCATAACGTATGACATCTCTTGGATTATTCGTATTCACCACAAATACAAAATAATTACTGCCATCTTTTCCCATAGCTAATGAAGAAGGGGCGTCTAAGCCTGTGCCAGCAGCAATGCTACTGCCAGTTGGGATATTGTTGAGGTAAGCTGAGCAAAAGCCCCAATAATAGCTCGATGCGTTGTTAACAGGGGTTGACAACTGTAATTCATTATAGATACACAAGGTGTCTAAGCTGTTAATCAACTGAGATTTTGCCTTGTTAGGAATGAAAATATATGCTATAAGTACTAATAATATGCTTAAATGTTTCATCGTATTGTAAAGTGCCCTTTATTTAATTTGCTAATATAGTTCATACATTTCAATAGTAAAAATATGTTGGGCTTTTACTCTGAAATTAAAATATCTTATTCTTTCTTATATAGACAGCTATTTTATCTGAAACGTTTGTATTTGCTGAAATAAATGTTTCAAGTTTAGTCTGAATTGAATCTAAAAAAGGTATATCATAGATTAACTTTTGAATTAAAATGGACGTTTTTTCGTTGTTTTCTACTACAAAAACACATTTTAGCTTTACAAGTTGAACGGCTTCATTGAATTTAGAAAAATTTGGCCCAATGAGAATCGGCTTGTGATATACAGCGGGTTCAAGAATATTGTGTAACCCTTTATCAAACCCACCACCAACATAGGTCAAAGAGGCAAATCGATAGATGCGAGATAAAAGCCCCATGGTATCCAAAATTAATATTCTAGCATTGTTCTCTTTTTCTTTCGTGTAAAAATCCGTTTTTTCTTGAATCCAATCAGTGTTGTAATGGGCGAATTCATGAGGTGCTAGGATGATTTTCCAATCGGAAGGCAAGCTTTGTATTATTTTATTCAACACAACTTGATCGCTTTCCCATACACTGCCGGCAATAAAAACGGGTGATTTTTGAATGAAATTCTCAATAACTGAATCCTGAAAATCTAGTAAACATGTTTCTATAACCCTGTCAAAACGGGTGTCTCCAACTACAGTTGTATTATCTACACCAATTGAATGAAGCAACGTTTGACTTTTTTCTTCCTGTAAAAAAAGATGATTTAATTTTTTAAGACTTTGAATAAATGGTTTTCCGTACCATTTGAAGTAAAAATGATCTGGACGGAAAAATCCTGAAATCAAAAATGTAGGTATAGCTGACTCATTCAATAATTTAATCAATCGATACCAAATTTCATATTTAACTAAAATGACTGCTTTTGGTTTAATTTTTCTAATAAAAAAATATAAATCAGCATTAATATCATACGGTAAAAAGCTTAATGATTCTGTAGGGTATTTTTGTTTCACAAAATCATAGCCTGATGGGGAAAAAAAAGTGATATGAAATGCATATTTCGGATATTCATTTCTTAGCATTTTCAATAATGGATAGCCTTGTTCAAACTCTCCCACGGAGGCACAATGAAACCAGATAATTTCTTTACTACCTGAGGTGATTTTTTCAATATCGTATGGGATAGATTTTCGTCCTGCGATCCATTTTTTTGCCTTCGGATTCCATATAGATGCTATGCGTATCGACAGATAGTAGAATCGAATCCCAATAGTATAGAATAGGCTAAACATTAATTAATAGTAGGTTTCTTCAACATTTTTTTTGTAAATTGGAAGTACCCACCCAAATTTGAACCCAGTCAAAATATCATTTCTATTTCCTGTGTCTGGACGTCCCAAATCGAGTAAATAATCACGACGACCTTGGGTAAAGCCCCACACGAAATTGAACCCCGCATAAAAGTTGATTAATTTATTTTTTGCGAAATAATGATAGCCTATAAAATCCTCTACATAAATACCATTGGTTAAACGGTCATACCCCTTTTTATATTCGTCACGCAATTGAGGAAAAGAATTATCACGATCAAAAATGTTGATTTTATATTGCATAAATCCTGCTGAAGCTAACATCATTGGACCTGAATTGGGATTTAATTGTAAGAAAGGAAAAATTTTACCAACTTGAATACCTGTCATATAACCACGTTGAAATAAGCCTACATTGAGCAAGTCGCCATTTTGAGATATAACTCCACCTTGATATGTTCTTATATTAATCATAAGACTATCGTCGCGCATTTTATTGCCAGTGATAAATTCGAATTTGGCACCCCAAATCCAATTACTAGCTGTTTTATACTTGATTCCTACACCTATTCGATAGCTAGTGCCAAAGCGTTTGGCCATATCAGCCTGAGGGAAATCCATTGCACCTATTACATCTAAATTCCATATTTTATTAGCAAGGATGTGTGATGTTTTTGTAGGTTCACTATTGAGGTCATCCACTTGAGCCAAAGCCATATTCGTAAGACAACAAAGAATTAAAATATTGAAAATTGTTTTTAGCATAATGTATTATCTAATGCAAATTTGCATCATTCGAGCTTTATTTTCCAATTAAATTCAATAAAGAAAATGAAAAAGAAGTTTCAGTTTGAGTTTTTTAATAGGTATGTGTCAAAAAAAGGTAAACAAATAAGATCATAAAACGTTCTTTTATTCAAATTATTGCCCATGAAATTATCCTAAGAATATACTATTTTTGCGCCCAATCAAAAACTATTATACGTGAATAATCTTCAAATGGTTGACCTTAAAAGTCAATACCAAAAAATTAAATCAGAGCTAGATGCCGCAATGCAAGAAGTAATTGACACCACAGCATTTATCAATGGACCTCAAGTGGGGCTGTTTGCTAAGGAATTAGAATCTTATCTTGATGTGAAACATGTCATTCCTTGTGCTAATGGAACCGACTCATTACAAATAGCCATGATGGCATTAGGCTTAGAGCCTGGAGACGAAGTTATCACACCTTCATTTACATATATTGCTACTGTTGAGGTGGTGGCTTTGCTCAAATTGAATATTGTGTTCTGTGAAGTAAATCCTGACACATTTTGTATGGATGCGAATGCAATTGAAAAATTGATTACCCCAAAAACAAAAGCTATTGTTGCAGTTCATTTGTATGGACAAACGGCCGATATGGAATCTATTATGGCTATTGCAAACAAACATAATTTATATGTAATTGAGGATAATGCTCAAGCTATTGGAGGTTATTATACATTTAAAGATGGAACTCGCAAAGCCAATGGAACAATAGGTCATGTTGGAAGTACTTCCTTTTTCCCTTCTAAAAATTTAGGTTGTTATGGCGATGGCGGAGCACTTTGCACCAATGATTCTGCACTTGCAGAAAAAATGAAAATGGTTGCAAACCATGGTCAGCGTCAAAAATATGTACATGAAATAGTTGGGTGTAACTCACGTTTGGATACATTGCAAGCGGCTGTTTTACGTGTTAAATTGCCTCATTTGGACGAATATTGTGCTGCCCGTCGCAAAGCTGCAGATTATTATAATCAAGCGTTTGCAAATCATCCGAATATTAAGACACCTTATTGTCCGGAAAACATTTATCATGTGTATCATCAATACACCTTGACGTTGAATGGTGTGGAAAGAGACCAAGTTCAAAATTTGTTAAAGGAGAAAGGAATTCCTAGTATGATTTATTATCCTATACCTGCCCATAAACAAAAAATATTTGAAGGTGTAAAATCGTTTGATTTAGCTACAACGGAATCTTTGACAACTCAAGTTATTTCATTACCCATACACACAGAAATGACCGACGAGCAACAGAAGTATATTGTAGAAAATTTTATTAACATTGTAAATAGTTTAAAATAATGAATATTGCAGTAGTTGGAACTGGCTATGTAGGATTAGTTTCTGGAACATGTTTTGCCGAATCGGGTAATCATGTCATTTGTGTAGATATAAATGCTAACAAAGTAGATCGTCTTTCAAAAGGTGAAATTGTGATTTATGAACCTGGTTTAGAGGTTTTATTTCAACGAAATTTGAAAGAGAAAAGATTACACTTTACAACAGACTTAAAAATGGCTGTTGAAAAATCTGATTTAATATTTTTGGCTTTGCCAACACCTCCAGGTGAAGACGGATCAGCAGACTTAAGCTATGTATTAGGTGTGGCTTCTGAAATAGGTAAGATTTTAGCAGATATCAAACAATACAAAGTAGTCATCAATAAAAGCACAGTTCCTGTTGGTACTGCTGAAAAAGTGGCTGCTAAAATCAACGAAAATTATTCAGGTGAATTTGATGTAGTGAGTAATCCAGAATTTCTAAGAGAAGGCGTGGCGGTTGATGATTTCATGAAGCCAGACAGAGTTGTAGTTGGTTGTAGTTCTGATAGGGCAAAGAAATTGATGGAACAATTGTATAATCCTTTTGTTCGCCAAGGAAATCCAATTTATTTCATGGATGAACGTAGTGCTGAAATTACCAAATATGCAGCAAATTCTTATTTAGCTATGCGTATAACCTTTATGAATGAACTAGCTAATCTTTGTGAAAAAGTAGGTGCAGATGTGGAGACAGTACGTAAAGGTATGGGGAGTGATAATCGAATAGGTAAACGTTTTTTATTCCCTGGAATTGGTTATGGAGGTAGTTGTTTCCCTAAAGATGTGCAAGCATTAGTTCAAACATCGAGTCAATATGGTTATGATTATAGTATTTTAAATGCTGTAATGAATGTCAATGATAATCAAAAATTAGTTTTAGCTGACAAAATTATTGGATATTTTAATGGTGATTTAAAAGGCAAAAAAATTGCTATTTGGGGGTTAGCTTTTAAACCTAATACAGATGATATTCGAGAAGCACCAGCATTATATATTATACCTAAATTAGTAGAAGCTGGGGCTGAAGTAATTTGTTATGATCCAGAAGGGATGGAAAACACAAAGGATTATTTTGAATCAAATCATGCTGCATTGATGTCGCATATTTCATTTGGCAATGAGGCATATGAAGTATTAAAGGGTGCAGATGCGCTTGCAATTTGTACAGAATGGACCATATTCCGTACGCCTGAATTTGATGTTATGAAATCGGCAATGAAATCTAAAGTCATATTTGATGGCCGAAATTTATACGATTTACATCAGATGGAGGAACAAGGTTTTTATTACAATTCAATCGGTCGTAAAACAATTAATTAAAAAAGTACAATGAAACGAGTTCTTATAACGGGTGGTGCAGGTTTTTTAGGATCCCATTTGTGTGATCGATTTATCAAGGAAGATTATCATGTAATAGCCATGGATAATTTGATTACTGGCAATATCAAAAATATTGAGCATTTATTCAAATTACCCAATTTTGAATTTTATCATCACGATGTCAGTAAATTCGTACATGTACCTGGTGAACTAGATTATATATTACATTTTGCATCTCCAGCAAGTCCTATCGACTATTTAAAAATGCCCATTCAAACCTTGAAAGTAGGTTCTTTGGGAACCCATAATCTGTTAGGATTGGCCAAACAAAAAAATGCACGAATGCTCATAGCTTCTACATCTGAAGTATATGGCGATCCCTTGGTTCATCCTCAAAATGAAGAGTATTGGGGAAATGTAAATCCAATAGGGCCACGTGGTGTGTATGACGAAGCTAAGCGATTCCAAGAAGCTATCACGATGGCTTATCATACGTTTCATGGTTTGCAAACTCGTATTGTACGAATATTTAATACCTACGGACCACGTATGCGACTGGATGATGGACGTGCATTACCAGCATTCATGAGTCAAGCATTAAAAGGCGAGGATATAACGGTTTTCGGTGATGGCTCACAAACTCGTTCTTTTTGTTACGTAGGTGATTTAGTGGAAGGTATTTATCGATTACTATTGAGTGATTATCATATGCCTCTCAATATTGGAAATCCAAATGAAATATCGTTGAAAGATTTTGCTGAAGAAATTCAACAATTAATAGGTACAGGGTCTAAAATAGTCTATCATCCTCTTCCGCAAGATGATCCTAAACAACGACAACCAGATATTACACGAGCTAAAGAAATTCTAAATTGGGAACCAAAGGTGGATCGGAAAGAAGGACTTCAAATTACCTTGGATTATTTTAAAAAGCAATTGGGCATAAATTAATATCAAATGAAAATACTATTTGTTTGCTTAGGCAATATTTGTCGCTCTCCTATAGCTGAAGGTGTGATGAAACATAGTTGTGGTCTTGAGCAGTTGGATTGGGAAATTGACAGTGCAGGCACAGAATCTTATCACATAGGTCAGGCGCCACACGAGCATTCCCAACGAGTATGTCTCGAAAATGGTATTGATATATCAAAACAACGTGCTCGGAAATTTACCCATGCTGATATAACAAAATTTGATAAAATTTATGCACTCGCTTCGGATGTTTATGAAGAGATTAAAGATATCAGTGGCCATTATTTTAATCCAGATAAAGTTGAATTGTTTTTAAAAGAATTGTACCCCGATGAGAATCGTTCTGTCGTAGATCCATATTATGGAAATCTCGATGGCTATTATGATGTCTTTGATGAAATAAATGAAGGTTGTAAGGCTATTATTCAGCATTATAAAATGAATCCTTAAAAGCTTGACCTAACTGATCAATAATATCCGAAGCAATTAAACTTTCTTCGGATTTTTTTTGTGCTGCTATATCGCCAGCTGAACCATGAAGATAAACACCCAAGAGGCCTGCTTCTAACATATCATGATATTGAGCATATAAACCAGTGATAATGCCAGTTAATACATCTCCACTGCCTCCAGTACCCATGCCTGGATTGCCTGTTGTATTGAAGTAGGATTTGCCATCAGGTGATGTAATGCAAGTGTATCGTCCTTTGAGTAAAATAAATATACCGAGTTCGATGGACTTTTGTAATTGTAATTCATGTCGAAGGTATGAATTTTCACTTTCACCAAATAGTCGTTCGAACTCTTTTGGATGTGGAGTTAATATACTTTCTTTTGGTATTGCATGAAGTAATTCAAAATTATTAGCAATTATATTTAAAGCATCAGCATCAAGTACCATGGGTAAGGATGATTCAGTCATTAATTGAGAAATAAGCTGAATACTGGTTTCATGTTGTCCTATGCCACTGCCTGCCCCGATAGAAGAATAGGCATCTAATCTAGGTAGAGAATTATTCTTTTCATAGTTGATAGTCATAGCTTCAGGAACAGCTACTTGTGCTATTTGAATTTGGTCGGAGGGAATCAATAATGTTAATAATCCAGTGCCGCTTCGTAAGCATCCTTTGGCTGCTAATATACATGCTCCCATTTTGCCTTCACTACCAACCAATAGAAGACTGTGACCAAAAATCCCTTTGTGAGCAAATGAACTTCTTTTTTTATAAAAAGAATGAAGAATTTCTTTGTCAATAATTAGCAAATTGAAAGTATGTAGTTTTAAGAAATCAGGATGTAGCCCAATGTTTAATAAGATAATTTTACCGCAGTTAATTCCTGTTTCAGGAAATAAACACGATTTTTTATATACCTGAAAAGTCAATGTAAAGTCTCCCTTTACAATGGATTCAGTTTGTAGAAATTGGTCGGCCGAAAGCCCCGAAGGGAGATCTATACATACCTTTGTATTAGGGAGTGAGTTAATACGAGTGACCCATTTTTGTTCTTTTTCTTTCAATGATTGCTTTAATCCTGTTCCAACTAATGCATCGATAATAATTGCATTTGAAGGGATTGTTATTTCACTTTCGATAGAGTGTATACATGATTTATAGAGGTAAGATAGTTCTTTTAGATTGGTGAGATTGTCATTGCTTTTTTTCTCTACATCATCTATCAATACACTTACATGATATCCGTATTCCAATAAATGCCGAGCAATGGCTAGCCCGTCGCCTCCATTATTTCCAATGCCACAAAATAGGATAAATGGTCTGTCGGTATCCCATTGCTGCATTAGCCATTGGCTGCATTGAAGTGCAGCACGCTCCATTAATTCAATGGAAGAAATAGGTTCATGTTCGATTGTATATTGATCCCATTGTCTGATTTGATCGGCAGTAAGTATGTAACTCATGTTATAAAGTTACAACAGTCTCTTTCAATTTCAAATTGAAATTTAATACCATGAATGGGTATACTTATTTTGATTGATATCGAGGGTGATATCGGTGAATGGTGTCTCTTAAAAACTCTCTATCTAGATGTGTGTATATTTCAGTTGTAGCAATGCTTTCATGCCCTAGCATTTCCTGAACGGCGCGTAAGTCAGCACCTCCCTCTACCAAGTGTGTTGCAAACGAATGGCGTAACGTATGTGGATGAATATTTTTTTTCAATCCTGCTTTGGCAGTTAAATCTTTGATGATATAAAATATCATTACTCTTGAAAGTTTCCCTCCACGACGATTCAAAAATAAAACGTCTTCGCAATTTTTTTTTGGTGCAATATGATTTCTGTAACCTTCTTTGTAGAATTGTATATGTTTTATTGCTGATTCGCCTATTGGAATGAGTCGTTCTTTGTTTCCTTTTCCTATAACTCGAATGAACTCTACATCGGTATAGATGTTGGATATTTTAAGTTCGGTTAATTCACTGACTCGAAGTCCACAACTATACATGGTTTCTAGTATCGCTTTATTTCTTGTACCTTCAGCTTGGGATAAATCAATTGCATTAAATAGTAACTCTAGTTCTTCTATTGACAATGTATCAGGTAGTTTACGACTCGTTTTAGGTGCTTCGAGTAATTCTGTAGGATTTTTTTTGATCACATCTTCGAGCACTAAATACTTAAAATAACTTTTCAATCCTGAGATAATTCTAGCTTGGGATGTGGGTGTCATACCTAATTCATGTATCCATTTAAGAAAACCTTGTAGCATTGTGAGATCTATTTGTTCCATTGATTGGTCTTGTTTTGAATAGAGAAGATACTGCTGTAACTTTTCAACATCATGTAAATAAGCCTCTACAGAATTTTCACTCAGTGATTTCTCCAATTGAAGAAATGATTTAAACCCTTTGATATATGCATTCCATGTAGACATTGTTTATATTTCTTGCCAGCTTTTAATGGTATATTTTGTACGCTTTTGACTTTCATCTCCACCATATGCTAGGATTTTATTTTTTACAAAATCTTTTCCTGCTGTAGCTTCAAAATGATCTAGTCCTTTAAATAAATCTGACATGATTGTCTTAGTGGCTTTTATTTCAAATATATCATGCTTCTCTTTGTTTTCGCACAGTAAGTCTATTTCGTTTCCATTCGAGTCGCGCCAATACCAATATTCTTTTAGTTGATAAAAGTGATGATTTTTTTTTACTAATTCAGCTATGATTAAGTTTTCAAATAATCCACCTTTCATCGTATGCGAATCTACATCTTTGGCATTCCTGATGCCTAATAGAAATGATGCTAAACCAGTGTCGTAAAAATATAGTTTTGGGGTTTTCAATACACGCTTATTAAAGTTGTTGTAATAGGGTTGTAATAAAAAAATGATATAGCTGTTTTCTAATAAGGATAACCATGATTTTGCGGTAGGTTGTGTAATGCCGCAGTCCTTTGCCAATGAATTGATATTTAAAATTTGCCCTACACGTCCAGCACATATTTTTACAAAATCTCTAAATTGCTTTATATCTCGAACTTGTAGCACATCAGATATATCTCTTTCTACATACGTTTGAAGATAGCTGTTGTGGTAGTTTTGTGGTTTGATATTTCTGTCATAAATGGCAGGATAAAATCCTTTATATATTGCTTCTTGATATGTTTTAGGAAATAGGTTCCCATTTTTTAATTCTTGAAAGTCAAATGGCAATAATTTAAACAATGCTACTCGCCCAGAAAGACTTTGTGTAATGCTTTGCATTAAATGAAAATTCTGAGAGCCGGATAAAACAAACTGCCCCATTTCTCTTCGATTATCTACGATGGTTTGTAAATACGAAAATAATTTAGGACATCGTTGAGCTTCATCAAAAATGATATGATTATTGTATTCAGCTAAGAATCCTTTCGTATCTCTATTGGCATATTCTAGGGTGTCAGGATTTTCTAAAGATAGATATTGATATCCGGCAAATGCTTCTTTGAGTAGTGTCGTCTTCCCCGATTGTCGTGGGCCTGTAATTGCAACAATTGGGAATTGTTTTTTTAATTCATTGATAGATTTGATAATATTTCTTGTAAGCATTGTAAAATATGAATTTACTAGTACAAAAATATATTTTTATTTTGAAATTACATAGACTTTATTTTGAAATTACATAGA
Source organism: Chitinophagaceae bacterium (assembly GCA_044233655.1). Taxonomy (GTDB): domain Bacteria; phylum Bacteroidota; class Bacteroidia; order Chitinophagales; family Chitinophagaceae; genus OLB11. Next base: position 15,636 of record JBIIJQ010000019.1, on the reverse strand, counting down.
CTTTATTTTGAAATTACATAGACTTTATTTTGAAATTACATAGGTATTATTCAGTTTATTTTCAATAGTTTTCGATTCGTTTTAATTCGAATGTAATTGTTATCCTATTTTAAAAAAGAATATTGAGATTTTAGTATCTCTGTAGGGCTAGTTTGATCAACTGGCAGATTTCGCCAATATTTTTCATCATGCAACGATTTGTGTGCTGAAAGTTCACATCGAAGTACAGTATAAATTCCGAAATGAGGTCTTGAAAAGCTAAATTTCTTAGATGTAAAATAAAATACATTAGTACCTACTTGGTATTTATCAGTCGTTATAAAATCATTTACTGAAAGTAGTTTGTTGGAGTTTGAATTCCCGAAAAAATAACAACGTAGTGCATACTTGTCAATATTCTTCTTTTTTAATTTGAAGTAAAATTGACCGAACGAATCAGTGTATTTGATGCACTTGTCATGGCCATTTTTTGAGATTAATGCTATTCTTGCATTTGAAATAGAATAGCCAAATGTATCTACTACTTTACCTTTAATAATAATCCATTTTTCTTGCTTTTGACCTAAAGCTAGTTTTGCAAAGCAGCATAAAAATAGAATACTATAGAGAATTCTTTTTGCCATTCAGTAAAACTAATGACATTTTAAGCATTTATCAAATGCATTTCAAATTCTGCGTGTATTTTTGCACCCTCAAATTTTAGTAATGGAATATAAAGCAAGACCAATAAAATCGCCAATAGGAACTACACTAACTTGTAAAAATTGGGTAACAGAAGCTGCATATCGTATGATTCAGAATAATCTTGACCCAGATGTTGCTGAGCGTCCTGATGAATTAATCGTTTATGGTGGCTTAGGAAAGGCAGCACGTAATTGGGAAAGCTTTGAAAAAATTCTTGAATCGTTAAAAAACCTAGAAGAAGATGAAACATTAATGGTTCAAAGTGGAAAGCCTGTTGGTGTTTTGCGTAGCCATAAAGATGCACCCCGAGTGTTAATTGCCAATTCTAATTTAGTTGGGAAATGGGCAACTTGGGAACATTTCAGAGAATTAGATGCCAAAGGCTTGATGATGTATGGTCAAATGACTGCAGGTTCTTGGATTTATATTGGTTCACAAGGAATTGTGCAAGGAACCTATGAAACTTATTTAAGTTTGGCCAATATGCATTTCAATGGTACTTTAAAAGGCACGTTGAATGTAACAGCTGGTTTAGGAGGAATGGGTGGAGCTCAACCATTAGCGATTACCATGAATGAAGGGGTTTGTTTAGCTGCTGATGTAGAAAAATGGCGTATCGAAAAACGAATAGAGACTCGTTACATCGATAAAATGTATGATGACATTGACCAAGCCATTGATGAAGCATTAAGAGCTAAAGAAAATAGAGAAGCCATTTCAATTGGTGTAGTTTGTAATGCGGTTGACTTATTACAACGTTTGGTTGATAGAAATATTACGCCAGATACCTTGACAGATCAAACTTCTGCACATGATGAGTTAATAGGATACTTTCCAGAACATATGACGGTTGCTGAAGCGAACAAACTCCGTGAAGAGAATCCTGCAAAATACTGCGATTTAAGCTTAGACACCATGGCACATCACGTCAAGTTGATGTTGGAATTGCAAAAACGTGGTGCTATTACGTTTGATTATGGCAATAATTTACGAGGTCAAGCAAAAGACAAACGACATGTAGAAAATGCATTTGATTTCCCTGGTTTTGTGCCGGCCTATATTCGTCCTTTATTTTGTGAAGGAAAAGGTCCTTTCCGTTGGGTAGCTTTAAGTGGTGATCCTGAAGATATTTACAAAACTGACGAAGCATTAAAAAAATTATTCCCAGAAAACACAGGATTAATTCGTTGGTTAAATATGGCACGTGAAAAAATCGCTTTCCAAGGTTTACCAGCTCGCATATGTTGGTTAGGCATGGGTGAACGTGAAAAAGCAGGATTACTATTTAATGAAATGGTTCGTAATGGCGAGTTGAAAGCGCCAATTGTGATTGGTCGTGACCATTTAGACTGTGGTTCTGTTGCTTCACCAAACCGTGAAACAGAAGCTATGAAAGATGGATCAGATGCTGTTGCAGATTGGCCGATATTAAATGCTATGATTTCAACAGCAGGTGGTGCAAGTTGGGTTTCATTGCATCATGGTGGTGGAGTAGGTATGGGTTATAGTATTCATGCAGGTATGGTTATAGTTGCCGATGGAACAGCTGATGCAGACGCTCGTCTTCGACGTGTTTTACACAACGACCCTGCAATGGGTGTACTTCGTCATACCGATGCAGGTTACGATGAAGCCATTGAACATGGTAAGAAGTTTGGGTTGGATATGTAAGAATTCTCAGATTATAATTTGTTATATTTGTCAAACTAAGTTATTATTTGACAAGTACAATAGCCATATTATACAATACTTTTTCAGCTAAAGGAAAAGGAAGGCGAATAGCCTTTCAATTAAGTCAGTTAAATAGTCATTCTATTTTATGTTCAGAAGATGAATGGCCTCTTGATATTAATCAGTATCATGAAATTTGGCTGGTAGGTGGAGATGGTACAGTCAACTATTTTTTAAATAAATATCTCGAAATCAATAGACCATTATTGATTTTCCCTGGAGGAACAGGCAATGATATTCATTGGAAATTATACGGCAATATTTCTTGGGAAAAACAATTTAAACACAACCAAAATTATGAAATTAAGCCAATCGACATAGGAATATGTAACAACAAACTATTCATAAATGGTATTGGAATTGGATTTGATGGAGAAGTATTGAAAAGCATGAATTCCATTAGACTCATTGGAGGTCATCTTGGATATTTAATTGTTGTTTTTAAGAAGATTTTTTCATTTAAAGAACCAGCATATAAAATTACTATAGCAGGAAAAACTATTGAACAACGGTGTATGTTGCTCTCAATAGCAAACTCATCAAGAACTGGGGGTGGGTTTATGGTTTCGCCACTAGCTGAAGTAAATGACGGATTATTAAATCTATTTTATTGCAAACCATTATCAATTTTCAATCGATTATTAGCGTTACCTAAAGTCGAAAAAGGAACTCACTTGAGTTTGCCTTTTGTACATCATCAAACATTAACAGATATTACAATCGAAACAGAGAATGAAGTTTATGCTCAGATCGATGGGGAATTTTTTTCATCTAAACGATTTGAGATAAGTCTCATAAATAGAAAATTACAAATTAGGTGCTAATCATTAAGTAATTTAGTTCTTTAATTAATTGTTTTTAAACCTAATATTTAACTTGTAATTTTAATTATTAATTCTCAATTAGAAAATTTGAATGAATAAAATATATAATAAATATCTCATCATTTTAATTGTTTCACAATTAATTCCCAAGATATGTTTTTCTCAGTTCTCTGCAGCAGATAGTGCTGCTATGTTAGGGTGGTATGATCATCCTATATATATAGACACTTCAGTCACGCCCGGAAATTGGTTGCATAATCCAGAACCAAGTTCTTTTTATAATCATTATTTGATGTTAGATACTAGTTTTAAGTTCAATACATTGGATTTGGATAATATTCAGTCTTTAACATTAACTGATTCCTTGCAATATGATACAGCTATCAATAATTCGTTTAATGTGAATCCAGCGTTATTAAATCAACAAAATCCAATGGTTTATTTGCCATTTACATTGAACAATAAAACCGGGAAAGCATATACTATATATTATCCAGATACAACCAGTAATTATTGTAAAAATGCATTTTTAATTGTTCCAGGATCTGGACGAAATCAAGCCTACGATATTGTTAGAGGAGTGGGCTATCATAATACATTGTGCAGTATGAAGAATAACTGTTTGAATTTTGGAGATGTTTTTACACTGGTGAAGCCAAATGAAGAATCACGAGCATATCATTGGGGAAACAATAAATTAAATTCATGGATTTTCTGGTATCTATCCTCAGCAAATACATATTATGGAACAAATTATCTTATTGAAATTATAGCAATGATTCAATATTTAAAATCGAAATATGATAAGGTCTTTTTATTTGGCTTGTCTGAAGGTGGGTATGCTTCCTTATTATCTACATTTTATATTCAACCTGATGTGGCTCTAATTTCGGGAGGTTATTCTGTTAATTTTGATACTTGTACAGATGAGAAAGATTATTTAAGATTGCGTTTTGATACATTGGTTGATTACTACGATCGTATTCAAGTTAAAAATAAAATATTGAATTCTTCATGTCAATATATGTTTACATGGGGAGATGGAGATCCTGTATTGACTATGGATCCTGATCATGATTTTCACTATACTGAAAATTATTTTAATGGGCTTTCAAATTGTAGTTATTTCTATGATTTTCTTGATCATACGTTTCCACCTTGTATCAATATTGATACGTTTATACAACGAAATTTATCGGTTCCCAAGGCTCATTATTTCATTACAGATACATCGATTATTGATACAATGAAAACCCAAGTGCGATTTTGTAATTCTGGACAATTTCAATTTGATTTATTTCGAAATAACAGTTTTTATCAAGCTTACACAAGTGTAACTGATAGTATAAATATTCCTTTAAGCGATTCTGGCTGGTATTCAATCAGGAATGTAATTGATACGAATCTTATTGCTGGCGAATGTGTTGATTCTATTTATTGTAATAAATATCCTGTCAGCTTTCCTGTTGAAGTAAGTAATACTAGTACGCTTCACAATTCTATAAAATATAACAATCCATTTCAACATAAATTGTTGATAGATTTAAGTGCAATTGCAAATCCTGTTTCAATACAAGTAAAATCTATATATGGAATTCAGGTTTTTTGTAAAAATTCATCTAAATCGGCCATGTTTACTATAGATACGGAGCAGTGGTCGACAGGGAATTACATTCTTCAGATATCGGATTCTAAAAATTTTACAACATTTAAACTATTGAAAAATTAATATTTAATTTTTTATACAATTAAAAAGAATAGCTTTTAGTTTTCAATGGAATCTTAAACTCTACATTACTATTCCTATATTTGCAACTTCAAAAACGGAATAATGCAAAAACAACTTATAGAATGTGTGCCTAATTTTAGTGAAGGCGTTGATTTGAATATCATCAAACAAATTACAGATGAAATTGAAAAAGTAGAAGGGGTAAAATTGTTGGATGTTGACCCAGGAAAAGCAACTAATAGAACCGTTGTGACATTTGTAGGAGAGCCTCAGCCTGTAATTGATGCCGCCTATTTGGCGATCAAAAAAGCAGGCGAATTGATTGACATGACCAAACATAAAGGTGAGCATCCTCGTATGGGAGCAACCGATGTTTGTCCTTTAATCCCAATTGCAGGAATTACCATGGAAGAAACGGTAAAGTATGCAAAAAAATTAGGCAAACGTGTAGGAGAAGAGTTGAACATTCCGGTTTATTTATATGAAAGTGCTGCACAAAAAGAAGACAGACAAAATTTAGCTACTATTCGTGCAGGAGAATATGAAGGTTTTGGTGATAAAATTAAAGACGCCAATTGGGCACCTGATTTTGGCCAAGCAATTTTTAATGAAAAGAGTGGTGCAACTGTTATTGGCGCAAGAGATTTTTTAGTTGCTTATAATGTAAACTTAAATACGACGTCTACACGTCGAGCAAATTCTGTTGCATTTGACCTTCGTGAAAATGGTCGTGTGAAAGAAGAAAATGGTAAAAAAGTATTAGATGCCAATGGAGCTGAAGTTCGTGAACCAGGTTTATTAAAAAGTGTAAAAGCCATCGGATGGTATATTGAAGAATATGGCATTGCACAAATTTCAATGAACTTAACGAATATTAGTATCACGCCATTACACATTGCATTTGACACAGCTGTAGAACGTGCACATGCAAGAGGCATGCGTGTAACTGGTAGTGAATTAGTTGGTTTGGTTCCTTTGAAATCTGTGCTCGATGCAGGTAAATATTTTTTAGCAAAGCAAAAAAGAAGCGTAGGCATTAGTGAAGAAGAAATTATTAAAATTGCTGTAAAAAGTATGGGATTAGATGAATTAACACCATTTGATCCAAAGAAAAAAATCATTGAGTATGTAATGCAAGAGGATTCGTCAAAAAAATTAATTGATATGAATTTGGTTGCATTTGCCAATGAAACAGCCAGTGAAAGTCCTGCTCCTGGTGGTGGAAGTATTAGTGCCTATGTAGGTGCTTTAGGCGCAAGCTTAGCGACTATGGTTGCCAATTTAAGTTCACATAAAAAAGGATGGGATGATCAATGGGAATATTTTAGCTATTATGCCTCAACAGGTCAAGCTATAAAAGATGAATTATTGAAATTGGTAGATGAAGACACCAATGCATTTAATAAAATAATGAATGCTTTTGGGTTACCTAAAAATTCTGATGAAGAAAAACAAGCTAGATCACAAGCTATTCAAGATGCTACTTTATATGCAACTCAAATTCCATTAAAAACAATGCAAGTTTGTTTTAGTGGATATGAAATTGCTCAGGCAATGGTTGAAAAAGGAAATCCAAATAGTGTAACAGATGCTGGTGTTGGAGCACTATGTATTCGAACAGCTATTTATGGAGCTTACTTAAATGTAAAAATAAATGCATCTGGCTTGAAAGATAAAGTTATAGCAGAAAAATTAGTTGCTGAAGCGAGTGATATTTTACAAAAATCAAATGCCATGGAGCAAACAATTATACAAGCCACTGAATCTAAAATGTAATATTATAATGTGCTGATTTAGAAAAAAAAACTTAACATTAAATACTGTTCATTGGCTTTATCTTTGTAAGTAGTTTTATGAAAAAAATTGTTACAAGTCCTAAGATTATTCGTGATTTAAGTTGGTTGGCATTTAATGCTAGAGTGTTACAAGAGGCAAATGATAAATCTGTACCCTTATCAGAAAGGCTTCGATTTTTAGGTATTTTTTCTAATAATTTGGATGAGTTTTTTCGGGTTAGAGTTGCTACCTTAAATCGTATGGTTCAATTTGGCAAAACGGCCAAAATGTATTTAGAACAAAAGCCTGCGAATATCTTAAAGCAAATTCAGTTAACTGTACTAGATCAACAAAAGGAATTTGAACGAATTTACAACTCAATTCTCTTAGAATTAAAAAAGGAAAAAATTGCGATTGTTAATGAGAATCAATTAAATAAAGTTCAAAAAGAATTTGTATTGAATTATTTCAATGATAAAGTTAGGACCAATATTGCTCCACTTATGATTGAAAGTATTCCTGAATTGCCATTGCTTCGTGATAAGTCAATTTATTTGGCTTGTTCATTAAGTAATCTAAGTAATTCCTTTATGAACAGCTATGCATTAATTGAAGTTCCTACCAATGTATTGCCACGATTTTTAATTCTACCTTCCAACAAGGGTGAAAAAAATATCATTTTATTGGAGGATATTATTCGATATTGTTTGCCTAATTTATTTACACAATTTGGCTTTGATTCTTTTGAGGGTTATATCATTAAAGTTACTAGAGATGCTGAGTTGGATATCGACAACGACGTAAATACTGATTTTATACAAAGTATTGAGAAGGGGCTCAAAAATCGTAAAAAAGGAAAAGCAGTTCGATTAGTCTATGACAAATCAATTCAAAAAAACTTATTGAATTATTTAATCAAATTACTTGGATTAACACGTAAAGACAATCTCATAGCAGGAGGTCGTATTCATAACTTCAAAGATTTTATGGATTTTCCTATGGAAGTATTTGATAAAAGAATCACGCGAAATAAACCTTTTGTACATCCTTTATTTACACAACCAGTTCGTATTTTAGAAGTTTTGAATAGTAAGGATGTGATGTTACATTTTCCTTATCATTCATTTGATTCTATAATTGATTTGCTTCGTGAAGCTGCTATCGACCCTTATGTAGAGTCTATTAAAATCACTTGCTATCGATTAGCCAAAGAGTCTAAAATTATCAAAGCACTTATTAATGCATTACGAAATGGTAAAAAAGTAACAGTTGTTCTTGAATTAAGAGCTCGTTTTGATGAAGAAGCCAATTTGAAATGGAAAAGATTGTTAGAAGAAGAGGGAGTGAAGGTATTGGTAGGTTTGCCTGATAGAAAAATTCATGGTAAAATATGTTTAATCTCAAAACGTATTTCTAAAACATTGAAACACTATGGGTTTGTAAGTACAGGAAATTTAAATGAGAATACTGCTCAGTATTATGGCGATCATTGCTTATTGACTGCAGATAAACGAATTGTTTCTGATATCTCAAGAGTATTTGATTTTATTGAACGTCCAGAAAGTTTGATAAAAATTAAGCAATGTAAAACGTTGATTGTGTCTCCCTTTAATACCCGTTCTTTTTTTATTGACAAAATCAGAAATGAAATTAACCATTTAAAACATAAGTCATCTGCAGGGTTTATTATTAAGCTTAATAGTTTGTCGGATAATGCATTAATAGAAGAGATTTATCTTGCTGCAAAAGCTGGCGTAAATATCCAAATGATCATAAGAGGTATCTGTGGTGTATTGACTGAAAATGCTAAATGGCCCAAACCTATTAAAGCGATTAGTATAGTAGATGAATATCTTGAACACGCTCGTATATTGTATTTCAATAATAAAAATAAACATGATTTCTATATATCTAGTGCAGATTGGATGATACGAAATATCGATTATCGTATAGAGGTAACTACACCTATTTTTGATACAGAAATCAAAGACGAATTAAAAAATATTTTGCAAATACAGTTATCAGAAAATGTGAAAGCAAGAATTTTAGATAATCAACAAGAAAACTTTTATGTAAAAAAGGTTGGTAATGATAATGATTTTCGTTCGCAAGAGGAAATATATAATTATTTAAAAAATAAAAGTTATTAGTTTTCTAATACTTCTATTCTCGAATATTCTTACCTTGTGCTATAAAATTTCCTAATGCGACTTGCTGCGATTGATATTGGCTCCAATGCTGTTCGTTTACTCATCAATGATGTATCTACATACAAAGATGGTAGCCTAGATTATACTAAAGTAAATTTAGTGCGTGTTCCATTGCGTTTGGGATTTGATGTTTTTGAAACTGGATTTATTTCAGAAACGAAAACAAATGAGTTAATCGAAACCATGAAAGCCTTCAAACATTTGATGAATGTATATGGCGTACAAGGCTTGAAAGTATGTGCAACATCTGCTATGCGTGATGCAATTAACTCAATCGAAATTATTCACAAAGTAGAAGATCAAACAGGAATAAAAATTGAAGTGATTACAGGTAGTCAGGAAGCCATGATCTTGTACGAAACACATTTGGCAGAAACCCTTGATAAAAAATTTACGTATTTATATATTGATGTAGGGGGTGGAAGTACAGAATTGACTATGTATGGAAAGTCAATGGATGTAATTAAAAAGTCATTTAATATTGGTACTATACGATTGTTGAAAGGGCAAGTGGATGAAGACAACTGGGATGAAATGAAAAATTTCATTAAGGCTAGTATAAAACCAGGATTAAATGTAGCCATCGGCACAGGTGGTAATATTAGTAAGATATTTTCTATGTCGAAGCGAAAGCAAGACAAGCCAATTCCTCTAGACCTTTTAAGAGACTATTTCAAAGAAATGAGTGCATTAACTATACAAGAACGTATACACAAATATGGATTTAGATTAGATCGTGCAGATGTTATTGTGCCAGCTTTACAGATTTATATTTCAGTGATGAGATGGGCAGGAATCTCAGATATTTTTGTGCCTCAAATAGGTTTAGCAGATGGTCTTATACGTCTACTCTATAAAGAAAAAAGCTTTACTAGTATGATGGGTTTAGGTAAAAAATAAAACAAACCATAAAAAAACCACCAAAAGGTGGTTTTACTATTTTTACAAACAGGTAAAATTATTTTCCTGCAAGATGATCACTCACTTTCTCTTTGTGAATGATTTGCTCTTTAAATGTATAAGCGCCAGATTTTGGGCTTCTTACCGCACGAATTACTTTCGTCCAGTTTTTAGCTTCTGCTGAAGCTTTTAAATCTTTAACTTTCGAGTTTTTTGAAGCTGCTTTTGCCATGACTTATAATTATTTAATTTCTTTGTGAATTGTATATTTTTTCATGATTGGGTTAAATTTCTTTAACTCAATACGTTCTGGGGTATTTTTCTTATTTTTTTGAGTCATATATCGACTTGTACCAGCCAAACCAGAATCTTTGTGCTCAGTACATTCTAATATTACAAGAACTCTATTACCTTTTTTTGCCATTACTTAATGTTTTATTACGTTCTTAATTATATTTTTTCGCCAGCTGCACGCATTTCTGTTACTATATTCAATAAACCACGTTTATTGATGGTACGCATAGCATGAGCAGTTAACTTTAATGTGATCCATTTGTCCTCTTCTGCAAGAAAGAAACGCTTGCTTTGCAAATTTGGCATAAAGCGACGAATGCTTTTCTTGTTAGAAAATGATACTTTATTCCCTTTCATAGGGGTTTTTCCAGTTACTTGACAAATACGAGCCATTACTTTTTGTTTTTTGGGAATGCAAAGGTAATGAAATATTTTGTACAGAAAAAGAATATTTTAGAACTATTTTCTATTTTTTTTAAGTTTATAAAATATTTTACCTCAAAAGGCCATTAATAAAGGGATATTATCAAAAAAATAAAACATTTATCCTCAACAAAAATACACCTTTAAACACTTACTTTTGCATGGTGTCAACACAAATAGATGAAATAAAGGTATTGGTAGAGCGAGTCGAAAAACTTATTGAGCTCGATGCGTCAGTAGAATTGCGTGAATTAATTAATGACTTAAACATTTCAGATGTAGCGGAATTGATTTATGAAATGCCTGAGCATACCTTGCCTTTTTTTCAACAATTGGATTTTCAGCGTGCGTTAGCTGTTTTTAGAATTTTGGATGTCAGTATTCAAGAGGAATTATTAAAATCACTTCCGCCTTATCAGCTTGTACAAATTCTGAATGATTTACCACCGGATGATCGTACATCTTTATTGAGTGAATTGCCAAGTAGTACAGTTAAAGAAATAATTAAACATTTAAATCCAGAGGAACGAAAAATAACATTATCTCTTTTAGGTTATCCTGAGGAAAGTGTGGGACGGCTTATGACACCCGATTATATTGATGTTGAACTGGACTGGACTGTAGAGCAAGTATTAACTTATATACGTGATTATGGTAAAAGCTCTGAAACCATTGATGTTATCTATGTTACTGATGCTAATGGAACATTAATTGATGATGTTAGGATTCGTGATTTTCTTTTGGTAGACCCCAAAACGACCCATGTGTCGGACTTAATAGATGGTCGTTTCATTTCACTGCATGTAAATGATGATCAAAAAGAAGTAGCCAATGTTTTTCAAATGAATAATCGAGTGGCATTGCCTGTTGTAGACGATCGCAATGTTTTGTTGGGAATAGTCACGATTGATGATGTGTTGTGGGTTGTAGAAGAGGAGTATACTGAAGATATTCAACGAATAGGAGGTACCGAAGCATTGGATGATCCATATTGTTTGGCTTATTGTGTTGTTTTTCGGTGAGTTGCTTACTATAACTGCCATGTCAAATTTTGAAGGGCAAATCGCTAAAGTCGTTATGTTAGCTACCTTTATTCCTTTGATTATTTCAAGTGGAGGTAATAGTGGCTCTCAAGCGGCCACTCTCATTATTCAAGCTATGGCATTGGGAGAGGTTACAATTAAAGACTGGTGGACTGTTATGCGACGAGAAATATTTTCGGGGTTATTTCTTGGGTTAACATTGTGTGTATTTAGTTTTTCCGTTATCAGTCTTTGGCATTTATTTTCACCTACTTTTGGCGAACATTATTTTAGAATTGCATTGGTTGTAGGTACATCTTTAATAGGAGTCGTAATGTGGGGGTCATTAATGGGGTCTATGTTGCCATTATTACTTAAACGTTTAGGTGCCGATCCAGCAGCATCCTCTACACCATTTGTAGCTACATTGGTCGATGTAACAGGACTATTAATTTATTTTTCGGTGGCTATGCTCTATTTAAAAGGGATTCTACTTTAGGTTCAATTACTTTATTCTGCTTTTTGCATCTGCAAATCGACCATCAAAAATGTAATTTTTAATCCATATAGGTGCTTTAAACAAAAGGAATGTAATAAGTAATGCTCCATATACATCATATGTATAATGAACACGCATACTCAAGATCATAAAGCTCATGATAAACGTTGCGAATAATAAAAAATAACGAACATATTTACGGTCGGTACAAAGGAAATAAAGCCAAATACTTGCCACATGACCACTGAAAAATAAATCCTTGGTCAAGGGTGAATGTCTTGGGTATACAGTATTTTCTAAAAAAATGTCACGTAATACAATTAATCCTATAGGTGGTTCGAGAGCTATAAGTAATATGCAAATCTGGCGAATGACTGCCACAAGAAAATGCATTTCAATAATACGCAATATCACTTTAGGCTTGTCGAGATGTGTGATAACTGCCAGCGTAAGTGAAGTGTAAAGTAAAATGAACACATAAAAAGAGAAATCATAACTTGGCAATAAATAAAGTAATTTATCTTCTAATACTACTCCTTTTCTCATTTCTACATAGGTGCCTAAGTGTTGTGTAACTGCAGAGTAAAGTATAAACAAACCTGGAGTTAATAGCATTTTTAATGCAAACATTGAATCCTTAAAAGCATATCGCCATTGTTGAATTATAAAATTGATATACGATTTGATTTCAGTCAATTGGATAATAATTTGGTTACTATTTAGTGATATTAAATTAACATGTGTGCACAAATGTAATCGATTTTTTGATATTCAGCTAGCTGTATTCTGTTAGAAAAATTATAAAAACAGAGATAATAGGTCTATTTTCGTTTCAATAAAAAAAAACTTAATTATAAACTTTTGCTCCTTATTTTTGTATGCTTTAAAAAAATACAATATGCGCGAGATAGCCTTTAGACAAGCCCTCAGGGAAGCCATGCAAGAAGAGATGCGAAGAGATCAATCGGTATTTCTAATGGGGGAAGAGGTAGCAGAATACAATGGTGCTTACAAAGTGAGTCAAGGAATGTTGGATGAATTTGGTGCTAAACGTATTATAGATACTCCAATAGCCGAATTAGGTTTTGCCGCTATTGCAGTAGGCGCAGCTTCAAATGGTTTGAGACCAATCGTCGAGTTTATGACTTGGAATTTTGCTGTGTTGCCGCTTGATCAGATATTCAATCATGCTTCCAAAATGCTGTCGATGAGTGGAGGTCAATTTAGTTGTCCTATTGTATTTAGAGGACCCAATGGTTCTGCAGGGCAATTAGGTGCACAACATTCATCTGCATTTGAAAGTTGGTATGCCAACATGCCTGGATTAAAAGTAATATCTGTTTCGAATCCATACGATGCCAAAGGACTTTTGAAAAGTGCTATTCGCGACAATGATCCTGTGGTATTCATGGAAAGTGAAGTAATGTATGGCGATATGGGACATGTGCCTGAAGAAGAATATTTAATCCCAATTGGGAAAGCTGATATAAAACGTGCCGGTACAGATGTAACCATCGTATCATACAATAAAATGATGAAAGTGGCCTTGGGTGCTGCTGAAGAATTACAAAAAGAAGGAATCAGTGCAGAAGTGATCGATTTACGTACAATACGTCCATTGGATTGGCATACAATTGTAGAATCAGTGAAAAAAACCAATCGATTAATGATCGTTGAGGAACAATGGCCATTTGCAAGTATTTCTTCTGAAATCACCTATCGTGTACAAAAGGAAGCCTTCGATTATTTGGATGCACCTATTCGTAGGATTTGTAGTGCCGATGCGAATATGCATTATGCCCCTACATTGGTAGCTGAATATTTACCTTCTATTGAGAAAACGGTAAAAATTGCAAAAGAGATTATGTATGCTGTTAAGTAATTCACGCACGACACTATTATAAAATAAGCCACCAAATTGGTGGCTTTATTTATGTATGCTTAGTATATTTCTGAATTGTTTTTGTAACGAATCAATCGTTTTTCTGCCCGCTCAAGTTTTCCATTGACATAGTTCAATTCTCTAGAGGTCCATACACCATCAAGGGCAGCTTTTCGAATCGAGGATTTGATGATTTGTTGTTCATTCATCAATTTGTCATATTCCAATTCGGTAATCTTACCCTTGTTATGAGCGGATTTAATAATTTTTTCTTGCTTTTTTTGTTGATTGATTAACTCCTTTTCACCTCTGGCGAATGTTTGAATAGAAGCCAAAAGAAAAGAAAAAATAAGTATCTTTTTCATGGTATTTTTTTTACAAAATTATAAAAAAAATAAATTGAATTATTATTCTAATTCTTGCTAGATTCTTTTAGTAAATGTTCGAGCTGCTGTATTTCAGCCGGTGATAAATAACGCCATTTGCCTGGTGCTAGCTTATCCAATTGTATATGCATGATTCTGACTCGCTGAAGCGATACTACCTCATACCCCAAGTATTCACACATTTTTCGAATCTGACGATTAAGACCTTGTTTGAGTGTAATTCTAAATCGTTTGCCACCTTCTTGCTTCACTTTACATTTCAACGTAATAGTTCCCATGATTGGAATGCCATTGCTCATTTTTTTTGCAAAATCAGGCGTAATTGCTTTGTTTACATACACAATGTATTCTTTTTCATGTTCGTTGCCAGCTCTCAATATTTTATTGACAATATCTCCATCATTTGTAAGCAGTATGAGTCCTTCAGAATCTTTGTCGAGTCGTCCTATTGGAAATATTCGTTTACTGTAATTGATGTAAGAGATTATATTGGTTCGGTCGGTTAAATCAGTGGTTGTGGTTACTCCTATGGGTTTATTAAAAGCTATGTAAACTGGAGGTTTTTTTGATTTTTTGAGTGGTTCGTCATCTACAATTACTTGATCTCCTGGATATACTTTAGAGGTAGGGGTTGCCAAATCATCATTAATCATTACCCTGAATTGTTCAATCAATTTATCAGCTTCTCTTCTCGAGCAGTAACCTGTAGAGCTAATATATTTATTAATTTGAGTACCTTCTGAATTCATTAAAGTGAGAAAAGAACCACAATATTATTAAAGAAAAACGGCTTCTAATGAATTAATTGTAAAAAGAGCACTCATTTCCTTGATTAGTTTTTATAAATTCGCTTCATGAAGAATAAGCAATTGTCCATTGTTGTATTAATAAGTTCAGTACTTATATTGTTGGTACATATTTTGAATCCATCTATACTTATTTTTAGTGATGATGTTTTATTCGTATTGAGGTGTATAGGAATAGCTATTTTGCTTTACTATGGATGGATGACTAAGAAATTGCCTACGTGGATTTTAATAGCAATGATAGTAGGTGTTGAAATTGGATATGATTTTCCTCATATAGCAATCAAACTCGATATCTTGAGTAAGATATTTTTAAAATTAATTAAAACAATCATAGCGCCATTGATATTTGCAACGTTGGTTGTTGGTATTGCCGGACATTCTAATTTGAAACAAGTAGGACGCATAGCATGGAAGTCATTGGTTTATTTTTATACAGCTACTACATTGGCATTGTTTATTGGATTAGC
>JBIIJQ010000131.1:0-3518 GCA_044233655.1 Chitinophagaceae bacterium | reverse complement strand
AATTTCTCAAAGGCAGGTAGTGGCATCATACTTCCTACAACAACTAATCAAGAAATGCCCGATGCCAAGCAACAAACTTGGCAAGAGATTGTTTTGCATATTTTTCCCGAAAATATAGCTAAGTCTATTTCTGAAGGACAGGTCTTGCAGGTTGTTATTTTTAGTATCATTTTTGGAATATCATTGGCAATGTTAAGTGATCGACTCAAAAGGCCCTTGCTCGAATTTTCGGAAAGTCTTGCTGAGACCATGTTTAAATTTACGAATATTGTCATGTATTTTGCTCCTATTGGGGTAGGAGGGGCAATTGCATATACTGTAGGTAAAATGGGAATTGGAGTTTTGCTCAATGGTATTTACCTTGTACTGACTCTTTATGGTGCATTAATAGCGTTTGTTCTTTTAGTGCTTATACCTATTGCATTTTTTGCTCGTTTGAATATTCGAAATTTATTCAAGGTAATTTCCGAACCATTTACATTAGCTTTTGCGACAGCCAGTTCAGAAAGTGCGTTGCCGAAGGCGTTGAAAAATATGGAGCAATATGGAGTGCCTCGAAAAATAGTTTCGTTCGTAATGCCCTTGGGATATAGCTTTAACCTAGATGGTACTACATTGTATTTGTCATTGGCAAGTATATTTGTTGCTCAGGCTTGTGGCGTCGATTTAAGTATTGGACAGCAGTTGTTTATTGTATTTACACTTATGATTACGAGTAAGGGTGTTGCAGGCGTACCACGTGCTTCTTTTGTCATATTACTTGGAACTATTGCAACCTTTAGTCATTTAGGATTGAAAGAGTGGCCTTTGTATATTATTTTAGGTATAGATGCATTGATGGATATGGCTCGTACGAGTGTCAATGTAATGGGTAATTGTATTGCAAGCGCAGTGGTTGCAAGATGGGAAGGCGAGTTAGATGAAACCAAAATGAATAGCAAGACTGTTTTATCAAATGCGTTTGACGATTAATTTTTTTATTGGGAAATAAAATATTTACTTTTGCCAAATGAAGAAGATATCCTACTTAATTATTTTATTTCTTTTATTTAATTTATATAGCAGTCATGCTCAAGTTACATCTTTGCATGAAGATTTTACTAGTTGTGTTGGTGGGATTCCTACCGGTTGGACTAAATACAGTGTAACTGGTTCTGATACATGGTCATGTACAACTGTAGGCTATGTTGGTAAAGCAGTTCAAATGAGTGGGTACAGTGGTGGTGGAAACAATACAAACGAAGATTGGCTTATTTCGCCTTTAGTAAATCTAAATACGACTTTGGCACCTATGTTGTCTTTTTGGTCGAGAACAAAATATGCAGGTAATTTTATTCAAGTATTAATATCGTACAATTATGCAGGAACAGGTAATCCCAATTCGGCTACATGGACTGCGTTGCCAGTAGTGCTTCCTACTTCCAATTCGGATGTTTGGTTT
Source organism: Chitinophagaceae bacterium (assembly GCA_044233655.1). Lineage (GTDB taxonomy): Bacteria > Bacteroidota > Bacteroidia > Chitinophagales > Chitinophagaceae > OLB11. Next base: position 2,077 of record JBIIJQ010000131.1, on the reverse strand, counting down.
TTAAGTGGACCCATTAATTTAACAGCCTATAATTCTGCTCCAATGTATATAGCCTTTAAGTATACATCCACTACAGTAGCAGCAGCAACATGGAAAATTGATGATGTTAATATTAATAATGGTACTCTTATTGTATCAAAAAAGTTTATGAATGTGGGACAAGCTGGTGTAGGCGGTAATTCTACACCTGTAACTTTTACATTCAACATGTCAGCAATTTCTACAAGTTTTGATGTAGATGTGCCTGCCCCTTTTGAAATATCAAAAAATGGAATCAATTATTCCAACACGTTGAATTATACATCAGCTGCAGGAGGAGTATCACAAACTGTTTATGTTCGTATTTCACCTACAATTACAGATAAGGTATATCGCAAAAAACTTACATTTAGTTACAATGGCAATTTAATGAATGAATCAATTCAATTACTTGGCACATCATTGCCCGATGGTAAAACACTCAGGGTGTTTAATTGGAATATGCGTTGGTTTGGTGATCCTTCTAATTGCGCCTGTGATACAAATCTAGCTCGTCTCAATGCTACTAAACTATTAAAAGAAATCAATGCGGATATCTATTGCCTACAAGAAATTGTCAATGTGAATCAGATTGCTTCTATTACAGCCGCTTTGGGTCCTAATTATAGTTATGTTGTTTCGCCATTTTGTTCTGGTGTAACCTCACCTGCAAGTGGATTTTATGCTTCTTGTCAAAAACTAGGCTATATTTATAATACGAATAAAATAGATAACTTAGGAACATTTGGATTATTAGCATCCACGTATCCTGCTGATACGAGTGCTTATAGTTGTTTTTCTTCAGGAAGATTCCCTTTTATTTTTAAAGCAAAATTAAAGTTGGCATCTGGTAATGCTGATACAGTCATTTTTGCAAATATTCATGCGAAGGCAAGCACTACCTTGAGTGATTATAATAGAAGAGTGTGTGGTACACAAAAAATGACGGATAGTTTAAATGCATTATTTCCTGGGAAAAAAGTAATTGTTTTAGGTGATTTCAATGATTATTTGGAAGGGTCGGCTGTCACTGGCCAAACTGTATCGCCTTACCAATATTTGTTAAATTCAGGCTATACAGGCATTACCCTGCCATCTATGTTTGTAGGCCAAACAACTTTTGTTTTTTCTACAGATCATATTATTGATAATGTGGTTGCATCTTCTGCTTTATATCCATTTTACGCAGATAGTAGCTGTTTTATTTTTACAGAATCTGAAAGCTTTATTGAATCTTATGCTACTACAACTTCAGATCACATACCAGTAATGAGTTATTTCAAATTCAATTTTCCGAATGGAATTAAAGATGCACAATTAATGAATGGTCTAAGGTATTTTAATATAGTAAATCCTTCATCTTCTAACTTAGAAATATACAGCGATTACTTTACGAATCAAGTTTGTAAGTTACGAATAGTAGATATTACAGGAAAACTATTGTTTAATAAAGAGATTCATTTTAATCAGGATTATTATAAAGAATCTATTAGCGGAATACAAACAGGATTGTATTGGGTAGAAATAAGCAATGGCCAACATCGTTCGGTTGAGAAATGGTTGGTAAAATAGGCCTTTGCCTCTTAATCATATTTTATCCACATCTCACTTTTTAGTAACATTCTGTTAATGAATATCCTCATTTAAAAAACTACTTTTGCTAATTATTTATAAATATGAACAAAATTTTAACTTTCATTTTGCTTTTATCGTCTGTAATTGTACAAGCACAATCAGGGATGATTAAAGGAAAAATTATACATCAAGACACTAAGTTGCCTTACTTTGATGTTACGGTTACATTACCTACTGCCAAAGTAATGACTGTATCGAATGCTGAGGGTGATTTTAACTTTAGTAATATCCCCTTTGGGAGTTATGAAATGACATTTACAATTGAAGGTGAAATTGTTGAAACAATTAATGTTAGTGTTACTGGCGACCATTCAGATGCAGGAGTAATAGAATTGGTTACTGTTGCGAGCAATACGAATAATTATACGTTGGATAATTCTGCTGCAAGTGTTGAAGATGCAGGTTCGCTTGATGACAATTCGGC
>JBIIJQ010000130.1:0-3544 GCA_044233655.1 Chitinophagaceae bacterium | reverse complement strand
CTCACTTTTTAGTAACATTCTGTTAATGAATATCCTCATTTAAAAAACTACTTTTGCTAATTATTTATAAATATGAACAAAATTTTAACTTTCATTTTGCTTTTATCATCTGTAATTGTACAAGCTCAATCAGGAATGATAAAGGGTAAAATTATACATCAAGATACTAAGTTGCCTTATTTTGATGTTACAGTTACATTGCCAACTGCCAAAGTGATGACTTTATCCAACGGTGAGGGTGATTTTAACTTTAGTAATATCCCCTATGGGAGTTATGAAATGACATTTACAATTGAAGGTGAAATTGTAGAAACAATTAATATAAGTGTCACTGGCGATCATGCAGATGCTGGAGTTGTAGAATTGGCTACTGTTGCGAGCAATACGAATAATTATACATTGGATAATTCTGCTGCAAGTGTTGAAGATGCTGGTTCGCTTGATGACAATTCTGCTAGTTCTGGTGGGCAAAATATATCAAGTGTTTTAAATGCTGCTCAAGATGCTTACTTATCTGCTGCAACATTTGGTTGGGGGCAATATTTTTATCGTATGCGTGGATACGAAAATGATAATAATGTCCTTTATATGAATGGAGTGCCTATGAATGATCTTGAAGAAGGTGGCGTTTTTTTTAATTCATGGAGTGGTTTAAATGATGTTTTTCGTGGACGTAGCCTAAATTTAGGTTTAGCACCGAACGAAACTAATTTTGGAGGATTTGGATTGAATACTTCATTAGATGCAACAGCCTCTAATCAACGTAAAGGAACTCGATTGACTTATACAGCTACAAATAGATCATATCGTAATCGAATCATGTTAACACACAATTCAGGTTTAATGAAGAATGGCTGGGCTTATTCTTTATCTGTTTCTCGTAGATGGGCTCAAGAAGGTCAAATTAGAGGTACGTTTTATGATGCCTTTGGTTATTATGCTGCAGTTGAAAAAAGATTCAAAAATCACGGAATTAATTTGATGATCGTGGGGGCACCAACAAAACGCGGTAAAGCGGGACCTGCCACTCAAGAGATGTTTGATTTAGCTGGAACAAATTACTACAATCCATATTGGGGATTTCAAGATGGTAAAGTTCGTAATTCAAGAGTTTTAAATTCACATATGCCATTGTTTATATTGTCGCATGATGCAAAGTTGAATTCTCGTACTATTCTTACTTCAGCTATTTCGTATCAATTTGGTGAGACATCCACTACAGGAATAGATTGGTTTAATGGTGCAGATCCTAAGCCTGATTATTATCGTTATATGCCAAGTTATGCCGATTCACCTTCTGTAGCAAAAGAATTGACAGATCGAATGAAAGCAAATCCAGATGAATTTCTCCAAATTAAATGGGATGATTTATATGAGGCAAATAGATTAAATCGATTATCTGGGAATGGAAAATCGACATATATAGTAAACTCGACTGTTGAAGGATCTAAAAAATTGAATTTAGCCGTAAACTTAGAAAGTGCAATTAGTGATCATACTACATTTTATTCTGGGGTGAGTTACCAAAATCAAGTGAACCATAATTTTGTACGTGTAGAAGATCTTATGGGGGGTGAATATTGGGAAAATTTAAATCAATTTGCAGCACGCTCATTCAATGGTGTGCCCGATGCTGATAAAATCAATTTATTGGATAAGGATGTTAAACGTAAAGAAGGCGACACTTATGGATACGATTATGATATTCATTTTACAAAAGCAGCATGGTTTGCACAAGGTGTATTTAATTTTAATAAGTTTGATTTCTTTTTAGCAGGTGAATTAGGTTACACTAATTTTTATCGTGAAGGAAATTATAAATCTGGATTATATCCTTTAACTTCCTATGGCAAATCTGCAACTAACACTTTTTTTACCTATAGAGGAAAAGGAGGCTTTACGTATAAATTAAATGGTAGAAATTATTTGTACGTAAATGGTGCATTAGGTACTCGTGCTCCTTTTGTTGATAATGTAATTGTTTCACCTCGTACGAGAAATTCAATGATTTCAAATCCAACACTTGAAAAGGTTTCAACCATTGAAGCTGGTTATTTATTGCGTTCACCAAATGTGAAAGGTCGTTTGACAATATTTGCAACTGAGGTGAAAGATGCTGCTGACATTAAACGTTTTTTTAGTGATGATGATTTGTCATTTGTAAACATGGCGCTTCAAGGAATTAATAAGCGCTATACAGGAATCGAATTAGGTACTGAAATCAAAATTTCACCATCGTTTAAATTGAATTTGGCTGGTGCATTTACCCAAGCATTTTACACAAGTCGTCCTTATATGAACATTTATGTTGACAATGATACGTTAGCATCTAATAATATTTTACAAGAAGTATCTACCGGTACAGATACAGTGTACATGAAAAATTATTATGTTCCTTCTGGCCCTCAAGCGTCATTTCAAGCTCAGTTAAGATACAATTCCAAAAAATTCTGGTTTGCTTCACTTTCGTTTAATTATTTAGCAAATAACTGGATGGATTTTGCTCCTACAAGACGTACAAAAAGTGGCGTTGATTTAGTTGAAACAGAATCAACTCAATGGCACTCAATTTTAGATCAACAAAAACTTCCAAATTTTTATACTGTTGATTTATTTGGTGGAAAATCTTTTAAAGTGAATAAATACATTAAAAAAGCTAGTAGCCAAACATATTTGACTTTAAATATTGGATTGACAAATTTGTTGAACAATAAAAAAATAAGATTATATGGGTTTGAGAACTTGCGATTTAATAACGAAAATCCTGATTGGTTTCCACCTAAATATGCTAGTGCATTGGGTATCCAATATTTTATCAACTTAAACTTACGATTCTAATTTAAATAATTATACAATTAATACACTAATAATAAAATGAAAAAAATACTATTTTCCGCAATCGTTTTAATAAGCATTTCGATGCTTACTATAACCTCATGTGTCAAACAAAAATTTGATGCCCCGCCTGATGCTTCAAATATAGATCCTAATCTTACTGTGAACAGTAATATTTGGTATTTAAAAAATACGTTGTATACAGGACAACCAACATTAATCGATACAGATTTAACTATTTCAGGTATTGTCATAGCAGATGATCGTTCTGGTAATTTTTATAAGCAAATCGTGATACAAGATACTTCAAGTGGTATTGCTGTATTGTTAGGCCGAAATTCCTTGTATACCGATTATCCAATTGGTCGTAAAATCTATATCAAATGTAAAGGTTTATATATTGGAGAGTACAATGGTTTCGTTCAATTAGGCTATTTGCCCGACAACTCTAATTCTTTAAGTGATATACCTACAAACTTGATTACAAAGTATGTTGTTAAAGCAAACTACCCAAATGTTGTAACACCTCGGATTGTAAGTATTCCAGAAATTTTAACTGTAAATGCAACCAACAAAAAATGGATAGGCACGCTTTTACAATTAGATAGTGTAGAAATTGCATTAAATGAAGTAGGTACACCATATGCCGATGATGCATCAATATCTTCTGGTTCCAATAGAACCATCATAGATTGCGCTAAGGAAAAAC
>JBIIJQ010000016.1:0-47396 GCA_044233655.1 Chitinophagaceae bacterium | reverse complement strand
CAACTTTGGGTGTCAGGAAATTCTTGTATGAATTCTAGTATTGTCATATCTTTAGTTTTTGAATGACAAAAATATTTATTCACTACATAGCCAGTTTATGCAGTGGCAAAGTAACGGATATGCAATTGTATTATCTTACTCCAAAATTCAACAAATGAAAAAACAAATACTTTGGTTGTTCCTGTTTGCATCTACTATTCTTAACGCACAAGTATTTGTTAACTATGCAGGTTATTCTATTCCCTCGAATGCCCAAACCCTGATTATACCAATAACAGTTTCAGGTTTGCAAAATTCGATTAATTCTGCTTTTGGGTTGCTCAATGTGAAATTAGGTATTTCACATCCAAGTGATCAGGAATTACAAGTAAAATTAAAGGCACCAGACAATACAGAGATTTTATTGTTTACTTCAATTGGTGGGCAAAATGGTGTCGATTTTAGAAATACCACATTGCGAAATGATGGATTTTATAATATAGAGCAAGGTACACCCCCTTTCAATGGTATGTATAAACCGATGGAAAATTTGAATCTGTTGAATAACTCTCAAAACCCTAATGGAACTTGGTTTTTACTTGTGACGGATACATATCCTTTTTCAAATGTAGGAACCTTGGATAGTGTAAGTATTGAATTTGGAAGTAATCCACCTTCTTATCCGCAAACTGTATTTGTATGTCCTTCGTGTCAATGCCCTCCTGGAATAACTGATTGTGATTTAATGCCCGATATGACATCCTCTGAATTGGTGATTACAAATGATATGATAGAATCGGCAGGTTCAATCGTAATTGGTAATGGAACACCAAATATCGGTATTGGGCCTTTAGAAGTGCGACCAGTTGATAGTTGTTTTTGTGGACTTGTACAAGTACCTTGTACACAAACGACTTGTCCGGGCAATATGCCTGTACAACAACGATTGCATCAACGTATTTATCAAAAACATGCCAATAATGATACTCTTACTTATTATGATAAGTCGGCTGGCTTAATGAGCTATCATGCAAATCATGGTCATATACATGTAGATAATTGGGCTGATTTTACATTGCGAGAAAAAACAACTGATCCAAATCCTCGTAATTGGCCAATTATAGGTACATCAGTCAAACAAAGCTATTGTTTAATCAATCTGTCTTCATGTGATGGATATCCTGGTGCATGTAAAGATAATATAGGCAATATCTTAGATCAAACGAATCAATTTACAAATTATGGACTAGGGTATTTTTCAGGATGTGGTAAGTTTCAAGGTATATTTCCAGGTAAATTAGATATTTATTCATCAGGCTTAAATTCACCAATTAGCCTTGCCAGCATTTGTAACGGAGAATATTATATTGTTTCTATTACAGATCCTGATAGTGTATTTGCTGATAATGATTATAGCAATAATTTGGTTGCAGTGCCTATAATGCTTACACAACAGATTCCTGCAAGTACAGCTTCATTTACAACCATGCAAACAGGGCCACAGGTACTTGCAGATGGAACAGGACTTCTTGCTGGAGCAAATTATATTTGGGACTTTGGTGATAATTCTCCATTTCAAACACAGAATCCTGCATCGCATACCTATACTGCCAATGGTACGTATATAATTTCACTTTGGGTTACAACACCTTGTGGTGATCGTATTCAGTATGATACAGTCACTATCACAGGCATTACACCTGCGCCAAGTGGAATCGGTTATGTAGACGAACATCGTGCCTTTTTTAATGTATCACCTAATCCTTCAAATGGACCTTTTGAAATGTCCTATAAACTTGAAAAGCCATCGAACATAAAGGTGTTCATTAGCTCATTAGCCGGACAGCGTTTTGAATTATATTCAAATGATGCAGGAATTCAATTAACAAAGGTTGAAATTAACCTTGATGGTTATAACTTGAGCAATGGATTTTATTTACTCGAATTTGAAACAAGTGAAGAAAAGTATACTCAAAAACTAATTTTAAACAGATAATAAATTTTTTGTTTTTTTTAAAAGAATGGATTCGAACTTATTCCTTAGAAAGATTACTTTTGTTTCTTTAAGTTTATTAATATGGCCGATCCACAAGTTGTACTCCAATTAAAGAATGCACAAATTTACCAAGGTTCAACCTTGATATTAAAAGATGTAAATCTTACGATTCATAAAGGTGAATTTGTATACCTCATTGGAAAAACAGGAACTGGGAAATCAAGCCTATTAAAAACATTGTATGGTAATATCCCATTATTGCAAGGCGAAGGGGATGTGTGTGGCTTTGATTTAAGACAACTAACTTGGAAGAATGTTCCTTTTCTTCGTCGAAATCTTGGTATCGTATTTCAAGATTTTCAGTTATTGACGGATCGAAATGTGAATGAAAATTTATTATTCGTATTAAGAGCTACTGGTTGGACGGATAAAAATTTGATGCAAGAGAAAATTGACAGTGTAATGGGGAAAGTAGGACTCAAAGGAAAAGGCAATAAAATGCCTTATGAGATGAGTGGTGGTGAGCAACAACGTGTGGATATTGCTCGTGCATTGCTGAATAATCCTAAGTTGATATTGGCCGATGAGCCCACAGGAAATTTAGATCCTGACACTTCCGATGAAATTATGCAATTATTACATTCAATATGTGTTGATTATGGTACAGCCATTATTATGGCTACACACGATTATAGTATACTTCAGAAATTCCGTTCTCGTATTTTACGTACCGAACATGGTATGGTAACGGATAATGCCAGCGTACTTTATTAATATTTTTCTTTAAAACTATTCGTAAAAAATATCCTTGTATGGATATCGTATAGCATAAATTTCTCTTACTTTATCCAAGATTACTTTTCGCAAATCATCTATATTCATTTTCTCAGTGGCTGATACGAAGATTGCATTGCCTTGAGTTTCATGATTCCAATGCTTTTTTAATTGATTGAGTAAGTCTTCTTTTACTTCTGGTTCGAGCCACTCATCAAATGTATTTTTTTCATACAAATCCATTTTATTGAAAATGATGATGGTGGGTTTTTCGTCTGCTTTGAGATCATGCAATGTGTTTTTAACAACAGCTATTTGATCTTCGTATTGTGGATGTGAAATATCTACTACATGCAATAAGATGTCAGCTTCACGTACTTCATCCAACGTGCTTTTGAAACTTTCAACCAAATGGTGTGGAAGTTTACGAATGAATCCTACCGTATCGCTCAGTAAAAAAGGGGTACGTTCAAAAACCACTTTACGTGTGGTTGTATCCAAGGTGGCAAACAATTTGTTTTCGGCAAAAACCTCACTTTTGCTCAATACTTGCATTAAAGTAGATTTGCCTACATTCGTATAGCCTACCAATGAAACACGGATAAATTCACCACGTTCTTTTCGTTGAGTAAATGACTGTTTGTCGATCTCTAATAATCGTTTTCGAAGCAGCGAAATTTTATCTTTGATAATACGACGATCGGTTTCGATTTCTGTTTCACCCGGACCTCTCGACCCTATACCACCTCCTTGTCGTTCAAGATGTTTCCACATACCTTTCAATCGTGGAAGTATATACTGATATTGTGCAAGCTCTACTTGAACTTTTGCCTGAGAAGTTTTAGCTCGTGATGCAAATATGTCCAAAATCAAATCGCTTCTGTCAATCACTTTTCGTTTCAATACTTCTTCGATATTGGCAAGTTGTGATCCGGTCAATTCGTCATCGAATATGACTATATCCACTTGATGTGTATCTATGTATTTTTTTATTTCTTCAAGCTTCCCTTTTCCTAAAAAGGTCTTGCTGTCGGGATGTTCAAGTTTTTGATAAAAACGTTTTACTTCATTCGCTCCAGCTGTTTCTGCCAGAAAAGATAATTCATCGAGGTACTCAGTGATCAAGGCTTCAGTTTTGCCTTGTGGCAACCATCCTGCAAGGATTGCATTTACATTTTCTTTGATTTGCTTTTTTTTCTCTATCAATGTATAATAAGTATGATTCACAAAGGTAATACTATTTTCAGATTCGGAAATTGGTAAATAAATGGGCAACTTGACTAATTGAATGTAGATATTAATTAATTTTTCAACGTACTATTATTTAATATCAGATGTAATGTTGAAGCAATCGAATAAGAATATAGATTCAGCATATTTAAAAATGTTTATGAAACCATATTAAAAAGCGATAACTTAGAGTATTATTTTCATCCTATGAAACCATCAAGAAGGGCATTCATTAAGTCGACAGGATTGGCTTCACTCACATTGTTTTTTAATCGAAAAGCATGGAGTCATGATCTTGACAAAGCACTTTCGTATGCTGAGCAAATACCACCATCAACATTGGCTTCGGATGAAGATTTTTGGTATTATGTACAACAATCATTTACAACATCCTCTGAGATTATCAATTTAAATAATGGAGGCGTAAGCCCTTCACCCAAAATAGTGCAGGATGCTTTGAAGCGCTATCATGACATGAGTAACGAAGCGCCTAGCTACTATATGTGGCGAGTGCTTGATATGGGGCGCGAACCTCTGCGTGAACGACTTGCTGCTATGGCGGGAGTATCTGCAGAAGAAATTGCCTTGCATCGCAATGCATCAGAAGCATTGGAAACAATCATATTTGGATTGGATTTAAAAGCGGGCGATGAAGTTGTATTGTCAAAACAGGATTATCCCAATATGTGTAATGCCTGGAAACAACGAGAGCTTCGAGATGGTATTAAATTAGTCTGGGTGAATCTTGAATTACCTTCTACGGATAATAATTATTTAACCGAGGCTTATACTTCAAAATTTACTACTAAAACTAAGTTAGTACATATCACACATATCATCAATTGGAATGGACAGATACTCCCTGTTCGTGCTATTGCAGATCGAGCCCACGATATGGGAATTGAAGTGCTAGTAGATGGTGCTCATTCTTTTGCACATTTTCAATTTACATTACCCGAGTTGGATTGCGATTATTTTGGTACAAGTTTGCACAAGTGGTTGACTTCCTCCATAGGAACAGGATTTATGTACATTCGGAAAGAAAAGATAAAAAACATCTACCCACTTTTTGGAGCAGAGGATCCTAAGAAAGATGATATTCGAAAATTTGAAGCGTTGGGTACTCGACCTTTTTTTATTGAACAAGCTACTGGAAAGGCTATTGATTTTTATCATATGATAGGAGCCGAGCGAAAAGAGGAACGATTGTTTTATTTGAAAAAATATTGGACAGATCAAGTCAAAGATTTGCCAGGGGTAATTATTAATACCCCTTTGGAAAAAGGCTTTAGTTGTGCCATATGTAATATCGCTATTGAAGGTAAAAAGCCCGAAGAGTTGGATTCTTTTTTAATGGAACATTTCAAAATTCATACAGTCGCAATTAATTGGGAAAATATACATGGCGTTCGTATCACGCCCAATGTATATACTACACTAGAAGATCTTGATAAGCTTGTAAAAGGGATCAAATCTTTTTTAGCTAAAAAAGATTAATACCATTGCCATCTGCTACGATTATATCCTTTTTGGTTGCCAAGTTTAGCAAAAAAGCCTAATTGTGCAAAGGCTTTTGAATAGCCTACTTCAAAGTATATACCTGCATTTTGACCTAAAGCAAATCGACCGCCAAACACACTTTCCACTGCTACGGGAAAAAACTTAAAAATTGAATTCAAATAATCATTGAATTCATTGATGTATTCTTGGTCTTCGGGGTCAGGTATTTCTCCTTCTAATGTCTCTTTTAATTTTACACGTGTATAGCTATAGCCTAATCCGAGTCCATAATACAAATCAGCTTTTTCACTATTTTTCAAAAAATGAAAATTGGTTCGTACCAATCCATTGATACTAGAGAAATTAAAATCGGTTGTACTTGTTACATAATTATCGTCAATATCGGTATATGAGTTTACAAATTTAAAATTTCCAAATTCGGCATTGGCACTTAAACCCATACCTACTCGACCACCCAACATGTATTCATATCTAAAATGAAGAGGACCAAATCCTTTATATTTAAATGTAGAAGTAGCTGTTACATCATCAGTTTCAATCGAAGCGCCTAATTTGAATATTTGCCCCATAAATTGCATGGCACTTGGAAATCCATATCCAATTTGAAGATAACTACTACCTTTTTGCGCAAGCTGTGCTTTAGTAGAATTGAAAACAAACAATAAACTAAGTAATGCCAATGATACTTTTTTCATGCAATAAATTTTCGACTAAGTTAATAGTTCATTTTTAACTGTGCAAATAGTTGATGATTCTGTACTTTTGACTGCAAAATAAGAAGAATACTATGAGCGAAGAGAAATCTCTGAATTTTCTGGAAGAAATTATAGAAAAAGACCTAGAAAACAATACACACAATGGAAGAGTCCTTACTCGATTTCCTCCCGAGCCTAATGGTTACCTGCATATTGGCCATGCAAAAAGTATTTGTTTGAATTTCGGACTTGCAAAAAAATATAATGGAAAATGCAATCTTCGATTCGATGACACAAATCCTACAACTGAAGAAACGGAATATGTAGAAAGTATCAAAGCTGATATTCAATGGCTAGGATTTCAATGGGATGAGGAGTTGTATACATCTGATTATTTTGATCAATTGTATGTTTATGCGGTTAAGTTAATAGAAAAAGGATTAGCCTATGTTGATGATTCTACAGCCGAAGAAATAGCTGCTCAAAAAGGAACACCCACTTCGCCTGGTGTAACAAATAGTTTCAGAGAACGAAGTGTGCAAGAAAATTTAGATTTATTTTCTCAAATGAAAAATGGGGACTTTCCCGATGGGGCAAAAGTATTGCGTGCGAAAATTGATATGAAGCATGTAAATATGCTCATGCGAGATCCGGTGATATACCGTATCAAACACGCACACCATCATAGAGCAGGAGATAAATGGTGTATTTACCCAATGTACGATTTTGCGCATGGGCAAAGTGATAGTATAGAACAAATTACACATTCAATTTGTACACTTGAGTTTGTACCTCATCGTGAATTATATGACTGGTTTATTGAAAAATTAGAAATATTCCCATCGCATCAATATGAATTTGCAAGAGGGAATGTGAATTATACTGTTACAAGTAAACGTCGCTTGTTGCAATTGGTAAAAGAAAATTTTGTAGAATCATGGGACGATCCTCGAATGCCTACTATCAGTGGATTTAGACGAAGAGGCTTTACACCTGAAAGTATCAGAGTGTTTTGGGATAAAGTAGGTATTGCCAAACGTGATAATGTTATTGATTTTAGTTTATTGGAATTTTGTGTTCGCGAAGATTTGAATAAAATTGCTTTACGACGTATGGCAGTATTGGATCCTATCAAAGTAATCATCACGAATTATGAAGAAGGAAAAACGGAATTCCTCCCAGCCGAAAATAATCCTGAGGATGAACATGCAGGACATAGAGATATACCTTTTGGAAGAGAATTGTGGATTGAACGAGACGATTTTATGACTTCGCCTCCTCCTAAATATTTTAGACTTGGCCCAGGACTCAAAGTGCGATTAAAGCATGCATATATTATTGAATGCACCGATTATAAAACACATGACAATGGACAAGTAACTGAAGTGCATTGTATTTATTTCCCAGAGAGTAAAAGTGGAGAAGATAAAAGTGGAATCAAAGTAAAAGGAACGATGCATTGGCTCAGTAGTGCACATGCACAATCAGCAGAAGTAAGATTATATGATCGATTATTCAATGTAGAAAATCCAGCTTCTGAAGAAGGAGACTTTAAAGATTTTATTAGCGAGGATAGTTTGAAAATAATTTCAACTGCCTATATAGAGCCGGCATTGAAAGAAGCATCGATGCAAGATCGTTTTCAATTTATTCGTTTAGGTTATTTCTGTTTGGATAAAAATTCTAAAACAGATCATCTTATATTTAATCGGACTGTTGGATTAAAAGATAGTTGGGCTAAAGAAATGAAAAAATAATTTCATACATAATGTGTTTTCATAATACAGTTAAAAAGAAACCCAAGGAGGTAGCTAAACATTTTAATGTTGAAGTTGAAGATGACTTGTTTGATGAAATTTTTCATGGTAATGGATTTACATTTCTTGATTGGCCTATTGTGTCGATGGGGGCACCTGATGTATTGTGTTTGAAAAAATGGGGATTAGTACCCTCATGGGTCAAATCCAATGACGAAATGAAAAAAATGCGCAGTTTCAATCTCAATGCACGAAGTGAAACTGCGTTTGAAAAGCCTTCCTTTCGAAATGGAATACAACATAACAGATGCCTTGTGCCTAGTACAGGATTCATCGAATGGCGTGAAATCAATAAGAAGAAATTTCCTTATTTTATTTCACTCAAACATACAGACTTATTTGCCATGGCTGGTATAGCAGAAAGTTGGTTGAACAAGGAAACAGGCGAGTTGATAGAAACATTTTCTATATTGACTACTGAAGCGAATGAAACAATGAGTATGATTCATAATACGAAAAAGAGAATGCCCGTCATTTTGAAAAAGGAGGATGAAAAGCGATGGCTCAATCATACAATATCAAAAGATGAAATACAGCAACTGTGTTTGCCTTATGCTGATGATGAAATGCAATATTATACTATCAATCCATTGGTATCTTCTCGCAATGCGCCTAATAATGTAAAAGAAGTATTGGATCCGTATACCTATCCTGAATTGAATTTGCTTTTTTAGTAAATACTCACTTGTTCTTCTATTTGAACTGGAACTTTAATGTAAATCCCACCTTTGCCAAGTTTAGCTGAGCCCTGTATCCCTATTTTATTTTTCTTTGATAATAATGAACCAATGGCAGGCCCAATTATTTTTAGTGGATCAAAGTGTGCTACTATAGGAAATGTAAAGTCAGATAATTTGGGTATTTGTGTTTTGAGGGGTTGATCGGCTACTCCTACAAATTTATCATTGAGGTAAATATTCAGATTCGTTTCTTTTACATCAATGCCAAAATTATTTGGATTATAATAGCCAAGATCGACACGGATAGCAGCATTGTTGAGCGATAATGTTTGAAGCGCTGTTTTTTGAATGCCTTTGTATTCTAGTTCTTTAATGTCGTTGCCACATCCTGCCGATTGAAGTATAATAAATGCAGAAAGAGCAAGCAATAAGAATGTAATTTTTTTCATGATATGAGTTATTTAAAATATTCGAATACGCGATGCATTAATTTAGTGTCTTTGTTATTGGGGTCTTCTAATAAGAGTAGCTTCCATTGCGGATTCACTAAGATGTCTTCTTCGGTGGAGTGCAATAAATACATTTGATTAGCCATCATGCCTGATTGGTAAAATAAAAATTTCACATTGCTTCTGCTATTGGTCGAGTAATAAAACCATACTTCATATGGGCGAGCGCCTTTTTCATTTACAATTCGTTCTAGTATATCTGGTTCGCCATAGATCAAGTATATTTTACCTCGATCGCTTTCATATCCTGGAGTTGCATTGGAACCATATTTTTTACTGATAGTATTTAATTTGTCTGCATATTCAAACCATGCTTTTTCTGGTGTAGCATTATTCCTACTAGACCAGAAATTATAAAAGAATTGTTTTAAAAATTTCAAATCAACATTTCGTGTAATTTCTTTAATGACTTTAATTTCTCCTCCCTTTGCAATAGGTTCCAGGGCAGGTATGTTTTTTTTCAATTGTTCGAGTGAGTATTTTCCCACAAACGTTTTTTCGAAATCAATGATGTTTGAGGTATTGTTGATTTCATATTCATCAATAAGTGGTTCTTTGCTCTGTACTACATTATTTCTCAATAATTGAAACCCAGCTTTTTTCATTGATGTCACGTGGTTTGAATCATTCATGTAATTGACTATTAAATCATAATTGCCAGATGGTAATGCAGCCTGCTCAATGTCAATGCTATCAAGCATTCTGCCACCTATCAAACTGGATAATTCAATTCGTTTAGTATAAGTGGGTTTTTGTTTGAATTGCATATTACTTCGTTTTTTTATTTCTACATAAAGAAATGAAGCAGGGTGATGTTGTGTAGTTTGAATGAGTTCTAAAAAGAAATATAGTTGTTTAGCATCTGTATCAAAAAATGGATAATCCATTTCAAGCAATTGAAGTGAGGAAGATTCTTCGTCCAATTCTATTTTGTTGGAAATATACACGCGACTAAGTGAATCATTCACATATGAAAAAGCAGAAAGTGGTAACATTAATAACAATACAATGAAATGCTGATTTATCTTTAGCCTCATTTTGTAAAAATACAATGAGTAGCGTACAAACCACACTTTTAGATTGTGAATATTTTCCTTCCATAGAATGGTATAAGGATTATTTAACAGCTGACGAGGTGTTGATAGAACAATATGAATATTTTGTAAGGGCTAGTGGGCGCAATAGATGTTATGTATGTGGGCCCAATGGCAAAATAGCATTGACAGTGCCTTTGCTTGGTGGACGAAATCAAAAAACATTGATGAAAGATGTGAAGATATCCTACGATGAAAAGTGGCAACATCAGCATTGGTATACCTTAGATGCTTGCTATCGACGTACGCCTTTTTTTGAATATTTTGAGCAATCTATTTTTGGTTTTTATCAAAAAAAACATACGTTCTTATTAGACCTCAATTTGAATAGTATTGAAGTGATGAATCAATTAGTGAAATTAAAAAATACATTGTTACTTAGCAATGAATATGTAAATAATATTGAAGATCAGTATGTAGATAAGAGAAATAGGCTTAAACTTAAACCTGTTCAAATAGAATATCTTCAACCTTTTGGTGAAAGACATGGGTTTGTAAGTGGTCTCAGCATGCTGGACTTATTCTTTTGTATGGGAAATAGATCAAAAGAGTTGATTTTAATTAGTTGAAAATAGTTTAAATTTAAATTGAATTCATCTTTACATTTGCAAAACCATATTTAACAATTTTCTTGAATAGAAATGAGCAATACTTATCATGACCTTGTAAACCAGACCTTCGATTTTCCACAAGAAGGCTTTGTAGTTAAAGACAATTACCTTCAATTTAATGGGGTCGATCTGAAAAAAATTATTGACAAATATGGTACGCCTCTAAAAATGACTTTTTTGCCAAAAATTGGAATGCAAATCAATAAGGCTAAAAAAATGTTTGCAGATGCAATTAAAAAACAAAAATATGGGGGAGAATATTTTTATTGCTATTGCACTAAGAGCTCTCATTTTTCTTTTATCGTAGAAGAAACAGTCAAGCACAATGTGCATCTAGAAACATCTTTTGCGTATGACTTAGAAATTATTCGCAACCTATATCAACGTAAAAAAATAAATAAAGATACTTATGTAATATGCAATGGTTTTAAAACCAAGGCCTATACTAAAAATATCGCTCAATTAATTAATGCAGGATTTACCAATGTGATTCCTGTTTTAGACAATAAAAATGAATTTGAGGAATATAAGAAATCAATTCGTTCTAAAAATCCTGTGAAAGTTGGAATAAGAATTGCAGCAGAAGAAGAACCATCTTTTGATTTTTATACATCACGATTAGGTATTCGTACAAGAGATGTTTTAGAATTTTACGTCGATAAATTAAAAGGGAATGATCGCTTTCAATTGAAGATGTTGCATTTCTTTATGAACAAAGGAATCAAAGATGACATCTATTATTGGAGTGAGTTGAATAAAGTATTGAATCTTTATTGTCAATTGAAAAAGATTGCGCCTGAGTTAGACAGCTTAAATATAGGTGGTGGATTTCCTATCAAGCATTCACTTGCTTTTGATTATGATTATAATTATATGGTCAATGAGATCGTCGCAACTATCAAAAAGGTATGTAAGGCTAACAAAGTAGATGTGCCCAATATATACACTGAATTTGGGTCGTTTACAGTGGGTGAATCAGGTGCAGTTATTTATTCTGTTTTAGATGAAAAAATGCAAAATGACCGTGAGATATGGTATATGATTGATAGTTCATTTATAACTACTTTGCCAGATACGTGGGGTATTGGTGAAAAGTTTTTGATGTTGCCAGTCAATAAATGGGACGAAGAATATCAAGAAGTACATTTGGGAGGATTGACATGTGATAGCCATGATTTTTATACTTCGGAAGAACATATCAATGCAGTGTTTTTGCCTAAAAGTAAATCGCCATCACAATACGATATGCGAACTGCTAAAGCGAAAGCAATCGCCAATGTAGATGAGCCTCTTTATATTGGGTTTTTTCATACAGGCGCCTATCAAGATCAATTAGCAGGCTATGGAGGTATCAAACATTGTATGATTCCTTCACCTAAACATGTAGTGGTTGAATACGACAAATCAGGAAAGCTAATCGATTGGTTATATGCCAAAGAGCAAACGTATCAAAGTATGTTGAAGATTTTAGGATATATTAAATAGATGTGAGATGTGAGAAATGAGATGTGAGATTTCTATTAATCTAAAAACTTAATTATCACTAACAACTCTCAACTTCCAACTAACAACGTTCAACTCCCAACTTCCAACTCCCAACTCTCAACTTCCAACTCTCAACTCCCAACTTATTTAATTACCACTTCTTTTAATTCAATTAGGTTCAAGCTATTCGTTTTCCAATTACTTACTCGTTTATTGGTAAAGTGCATTACTTCATCGTAGAACAAAGGGACACAAGGCGCTTCATTAATAATAATACGATCCATTTGTTGATACAGGTCTATCTTTCTAGCTTCTTGGTCGGTTGTTAAACTTTCCTCGTATAATAAATCGAACGTTTTATTTTTAAATCTTGTATAATTGGGCGGTGCAGTATTCTTGCCATAAAACATAGTAAGGTAACTTTCAGCATCAGGATAATCAGCTATCCATGTAGCCCAGAAGAAAGGTGCTTTTGAGTTGCTCATTTGTTCTCTCAACAAAGAGGGTTGCATGATTTCGATATTGATTTCAAGACCTAAGGAAGTTAATTGAGACGCAATAAAATTACATCGATCGGAATAATTGTCGTTGGACAAAAGTGTAATAGATGGAAGTTTGCCTCCATTTTCTTTTTTAACCTCATTAATAAGTTGTTGAGCTAATTCAGGTTGATAGTTAAATCCTTTTACAAGATTTGTATCATAGCCAGGAAGGCTTGCAGGTACAATGCCAGCATGTGCAGGAACACCAATGCTATTTCTCAAATAGGTGACTAATTTGTTTCTATCAAAACCATAATTAATAGCTTGTCTTATTTTTTTATTTAATATTATCTTTTGCGGATTCAATGTAGAGTCGAGTAAAATACCAAGATATTCTACATTTAAATAGGCATGTTTATGCAATTCAATTTTTCCTGTATAATCTTGTTTAAGTTCACCTTGTTTGCTCAATACCTGATCTTTGAAAGAGACATCGATGCCATTCATGAAATCCAAATCACCTTGCATAAATAATAAAAACTCAGTGGCTTTACTATCAATAAAAGTTGCTTTGATGCCATCGATATAAGGTAATTGATTTCCTTCAGAATCCTTTTCCCAATACTGATTGTTTTTACGATAGGTTATAGCGACTGCTTCTTCCCATTGCTGAAATACAAAAGCCCCAGTGCCACACGGATGCGATCTGAAATCTTTACCCCATTTTTCTACAACTTCATGCGGTACTATGGAGCAATATTGCATACTCAAAATACCCAACATAGGATTGAATGGGCGAAGTAAATGCAATTCAAAAAGCGTGTCATTGATCGCTTCAAAAGGTTTGGTACTATCTACACGGTCATTGAAAATCCATGCACCAGGAGAAGCCGTTTTTTCATCAATGATGCGATTGAAACTATACACGATATCATGGGCTGTCATCTTTCTTCCTTTTCCATTTGGGAAAGCTTCATTGTCATGAAAATACACATCATTGCGTATATGAAATTGGTATGTTTTTCGATCAGGTGATATTGTCCATTTAGTTGCAAGTGAGGGTTTTACTTGCATATGTTCGTCATACTCAATCAGTCGATTGTATATAGTATGTACATGCCACATGATATTCAAATTCTTTGCAAAAGCAGGGTCCAATGATTCAACTCCTTGTACTTGATTAATGTTGAATATTTTTTTATTAGAGTTAAATGAATTGCAACTATTCAAATACATCATAACTAAAAAGAAAATACTCGGATAACAGAATTTATAGAATGATTGAAATTGCATAGGTAAGTATTTCAAAGATAATAGGAAAGCTACGATAATTATTTTTTCTTGGATGAAAAAAAGTAATCTGTTTAAACTTTGTAGTCATGGCGAAACTAGATGGTATGTTTGCCACCGTCATGGCGTGGCACGTGGCCATCTGCATTTTTAACGAATTTTAATTTATAAAACGAAATTCAATGAGACTGCCGCACAAAGCCTCGCAGGGACGTTTTTGGGAGTGAATGGCGGAACTAGATTAACATTTTACCACCGTCATGGCGAGACACGTGGCCATCTGCATTGCTAACGAAATGACTCTTAAACTACCGTCATGGAGAGGCACGAAGCCATCTGCATTTTTAACGAATTTTAATTTATAAAACAAAATTCAATGAGACTGCCGCACAAAGCCTCGCAGGGACTTTTTTGGGAGTGAATGTCGGAACTAGATTAACATTTTATCATCGTCATGGAGAGGCACGCGGCCATCTGTATTGCTAACGAAATGACTCTTAAACCATCGTCATGGCGAGGCACGAAGCCATCTGCATTTTTAACGAATTTTAATTCATAAAACGAAATACAATGAGACTGCCGCACAAAGCCTCGCAGGGACGTTTTTGGGAGTGAATGTCGGAACTAGATTAACATTTTACCACCGTCATGGCGAGACATGTGGTCATCTGCACTGCTAACGAAATGACTCTTAAACCACCGTCATGGCGAGGCACGAAGCCATCTTCATTTTTAACGAATTTTAATTCATAAAACGAAATACAAAGAGACTGCCGCGCAGAGCCTCGCAGGGACGTTTTTGGGAGTGTATGTCGGAACTAGATTAACATTTTATCATCGTCATGGCGAGGCACGCGGCCATCTGTATTGCTAACGAAATGACTCTTAAACCACCGTCATGGCGAGGCACGAAGCCATCTGCATTGCTAACGAATTTTAATTTATAAAACGAAATGCAATGAGACTGCCGCGCAAAGCCTCGCAGGGACTTTTTTGGGAGTGAATGGCGGAACTAGATTAACATTTTATCGCCGTCATGGCGTGGCACCACTATCCATTGGATCGGAATCGAAAAGCGATCAAAAAAACTTACAATTGCTCCATAAGTTTTAAAAACATAGTCAACCCTTTTTGTTTTTCCTCGTTCAGTTCATAACTGATGTTTTCTGTAAAATAGGTTTTAAGATCATATTTAAGCATAGAATTGGAAGCTATAATATCATCCATATGAAGGAGTCCTTCACCAATCGTATTGTTGAAGTCCTTTTTGAAGTCTTCGGTGAGCGATTGATTGGTAACCCATGCTGCAAATACAAAAGGTAGTTGCGTATGTTCAAACCAAGCTTCTGCTAAATCATAACGATAAGGAAAATGATTATAATGTTCAAGTGCACGATCGCCAATTATAATCCCAGCTGTTTTGCCTTTGATTTTGTTGATATAATCCACATCCGCATCGAGTAACATAGGACGCATATGCCAATAATCACGTAACAAAATTCGAAGAAGTGCAACACTCGTGCGTGACTGATAGTCAAGATAGATTTCTTGTATTTCTTCAATAGGAACTTCACTAAAAAGACATACAGAAGCCACTTGCTTATCTGAAGCAATGCAATAAGAACTGATTATTTCTGTATTCGGAATGCTAGAAATAGATGCTACAGGAAGTAAGGCTATATCTAATTGGTTTTTTTGCAAACTTGTCATCAATTTGGAAGGATAGTCCAATGTCAATTCGATTTCATCTTTCATCTTGCCATTTTCAAAACCATATATAAGGGGTTTTGTATTTAAATAACTGACAGCACCAACTCGAATCTTTTTTTGCATAAACGGACGCAAATATACGTGTAACAAATTGCTTTGATTAACTTTGGCACTTAAATATTTTCTATGTCATCTCAATTAATGGCGATTTCACCCATCGACGGTCGTTATGGTAATCAACTTGAATCATTAGCAGCTTATTTTTCCGAATTTGCCTTGATTAAATACCGTGTTCATGTTGAAATTGAATATTTTATAGCCTTGTCTCAAAGTAAGTTTTTTGTATTGACAGCTTCTCAGCAAAAGGCTTTACGACTCATCGTAACACAATTTTCGGTTGCAGATGCTCAGAAAATTAAGAATATTGAGAAAATAACGAATCATGATGTAAAGGCTGTTGAATATTTTATCAAAGAAAAATTAGTGGTGCTCAAATTAAACAAACATAAAGAATGGGTGCATTTTGGACTGACCTCGCAGGATATAAATAATACGGCTATTCCATTACTATGGAAGCATGCACTTGAAAATGAAATGATTCCTATCATCACACAATTAGTTGCTAGTTTAAAGTCAATGGCTACAAGTTGGGAGCGAATTCCTATGCTTGCCAAAACACATGGTCAATCAGCTTCACCAACTCGATTGGGTAAAGAAATCATGGTATTTGTAGAAAGATTAGAAAATCAATTGAGTTTGTTGAAGCTCATTCCACATGCAGCCAAATTCGGAGGGGCAACAGGCAATTTCAATGCGCATTATATAGCCTTTCCAAAAACAGACTGGAAAAAATTTGCGAACCAATTTGTAAATAAAACGCTCTTGTTGAAACGAATGCAATACACGACGCAAATCGAACATTACGATTTGTTGGGAGCTCAATTCGATAATTTAAAACGGATCAATACAATTCTAATAGATTTTTGCAGAGACATATGGCAATATATTTCGATGGATTATTTCAAGCAAAAAGTAAATAAAAATGAGGTAGGAAGTTCGGCCATGCCACATAAAGTAAATCCTATAGATTTTGAAAATGCAGAAGGAAATTTTGGAATAGCCAATGCATTATACGAGCATTTATCTGCTAAGTTGCCAATATCTCGTTTGCAACGAGATTTAACTGATTCGACTGTTTTGAGAAACATAGGTGTTCCCTTTGCGCACAGCTTTCTTGCTTGTAAATCATTAAACAAAGGATTGAATAAATTGATTGTCAATGATTCAAAAATAAACGCAGATCTTGAAAACAATTGGGCTGTAGTGGCAGAAGCTATTCAAACAATTTTACGAAGAGAAGATTTTCATAACCCGTATGAAGCCCTTAAAGAACTTACAAGAGGCGCTGAACAAATTAATCAATCTACGATCCATTCTTTTATTGATGGTCTTAAAGTGAAAGACACAGTAAAAAAGGAATTGAAGAAAATAACGCCACAGAATTATGTGGGTAAGTAGGGTTCAAAATATATCTTGCTTATAAGCGACTTATTTTTTTCCAAAACTTAAAAAACCTTTTTTCTTGATAGGTATAGTTGGAGCGGGTGCATTGGGTAATAACAGTTGATATATTTTGCCCCAACCCGGAAAACCACCTACAATTCGATCCTCTATAAAAATGTCAACATGTAATTTCCTTGGTGTTTGTTCATTGTATTCTTCCTCAGGAAAATTTTTATTTACAGCATAAAATTCAATGCCATTTTCTTTGCAAAAGTTGACTGCTTCTTCTAGTTTTTCACCACTTCGATAGGTCCATAATATCAGTCGATGACCATCGTTTTGAAGTCGTTTGAGTGTGTCAAATGCGAATGTTCGACTCTTGCCTATGGCAGGATAACGATCTTCTACAATTGTTCCATCAAAGTCAACTGCAATGGTTTTTTGATTGGCATAGTTCATACTAAAATTCTATATGTTGGCTTCATTTGTTTGTTTATTTCAAAAATACAAAGTTGATAAAATTTAAGATTTCGTCAATGCAAGGAACGAAGCAGTCTTGATTTTAACAATGTCTTAAAGTAATGAATCTATATAAACAAGGGTTGCCAAAAGCAAACTTACTTCAAATATAATTAAGTAGGATATAAATCAACTTGATAGTTGGAGAGTTAGACCAATTTTTAAACTTACCGCTAAGGTAATGAATAAAAGTATTCTTTTCATAATGGAGGTAAACTACAAGCCAAAGCTTTTTATGATTACATTTGCAAAATACAGACAGATGTTTTTTTGTAGTTTTAACACCAACTGATCAGTTATTCAATGAGTTTGAACCGACCTATACTTAAATCTGAGGAGAATTCACTACAATGGTATGCTTTATATACCATGCCAAGAAGTGAGAAAAAAGTGGCAGAACGATTGATTTCCAAAGGATTTGAGATTTATTTACCATTGATGCCCTCTTTTAGAACATGGTCCGATCGAAAAAAGAAAATTTGGGTACCCTTGTTGCCAGGTTTTATTTTTGTAAAAAGTACAGAAAAAGAGGTTTTTGAATCGTTGAATGTGCAAGGTGCTTTGGGTATCTTACGCTATATGGGTAAGCCTGCACGAGTAAGGGATTATGAAATCAACAATTTGAGAATTTTGCTTAAAGAACCTGATTATGTCAATTCAATCGAACCGATTGATATCACAGAGGGAGAGAAAATTGAAGTGATACGAGGTCCCTTTATAGGTTTGATTGGTAAATGTATTCGTATACAAGGTAAATTTCGAATCATAGTTGAAATTTCGGCCTTGGGTAGAGTCATTGAAGTAAATGTGCCACTTTCATTTCTTGAAAAAAGAAACGGAATCGTGGCATAATATTTGCTTTATAGCATTGACTTTAAATGAGTTGGCATATTTATTGTGACTGACTTAGGCGAAGCCATTTTCGATTGGATTGAATTACATTCGTAAAAACAATAATAAAATAATTCTATTATAACATTGAATTGAAAACGGAGTTGTACATTTGTATCCATTAACATTAAGAATAAATTATATATAAACAATAATATGAAAAAAATAATTACCTCATCATTGCTTGTCTTATTGGCTACACTGGCCTCTTTTGCTCAAAAAAATATGAGTATAAAACTCAGAGAGATAGGTGTTGGTATTGGCTACTCTACTTACTTAGGTGATATGCAACCCAAGAATTTTACACAATCACAACCTGGGATCTCAGGAGGAATAAGTTTTAGGCAATATTTTTCTGATCGCATTTCAGCAAAAGTATTTGGAAACTTTGCCCGAGTACAAGCGAGTGACTTGAAAAGTGGAGATTATGAATTGTATTATTATAGGAATTTAAGCTTTCGCAATGATTTAAAAGAAGTGGGATTGCAAGCTGAAGTTTCATTGTTTAGATATGATAAACTCAACGATTACAATGATGATAAGAAAAAATACCACAACTTCACGCCTTATGTATTTGTAGGGATTAATGGGTTTTATTCAAATCCAAAAGCATATTACAAATCTGAATGGGTAGCATTGCAACCTTTGACCACCGAAGGGGTAACATATAGTAAGTTTAATATGGCAATTCCTTTCGGTTTAGGATTTAAGTATCAATACAATAAAAAAGTTGCAGTAGGTCTTGAATTTGGTATGCGTAAAACATTTACAGATTATATCGATGATGTGAGTGATGCTTATCCGGACATGGCAGCTTTGTTGATAGAAAAAGGGCAGACAGCTGTTGATCTATCTTGGAGAGCAGATGAGAAAAATAATTATCCCAAAAATTATCTTCCAAAAGCAGGTTCTAAACGTGGAGATGCATCTGATAAAGATTGGTATCTCTTGACACAGTTTGTATTATCTTACAATATAGGAAAGTAACATATTATTTTTAACTTGCTTTGTCATTCATAAATTAAACACTTAATATATTCATAAAACATAAATATTGTTTTTGATATTATTTTTAGTGCCATTAGAAAATATATGACACTATTTATTATGTTTTAAAAAATAACGTTTGAAAATATTAGTAACAGGAGCCGCTGGGTTTATTGGTATGCATACTTCCTTGAAGTTGATTCAAATGAACTGCCAAGTTATAGGTTTAGATAATATCAATACATACTACGATACTACATTGAAGTATGGACGATTAGATGAACTTGGTATTGTACGCGAAGCCATTCTTTATAATAAGCTGATTGATGGCGTAAATAATTTTCAATTTATCGAATTGGATTTGACAGATGCAGGCAATTTAATGGCTTTGTTTTCTCAGCAACAATTTGATATAGTCATTAACTTAGCAGCACAAGCTGGAGTTCGTTATTCTATTACAAATCCTAAGGATTATATTGAGTCTAATATTATAGGCTTTTATAATATTTTAGAGGCATGCAAAGCTTTTCCCATCCAACATTTGATATTTGCATCAAGTTCGTCTGTCTATGGGAATAGTCATGATGTTCCATTTCACACTTCTCAAAATACAGATAAGCCTATTTCGCTCTATGCAGCTACTAAAAAAACAAATGAATTATTAGCCTTTAATTATGCTCATCTTTTTGGAATTCCATCTACCGGCTTGAGATTTTTCACTGTCTACGGGCCATGGGGTAGACCAGATATGGCCTATTTTAGTTTTACGAAACATATTCTTGAGGATAAACCTATTCAATTATTTAACAACGGCTTATTAAAAAGAGACTTCACATACGTAGACGATATTGTAGAATCAATTAGTAAATTAATTCTTAAAATTCCTCATAAAAACAACGATAATCCACCTTATTCGCTTTATAATATTGGAAATCAAACTCCAGTAGACGTTATCCGATTCGTACAAATTTTAGAAGAATTATTAAATAAAAAAGCAAACATTATGTTTTTGCCTATGCAAGCTGGCGATGTAGAGATTACTTATTCGGATTCAAGTGAATTGGAACGTTTAATTCAATTTAAACCGAATACTGATCTTGAAGTTGGACTGAAGTATTTCGTAACTTGGTATAAACAGTTTTATAAATAATGAAAAACATAGACTCATGGAAGTCATCTAAGTTTATAATTAAGAATAATAAGCTGGAACCATCTGAAAATGTAAGTAAAACTTCATATAGGATGGCCTCATTTATTGCCTTGTTTTATACAGAGCAATTGAATAAACATTGTCATGGAACCTTATTAGATCTAGGTTGCGGATCAGTACCAATGTTCGAGTTTTATAAAAATAAGGTTCAGGACATTACTTGTGCCGATTGGGAAAATTGTGCCCACGAAACGAGTCATATTGATGTATACTGTGACTTGAATACTAAATTGCCGTTTGATGATAATTCGTTTGATACGATCATTTTTTCAGATGTGCTGGAGCATTTATCAAATCCAAAAGGAACTTTATCAGAGATTCATAGAATATTAAAAAAGAATGGAACTCTCATCATGAATTTTCCATTTATGTATGGATTGCACGAAGAACCGTTCGATTATTGTAGATATACAAAGTATAGAATAAGAACTTGGTTAGATGAGCTGCAATTTACTATAATTGTAGAAGAGGAGTATGGAGGCTTAGTTGAATTAGTTGAACATTCTATTTTAAGAATATTAAATACCAAGAAAGGGGGTAAGTATTTATCATCCTTTATAGCAGCTTTATTTAAGCGGTTATATAAAAGTAAGCCGAATAAAAATTCCAAACATCCATACATGTATGGATATGTAATTCAAAAATGAGAAAGCTTGCAGTTAAAAGTCTGAAATGGTCATTTCTCCAGCAATTTTCTACACAGATTATTAATTACATAAGTGTAATTGTTTTAGCTGCGTTGGTAGACCCTGCCATACAAGGTTTTGTAATAATTGCTTCTATCCCTGTTGGATTTGTAGGTGTATTAGGATCTTTTGGAGTAAGAGAAAAAATTATAAAAGAAAAACAAATAGATGAATTGTGTACACAATCCTTATTAGGTTTTATTATCGTGTTGTCATTTATTATGTATCTATTGTCTATTTTATTAGTGATTATTATAGCATTGTTTTATCAATCAAATTTTGATTTTAAGACTATGCTCAAATATGGGATGCTTATTTCGAGCATTAATCCCATTATCATATTCAATCATTATTTTGAGTCATTTCAAACCAGAGAATTGAATTTTAAAGAAATTACACTTTTAAATACCATTTCATTAATAGCGGGAATATTAATCTCGGTTTTCATTGCATACATTGGTTACAGTTATTTGGCTATGTCTCTTAAAATGATTTTGCCCCATTTGTTTTTTTTGATTTTATATTTAGTCTACTTTAAGCCATCATTGAAATATAGTTGGAATCCAACCATGTATAAAGAGTTCAAATCATTTTCTGCATTTCTAACCTTAAATAATATAGCCAATTATTTTGTGCGCAATATCGATTATATCATCATTGGAAATTTTTTTAGTGCAGATGTGCTTGGACAATATTCAATTGCATACAAAATATTATTGTTTCCAATGAAAAATGTTACAGCTCGAATTCAACAAGTCGCATTGCCTATGCTTTCTAAATTAAGTATTGATTCTGTCGATTTTAAACGAAAGTTTTTGATGATAATAGGATTAGTAGCTTTCATCGTTTTCCCAATGATGGCTTATGTAGCCATCACAGCAGATATTTGGGTGCCATTGACGTTTAATAAAAAATACAATTTACTGATAATGATGGTAGGTGTATTGTCATTTGTGGGTAGTTTCCAGTCGTTGGTTTCGCCTGTTGGTTCTTTGTATTTATTAAATGAGAGTACTAAGTTAATGTTTAGGAATTCGATAATTAATGCCGTTGTCATCACATTGGTATTTCTTATATCATCAATGTGGAAAGATATTTATATTGTATTAATTTCTTATTCTATTTCTTGGTTATTCCTTATTTTACCCATTTCGCTCTATTGGATATTTAAATCTTATAGCATGAAAGTAATCTCTTTTTTTCAGGCAATTTCTCCAGCTGCTGCAAGTATTTCTGTTGCATTATTGATATTGTATTTGTACAAGACATATACTTCATTTATCCATAACGAAATTTTACAATTGAGTATAACGTTTGTAATTTTAATAAGTGTGTACCTGATGACATATCAGCTATTCAATAGATCACAAGAAAGAAGTCTGAAATTTTATGTTCAATTAATGCGTGGTAAATAATGTGCGGTTTTGTAGGTTTAGTTGATATAAATAATACAGATGGAAAGCATGCGAGCTTTATGCACTATGCGTTGAATGATCTTCATCGACGTGGTCCTGATAGTCAACTTCAATGGAAAAGTGATAATGCAAAAGTTCAATTAGGTTTTGCTCGATTAGCTATCAGAGATTTATCGGAAGCAGGCAATCAACCAATGCAGTCATCTAGTAATCGATATACAATTGTATACAACGGTGAAACCTATAATACGAACGATTTATGTGAATGGGCCACTGTTGATAAAAAAAATCTGAAAGGTCATTCGGATACAGAAATTATTTTGGCTTGTATCGAACTCAAAGGGATCGTAGATACAATAAAAAAAATGGATGGTATTTTTGCAATAGCATTATACGATAAATTGGAATCTAAGTTACATTTGGTCAGAGATCATGCAGGTGTGAAACCGCTTTATTTGGGTTGTAATCAATTCGGTATTGTTTTTTCTTCTCATTATCAGCATATCACATCGCACGAATTTTTCAGGAATGAACCAATCAATGAAAATGCCTTAGCTAATTATTTTAGGTTTGGATTTATACAAGAAGGAGAAGGGTTACTAGAGAATACCTATTTTTTGCCACATGGGCACATTACTTCAATAGATCTTCATTCATTAACATGGAGTTGGGTACCTTATTTTGAATTAAATCATTCTAGTCATAAAAAAACCACAGCCCAAGAACTTAAAACGTGTTACACAGAAGTGGTTAAATCGCAATTAGTAAGTGATGTTCCTGTAGGTTGTTTTTTATCGGGTGGTGTAGACTCCACTATCACGACGGGGATTGCATCCAAATGCCAACAGAATATTACAGCATATACTATAGGTGTAAATGATCAAAGGCTAGACGAAACAGACGAGGCCTCTCGATTTGCAAAATATTTTCAAGTGAATCATCATGTACATACAATCAATTCAAATGATATACTAAAAGCGCTCAATGATTATATTGAAAGTATGGGTGAGCCATTAGCCGACTATAGTTCCTTAGTAACATTGAAAGTATGCCAATTAGCAAAACAATCTTTAACGGTCGTATTATCTGGCGATGGAGGAGATGAATTGTTTTGGGGATATCCAAGGTTTCAAAAAGCGTTAACGCATGCTTCATTGTTGAAACTACCTAAATGGCAACGAATCATTAATATAGGGAAGGGAAAATTAAGCGGAAGAAAAGCACCATTTGGTTTAATGGATTACCAATCGTTTAATGATTATTATTTGTCTAAACAAGGGTTGCCAGGAAATTCATATTGGGTGAAAAAATTATTAAAATCAAACAGTGTATTGAAGGATCCATTGTTATATAATTTAGCAAAAGAGAAAGGTATAGAAAATGAATTGGATAGGGCAAAGCAATTCGAGTATGATATACACATGCAACGTGTTTTATTAAAAGTAGATCGAGCGAGTATGTTTCATAGTCTTGAAGTACGTACGCCCATGCTTAGTAGAAAGTTTGTAGAGTTAAGTATGAACTATACCTATGAGGAGTGTATGAATATAAAGGAAGGGAAACTGCCATTAAGAAATCTATTGCAAAGCATGATACCAAGCCATCAAAAAAACAGTGGTGATAAAAAAGGATTTTCGCCCCCGATGGCCGAATGGATAAGAAAAGAATTGAAGGAAGTAATAGAAACTAGAATTTTTGATGTCCCAATCAAATTAAATCCCTTTATCCATAAAACATATATTCAGGAGTTGTGGGATGAACATCAAGAAAATAAGGGAGATAATTCATGGCCTATTTGGGCTATATATTCGTTGTTTAGTTGGGTAGATTTAAAAATGAATACTCATGCACATTAAATTAATCGTCAACTCATTTCCATCTGCATCAGAAACATTTTTATTCAACTTGGTGACAGGTTTGCAAGCCAAAGGTTATCGAGTTTCAGTTTGTGCTACTTCTGCTTCGAAGCATCTCGACTTGTACAAAACTAGAATGAATGAATGGAGTGGTGAACTAGATGTAATGCCTTTATCTCAAGTTGGAATACAAAAATGGATGGGCATACTGAGTGTGCTCATAAGCCATCTGAATTTATTTATTCAGTATTCGAAAAGGAAGGGTTTAAAACAAGGTATATTACATACACTTTATGATGTGTATTTATCTAAAAATAATCCTGATATTGTTCATTTTGCTTATTCGGGCATAGGGGTTAATTTTTTAGAAATTTTACCTTCTCTTAAACATAAAAGAATAAAATTAATCACAAGCTGCCGAGGATCGGCAGAAAAGGTAAGACCAATCGTAGAACCCAAACGAAAACAAGAGTTGAGCAAACTGTTTGAATATTGTGATGGTATACACTGCGTAAGTTTAGATATGTTGTTAGGTTTGAAAAAATATGGACTAGATGAAAATAAATCGTTTGTCAATTTCCCGTCGGTCAATGTAGATTATTTTAAACGTGATACACAATATGAATTACGAAAAAATACTAGAATTAAATTAGTAACAACAGGACGATTGCATTTTCAAAAAGGGTATGTATATGCGTTGAACGCTATTAAACAAGTGGTAGAGGCAGGATATGATATTGAATATAAGATTATTGGCGATGGACCGGATTTGCATATGTTGCAATATATGATTCATGAATTGGGATTAGAGAATGAAGTTATTTTAACTGGCAAAGTCAGTTCAACAGAAGTGAAAAAAATATTACTCGAATCTGATATTTTTATTTTACCTAGCTTATACGAAGGTATTGCCAACGCAGCACTTGAAGCGATGGCATTGCAACTGCCTTTGATTACAACTCGCTCGGGCGGTATGGCAGAGGTAATTGAGAATGAAGTAAACGGTATCATCGTAGAGCGTTTTGATTCAAATGCTATAGCGAATGCTATTATAAAATTAATTCAAAACCCTTCGTTGAGACTAGCTATTAGTGAAGAATCACGAAAAGTAATTGAAGAGAAGTTTAATATTGAGTATCAACTAGCTGTATTTGAAAAGTACTATTTGCAAATGTTGAAATGATCGGAATATAAATTAGTGAAATGAAAAAAATTAAAAATTACATTAAATATTTTAAGTATTATTTTTTTTAAATACTTCAAACAATTGGGATTTTAAATAAATTAAATATACAAACTGCCAAAAATGTATATGGAATAAAAACTAAAATTCCCTTAATAGGTAATACGGGTTTGTATAATCTAGTAGATGGAGAAAAATGGCTTTATTTACTTATTAAAAAACTATATACCTTGAAAAAAGGTTCGGTTATTGATGTTGGTATTAATATAGGTCAAACATTAATCAAATTGAAAAGTATTGACCAAGAAGTTGTCTATTATGGATTTGAACCCAATCCGTCATGCATTTATTATGCACATCAACTCACTAAAGCAAATAAATTCAAACATGTTAGTATTTTTCCAGTAGGCTTAGCCGACAATAAAAGTTTACTTACCTTATATGCAGATAATGAAATTGCATGAGGGGCTTCTATTTTAGAAAAATTTAGAGAAAACTATCGCGCCAATTTTAAGTATTCAATTCCGGTATGGAATTTTGATGATGTTGGAATAGACCCCAACGAAATTTCATTAGTTAAAATAGATGTTGAGGGTTTTGAACTGGAAGTTTTTAAAGGGATGGTGAACTTACTAAAGCAAGGCAGGCCATTTATAATATGTGAAATAATGCCAGTTTATTCATTAGAAAAAGAAAATGGGAAGTACAGATATGAAAGGCAAAATGAATTGATAAACATATTGAAAGACAACAATTACGTAATGTTTTTAATTGATGAATTAAATTTGAAATTACTAAAAATTGATGAAATTATTATTCATGGAGATATGAATAGAACCAATTATGTCATTTGCCATGAATCAGAAAAGGATATGTTAGAGAATTTGTATTTTTAATTGCAATGTATAATAATGTTTTTTAAATTCATCAAATATATATCGCCTTCTTGGTATTTTAATTTACAATCTAAGAATCAATTGTATTGCATAGATTATGATAAATTATCAAGCGATGAGCAAAGTTTGATTTCGTTAGATACTCAATACCAGTCAAAGAATAGTGTTTATGTTGATGCTGCATATCAAGCATTTCAGAAAGGAATAATAGAAGATGCAACTCATGCTTTAGAAAATCAAAGTATAATTACAGATGTGTCGGATAATTACAGATTTGTAAAAAAATATTTTCATCCATTTTGGGTTTATTATATATTTTTAATTCGTATCATTTCTCTAAAAAATCCTTTGAAAGAAATTAAAGGAATAGCCAAGTCACTTTCTGTTCATAAGTTAAATCTATTTGAAAAGATATATAACCATGATCGATTTAATTCGTTTCATTCTGCATTGTTAGAAAAACAACCAATTGTATCAGTTATTATCCCTACTTTAAATCGTTACGATTATTTGAATGATGTCTTGTTGGATTTTGAGAAACAAACGTATTCTTCTTTTACAATTATTGTCATCGATCAATCCGATGATTTTAAT
This sequence comes from Chitinophagaceae bacterium, assembly GCA_044233655.1. GTDB lineage: Bacteria > Bacteroidota > Bacteroidia > Chitinophagales > Chitinophagaceae > OLB11. The sequence continues at coordinate 19,783 of JBIIJQ010000016.1, read as the reverse complement.
CCAACCTTTTATGATAAATATAAACTCGATATTCAACTCATTCGCCAAGATGAGAAAGCATTGTGGTTAGCAAGAAATACTGGTATTGAACATGCAAGTACTAACCTCATAGCGTTTAGCGAAGATGATGTTAGAATTCCAATCGATTGGTTGAAAAATCATTTAAAATGTCTTGATTATTACCAATGCGATATTTCGAATGGAGTGTTTTTCCCAGAAGGTAAAGATGTACCTACTTCAAAAAAAATGTTTAAGTATGCTGAGCAATTTGCAACCGGTAATGCATGTATGTATAAATCTGTTTTTTACAAAACAGGTTTATTTGATAGGCAATTTGAAAAAATGAGAGCAGGTGATGGAGAATATGGATTAAGATGCTATTTAAATGGCTTTACAGCCATAAGTAATCCATTAGCATTTTGTGAAGATTTAAAAGCCTCAACAGGAGGGTTGAGGCATGTAGGATCTTGGGATTGGTGGAGGTCCAAAAGTTTATTGTCTCCTAGGCCCATCCCAAGTGTTTTGTATTTCATAAGAAAATATTTTGGAAATGAAAACTCTGTTATTTTCATTATAAATAATGTTATACCGTCATTCGTCCCCTATAAATATAAAGGAAGTAAAATGGCAATTATTCCATTAATTTTTATTGTTATTTTTTTATTTCCATTGTTTTTGTATCCAGTATTTTTAAGTTGGAAAAAATCTACACTGATGTTAAGTAAAGGAAGTGATATTAAATATTTAAAAATACTAAAATGATTAATTACCCAAAACTAAAAGTAGGAATATTGAGTAATGATATGTTGTCACCTGTATGGGTAACTGATGCATTGAAAGAACTTGAAAAAGACGGGATTGTTGAATTGAAATTAATAGTCATTAAAGACTCGAATAAAAGAACTTATAGTAAAAATAAGTATGTTAGATTTATTAATGGAGAGTATTTGTTATTTAGAATTTATTATATAATTGATAAGTATTTAGCAAATTTGAAGAAGCATCCATTTGAAAAAGTCAATTTTAAAGATATTTTTCCTAATATGGAAATCTTAATTGCGAAAACACATGAATCTTCTTTTAGAGAGTATTTTGAAGAAGAGACTTTGAATATGATAGATAACTATGATTTAGATTTTATATTATGTAGAGGATTTAAAATTTTGACAGGGGATATTTTGAATAAAAGTAAGTTTGGCGTTCTCAGTTTTCATCATGGCGATAATTTAGTTAATAGGGGTTCTCCTACTTTGTTTTGGGAGATGAGACAAGGTGAGAAAAAAGCAGGTCAAATTTTTCAGCAATTAAACGAAGAGTTAGATAACGGACTAGTTTTAGAAAAAAGTTATACTGGAATTAAATCAATTTCATTTTCTAAAAATTTAAATGCTCACTATTGGAAGTCTACTAGAATATTAATTAGAGCTATAACTAAATTGCATTTATATGGGCAAGAATATATTGATTCGAAAAAGAATCTAACATCTCAAAAAGAATTGATTTTTTACAATTATCCTATTTATAAGCATCCAGGTAATGCTGTCATGATTAAATTCCTTACAGCATTGGTATATGACAATATTGCAAGAAAAATAAAAGGGAAATTTATAAAGAATGAGATATGGCGTATAATGATTGCTATTAACAATAATAATGAAGTAGAAAAAAGCCTATGGAGATACAAATACATAGATATTCCAACAAAAGGAGATGTTGCAGACCCATTTGTAGTCTATAAAGATAATAAGTATATAATTTATTTTGAAGAATGGCATCAAATAAGAAAAGGTTTTATTAGTTGTGTAGAAATCGATCAAAAAGGGAACGTCATAAATTATTATCCAAAAGTAATTTCATCGGATTATCATTATTCATTCCCTTCTACATATGAGGAAGATGGCCAATTGTATATTATACCTGAAACTAGTGATGCATGTAAAATTGAAATTTATCTTTGTGAAAAATTTCCTGATAAATTTTCATTATATGCAGAAATACTAGTTGGTAAAACTTGCTATGATCCACATATTTATAAAAAAGATGGAATATATTATTTGTTTGTGAATATAAAGGAGCATGAATCAATTAGTTCTTATGAGGAATGCTTTCTGTATACATCTATAAATATAAAAGGCCCTTGGATTCAGCATCGACAAAGCCCTATCATGAGTGATGTGTCAAATGCAAGACCTGCTGGTAGTATATTGAATCTTAATGGAGAATTATATAGAATATCTCAAAACTGTGAAATAAGATATGGCTATTCTATTACTTTTAATAAAATAATAAAAATAAATGAAAATGAATATAAAGAAGAAAAAACATCAGAAATACTCCCTTTTTTCAAAAAGAACATAATTGGTGTACATACTTATAATTATTCAAATGGATGTAATGTGATTGATGTTTGTGTTCGAAAATAAAATGTATAAAGTCTTACAAGTTATAGATCGATTAGAAGCAGGTGGTGCTGAGCGTGTATTTTTAGATTTGACCAAACTCTTACTAGATAAGAAAATACATGTAGATACATTGACAATTAGTGCCAAGGGGGTATTATTTGATACGATAGATACTAGAGCTACACATTATTTTTTGGACAGAAGAAATAAATTCTCAGTAAAGAAAATGCTAGAATGTGCGAATTTGTGTTCCAAGTATGAAATTATACATGTGCATATGAGGCATACATATGCATATGTACGATTAGCTCAACTTATTTCTTCTAGAAAGTTTAAAATACTTTTTCACGATCACTATGGTGATATCAATACTGATATTCGAGTTCCTTTTACACTAAGACTATTGTTCAAACCTACATTTTATATCGGAGTTAGTACATCCTTGCACAATTGGGCAATAAAGCAACTGCATATGGATCCCGAAGATACTTGGGTGATGAGGAATACAATTATTCCTTATGAAAGTAAAACGGAAGCTGTGAAAAACAATAAGTGGGTAATAGTGTCTAATATAAGACCTTCGAAAAATATAGAATTTGCAATCGAATTTGCACATGAACACAATGAATTCTTAGATATATTTGGTCAACTCTCGAACGATGTATATGGGAATAGAATAGCTGAATTGGTTTCTGCAAATGAGACGATTAATTTGTTTTCAAATGAGTTTAATATACAAGGGAAATTACAAAACTATACTTTGGCATTACATGTCGCACATTCAGAGTCTGGTCCATTGGTGTTAATGGAATATTTAATACAAGGCTTACCATTTTTAGCGCATAAAACTGGGGAAGTGGCGGATGTATTATATCATGAATTGCCTGAATGTTTTGTTGATAATTTAGAGAAACATGAATGGAATGGAAAATTAGAATTCTTGAAAAGCAATATGCCTAATGAGGAAAAATTGAAGAATTTATTTTACAAATACTTTGGACCTGAAAAATATATTAACCAATGTCTAGCCATATACCAACAGGTCGTAAACTCTTAGTGGTATCAGATACGTCAATGACAAGGCGTGATGGTGAGATACAAGGCTTTGAGCCTGTTGTAAGAGAGTTAGATTCAATCAGTAATTTATTTGACCAAATTATTTGGTTGGGATATAGCCAAAAAGAAAGTAAAACGGCTATGTCGATTCCCCTTTCGGCTAATATAAAATTAGTTACAATGCCTTCGTCAGGTGGAACGGGTATTTTAGCAAAAGTTCAAATACTCATGTATTATCTTATTTATTTCATATACATACTACGATATTTGCCAGGTATAACTCATCTACATTCGCGTGCTCCATCGCATCCAGCGCTTATTGCTATGTGGCTCTCCAAAAAAATGAATACAATTATTTGTTGGCACAAATATGCTGGTAGCTGGAATGAACCCAATCCGCCCAAAAGTTATGCTTTTCAGCGAAGGTATCTTGCTTCTATTCATAAGAATAATGTATTTGGTACAATCAATGGGAAATGGCCTAATCAAGAAAAACATTTAATCACATTTGAAAATCCTTGTTTGTTTGAAGCTGAATTAGCAAAAGCAAGAACTATTGCTGCATCCAAAAACTTTGAAAATAAATTAACTTTATTGTTTGTAGGCAATTTATCAGCATTTAAAGGCATTCTACAATTAGTAAAAGCATTAGAGATGATTGACGATACGGATCGCTTTGAGCATTTATATATAGCTGGTGATGGAGCTATGAAAAATGAATTAATACAGCTTGCACAAAAAAGCCATAAGATTAAAATATCGGTGTTGGGTGCAGTCAATAGAGATGAATTAGTGAAGCTTTATAGCAATGCACATGTCAATATTTTGCCAAGTGAATCAGAGGGTTTTCCTAAAGTAATAGCTGAAGGAGCTGCTTATGGATGTATACCTTTAGTGACTGATGTGTCATCGATTGGTCAATATATTCACCATGAGCAAAATGGATTTTTATTGAAAAACAATGTCCCCGAAACTATTGCTCATAATCTGAATGCAATAGCAAGTCATCATCAGTTGAAAAAAATTAGTGAGCATGTAGTAACTATGACATCGCAATTTACGTATGAGTATTTTAATGCAAAAATCAATTCACATTTTATTCAATAATACAAGTGATTAATTTATTATCAAATACGAAGTATACGATTCATTGGATAATATTTCATACTCTTTTAGGTTTGATTTCGACAGTGACTATTTTTCCATTGGTGGGTTGGTTTTATATTGTGTTAATGAGTGGTTTGTATGAATATCGTAAGACAACTACAGACCAAAAGAATTTGCTTTTGCTTTTTTTAGCTGCATATTTAGGTACATTAGAATTACTTGTAAGAATGGCTAAAACAAGCCCTCTAATTCCATATGAGATTAGTAAGTATTTGTTTTTTTGCTTGTTTTTGCTTGGTATTATTAATTTGAAGAATATGAAATCTATTGGTTGGGGAATGATATTGTTATTATTACCATCAGTTTTTTTTGATAAATCTCACTTGGCATTTGACTATCAATCTATTGTGTTTAATTTACTGGGTCCAATCAATGTTGCTTTAGCAATAATATTTTGTAGTAAACTAATGTTGAATGAAGTAGCATATAAAAAATTGTTCAAGATGTTGATTTATGCTTTATTTTCATCTCTCATTTTTACAATTATTAAAACACCTGATTTTGAAACAATTGAATTTGCATTGACAGCCAATTTTAATACAAGTGGTGGATTTGGATCAAATCAAGTGTCATCTGCATTTGGATTAGGAATGTTTATAATGTTTATATCATGGATACTTAATTGGAAGTTGACTTCTTTTGTATGGTTAGATATAATCGTCTTATTGCTTTTTTCTTTTCAAGGCATTATGACCTTTTCAAGGGGTGGGATATTAGGTGCCGTTATTTCTATTCTAGTTTTTTTATTATTAAGCATTCGATATGCAGGGGTTAAACAAAAAACAAAGTTGATGCGTGTATTCGGTTATTCTTTTGTTGGAGGTATCGCGCTTTATTTTGCATTTAATATTGCAGATAATATTACTGGTGGTATGTTGTCATTGAGGTATCAGGGGGAAACAGCAGGTACGTTTGCAGGAACAAAAGAACAGACAATTAATAATATGACTTCGAATCGATTTGATATTTTTATTGGGGATATTGAACTTTGGCAAGATAATACGCTATTAGGTGTTGGCGTAGGTGCATCAAGATATATGAGAAGTAAAGTAGAAGGAGTTATAGCACATGTTGAACTTAGTAGACTTTTAGCCGAACATGGTATATTGGGCCTTATTTATTTTATATTGCTTATATATGTAGGCATAGGTTTATTTAAAAAAGTAAGGTCTGAATTTACTCCTTACTACTTGATAAATATTTCACTATTTATATTAGCCATTTTCACTACGTTTCATGCTTCTATGCGAACATTTATTACACCTTTGCTTATAGGTATTTCTTGTGTTGGATTATATAGTCCAAAAGTAAAACCATCTTATATACGTTCTTAATAAAAAGCGTTGAGTTTAATTTATATTGGTAATTTCTTAGGTAATCAAAAAGGTTTCTATGCTGGACCTAATCAATGGATGGTTGATTCGTTTCAGCATGCTGGGTATGCTGTTAAATATACCTCTTCTAAGTTAAATAAATTTTCTAGGTTATGGGATATTGCTCAATTAATTATTACAGAACGTAAAAAAACTAAATTAGCATTTATTGATACATATAGCACCCAAGCATTTTATTTTGCTTGCTTTGCAGCATGGCTTTGTTCAGTGCTTGGACTTAACTATGTTTTAATATTACATGGAGGGAATCTTCCAAGTCGATTTCAAAAATCAGCAAACTTGGTTAATTGGATATTTAAAAATGCATTTCAGATTGTTGCTCCTTCTGCCTATTTACAACAAATGTCAGTAGAAGCTTATTTGCCAAAACCTATTGTGATACCAAATCCAATAGCTATAGAAAATTACACCTTCAAGCAAAGAAAACAGTTGAAGCCTTCTTTGCTTTGGGTAAGGTCCTTACAGTCGATTTACAATCCTACTATGGCAATTCTAGTTGTTGAAAAACTTAAAGAGAAATATCCTACTATAAATCTAACTATGGTGGGGCCGGATAAAGAAAATATATTACCTTCATTGAAAGAACTAGTTAAAAGTAAAAGCCTAGAACGTCATATTGCTTTTACAGGAAAGTTGTCTTTAAAAGAGTGGACTGTTCTAGCTGAACAGCATGATATTTTCATCAACACAACGCATATCGATAATACACCCGTGAGCGTATTAGAAGCGATGGCTTTGGGGCTACCTGTAGTAAGTACAAATGTTGGTGGGATTCCATATATTCTAAATAATAACGAAGATGCTTTGTTATGCAATGACAATGATATAGATGCTATGGCGAGTGCTATTGAATTGCTTTTGACAAATGCAAATTTGACCACCAAAATTTCTCACTCTGCTAGAACAAAAATCGAAAAAAATTATAGTTCATCATCAATATTAAAGCAATGGATTGAACTAATCAATGCATCGTTGAATTAAAAATGAATTTTCAAAAACTATACCAAAAGTTACCTGTTTTTATACAAAACGTTATGATATCAGCATATGGTTGGTATTGGAAAAAAAGACGTTTTGGTGGGATTTATAAAGTTGAATTGGAGAAGTTTAAAACACGTGAGTTTTATACAAATGATGAGTTTATTCATTATCAAAAAAACGAACTGAGAAAGTTGCTTTTACACGTATATCAAACTGTACCCTATTACACATCTCTTTTTAATCAGATCGGATTAACTCAGGCAAAAATTGAAAATTTTGAAATGAGCGACTTGAAATCAATTCCATATTTAAGTAAAAATGATTTGCGTTTAAATGGCACAAGTGCATTAATCTCTTCAAATGTATCAAAAGGAAGAGCTTTTTATGCAAGTAGTGGGAGTACAGGAACGCCAGTGCAAATTTTATATACGCATGATTTGCATCAAAAGATGACAGCTGCCATGGAAAATCGTGTACGTAATTGGGCAGGTGTTACCTTCAAGGATGCGCGAGGTATGATAGGTGGTCGACGAGTGGTGCCTGATGGTGAAAGTAAAGGGCCATTTTATAGATATAATATGTTTGAGCATCAGGTTTATTACTCAGCATATCATATTGGCAATAAAACAGTACAAGATTATGTTCATGCAATGAAAAAATACAACGTCAAATGGATGACAGGGTATACCATGAGCAATTATTTTTTGGCACGATTTATTGAAGAAGCTGGTATATCAGTTCCTACTATGAAAGCTGTTATTACCTCAAGTGAAAAATTGACAGATGAAATGCGAGCTACGTTTCAACGTGTATATGGATGTCGTACCTATGATTCCTATAGTGGTGTTGAAGCTTGCGGTTTAATATCGGAATGTGAAAAAGGTAGTTTACATATAAGCCCAGAAATTGGTATTATAGAATTGTTAGATGAGGAGGGTAATCCCGTTCTGCCTGGTGAGGTAGGTGAAGCTGTATGTACTGGTTTGCTTAATTTTGATCAGCCTTTGATACGTTATCAAATAGGTGATAGGATTCGCTTAAGCGTAAATCAACATTGTGAATGTGGTCGGAATATGCCTATCGTAGATGAAATTGTAGGCCGTACAGAAGACGTAGTCATAGGACAAGATGGTAGAGAGATGGTACGTTTTCATGGAATATTTATAGGAATACCATCTATTATTGAAGGTCAGATTATTCAGCATACACTATCTAGTTTTGAAATTAAACTAGTGGTTGCAACTTCATTGTTTAAAGAAGAAAATGAACTGATAGTTACTAGAATGAAATCACAACTTGGAAATATTGAGGTAACCATTCATGAAGTAGATTCTATCCCACGTACGGCCAATGGAAAATTCAAGGCAGTTATATCCAATGTGAAACGATAAAGAAGTAAGTTTAATTTAGTATGATTACAATAGTATTACCAACATTAAACGAAAAAAATTACCTAAGAGAATTAGTTGAAAAGCTATTACTGAGCAATAGTGTAATCAGTGAAATATTTATTTGCGATGCTGGATCTACCGATGGCACACTTGATATCATTCATGATTTAGCTCGCCAATTTTCCTGTGTGAAATATTATAACAATAAGCGAAAATTCGTAAGTTATGCTTTCAATGATGTGTATCCATTAGCTACTGGAAAGTACATGGCCTTGCTAGGCTCGCATGCATTGTATCCGGAACACTATTTAGATCATGGTTTGCATTATTTAGAGTTAGGTGAAGCCGATGTAATTGGAGGACCATTAAATCAAAAAGGGTATGGAGAAAATGGTACAGCCATTGCCTTGGCTATGAGCTCAAAATTTGGCGTAGGGGATACAGAGTTTCGTACAAGTAAAAAAAAGCAATTGGTAGATAGTGTCGCATTTGCCATATACAGAAAATCAATTTTTGAACAGATCGGTTTGCTCGATGAAACCTTGAAACGAAATCAAGATGATGAATTACATTATCGTATAAAAGCAAATGGATACAAAATAATGATGGTACCCGAAATGGAATGTACCTACTATGTTAGGGATTCTTTTCGAAAACTATTCAAGCAATATTTTGAATATGGTTTATACAAGCCATTGGTGCTAAAAAAAGTTTCACAAGGAATGCGTATTCGGCATTTAATTCCTTCATTGTTTGTTTCTTATTTAATTTTATTGCCAGTCTTATTTTTGATAATCAATTTGATAGCAATAATACCTTTAGTTTTATATGCTTTACTCGCTTTATATGTAGGGTTTTCGGCTACTAAAAATCCCATACTAATAACTAAAATTATTTTAGCTATGTTAATTTTACATTTGAGTTACGGAAGTGGGTTTATAGTAGGAATTAATAAAATATTAAAATAGAAAACTATCAATTTGAAAATTGAAACATCCAATAGAATCGACTTAGTAAACATTGCTCATTGTCACAGAGTTGCTTTCCCTAAAAGTTTATCTTCTTTACTTATGATTTCGTTTACTGTGAAAATGCTTAGTTGGTATTTAGTCGACGATCGAGGTGTGCTTTTTCATATTGAAGAAAATGGAAAAGTTGTTGGATATTGCGGTGGTATTAAAACCAAAAGACAAGGTTTGCTTGGGTCTTCGTCATCTATGACTCAATTTACATTCAATACATTGATTGTAGCCCTTATTCTAAGACCATGGTTACTTTTTCATTCCGAAAATAAAAAAAGAATTTCTTTTATTTACAAAAATATTTTGGTGAAAATTGGATTGAGAAAAAAAGAAAATTTTCAACCTTCGACACAACCTTTTGAGCCATATTGGGGCCTAGTAGTTATAGGTGTAGATCCTGCTTGGCAAGGAAAAGGAATAGGTAGTGCGTTACTTCAGGAATTTGAAACTCGTGCAAAGGTTGATCAAGTAAATTATATAAGCCTATCTGTAAGTAAATCGAACCACAATGCAATTAAGTCATACTATAAGAATGGATGGACTGAATTAACGAATACAAAAGAAACATTAATACTATCAAAAAAAATAATATGAACATACCCTTTTCACCCCCCTATATAGATCAAGACATCATCAATGAAGTAGTCGCTTCATTAGAATCAGGATGGATTACAACAGGTCCAAAAGTAAAAGCACTTGAAGAAGAAGTCTGTAAACTCACACAAATATCACATGCATTGTGTGTAAATTCATGGACATCGGGTGCCATGCTCATGCTCAAATGGTTTGGAGTAAAAGCCGGCGATGAAGTTATCATTCCCGCATATACCTACAGTGCGACTGCATTAGCTGTATTGCATTGTGGTGCTACACCCGTGATGGTGGATGTCAAGGATGATTTTACCATTGATGTCGATAAAATAAAAGAAAAAATTACAGCGAAAACCAAAGTAATCATGCCTGTAGACATAGCAGGTTGGCCATGCGATTACCAAGCTATCAATCAATTGGTAAAAGATCCTGCAATTCAATCAATGTTTGTATCAGCTCACAAAAATCAAGAAAAACTAGGACGTATATTAGTTATATCTGATGCAGCACATAGTATAGGTGCAAAAGTGGATGGAATTGAAACTGGTAAGCTGACCGATATCACGATATTTTCATTGCATGCAGTGAAGAATGTAACCACAGCCGAAGGGGGTATTATTTGTATCAATCTCCCACCACCATTTGATAATGCCGAAGAGTATGCTTACTTACGTTTAATGACATTAAACGGTCAAACCAAAGATGCATTTACTAAATCGAAAGCAGGAGGATGGCGTTATGATATCGTAGACTTAGGAATGAAAATAAATATGCCGGATGTATTAGCTGCGATTGGTTTAGCTCAAATAAAAAAATATGACTCTCAATTGCTCCAAGAACGTAAACGAATTTTTAATCAATACTCACAATTATTTTCTACGTTTGCTTGGGCAAAATTACCACCTCAAGATACAGAGAGCGTTCAATCTTCCTATCATCTGTATGCGTTACGTATCAATCATATTACCGAAGCACAGCGTGACCTAATGATAGATCATATAGCCAAAGAGGGTGTAGCCGTCAATGTGCATTTTATTCCTATGCCTATGCTTACATTGTTTAAGAATTTAGGTTATAAAATGGAAGACTATCCGACTACATATACAAATTTTGCTTGTGAAATTTCGTTGCCCATTTATCCTCAACTGACTACAGAGCAGGTCAATTACATAGTGGATTCCATACACAATGCATATCAACAAGTTATTGCTTTATGATACGATTGTTAGATATAATTGCATCTACGATTGGTTTAATCCTTTTGTCGCCTCTATTTTTATTAATTGCTATTTGGATCAAGTTAGATTCCCCGGGTAGTGTTTTCTACAAACAAACAAGGGTAGGGCAATATGGTCGTGATTTTAAATTATTTAAATTTCGATCCATGCGCACGGATGCCGATAAGGCAGGATTGCTTACAGTAGGAGGGAGTGATAGTCGAATTACAAGGGCTGGCTTATTTATACGCAAATACAAACTCGACGAACTTCCACAATTGATCAATGTTTTGTTGGGCGAAATGAGTTTAGTCGGGCCTCGCCCTGAGGTGAGAAAATACACCGATATGTATACAGAAGATCAAAAGTTAGTTCTCAATGTACGTCCAGGAATTACCGATTGGGCCTCTATTGAATTTCGAAATGAGAATGAAATATTAGGGAAAAGTGATAATCCTGAAAAAACATATATTGAACAAATCATGCCTATTAAAATTGAATTAAATAATCGTTTTATACAACATCCTTCATTAGGGCATTATTTTAAAATCATTTTTAAAACAATATTTTAATATACTCAAACTATAGTTATTCAACGCCCCTTCAGTGACGAAAGGGCTTTTTTTATTTTTGAATGTATTGACTGATTTTATTTTTTCTACTTTTCATCAAAATCTAAATTAAACATGGTCATTCGAAGTATACAATGTTGAAATATTTCCAGCAAAATAGTTCATAAACTTTTGAGATGTAAAGGGTAAGTATTTACCATGCCAATAGCAGGGGGCGTATAATTTGAAAAAAATTCAAAACGACTTCAAGACTAATAAAGTAGATTTTGGTTGGGATTACAATAAGGGAGTAATAAGTTTAAACAGACTAAAATCTTCTTAAGATGCAATTAAGGTTCTTAATTAAAAAAAAAATGAATTGGCTAGGATGAAAAACAGGAATTTATTTAAAAAAATCAAACATATTAGCTAATTTTCGTATGTATTTAAAATATATGTTAAAAATTTTTCAATAAAATTTTAATATTTAAAATTATAGCTGTTTCTTAGCACATCAATAACATAATTCTTTACTTTTTTACCAACCTTTTTTTAAAAAACTATTTGTGATGAAAAAACACTATTTCGAAAGAAAAACAAACTTTATAAAAATCATGCCAAAAATTCTATTTTTTGCTTCTTTTTTGCTTCTGCTCACCAACGTAAGCTTCGCGCAAATTTCTACCTCGGTAACCATGTCGGGATCACCTATTGTAGGCTCTCCTTTTAGTACATTCGCCTCTGCTATTACTGCTGTCAATGGTTTAACCATTTCAGGTCCTGTTGTGGTTAATGCCACTGCAGGAAGTACTGAAACATTAACCTCTACTATTGTATTAACTGCTACAGGAACAGCAGCTAATACAATCACTATTCAAAAAAGTGGTGCTGGAGCGAATCCTGTGATTACTTCAAAAGTTGGAACGGTTGCTACATATGCTTCTGCAGCTATCGATGGAATATTTATCTTATCGGGTAGCGACTATGTAACTATTGATGGTATAAATCTTACAGAACGTGCTGCTAACACTACTGCTACTACACAAATGGAAGTTGGGTATGGTTTATATAAAACAAGTGCAACAGATGGTTGTAATAATAATACTATTAAAAATTGCACAATTACATTAGGTATAGCAAATTCAACATCAAATATTTGTATTGGTGCATTTAATGCTACTTGGGCAGCTACTTCTACAGCACTCACAGTGACAGCAGCTAGTGGTGCTAACTCAAACAATTTATTTACATTAAATACAACTAATAAAGGTGGAAATGGTATTAATTTAGTTTCTTTTTCAGATGCAACTTTAGTATTGTGTGATCAAAATAATACAATTACATATAATACAATTAATAATTTTACAGTTACAGGTGCAGGATCTCCTTATGGAATTTTATATGGTGGACAAAATAGTACTTGTTCCTACAATACAATAACAAGCGATGCTACTATAAAACCAACTCTACATAATGGTGGTATTTGGTACAATGCAAACGCTGGTAATACGACTATTTCTTACAATACAATCACTGTTCATGGAGGTGGTACAACTTCTTTTGTGTATGGTATTCGAGTTCAAGGAGGTTTTTCAACTTCAACAATAAATATCAATAACAATATTATTCAAAATTCTACTTATACAACGTTAACTACAAGTACGGGAGGTTTTTTTGGTATTCAGGTAACTCCAACTGGTACTGGTACTGCTATAGGTACACTTAATATAAATAATAATAAATTAACAGGAAATGCAATTGGTGGTGCCTCCACGACTACAGGTATAAATCAGTTGATAGCAGTAAATGGAGGTACAATTACAAATATTAATATTTTAGCAGATACGCTTACGAATAACTCCTATGGTGTAAGTGGAGGTACCTGCACAGGAGTTAATTATCTTATATATAATACAGTGGCTGCTACTAACCTTAATATAAAATTCAATAAAATTGATAACTTTAGCCGTACTGGAACTACAGGCGGTACTACAATTGGAATTTACAACTCAGCTACCATAACGAATCAATTTATCGACACAAATATTGTAAATAATCTCACAATTTCTGGTACTGGAACTGCTTCGACGATGTATGGTATTCAAACTGCTGGCGGAACGCCTACTGTAAACGGGAATACAGTCTCAAATATTCAATGTTTGAAAACAACGGGATCTTCTGCACTATACGGTATTTATAATATATCATCACCATCTGTTGAGAATTATAATAATAATACCGTATTTAATATAAACCACTCAGGTACAGGGACTACCTATGGTATATTTTCAAACTCATTTACAGGAACTAAAAGTATTTCGGGAAATACGGTATACAATGTAAGTACGGCTGGAATAACAGTTGCTGGAATTGCATCATTTGCAAGTACTCCTACCATAAACAAAAATAGAATCTATGGGATTAGTTCATCAAATGCTACAAATCCTACAGTATCAGGTATTCTTTTAGGTTCAGTTAGTGGTAGTGTAAACGCCATTATAAGGAACAACCTAATTGGTAACCTGAGTGCACCTAATGCAGCTACAGCAACTGCGATAGCACCGACATTACGAGGAATAAACTTAACTTCTTCTACTGTTAATTCGAATATTCTTGTAGATTTCAACACAGTATATATTGGTGGAACCGGTGGAGCCAATTTTGGAGCAACGGCTATTTTCCACACAGGCAATGCTACAAGTTCAACTGCGAATCTAACCATGAGAAACAACATTTTCTTCAATGAGGCCACGCCAACTGGAGTTGGTATTGCATCAGCATTTGCAAGAGGAATTGCTACAGGAACCAACTATAATGTACTAAGTGATCGCAATATATATTACAGTGGAGCGGCCGCAACGTCTAGTCAGCTCATATACTATGATGGAACCAATTCTTCGGCAGACCTCGCAGCATTTAATACCCTGATTAATACCGTTGCAGACGATAATAGCTATGAAGAGAATGTTATATTCCTATCTACTACAGGATCAGATGCCGATTACTTAAAATTTGATAATACTTCACCTTCTGCTGCAGAAAGTGGAGGAAGTAATATTGGTGGTGTAACAGATGATTACGTAGGTACCACTCGTCAAGGTAATGGCGGTTATGCCGGTACAGGTAGCGCCCCAGATGTGGGAGCTTGGGAACTTGAAGGAACTGCATTGGGTGGATGCTCGGGAGCTCCGGCTTCTTCAAATGCCGTAACAAGCACTGCAACTCCGTGTACTGGGGCTAATTTTACATTATCGCTCGATGTAGCGTATGGTTTAGGATACAGTTACCAATGGGAAAGCGCCACAGCATCGGCTGCTGGCCCTTATACTTCTATAGGGGGTGCTACTAATGCTACGTTGCTTACAAGTGCATTTTCAAATACCTATTATAGATGTATAATTACATGTATTTCAAGTACACAGTCAGTTACCTCTACTGAAATAGCTGTTACAGTTGCTACTTTAAATGGAACATATACTATAAACAACACTTTACCTACAGGTAGCGGAAATTATAATACGTTCGCAGATGCTGTCACAGACCTTGGTTGTAAAGGGGTTTCAGGGCCTGTTACTTTTAATGTATCTGCAGGGCAAACGTTTATCGAAACTGTAAATCTGGACTTGACATTTACAGGTACTTCGACAAACACAATCACCTTTCAGAAAAGTGGAGTAGGAGCAAATCCTAAAATTCAACGTGTAGGTACTTCTGGTACGACAGACTACATTTTAAAATTAAGTGCTGTAGATTATTACACATTCGATGGTATAGATTTCGAACAAACTGGTACAAGTGCTACCGATTGGGTAGAATATGGAGTATGGCTAACTAATATTAGTACTACAAATGGTGCACAAAACAATACAATTAAAAACGGTGTAATTACGCTACCTAATTCTAGTACAAGTTCCAAAGGTGTAGTAATTAACTCTACCAATACCGCTTCCTCGGCTGCTGGAGCACAAAGCAACAATATATTTGAAAACATGACTATTGCTAGTTCATTTATTGGATATAATATCACAGGATCGTCTTCCACTATTTTGGATAATGGCAATGAAATACGTCAGGCAGGTGCAGGTGTTTCCTTAATCAATAATTTAGGTGATGGAATTGCCGCAGCAAGTATGTATGGTGTGTTTGCCACATATCAAACTAATTTCAAAGTGACTGGAACCACAATCAGCAACATGAATAATGGAGGTACTAGTTTAATGTATGGTGTCACTTGCCAAACATCAGCATTAAATTCTGCTGAGATTTCTGGTAATACGATTAATGGTTTCACAGGTAGTGGTACCATGTATGGTATTTATTTTAGTTCTATGAGTACAGGAAGTATTTTCAATAATACAATATCCAATTTTGTAGATAATACTGCTGCAGCTTCTGGAGTAAAAGGTATTTACTCAACGGCTACCGGAGCAGTGGTAAGTATATATAACAATAGAGTTTATAATATACAATCCAATGGGTTAACAACTACATCAGTTGCAGGAATTGATATTGGTACAGGTGTATACACTGTTTATAATAATATGATTAGCGATCTACGTGCCCCATCTTCTACCAACACTACAGGTGGTACCCGCGGTATTTGGATTTCGGGTGGTACAGCAAGTACGATTCATAAAATCTATTACAATTCAATATATCTAAACGATTTTGGTCTTGCAACTGCTTATACATCTGCTGGAATTTCGAACAGCAGTGTAACTGCTAATATTGATCTAAGAAATAATATTGTAATCAACAAATCGGACATTTCAAGTGCTGGTACGCGTGTAGCTGCTTTTTGGAAAACAGCCGCAACAGACAATGTTGAAAATACTTCTAATAATAATCTTTGGTATGCTGGAACACCTGGTGCTAACAATTTAATCTATTACAATGGTACAACAGGGTATCAAACTATACCTACGTATCAAGCTGCTACAGAAATTACGCCTGGAGAAACCAATGCTAAAACGGAAGATGTTGTATTTCAACCTTTCGTAAGTGGTATAATTCGTCCTGATATTGCAACGCCATCCTTTACTGAATCAGGGGCCTTGCCTATTGTAGGTTTTGCATCTGATTTTGAAAACGATACTAGAAATGTAACAACACCAGATATGGGTGCTGATGAGTTTAATGGAGTCATTTTGCCAAATATGACATATGTTTCCAGTCAAGCAGTACAGTTAACTGGAAATGCTTGTGCAGTTGCTCAAAATTTAGGAATTTTAAGATTTGAACTTGTTACTACGAATCTATTGAATCCATTGACACTTACCAGCATGAATATCAATGCCAATGGAACCTCAGATATCAATGATATAGCTTCATATCGTGTCTATTATACAGGAACGAGCTCTACCTTTAATACTTCAAATCCCATCATTGCTGCTGCTACAGGTTTAACAGCTTCTCCAGATGTGACTATTACACCATCTAGTACAGTAACATTATCAGCAGGTACGAATTATTTTTGGTTAGTTTACAACATGAACTCTACTGTTGTAGGCGCTAATGTAGATGCTGAAATTACTGAAGTCACACTTTCTTCAGGTTCCTTTACCCCATCGGTTACAGCACCTGCATCTGCATTACCTGTTTTCTCAGCACCAACTGTAACTTTATCACCTTCAACTGGTTTAATATGTAACCCAGGTGGAACGGCAGTAACCTTAACTGCAGGTGGTGCAAGTACGTATGCTTATTCGCCTACTACAGGATTAACCCCATCTTCAGGTTCGCCCGTATCTGCTATACCATTTTCTTCTACAATCTATACCGTCACAGGTACTGATGTCAATGGTTGTACCAATACAGCTACATCTAACATTTCAGTTGCATTAACCCCACAAAATTTGGTTGCAAATGCCTCACCTTCTATCATTTGTACTGGAGGTAGTTCTTCACTTTCAGTTACTGATGGGATAAATTCTACATTCAATGTAGGTACAGCGACTACAACTATCAGTGGTAATAATGGAAATCCTTATCGTTCAGGCAATGGAACTGGAAATCAAATAAAAACTCAAATGTTGTATACAGCCGCTGAATTATCGGCCGCAGGATTATTTGCTGGACCTATTACTGAATTAGGCTTTACTACAACTACAACTACTGGAACCCTCAGTAATTTTGAAATAAGAATTGGTGCAAGTTCGGCTTCAGTATTAACTACTACCTTCGAATCATCCCCAGCATTAGTATTTACTCAAGCTACTTTTACACCTGTTGCTGGTATAAATATGCATACTTTCAATGCAGGAACTTTTATTTGGGATGGCTCGTCAAATATCTTGGTTCAAACATGTCAAACGAATAGTATCTTAGGTACATCAACTGTGTCTGCATATACACCAGGAGTTACATCAAATGTTAGTATGCAAACATCAATGACCTCTTGTAGCAGTACAACAGGAACAACGGTAGCTACTAAGCCAATTATACGATTTACTCAATTTCTTGCAAGTTCTAATTACACATGGCAGCCTGGTTCATTATCAGGCACTCCACAAACAGTCTCTCCAAGTTCTAACACGATTTATACAGTTACTGCTAGCAATTCGGGTTGTACTACAACTTCTACAGTATCCGTTAATATTGCAGGTGCAATTGTATGTAGTCCAATCACGTCTTCCAATGGAACATCTGTTTGCTTAGGAAACAATACAACATTGACTGCAAGTGCAACAATTGGTGGATTACCTTATACGTACGATTGGACTGCTGATGCATCGTTGAGTGCAACAAACATCGCAAATCCAGTGGCTACACCAACTGTTACCACTACGTATACATGCACTGTTACAGATGCTTGCGGAACCACTTGTTCAACGACCATTACCATTAATGTAAATTCACTTCCTACAGTAACCTTATCTCCTTCCACAGGTTTAATTTGTAACCCAGGTGGAACGGCAGTAACCTTAACTGCAAGCGGCGTCTCTACCTATGCATGGACTCCTTCTACCGGCTTATCTGCCACTACTGGTGCAAGTGTAAGTGCGAATCCTTCTAGTTCCACTACATATACTGTGACAGGTACTGATGGGAATGGATGTTCTGCTACCTCAGTAGCAACAATTACGTTGGCATCTGCTGTACCTGCATTGACCGCATCATCTACACCAAGTTCACTATGCGCTGGACAAACAGGAAATATAGATGTTTCTGTAGCTCCTCCTCCTCCTCCTGCTACATATTGTACAGCTGCTGCTACCACTGGTTGTGGCGCAGGAGATGAATTCATCAATAATGTAACATTTGGTACTATTAATAATACTACAGTTTGTGGCGGAACTACTTATAGTGACTTTACTGCAATCAGTACAAATGTAGTAGCTGGTACGCCAGGTACGCTTACAGTTGGCTGTCCTAATTACTTTTCCGGCGACCAATGTAAAGTTTGGATTGATTTAAATCAAAATGGATTATTTACAGATGCAGGCGAAGAATTTATAGGTACTGGAACGACTACATTTAGTGTTCCTATAACAGTTCCAGTGACAGCGTTAAATGGAAATACACGTATGCGTGTTCGATTAACATATACTACAGGTATGGCTCCTTGTGGTACGTCTGGATACGGAGAAACAGAAGATTATACTGTTAATATTACAGGTGGTGTAACAGTTGCTCCTCCTACATATACATACTTATGGAACGATCCTACTAATTCTACTTCTGCTTCAACATCTGTTACACCTGCTTCTACTACAGCTTATACTGTAACAGTAACTGATGGAAATGGTTGTACAGCAACATCTACTACATCTGTAACAGTGAATGCCTTACCAACAGTAACGGCATCAGCATCATCTACTACCTTATGTTCAGGTGATAATTTGACGTTGACAGGTGGTGGATCCGCTACATCGTATGCATGGAGTGATGGAACAAATACCCCAACAGATGCTACACCATTTGTAGTCACCACAGGTACAAGTACATATACTGTAACAGGTTCTGATGGTACATGTAGCAGCACATCTACAGTTTCTATTACTGTGAATGC
>JBIIJQ010000079.1:0-14181 GCA_044233655.1 Chitinophagaceae bacterium | reverse complement strand
ACATAGATGATTTGTTCCAGCGGAAGGAGAGACTCTATGGCTTTTACAACGGTCAATCCACCAATTCCTGAATCAAAAACGCCTATAGCTTGTGACTTTGTCATCCTTTTTTAAGATTTAGATATAATTTATTTTTATTAAATAAATTCAAATTCATATCAAATTAACAATTTCAAAATATTGTATTACCTTCGCAAGTTAATAACTAATTTGTTTTCGTAGAATAAATTCAATCTCGAATTCAAATAAACAAATGATAAATAAAATAAAACATGGACCCAATAATAATTACTGTAGTCGCAGCAATCGCTGCATTGTTAATAGGCTTGATAGCTGGTAAATTCATTTTTAACAAAAACACGCAAAAACTAGTAGAAGAATCAGAACAACATGCAGAACGCATAATCAAAGATGCACAATTACAGGCTGAAACATTAAAAGAAAAGAAAATTTTAGAAGCAAAAGAACAATTTTTACAACTAAAATCAGAACACGAAAAGAACGTTTTACAACGAAATCAAAAGATAAATGATGGTGAAAACCGCATCAAACAAAAAGAAAAAGAATTAAACGATAAAACCCAGCTTGCTCAAAAACAAGCACAAGAATATACCTTGAAAAAGGACAATTTGGATCGTCAGATTGAAGTTGTGACCAAAAAGCAGGATGAACTGAACAAGCAGCACGAAGAACATATTCGTCGCTTGGAAAAAGTATCAAATTTAAAAGCAGAAGATGCTAAAAAAGAATTGATAGAAGCTATCACCAATGAGGCTAAGACCGATGCCATGGCTCATGTACAAGAAATCATGGAAGAGGCTAAAATACGTGCCAACAAAGAAGCAAAGAAAATTATCATTCAAACTATTCAACGTACGGCTGCAGAGCAAGCCATTGAAAATGCCATTACTGTCTTTCATTTAGAAAGTGATGATATCAAAGGCCAAATAATTGGACGTGAAGGTAGAAATATTCGTGCAATTGAAGCTGCAACAGGTGTTGATTTGGTGGTAGATGATACTCCAGAAGCTATTATTTTAAGTAGTTTTGATCCATTGCGTAGAGAAATTGCTCGTTTATCTTTACAACGACTTGTACAAGATGGTCGTATGCATCCTGCCCGTATTGAAGAAGTGGTCGAAAAAACCAAAAAGCAAATCGAAGAACAAGTGATGGAAATTGGTGAGCGCACCGTAATAGAATTGGGTGTTCATGGTCTTCACAAAGAATTGGTTCGTATGGTAGGTCGTATGCGTTTCCGTTCTTCATATGGTCAAAATTTATTGATGCACTCACGTGAAACTGCGAATCTTTGTGGAATTATGGCAGCAGAATTAGGCTTAAATGCTAAATTGGCTAAGCGAGCAGGTTTATTACATGATATAGGTAAAGTGCCCGATGAAGAAACAGAATTATCTCATGCATTATTAGGGGCTAAGTTAGCCGAAAAATATGGCGAACATCCTTCTGTTGTTAATGCAATTGGTGCTCACCACGATGAAATGGAAATGAAATTTATCATTTCACCAATCATACAAGCATGTGACGCCATAAGTGGTGCACGTCCTGGTGCTCGCCGTGAGATAATGGCTAGCTATATTGAGCGTATCAAAGATCTTGAGAATATAGCTATGGGGTATAATGGAGTAGAAAAAGCCTATGCGATACAAGCTGGTCGTGAACTACGCGTCATTGTAGAAGCTGAAAAAGTAACTGATGCTGAAAGTGATAAATTGTCATTTGAAATTGCAGATAAAATTCAGAAAGAAATGCAATACCCTGGTCAAATTAAAGTAACCGTTATTCGTGAAAAAAGAGCTGTAAACATAGCTAGATAAAAAATCCTTTTTTCCATATTTCGACACATTTTTACCGTTCATCCTATTATATAGCCATTGGTCAGCTTACTTCACAGAGTGTTAACAAATAAATATTTTTTTTTTACAATATGATTAACAGATTTCTTATCTTTAACATATATTTACAAGCTATAAATTTTTTCATAAATATGATTAAGACATTACGACTTTTAGCATGCTTAGTATTAATTACTAACTACTGCTTCGGACAGGCATCCAATGTTGGTGAGATATACGGTAGAGTAACTGACGACAAGAATAAACCATTAGATTTTGCATCAGTGCAAGCCTTTGAAGGAGGTATCCTGAAAGGGGGAGCGAAAACCGATGAAAACGGTAACTATCGTATTAAACCGCTTTCGCCAGGTAAATATACTGTGAAGGTATCTTATCTAGGGTTCAAGGCAGAAGAATTACAAGGTGTATTAGTCGGTGTTGACAAGCGAATTAATGTTGATTTTAATCTTGAGAAGAAAGGAGATGGTGGTGCAACTACAAAAGGGGATATCATCATTAAAGAATACAAAGTAAAATTGATTGATGCGGCCGATCCGGGTAAAAAAACAATTACAGGTGAGCAAATCAAACAATTAGGATCAGTTTCTTCTGGTGACTTTGCTGCCTTGCAAGGGGGTATTTATCAACGTAAAGCAGGTGATGCTGCCTTAAATGCAGGTGGTGATCGTACGAGTGGTACTAAGTATATGATTGATGGTATGCTTGTGGGAACAGGACGTAATACCAATTTCCCTCCAGGGTCTATTAGTCAATTGGAAGTACTTAGTAATGGTATGAGTGCTAAATATGGTAATGCCACAGGTGCAATTGTTTCTATTACGACTAATGGGGTATCGCCTCAATTTGGTGGTGGATTCCAATTTCAACATTCAATAGAAGGTTATAATAATAATTTAGGTTCTTTGGACTTATCAGGTCCATTGTTAAGTAGAAAAAAGAACGGTCAAAAGAAACCAATACTTGGTTTTGTATTGAATCTTTCTGGAACATATGATAAAGATAATAATCCTTCTATATTTAAATATACCAAAATCAAACCAGAAGTATTGGAGCGTTTAGAAGCAAATCCAATTATTGCAAACCCGAATGGTACTGGTAACTTCGTACCTGCTGGACAACAAGTAACGAGCTCTGATTTCGTGAAAATCAAAGCAAGAGAAAATGGGCAATCACAAGGTTTAAACTATTTAGGTAAATTAGAATTACAAGCGAGCGAAAATATTAGTGTTACATTAGGAACATATTTTGTATATGGTAATAATAGAGGATGGAGTTTTGCTAATTCAATGTTTTCACCAGATGCAAACTCTATCAATAAAGATTATTCAGCAAGAGGTTTTGCTCGTATTACACAAAAATTAGGTAAGCCTGTTTCTGCTGAAAAGAAAGATGCTAAAAAATCGGCTGTTAGCAATGCTTACTATGTATTACAGTTTTCTTATCAGAAAGATTTTGCAGGTAGTGAGAATCCACGCCACAAACGCAATATTTTTGATTATGGATATGTAGGAGATTTCAAAACACACAGAAGAGGTATTTATTTTCAAGATACATCAAAAGGTGGATACTTAGGTGTTAAGTACTTAGGTGATTTTATTGATTCTGTTACGTTTACACCGGGCGGTAAAAATCCATTATTTGAAAATTATACAAAAGCAGTTTATGCTGATGATCGATTCTTTGTTAATAATTTAACTGAGCTTCAAGCATTAGGCGGTCTACGAAATGGAGATGGTCCAGGTAGTGTTTATAGTTTATGGACTGGTGTTGGTGCAGCTATTGGAAGTTATAGTTTCAGTGAATCTGATCGTGCAACATTAAACTTAGATGCATCTTTTGATATTGAGCAAGGTGCTAAAAACGTTAGTAAAAAAGATCCTATCATTCACAATATTCAATTTGGATTAGGATATGATCAATTAGCTTCAAGAAACTACGGTTTAGCTACCACAGGTTTATGGAGTTTGATGCGTTTATTGACAAATCGTCAAATTCAAAATATTGATTTAGATAATCCTCAATATATAATAGGTGGACAAAAATATACATTTGATGATTTGCAAAATGGAGTAGCTGTGTTAAGTCCATTTGATACAATTAAATATGACCGTTTATATGTAGCTGGTGACCAAGCACGTTTTGACAAGGAAATTAGAAAAAAATTATATGGTGATATTACGAATAGAGATTTAATCGATGTTGATAATTTGAGTCCAAGTACATTTAACATCAACATGTTCTCAGCCGATGATTTATTTAACAATGGTCAAGATTATGTAAGCTATAGTGGATATGACCATATGGGTAATAAACTAAAGAAACAACCAAGCTTTAATGATTTCTGGACCAAAAAAGATGCAAAAAATGATAATGCTAGACCAATTGGTGCCTTCAGACCAATCTATATGTTTGGCTATATCTTAGATAAATTCTCATACAAAGATTTGAATTTCAATATTGGTGTTCGTGTT
Source organism: Chitinophagaceae bacterium (assembly GCA_044233655.1). Lineage (GTDB taxonomy): Bacteria > Bacteroidota > Bacteroidia > Chitinophagales > Chitinophagaceae > OLB11. Next base: position 9,833 of record JBIIJQ010000079.1, on the reverse strand, counting down.
GATCGTTATGATGCCAACCAAAAAGTGTTGAAAGATCCATATTCTTTGTATGGTGTTAGAAAAAGTGGCGATTTAAAAGATGGAACTTATAACAGAGCAATTGATAAGTCTAACAACAATACATTAGCACCTTGGGCTTCATCCTTCGACAAGGAATATGTTCCTTATGTAGACAATAACCAATCTAACACACCAACAGTAGTGGGTTATAGAAAAGGTGATACTTGGTATGATCCATTTGGAACTGAGATTGCCGATCCTACAATTCTTTCTGGTTTATATGCTGGTGGTTTACCAATTCAACCATATTTGCAAAGCAATAAGGATAGTATCAAAAGTTCTAATTTCAATCCTAACAATTCATTTGTTGATTATAAACCAGAAGTTAAATTATCTCCACGTATTCAATTTGCATTCCCAATTTCAACAGACGCCTTATTTTATGGTAACTATGATGTCGTAATGCAAACACCAAGTTCTAATAATTTTGTTACACCTGATGATTACTACTTCTTAGCTGAGCGTCAAGCTACATTGAACAATGCTAATATGCGTATGGAAAAAGCCATCAATTACACCATTGGTTATCAACAAAAATTAAGCCCTAAAGCTGCGTTAACAATTGAAGCATACTATCGCGAACGTAAAGATCAAATTCAATTACAACGTTATATCCTTGCTTATCCTATAACGTATCAATCATTTGGTAACCGAGATTTCTCTTCTACCAAAGGTGTTACAATTAAATTAGATTTCCGACGCAGTGGTCCTATTCGTATGAATGTAGATTATACGTTGCAATTTGCTGAAGGTACTGGTTCTAGCACCACAACACAAGCATCCTTGTTAGCAACAGGTCAACCTAATTTACGTACTGTATTCCCATTGAGTTTCGATGCGCGTCATATCTTAAATGCTGGTGTTGACTATCGATATGATAATGATAAAAACAAAGGACCAAAAGTTGGAAAGATTTATCCATTTAAAAATGCTGGTCTTAACTTATTGTTACGTACACGTAGTGGAGAACCATATACAAGATCTGCATTGGCTACATCATTAACTGGTGGTGATTTCCAAAGTAAACCAATCATTGGCACTGTGAATGGATCTCGTTTACCTTGGCAGTTTGAACTTACAACACGTATCGACAAAGATTTCCTTTTCTTGATTGGTAAGAAAAAAGATAGTGAAGGTAAAGTGGTTAAAAATGGTAAAGATTTATCTCTAAATGTTTATTCTTATGTTTCAAATTTATTGAATACAAGAAATACATTGAACGTATATGGTTACACTGGTACTGGAGATGATGATGGTTATTTAAAATCACCTCAAGGTCAACAAGATTTGAGTCAAATCCAATTTCAACAATCATATACAGATTTATATAATACACGTATTGCTAACCCTGCGAATTTCAACAATCCTCGTAGAATATTTGTAGGCTTCACATTAGGATTTTAATTCATAATAATAAATAACATGAAGATGAAAAAAATAAATATAGTTTTGGCTTTAGCACTTACACTTACTTCGTTGAGTAGTATAGGTGCTCCAAATGTTGGATTAGGTAAAAAACAACAAGCTGGAAATGGACTTAATAAAACCGCAGCAGGTTGTAATCAAACAACAGCTGTTATTGACCTCGATGTCAATAACGTACGTGCGCGATTGATGAATGGTGGTGATATGTGGTGGGATAGACCGAATGCAACCGCTGCTTATGAAGTTCCAAAAGGAAGTAATAAAAACGCTCTTTTCGCAGGTTCTTTATGGATAGGTGGATTTGATCGCGCATCTGGTGATTTGAAAGTAGCAGCTCAAACCTATCGTCAAAGTGGAAATGACTTTTGGTCAGGGCCATTAGATGATACAAAAGGTTATAGTATTACATTTCAAACATGTGCCGATTGGGATCGTTTTTGGAAAATAAATGCTGTAGATATTAGTAAGTTCAGAGCTATTTATGAAACTAAAACAACGCAAGCCGATATTCAAGCTGCTATTCAAACGAAATTGAGTGATGTGCCTGATATTGTAAAAGAATGGCCTGCTCAAGGAAATCAGTTTATTAAATCGTCGGGTAATAGTCCGATGGCTGCCCCAACACGTGAAATGGCTGATTATGTTGATGTGGATGGTATAGCAGGTTACGATTGGCGCAATGGAGATTATCCTGCTATTGTAGGTGATCAATATATTTGGTGGGTATTCAATGATCGAGGTGATGTGAAAACCGAAACTACTTCTGAAGCTATTGGTTTAGAAATACATGCAGCAGCTTTTGCATTTTCAACCAACGATTGTTTAAATGAAGCTACTTTTTATAATTTCAAAGTGTATAATTTTAGTACTTCTCCATTAGATAGTACATACATGGCTACGTGGTGTGATGCAGATTTAGGTTATGCTTTTGATGATTATGTTGGATGCGATACCAATCGTGGTTTAGGTATTCTCTATAATGGCGATGCTTATGATGAAGGCCCTGGTGGCTATGGTTTTGAAATTCCAATGGTTGCAGTTGATTATTTCCAAGGGCCTCGATATACAATACCTGGAACAAATCGTGATACTCAAATCAAAATGACTGTATTTACATACTACAATAATATCGCTGGACCAACTGGTAATCCTGATGTTAAAGACGATTTTTATCAATTTATTACTGGATCATGGAAAGATGGACAACCCTTTACTACAGCTTGTAATGCACGTGATGCGGGTGTATCTACTAAATTTATCTTCTATGGCGATCCTTGTAAAGGTGGTTGGTCTGAAGCATCATGCGCAAATACTGCACAAGACAGACGTTTTATTCACTCATCTGGTCCTTTCCCTTTAATACCAGGTGCTGAGCCAAATAATATCATTATAGGCGCTGTTTGGGTACCTAATGTAGGTGGTGGTAAAGCGGCTTGTTTTTCTAAAATTCAAGTATGTGATGATAAAGCACAAGACTTATTTGACAACAACTTTAAATTACCTTTTGGACCTCAAGCACCTCAAGCATTGGTTCAACCATTAGATAGAAAACTAGTATTTGATTTAGATAATATTCAAGGATCGAATAACTTCGGAGAAGGATATGGTACCAACTTGTCAGATCAACGTTATCGTGAAGTTTCTCAAAAAGCAGTTAAAAACTTTTCTGATGATAGCTTATACAAATTTGAAGGATATGTTGTTTATCAGCTTAAAACTGAAAATGTAGCATTGTCTGACATTCGTGCTAAAGATGGTTCTATCAATACAGATAAAGCACGTATTGTATTTCAATGTGATAAAAAGAATGGTGTGAAAAATTTGATTAACCATGAAGTTGATCCAGAAATTTCAACCGATTATTATGTGCCAAAATTAATGGTAACAGGAACAGACAATGGAATCCAACATTCTTTCCAACTTACACAAGATGCATTTGCATCAGGACAATCTAAATCATTGGTGAATTATAAAACCTACTACTATGTAGTTGTTGCATATGCTCAAAATAATTTTAGCCAATTTGATGCATCTAATTTTGGAGGCACTCAAGATAAAGTGTATTTAGAATCAAGAACTGATGGACGTGGGTTGCCAATTGCTGTTATCAAAGCAATGCCACATCCAGCTACAGATAGTTTATATATTCAAACCTATGCAGAGTATGGAACTGGTATACAGTTAAAACGAATAGAGGGTATCGGAAATAACGGTAATCCATTAGTCTTGACCGAAGCATCTGAATTAGCTGCATTAGGACCTAATAGTCAATCATATCAACCTGTTTATGAAGGTAATTTTGGACCATTGGATTTGAAAGTAGTAAATCCAGATAGTATTAAAGCGGGCAATTATGAAGTATGGTTGAAGGTGGATTCTGGAAGAAGCCAACCATTTTCTATTAACTACACTGGAATGGGAAGTTTAACATCGCCTACTAATAATATTGATACTACACGTGGAGCAATTGCAAACCGTACATCTTGGTTTATTAGAAATACAACAACAGGTGATACTGTCTTTAGTCAAGTAAATTTAACTGAATACAACGAACAGTATTTACGTAAGTATGGTGTATTTGATTGGGGTTTATCTGCTTCAATGGTTCAAAATGTACGACCAGGAGATGAGCAATTAATCAATGACAACGGGTATATCACATCTGGAGTGTTTTTTAACGATGTCAACAATCAATGGTTAAGTGGAATTGCCGATGTGGATGGGGTTTCATTTAATAACTGGATTAGAACAGGAGGTGCTACAGTTACCACAAATGCTGGTGTAAATAATTGTAATATGGATGATATTATTGGTGCAAAAGATGCTAATAATATATACGAAAATGTAGTAAGTGGAACATTCGCTCCTTACAATTTGGTTAATAATATTAATCAAGATGAATGTGGTTTTGGTATGGTTTACGGAACTGGTTCACGTACTGGTAATCGTTTAGAAGAAGTATATTCTGTTGACATCGTATTCACATCTGATAAAAGTAAATGGACTCGTTGCCCAGTTATTGAAATGACAGATCATGTTGGGTTAGTTACCAACTCAGAAGGTGGTGCATACAAATATACTTTACGTAAGCATGCAGGATGGAATGGTGATGTAGATGCCAATGGTAAACCAGTTTATTCTACCAATGCTTCAGATGATGGTATGAGTTACTTCCCAGGTTATGCAATTAACATTGAAACTGGAGAACGTTTGAATATTGCATTTGGTGAAGAATCTTTTAACTCTCAAGATAATGGAAGTGATTTACTTTGGAATCCATCCAATCGTGCTTTTGACCCAGTTAGTCGTCAATTGAAGTGGGGTGGTAAGCATATTATTTATGTACAACGTACAAAATATGATGGAGGTGCATTATTAGCTAATGGAATACGTGCTAATACTAACAACGCTTCTGATATGTTGACAATCTATCGTACTATGATGTGGGTTGGGGTACCATTATTAGCACCAGGTAGTAGCTATGCTTCTGTGAAAGATGGTATAATCCCTACAGATACGCGTGTATCAATGCGTGTAACCCGACCATTTACATGGTATAAGCCAGATCCTAATCAAACATTGCGTAACAATGGATGGCCATTGTACACGTTTAGTACAGATGGTATTGCACCAGCTAAATTAGGTGACTCTCGTAACGATTATACCAATAATAAAGATGAAATTTTCAAACGTATACACGTAGTTCCAAACCCTTATTATGCATACAGTGAATATGAATCTTCACGTATAGAAAATAAAGTAAGAATTATTAATTTACCAGAGAAAGCAATCATCAAAATATATACTATTGATGGGGCCCTTATTAGAACAATTAATAAAAATGATGCTAAAACAAACTATGTAGATTGGGATATCAAAAACAGTAAAAATATTCCGATTGCAAGTGGTATGTATCTAGTTCATGTTGAATTGCCTGGTATTGGTGAAACAATTTTAAAATGGTTTGGAGCAATGCGTCCAACTGATTTAACAAGTTTCTAATTTTAAACAATTTATTTAAAAACGATTATTATATACTATATGATACATAAGAACGTAAAATTAACCGCAGTTGCTTTATTCCTTGGATTAAGTGCTTTTGCTGGAAATAAAGATAGATCAGGTCAAGCTGGTGCTGGCGAATTATTGATTAATCCATGGGCTCGCACAGGTGGCGTATTTGGACTGAATGGTGCCAATGTAAGCGGAATAGAAGCTATGCGTTGTAATATAGCCGGCTTAGCTAAAACGACAAAAACTGAAATTGGATTGGCGCACACAAGTTATCTTGCAGGTACAGGTATGAACATTAACAACCTTGGTATTGCTCAGAATCTAGGTGATGTAGGTGTAATTGGTGTCAATATCATGAGTTTTGGTTTTGGTGAAATTCCAATTACAACAGAGAACTCTCCTGAAGGTGGAATTGGTACATACAAGCCAAGTTTTTTAAACATTTCTGTCGGTCTTGGTCATACTTTTTCTAAGAATATGGCTGCTGGTTTGAATGTAACCTATGTAAATGAAGCTATTAGCAACATTAAAGCGAGTGCATTAGGATTTGACGCTGGTATTCAATATACCAATGGTAAACGAGATAATTTACATTTGGGCGTTACACTTCGTAATGTAGGTACTAATTTACGTTTTAGTGGTGATGGATTCAGTTTCAATGGATCTAGTCCTGATTTTGCAAAAGAATTAACTGTGAATTCTAGATCTGAAAAATTTTCTTTACCATCTCAATTGAACATAGCAACAGCTTATGACTTTTATTTAGACGAAGCAAAAGCAAAAGCTAAATCAACAGATAAAGTAGAAGTGAAACCTCAACATCGTTTAACTGGTATGGTTAGTTTTATATCTAATTCATTTAACAGTGATTGGTTAGGTCTTGGAGCAGAATATGCCTATAAAGAGAAGTTTATGCTTAGAGCAGGTTACCGCTATGAATCAAAAATTGGAGACAAAGAATTAAATACTACATTCTTTACTGGTTTAAGTGCTGGTGCTTCTTTCCAAACCAAATTAAATTCTGGAGAAAACTCACCTGGATTAGCTATTGACTATGCTTTCAAGCCAACCCGTATTTCAAATGGCGTTCATTGTGTTGGTCTTCGTCTTACATTAAATGGAAAATCGAAAGATTAAGTTTTTAATATCTAATATAAATTAATTAATTTTGTTGAATCAACGCTTTCCTCGAGAGCGTTGATTCTTTTTTATCAATTCACTCAAATAAATAGTTCAACATGAGTATTACATATGTAACAAAGGAAACATTACAACAAATGATTGATGATTTGAATCAATTAAAAGGACCTGGACGATCTGAAATAGCAAAAGCAATAGCTGAAGCAAGAGAGAAAGGTGATTTGAAAGAGAATGCCGAGTACGATGCAGCTAAAGAAGCGCAAGGGCATCATGAAGCTCGTATATCTGTGTTAGAGACTGCAGTAGTCAATGCACGTATTATAGATGTAAGTACTATTGACATAAGTAAGGTTACCATTTTGAGCAAGGTACAAATCATCAACATGGCTAACAAAAAATCTATTGAATATCAAATTGTATCTGAAAATGAAGCAGATTTGAAATTGGGTAAAATATCAGTAACATCACCTATTGGAAAAGGATTGCTTGGTAAAAAAATAGGAGAAGTAGCTGAAGTACAAACTCCGGGCGGTGTATTGAAATTTAAAGTTCAAAACATAAGTATTTAACTATGTCATCCATTTTTTCTAAAATAATTGCTGGAGAAATACCCTGTTATAAAATTGCTGAGAATGATCATTTTTTAGCTTTTTTAGATGTGTTTCCTCTTGTAAAAGGTCATGTATTGATTGTTCCAAAGATAGAAGTAGATAAAATTTTTGATGTAGATGATACCTATCTTTCTGAGTGGCTTGTTTTTGCAAAACCAATTGCGAAAGCAATTGAAAAAGCAATTGATTGTAAACGTGTTGGTATTAGTGTAATAGGCTTAGAAGTCCCTCATGCCCATATGCATTTGGTTCCTATTAATAATGCGAATGATATAAATTTTACAAAGGAAAAATTGACATTAAGTAAAGAAGAATTGATTGAGATTCAACAATCTATTCTGTCTCTTCTTTAGCACTTGGGTTGATAAAACGGAATCCAACACCATGAATGGTTTGAATTTCAATATCAGTTTCATCTTTTAAGTATTTTCTAATCTTAGTAATAAACACGTCCATACTTCTACCTAAGAAATAATCATCTTTACCCCATACTTTGGTTAATACCTCATCACGTTTTACAACTCTATTTGGATTCATACAAAAGAAACGAAGTAAATCAGCTTCTTTCTGTGTAAGTCTTACATCGGTATGTGGCCCTTTTACAGTTAGGTTAGGGAAGTCAAACGTAGTTTGACCAATTAAGAATATTAACTCATCCTGATCAGGACCTTTCGTACGTTTTAGAAAAACATCGATGCGTAGCATCAACTCTTCCATACTAAATGGCTTTGTAATATAGTCATCACCACCAGCTTTAAATCCTGCTATTCGATCCTCTTGTAGGCTTTTTGCAGTAATAAATAAAATTGGGATATGATTATTTTTACGTCTGATTTGAGCAGATAATGTGAATCCATCTTTTTGAGGCATCATCACATCCAATAAACAAAGATCATAAAAGTTTTTTGAAAACTGTTGCCATCCCATGTTGCCATCAGTAGCATGTGTTACTTCAAATCCTTTTTCTTCAAGGCTATCCTTGATTACATATCCCAAAGATGCATCATCTTCAACAAGTAGTATTTTAGTTTTTTGTGGCATACAAATTTAGCTTTTAATGTTTTTCGGTATAAATATACAAAATTCTGAACCTTTGTCAAGTTCACTAGAAACTTTTATATCTCCGCCGTGTAATTTACAAATTAATTTGACATAATTCAAACCTAATCCAAAACCTTTTACATCGTGCAAATTTCCAGTGGGGATTCGATAGAATTTATTGAAAATAAATTTCATATTTTCTTTAGAGATTCCAATTCCATTATCCTTAATTGAAATTTTCACTCCATCTTTTGTTTCTATACAATTGATATGTATTTGTGGTTTTTGTTTGCAATATTTAATTGCATTATCCAAAAGATTCCCAATCACGTTTTTAATATGTAATTTATCGGCATTGACATTGATACTTTCTGGTTCGAAATGACATTGAATATCACCTCCACGCGATCGTACGAGTACCTTATATGTCTTTTCGATACTATCTAAAACAAGTGGTTTTAAATCGAATGTTTCTTTATTTAACTGTACTACATCTTTGCCACTTTTAGCCATTTGTAACACTCGTTCTACTTGATTGGTAAGGTGGATAGTTTCGTTATTAATAATCGTAGCGTAATTAAGTAGACGCTCAGGGTTTTTAACAATATTAGGGTTTTTGAGTACCTCAGATGAAATTTTAATTGTAGCAAGGGGTGTTTTAAATTCATGCGTCATATTATTGACAAAATCTTTCTGGATTTCAGAAAGTCGCTTTTGTCTAAAAATAATAAAAATGGCATATGCAAGTATAAACAAAAATAGCACAAGCACTAATGAAGAAATAATCCAATTGCTCATTTCACGAGTAAGGAAATCTTTTAGCAAAGGAAAATAAACACCGAAGTAATTATTGCCCTTCATATTTTTGGAATAAGCAGAGGGGAGTGGAAAGTCTTCAATTTCTGAATTATTCATACTCACATATTCACTGTATATCATATGTTGGCTTTCACAATCAAATACAGATATTTTATAATCAGTCTTTATTTGTTGTGCAAGTAATTCACGTTTGATTAAATGTTTTAAAACTACGGTATCTATTTTATCATTTACCTGTACAGTGTAGTACTTATCATCTACTTGAGTTACAATGCTATCGACCGTACTCGTATTTTCATTCATTTTCAATAATTGTACAGCTACATTTTTTAAAGCAATTGTAACGTGACTATTAAAGATTTTTTTCTCGAGATCAACGGCTTTTTTAAGCCAAAAAAATTGGGTAACAATAACAAGAACAGTACATAATACTGCCAATATAAATATAACTCGAAGTGACTTGTTACTCATCGAAGGCTAAGTTACTTATTTTTTGATACGATGTGCATTATTTTTCAAAAAGCTTTCCCATCCATTTGCTTTTACACCTGAGTTGCCAATACTATTACTTTGATAATAATGGCATAATGCTACTGCAACCGCATCAGTTGCGTCTAGAAATTCTGGTTCATCTTTAAATAACAATGTTTGTTGGAGCATTTTCCATACTTGTTCCTTTGTTGCATTACCATTGCCAGTAATGGATTGTTTTATTTTTTTAGG
>JBIIJQ010000017.1:0-46949 GCA_044233655.1 Chitinophagaceae bacterium | reverse complement strand
TAATTTTTTAACCTCTTGAGGAGTATCAAAAGCCATAATCACTTCCACATCTTGCCCTTGATAGCCTTGCCAATCACCTGCACGCCAATTGAGTTTACCATAGATACCATCCATCAAACCTTCAGCACCACCGGCACTGTAAGATGGATTGTAAGTATTTTTTAAAATAATTTTTCGATCTGTTGGGAGTTTGGTAAAGGTGGCAGTTTGAATGGGAGATTTAAACTTAACCAAATCCTCTAGATTACCATCTTCTTTAGCAAATGATTTGGGTTTCATGTAATAACCAGTATAAAAAAGGATAGTTGAATTTTCCTTGATATAAAAAGGCCTTTCATATTCTACTAATGAAGAATTACTCAACTTATAAAAAATTTGTTGATATGGCCGTATACTACCCATTTCTATTTTCAAGGAGTCTTTAAAAATTAGGTTGGAAGTTTTAATATAAGGATTAGAAGGAATTCCAATATTAGGTAATTGTGCAAATTGCCGATTTTTAAAAGTTGTATTAAATGAAACATATTTATATTTCAATAAACTATCATGAAACTGTGTCGTTTTATTTACACTATAATATTCATCATTGTTGATTGTACTTTTTGAACGAACTAAAACAGTATAATTATTTATTAATACATGATCATACACAGGCTTTGTAATATCATATAAATTATTCCCAGGACAAGATGGATATATACCTAAGGAACTCAAAACATACCAAGCACTCATTTGTCCACAATCTTCATTCCCAATTAATCCATCTGGTTTATTGGTATAAAAACTATCAATTATTTTCGAAACAAGTTGTTCTTTTCTATCTTTTAAATTAGTATAGTTATATAAATAAGCAATATGATGACTTGGTTCATTGCCATGTGCATATTGACCTATTAAACCACTAATATCCGATTGTTCTCGTCCCTCAGTTTTCTCTTTTGCAGAAAATAAATCATTTAATTTATGTTCGAACCATGAAGTAGTTCCAGTATTAGCGGCTATTAATTTATCCATTTCATGAGGCACATAAAAACTATACTGCCAACTATTCGCTTCTGTATAATTATTATCGACTGTATAGGGTGAAAATGGTTGATATAAACAGCCATTTTTTCTTGCGCGCATAAAGCCTGTTGTTGGATCAAATACATTCATCCAATAATGGCTTCTGTTTTCGTAATAGGCATAATCTTTATCCTTGCCCAAGGTTTTGGCCATTTGTGCAATACACCAATCATCATAGGCATATTCCAATGTTTTACTGACACTTTCATGAGAATCATCCGACCGAACGTAACCATATTTATTATAACTCTCAAGCGCTTCAGCGTCTGATGCACCTTCCATTGCACTTAATTTCATCTTCATCTCAAGTCCCTCGCCTTCATAATCGGTATAATGTGTTGCAATACTCGTCATAGCTTCATACGCTTTTTCTACGTCATAGTCACGGATGCCTTTATTATAAGCATCCCATATCACACTCACTACATGATAGCCTATCATACAATTGGTTTCATTGCTACTCAATTCCCATATTGGTAATCGTCCACATTGTTCATATTGTTTGATAAATGTATTGATAAAATCATTGGTTCGTTTTTTATCAAGAATCGTCAGCAAGGGATGCAAGGCTCTATAGGTATCCCACAAACTAAAGACCGTATAATAATCAAACTTACCTTCGGTATTGTGTATTTTATCATCCCGTCCACGGTAACGACCATCCACATCATTGTATAAAGATGGATGTATCATGCAGTGATAGAGTGCTGTGTAAAAAATAATTTCTTTGTCTTTGTTGTACGTGTTTTCACTTTCCTGTATTTGTATCTTAGATAATTCCTTCTCCCATTCACTTTCTGCTTTTTTTTGATACGAATCAAAATTCCAATCATCATCAGGCATTTCAGCTTCAAGATTGTTATGGGCTCCATCTTCATCTACACCCGATATAGCACATTTAACTGTTAAGTAGCTAGCATTTCCCGGATTGGGCTTTTTAGTATTTCCTTGTAGTTTAATGATACAATGCAACGACTTGTCTAAACGCACTACACTTGTATTACTACCCGTTTTTAATTCTTCATATTGTATTTCTTCAATAGGCGATGAAAATTTAATTTCAAAAAATACCTTTTGATTTTTAGCCCAAGCTTTTGAAAATCGATATCCACGTATGGTATAATCATCTACTTGTTCCATTTTACTTTCCAATACTTCATCTCTATGTTTTAAATCCAGCACTACAAATTGCTCGTCCTCCTTTTGAAAAGTATAACGATGAATCCCTCCATGCAAGGTAGAAGTCAATTCTACATTCACTTTTGGATCTTCTAAATAAACCTGATAGTAACCTGCATGTGCTTGTTCATTTTTATGCGAAAATCGTGATGCATATTGATATTTATCCATCAACATTCGCTTCGTAACTGGCATAAGTAAAATGTCGCCATAGTCACTACAGCCTGTACCACTTAAATGCGTGTGACTAAAGCCATAAATAATAGAATCAGAATAGTGATAACCGCCACATCCATCCCATCCTTCTAATCGAGTATCTGGACTCAACTGACAAGCGCCAAAGGGCATTGTAGGACCTGGAAATGTATGCCCATGACCACCCGTACCAATAAATGGATTAACTTTTTGATGAAGTTGACTAAATGCAGTTGGCAATAGGCAGTCTGCTAATGGCAAAATTAAATTCAGAAAAATGATGTAAAATACAAATCGTTTCATTGAGTAAAGATAACAAAATGAGTAGAAAGTTAAAAACGATTTAAGATGTGAGATAGGAGATGTAAGATGTGTGACGTGATAAGATGAATAAAAGATGACTTAATGACAACTTAGAGGAAAAAATCCTTTTAATATTCCATAAAAAAAGTAGAATAAAATATATAAAATCCTAAAATTGAAAATCTCAAATCTCATTTCTCCTATCTCAAATCTAGTTATGCCAAATAATACTTCGATCGTTTCATCAATAGCAATAAAAAGAACAAAAATATACATGTGCCATATTGAGTTTCAAATAAAGGCTCTATCATCATAGCAAATAATAAAATAAGACAAAAACTAAAATAAAGAAAATCATTCTTTTTTACAATTTTAAAAATATAAAATTGCATGATTAATAGATATAAAATACCAATTACCCCAATAGCCATGCCAGCCATCAAAAACTGATTGTGTGGCAACAATACAGTTACATTTTTATCTTGAAATTCATGTTGATATTTATTCTTCATTTCATTATAAACATCTCCTACCCCAACACCTATAAAGGGATTTTCCTGTATCGATTCTAATGCATATCGATATGAAATCAATCGACCTTCATCACTCACATTTGCTTGTTGATCATTGTTGGCCATTTGATTGATTGAATATTGAAAATAGCCTATTTTATTTTTAAAAGAAGGCAATAAAGCATACATGACAAACGGCAATACAAGACATATGAGCAAAGCCAATATACCTGCCTTTTTATATTGTACAGAAAACAACATATATAAAATAAATAATAAAGCCACTAAATAAAAAGAAACAACACCTGTTTTGGCTGCTAAAATATGAATATAGATAACATCTAATAGAACGACCACAATCAATAAGAATCGAAGACTTGCTTTTTTATACCTTGAAAAAAGATCTACACAAAAACAAGTACTCATAACGACTGCAATACTGAATCGTATATGATCATTTTTAAATGGCGTTGGAATTAATTTAGAATAGCCATACCCTATATCGTACATATCTTTTTGTTGCAAATACAAATACAAACTCCAAAATATTCCAGCTAAATTCAAAACAATAAACAAAACCATTAATCGATCATACCATTTAGGCTCCCAACGAGTAACCGAAAAAAAAGAAAAAGGCAAAACTAAAAATGGAATCATGATTTGCATCCGCTCACTGAAATACATTTTATCCTCACTCCAAAAATATGAGATTAGCATTAAAAAGAAATAGCCCGTTATTAATAATAAATGTTTTTTTTCTAAGAAATGGTTGAAATTTTTAATTAAATTGACATTAATAATCGAATTAGCCAATAATAACATCATACCAATACTCATCATTGCCCTTGAGATATACATGCCTAATATGACAATTATACATGCTCCAAAAGCTATCACATCGTGAGGGAGAATTTGCAGGAAATTATATAATTTATTTCTCAATGAATAAGATGCGAATAAGTTTTAAATGTTTTCACGAAAGTAAAGATGATAAGTTTTACTTTTGTCCGACAACGAATATATAAACTAAAATTCAAATCCAATTATTGTGCAAGACACAATTTCATTTATAAAAAATATCGGCGAAGGCAATTTTAGAAGCATTGCGCAAGCAATTACTTTAGTTGAAAATAATCTAGATGGAAGTAGTGAATTACTATTACAGCTTCATTCAAACCCAACAACTAAAGTAGTAGGTGTAACAGGTCCTCCTGGTGCTGGAAAAAGTACGCTGATCAATGCATTACTTTCAAGTCTTGTGAAGCAAAACAAGAAAATAGCCGTTTTATCAATTGATCCTTCTTCACCATTTAATTATGGAGCATTGTTGGGCGATCGTATCAGAATGAGTGAATTTTACTTAAATCCTAATGTATATATTCGGTCGTTGGCAAGCAGAGGATCTCTGGGCGGCTTAAATGCGACAATCATTGAAATACTCGATGTTTTAAAATCATCTTTCTTTGATTATATATTAATAGAAACGGTGGGTGTTGGTCAAAGTGAAGTTGAAATTGCTGGTATAGCAGATACCACCATAGTAGTAATGGTACCTGAGGCAGGCGATGAAGTACAAACGATGAAAGCAGGTGTAATGGAAATTGCAGATATTTTTGTTGTAAACAAATCGGACAGAGCGAATGCAGATGAATTTGTCAAAAATTTAAAATACTTAGCTCATTCCAAAGCAAATGAATGGGAAGTGCCTGTAGTAAAGTGTATTGCAACTGAATATATAGGCATAGATGAATTACTAGAGAAAATTGAATCCCATCACAACTATGCATCTTTAAATACAACAAAAAAAGCGGCTATGCTTACAGAAAAAGCGTATCAATTGATTCAACACAAGCGAATGATTGACATTCAAAAAGATGAATTGACAAATAAAATTCAATTGTTAATCAATCAGAATCAATTTCATTTGTATCAATTTGTCAAATCTTTTCAATAGCAAAGGAATTTATCAATCGTGGTTCTGAAACACCTGTATACTCGATACATATCCGATTTTGAAGTTCAACAAACTCCCCTGTTTGAAGGTAAGTATCATAATTAAAGGGCAAATCCAATACCACATATCGAAACTGATGATGATTTAATTGTTGTAACTCAATCCATTCAAATTTTTCTTTATGTTCCAAATCATGTAAAATATAATTCTTTGGTTTAATTTTATGTTGCATGTAGTAATCAATCGCAAGCAAAGATTCCATGATAGTATCTTCAAGATAATTTTGCTTAATATACTGATGAGCAACTTCATAAATATTCATCAAGGTATGTTTATGATAATCGTATTTCAATTCAAAAGCAATTCCTATTCCAAGTAAAAAATCAAAACAACTATACCGATTCGTGACGTACTTCAATGTATGAATAATTCTTTTTTTATTCCAATAAGCTTCCAAGGCAAATTCTAATTGGGTAATCTGATATAACTCTTCTTTACTCAAATATTTACTTTGGATGATTTGATAAGGTGGATGAGGATCAAATACGTAATCATGTTCAAGGTATTTTTCTCTTACAGGTGTACCTTTCAAAAATTTCAAAAAACCCAATTGTAACTCGGGTGGGAACAGTTTAAAAACTTCTTCAAAACTATATTTAATATCCTCCCAATAATCGAGTGGCAAACCCACAATCAAATCCAAATGCATTTCAATTTTACTTCTAACTTGCTCAATAACACCTTTTGTCTTAAAGAAATTTTGTTTTCGACTAACTTCCAAGTTTGCTTTCTGATTCACTGTTTGAATACCTATTTCAAATCTAAAAAGTCCAGGAGGAACGGTCTCATTGACATAGCGGATAATATCAGGATGAAGAATATCGGCTGTTATCTCAAACTGAAATATATTTTCTTGCTTATGATGATCTAGTATGAATTGAAATATTTCAATTGTAAAGTCTTTTTTCACATTGAAGGTACGATCGAGAAATTTAATGGTACGGCCATGTTGCATCAAATACAATAAATTATCCTTGATTCGATTCATTGTCAGGTATCGAACTTTGTTATCTAAGCTTGCCAAACAAAATTCACATTTATATGGACAACCTCTGGATGTTTCTATATACAATACTTTATTCAATAAATCTTTTGGGTCATCATCAATGTATGGATTAATATGTTCTAAATCGATTAATTGAAAATCTTCCTGACATGGCAGATAGAAAATTTGATTATTGTGTTTTGAAACAATGCCAGGTATTTTATCATTGAGTGGATATTGGTCTAAAAATCGTGAAAAAGGAATTTCACCCTCTCCTACAATAATATAATCAACTTCATCGAGCATGATAACTTGTTCATATTCATAACTTACTTCAGGGCCTCCGAGCAAAATTTTAGTTGCAGGACTCAAGGTTTTTATCCGTCTACATACATCCAATGTTTGCGTAATATTCCAAATATAACAACTCAATGCAACCACATCATATTGAGCACAATAAGCAGCGATTTCATCCTTATCTTCCTTAATCGTAAATTCTTTCCAAGCTAATCCATCTATATGCTTATTCAATTGATACAACAATCGAATAGCAAGATTACTATGAATATACTTAGAATTAAGAGTGGCAAGTAGAGTTCTCATGAATATGAGCGAAGATACTATAAACTTTTGCTAGTGGTCAAATCAACATTTGAAATGATTTCTAAATTGTTATAAATGCATAAGGATAAATCATCAATCGATAGATAAGCCAAGTATACGTTAATCGCCAGTCCATATCAGCTATTTTCAATCGTTTGCGATGATCAAGAAACATCCAAGCATAAACCATACCATAGCAAAAAGGTTGTAGTAATTGAATTTGGATATGAAAATAAGAAAGCAAACTCAATCCTAAGCCAAAAAAACCAAGCATTAAAGCACCAAGAAATGATACAAACGAAACATGTCCCAAATAATCATACCAATTCCGTTCTCCTATTAACAAACAAACAATCCATTGAAACAAGAGTTGCCCAATAAAATAAATACTATCTCCATAAACTGGATTTCCAATAAAGAAAGAAGATAGATGACGTGTGAAATAATGTCCTACGATTAAGTTGACTACAATAGCACAAAATAGAATAAATACTATTCGCCAAAACCAATTTCGAGATGGATTACAACTTGCACTTTTATTGCATGAAACAGGTATAACTACTTTACGATTATAAGAAATGAAATTATACAATTGTTCAAAAAACCAATGAATGAATTTAAATTTCATAAAATAAGTTACAATCCTAAAATTGGTTCCCAACACTTTTGCAAGACTATCTACCCCATAATAAACTTCACCATTGATTCGATTGACTAAAGCAATTTTATTTCGAGCTAAGTCAACATCTACCGAAGGATACAACGCAATATCTACTTCTTGAAATGCTGTTCTCCCATTTTCGTCTAGTAGTTTATACTTGAGAAAAAGATTGGTATACCAATGACACAAGGGGCAATCTTCATCATATAACAAGGTATGATTAGTGAGTGTTTTCATGATTCATTTGACTGAAATTCAATATTTCAAATAGTGTGATAAATAAATAAAGTAAGGACAATATGATTGCTGAGAAAAACAATAAATAAATGACTCCCCAAAATAATTCGTTCAACAAAATTAAAACCATTGATACCGCCATCACATGATGAACTATTAATAGAAACTTAAATAATTTTCGTGCTGAAGATGAATTGTATTGAGGTGCATATTTTCTATGCAGAAAGAAACTACTCATTTGTGTAATCGCAAATAAGCCAAATATCGTGCATTGTACAATAAATGAATAATCTTGAATATAATCAGCGTTGTTATTCATTAAGGATAAGTGACCAAAAAATAATACAATCAATACCAGCTGTATATACAAATCAATTTTTTTCCAGTTTAAAAGTGATAGTTTCATGATTAATTTATTTTAATAGTTTTACAATAGCTCCAAAAAATTTATGTTCTTCTGCTTTAATCAATGTATCTACTGCTGAATCCATTTTGGTAACAACTGTATGAATACCATTTACCATATCCAAAAACTCTTTTGCTTCCGAATTTCGTTTGTCCTCATCAATATCTGTTAGGATATTCAATGATGCAATGAGGGGTTGTATTTCTCTACGTTTTCGCTCTTTTGCAATACGCTTTGCTACTTCCCATATATCTTTTTCGGCTTTGAAATATTCTTTCCGATCACCTGATTTAATTTCTTTGTATACCAAATTCCAATTCATCAATTCACGCAAATTCATATTGGCATTGCCTCTTGATACAGATAATTTTAACATTACATCCTCAGTAGATAAGGATTCAGGACTTATCAATAGAAGTGCATGTACTTGCGCCATAGTGCGGTTAATACCCCAGCTACTCCCGAGCGCTCCCCACAATTGGGTAAATTGTTCTTTTGCTTCTTGTAATTTCATACTACAAATATACTAAACTTTCAATATTTTCTGAAAGTTTAGTAATTTATTTTAAAATAAAATCTATCTTTACAAAAAAAACAATGGCATCCAATTTTTTAACAGCTGAATGGAGAAAACTTTTAATGATAAATTATGCTGTAGACAAAAAAATACTATACCCATATTTACCCAAAGGCACTGAATTAGATACATGGAATAATATCTGCTATATCAGCTTAGTAGGATTTATGTTTCAAGATGTGCGAATCAAAGGTTTTAAGATCCCTTTTCATACTAATTTCGAGGAGGTTAATCTTCGGTTTTATGTAAAATCATTTCAACAGGGAGAATGGAAACGTGGAGTGGTATTTATAAAAGAAATCGTCCCTAAACTAGCCATCACATTTGTTGCTAATACAATTTACAAAGAAAACTATCAAACGTTGAACATGAAGCATCGTTGGGAGGAATCAAATGATGCGCTTATAACAAGTTATAGTATCCAAAAGAAAAAATGGTATGAATTTCAAATCAAAACTAATAGTCAGCCGAAGGCTATAACCCCAGGCAGTGAGGCCGAGTTTATAACGGAACATTATTGGGGCTATGCAAAAATCAATGAGAATGAAACCAATGAATATCAGGTGGAACATCCTAAATGGGATTTCTACCATACACTTGAATATAAGGTAAATGTAGATTTCAAGGATTTATATGGAGATGAATTTGATTTTTTAAACAATCAAAAACCGCTCTCTGCATTTTTAGCAGAAGGTTCACCTATTGTTGTAAATGAGGGTAGAAAATTAAATCTATAATAAGAGATAAATCCTAATCGACTTTTCTAAAAATCACACTTGCATTATGACCACCAAAACCAAATGTATTGCTTAATGCAGCATTGACTGTTCGTTTTTGGGCAGTATGAAATGTAAAATTTAATTTAGGATCCAATTGATCATCGTCTGTAAAATGATTAATTGTAGGTGGCACTACATCATGATGAACAGATAATATAGAGGCGATTGCTTCAATAGCACCTGCAGCACCTAATAAATGGCCTGTCATTGATTTGGTAGAACTAATATTTAAATTATAAGCATGTTCTCCAAACACTTTTTGAATAGCAGTAATTTCTGCAATATCACCCAATGGTGTAGATGTACCGTGTACATTGATATAATCTACTTCTGAAGGTTTCATATTTGCATCATCCAATGCACCTTTCATAACTAAAATGACGCCTAATCCTTCAGGATGTGGCGCTGTAATATGATAGGCATCAGCTGAGCAAGCCGAACCAACTAGTTCTGCATAGATTTTAGCTCCACGCTTTTTGGCATGTTCATATTCTTCTAATACAATTGCTCCACCACCTTCACCTAATACAAAACCATCGCGATCTTTATCGAATGGACGAGAGGCTGTTTTGCAATTATCATTGTTTTCACTCAATGCTTTCATAGCATTGAATCCTCCAACTCCAGGCGGTGTAACAGCTGCTTCCGAACCTCCACATACGATTACATCGGCTTTGCCTAGTCGTATAAAATGTGAAGCATCAATCAACGCATGAGAAGAGGATGCACAAGCACTTACTGTACAATAATTGGGACCGCGAAAACCATATTTCATAGAAATATGACCTGCTGCGATATCAGATATCATTTTTGGAATAAAAAATGGATTGAAACGAGGTGTACCATCACCGGCAAAAAAACCTTTCATTTCTTCGTAGAATGTACCAATGCCTCCAATTCCAGAAGCCCAAATAACGCCTACTCTATCTTTATTGATAGAATCATCAGTGTTTAAATTGGCATCAGCTATGGCTTGATCACTACTTACGATTGCTAATTGTGAAAAACGATCAATCTTGCGAGCTTCTTTTCTGTCCATGAAATCTTCAGGAACAAAACCTTTTACTTCGCAAGCAAATCGAGTTTTGAATTTTTCAGCATCAAATAAGGTAATAAAATCGGCGCCAGACACACCATTACAAAGTCCATTCCAGTAATCCTGTATGTTATTGCCTATGGGCGTTAAAGCGCCGATTCCAGTAACGACTACACGTTTTAATTCCATTCTGTAGTACGATAAATTTATTTTGCGTATTCTTCCAAGTAAGTCACTGCTTGTCCTACTGTTGAAATGTTTTCAGCCTGTTCGTCAGGGATAGAAATATTGAATTCTTTTTCAAATTCCATGATTAATTCTACTGTATCTAATGAATCGGCTCCTAGATCGTTTGTGAAACTTGCTTCATTTACAACTTCAGCTTCGTCAACGCCTAACTTGTCAACGATAATTTTTTTAACACGTGCTGCTATTTCTGACATTTTAATTGAGTTTAGACTGCAAAAATATACTTTTAGTTCAAACGAGGAAATATTATTGGCACTTTGTTAATAAATTGTATTAAAAATAGGACAAATTAATGCTTTCTTCGACTTGACCGATAGTCCCAAGGTGCTATTGCATTTGATTTGCTCCAAATACCAATTTTTTGATTTCTAGCAAATTGTTCAGCTTGTGCAAAAGTTTGGTCACTCGAGTACTTTTTAAAGTGCCAAGCCATCCCTTTTTGTACCATAACAAGATTAATATATGTACCATTAAGGTAGGTGTGACCAAGTATACGTTTGTTGCGGTCTAGTTTATCATAAACCACTTTTACTTCTTTTCCGAAAATCAACGCTGCTAAAGTTTGTTTTGACCGTTGACCAAAATCTTGGCTTTTCTCAGGTGCGTCTATATCGGTCATCCTGATTTTATATGTTGTATTGCCGTTGTTTAATATCTCATAAGTATCTCCATCCAAAATACGCACTACCTTGCCGTGCAAAGTTGACTGAGCATACGATACATTCGTATAAGCAATCACAAAGAGCATAAAAAACAACTTCAATGCCCGCATATTTAATATCTTGTAAATTTTAATAATAGTTCTATTTCAAATCGACCGAAATCACCTTTACTTTTACTGGAATGCTATTCAACGTTCCCTCAGACTGAACCATTCCTACACCTTGTGCATAGTAGCTGTCACTCGTAAGTGTTACATTATTGGTAGTGGTATTTTTTCGCTCTTGATATACTTTCAACACATTTTTAAAGGTAAATCCATCCAATGTAAACACTGGAAATTTTTCTTTCATGGTATAGGTGTATTGATCATCACCATTTACACCACCTATCCAAGTATCATTTACATTTTTAGAAGCATCCAAAATCAATAGCTCCATTTTTGTGGTAGAGGCAGTCAATACTGAATAATATTTATCACCATCCTGACGAATGTATTGATTCCCCTCAGCTTCGCTGTTGAATGCCTGATAGGTTTTACCATTAATGACTGTATCATAGGTAAGCCGAGTTGTATTGTAGGTCGTTTTATTTACAACCGCGATGGTCATTTCATAAGTCCATTTCGAACCTGGTACACGAGGTTGATAGGTCAACGAATCTTTGCTATTGTTTGTATTGACGGTTTCAATTTTAGATTTTTTGCAAGAAATTGATAAAGCAACAACGAATAATAAGAGTAAAGTGTATTTCATTTTAAATTGAATTAGAATATAAAAATATGAAAATAATATGAAGTTTCACTAGAACTTAATGATTCTTATTTTATCATCTTGAATTATTTTCAATATGTAAATTGAGTTTGGATATTTATTGAATGGTATTATAAACCGATGACTTGAAGATACATTTGTATGCAATAGCAATTTCCCTTCCAATGAAAATAGTTCTAAGGATTCATTTCCCTTTAAATTTAAAAGGGCTACATTATTGGTGGATTGGTCTCTAAAAACAGCAATTTGGTCAATTGTAGATGAATTTATACTATTAGGATTAACATTTAAAATGATTTTGTTGGACCATGTATCAGGTTCTAAAATACACAATGTATCACTTACGATTTTTACAGAAACAGTGTCTGAGTTTGTCTGTAGCGTAGTAGCCCATGATGTAGAGTTGGGAGATGAATTCACCAAACTACCATTTCTATACCAATTTGAAGTATAATTAAAAGGTATGTTCGTAGATACTTGATAAGTAACAGGCATCCCAATGTAAATATTACCTACCGCATTTGAAGTCAAGGTATTATTGGTTGCAAAAGTTGTTAAGTTAAAATTTCCCACATTCGTTGTATCCATATTGTCCATTCCCATACAAACATTGTGTGATACTAATTTAAGATTAAAATTGCCTGTAGCATTAATAGGTGGAAAAGAATAAATCCCATTTACATTGACCAATGCAAACGTGCAAACCCATCCTGAATCACAACCATAATTACGTGCAGTGATATGGCAATAAACAGTATTTCCTACAACCTGTGTAGCATTGTAATTCAAATTAAAATATCCACAACCATCATTGAAATAACCCGTTAATTGCAGTTGAATATCATCACAACTATTAACATTTACGGCCGATGGTGGATCTGGATAATAATAGGTTTGGGCATTGGAAAAATGCACTAAAAATGCCAGCATCATCACTGAAATAAACTTTACTTTCATAATGTATTCATTTAATAGATCAAATATAAATTGAGGGAATTGCAAATTCATATCATCTATCAAAAGATGACTTAAAAATGACATTCTTAATCTAACATATTATTCACTCCATACCTTAGTGCCTTCACTGCAATTGGCACAGATATCAATGTTTTTTCTGCCTGATATCAATTTTTTACGAAATTCTTTGTAGGTATCGCTGTGCCATACTTCAAGGAAACTATCCTTTTTCAAATCGCCCAATCGATGATCGGCATCTTTGTCAAAACAACACGGAACTACGAGTCCATCCCAACTGATTACACAAGCATGCCATAGTTTCCAACAATTATTTTCAAGTGAATTTTTGATTTCATAGGTCCCATCGGGCATTTTTCGATAACGAGAAAATTTTTCAATAGTTGGAATCAGCGAATTCCCATTTTTGTAATCATAAATTTGAGCCGTTTTGAATCGTACATCATCCACCCCTATTTCTATAGCCAGTTTTTTTACATCTTCAATCTGATGTTCATTGGGTTTCACTACCAAGAATTGAAAAAACACATAAGGTTTTTTGGAATTCAATTCTTTTTTCCATTTTACAATATTGCGAGCACCTTCTAATACTTTATCCAGCTTACCGCCTATTCTATATTGCTGATAAACATCCTGCGTAGTCCCATCGATGGAGATAATCAATCGATCGAGCCCACTTTCTACCGTACGCCGAGCATTTTCATCGTTGAGGTAATGTGCATTGGTACTTGTGGCAGTGTATATTTTTTTATCCGAAGCAAACTTAACCATATCCAAAAAAGCTGGATTGAGATATGGTTCACCTTGAAAATAAAAAATCAAATACATCATGTCTTTGTGAAGCTCTTCAATGGTCTTGGTAAAAAAATCCTTTTCGAGCATGCCTATAGGACGTGTAAACGCTCTTAATCCACTCGGACATTCAGGACATCGTAAATTACAAGACGTGGTAGGCTCAAATGAAATTGAAAAAGGAACACCCCATTGGATAGGACGTTTCATCCATTTTGTCAAATAAAAACTAGAAAGCACTTTGAATCCATTCCAGCATCGACGAAATGTGAGTTTGGTTAAAAAATTAAGGCTGTCGGTATAGTTGATTTCAGGCATGAAGTGGCAAATGTATGATAGAAATTTCAAATCCTATCTCTATCGTTACGCGTAGAGGCCTAGTGCGGGAAATCGAAGAACGTCAGCTCGCTAAAAGTACGAAGGTTCAATAGAATTCCAAATGATCAATTATTTCCTAAAACCCGCATTAGGCTTATACGCTCTTATAGGGCGTTTTTCTTGTCATTCGTCCATTTTTTTCTACATCTTAATTTGAGATTGGTAGGCAAAATACAATGTTCCATTATCTACAAAGTCCGTATTTATCCACCGGTGGCTGGCCCCAAATATTATTTTTAACTCTGTAAATAATTTCGCAGTCTGTCAGCTGTCCACAAATAGAATCCGGTTGTCCCCAACCGAAATTACAAGTCCCAATTTGCTTCCCATCTTTGTCAAAAACCACACCACCCGCGTCAGCAGCATTTAGTCCTGCACTGTAAACTATTTCCCCGTTGTGTTTACATTCACTAATTTGTCCGTTTTTGTAGGTCTTGTAAAGTTTTTTTATTGTCTGTTTATTTTCAAAGTCGTTTTTCTTGCAACTTGAAATTCCAATTGTCAATATCAATGTTAAAATGGTCAAAAGTTTAAATTGTCTTTTCATATTGTTTGTGGTTTTAAAATGCCCTATAACACATTTATATAGAACATGAATTTTATATATATCACTGATTTTCTGTTTTACTTTATTTATATGGAACAAACCAATAATACTTAATCTTTCAAACTAAATTGAATCGGCAATGTAAAACTCACTTTAACCGGAATATCCCTTCTAGTGGCTGGCTTCCAATTCGGCATAATTTTTATTATACGCAATGCTTCAGCTTCTAGTGATTTGGAACCACTTGTATTTCTCAATACTTTATATTCTGAAAGTTGTCCTTTTTCATCAATTAAAAAGTTTAAAATCACATATCCTTCTATTTTATTTTTTTTATCCTCAACAGGATATCTCATTTGTTGGTTCAAAAAATTGGACAATGCAATTTCGCCACCATTGAATTCAGGCCAATTATCAGCTTTTGAATAAACTTCTTCTTTAGACAAAGTCCAAGCATCCAATTTTACAAATTTCGTTAAGACTTTACCATCAGACTGTTCAATATAAATGGTATCATACAATTTTGCTGATTGAGAAGTAGGATTTATGCCGTAATTCATGATTTCGTCCGATTTGTTTTTTATCGGTATGTGTTCTTCTATTTTCATCATAATATCACCATTTGGTTGCTCTACAAATACAGTATCATATACTTTTGATGATTCCTTTATAGGATTTTGGGGATCCGTCATTATAACTTTTACTTGCGAAAAAGTATTAAATGAAATTGTTTGTAACAAACAAATACTACATACCACTCTGATAAAACGTGTAAATGATTTCATAATCCATTATTTAGTTGAGAATTAAAAATACGGAATTTATTTTGTGAGAGATAAAAAAATCAAGATAACAAAATTTCATTTTATTTAGCCATTTCAATTCATTGCAGAGAATATCTCTTCCACATATCCAAGTATTCGACCATTTAACCTACCAAAACTAGTCTATAACATTTTCTTATCGCTACTATCTATTAATATTTCTATTTTTGGTCACTTCTAATATTATGCAAAAAATATACCTTTTAATTGCTTCTATCCTATTTATGTCATTGAATATAGATGCACAGACTTACACTATAACTGGAAAAACGCAAGATACCATGAATGTAAAACCGATTGTGTTTGCTTCAGTTTCCTTGATTCGTCAGTCAGATTCAATCTTGATTACAATTACTCGTACCAATCAGCAAGGTGTTTTTAATTTAAAAACTAACAAAGCTGACAAATACATCATTCTAATTGCACATGGCACTTTTGTGGATTATGTAGATAATATTGAACTAAAAGAAGGCGATAAAACTAAAGATTTAGGCAATATCAATATGTATCAACGTGGTCAATTGCTCAAAGAGGTGATTATTAAAAATTCAGCAGCCATTAAAATTAAAGGAGATACGCTCGAATACCTTGCTGATAGTTTTAAAGTGAAACAAGGTGCCGTAGTTGAAGATTTATTGAAAGTACTACCTGGAATTCAAGTGAATAAACAAGGTGAAATAACCGCCATGGGCGAAAAGGTAGAAAAAGTATTGGTGGATGGTGAAGAGTTTTTTGGTGATGACCCTACAGTAGCGACCCAAAATCTTCAATCAAAAGTGGTAGAAAAGGTTCAAGTATTTGATAAAAAAAGTGAGCAAGCAACCTTTACTGGTTTCGACGATGGTGAAACACAAAAAACCATTAACCTGAAGCTAAAAGACAACATGAACCATGGTGTTTTTGGAAAGCTTGCACTTGCAGGGGGATGGGAAGATCGCTGGGAAAATCAAGGAATGATCAATGCCTTCAAAAATAAGCGCCAAATGAGTGCCTATGGCTTAATGAGTAGTAATGGGCGAACAGGTTTGGGATGGCAGGATAAAAATACCTATACCGGAAGTGGTGGTGGTATGCAAATGGATGAAGATGGTGGCTTTATGTGGACCTTTTCGGATGATGAAGATGATAATACAGGAAGAGGCGGTATGTCATCACCCGAAGGAATTACCAAAGCGTGGACAGGTGGATTACATTATGCCAATAAATGGAACGAGAATCAACATCATTTGAATGTAAATTACTCCTATGGATTAATTAATAGAACCAAGAAAGAACATAGTTTTACACAAAATCTTCTACCAAATAGTTCTTATTTTACCAATGATACATCCAACTCATTTAGTAGCAGAAATATTCATAAAATAACTGCACGACATAATTGGAACATAGATTCTGCAACGACCTTAATATATAATTTGAACACTCGACTTTCGTTCAATGAATCTGAAACATACAATGCAACCAACAATATTACACCTACCGAAGTTCCTATTAATACTAGTCAACGGGATAACAATAGCAAATCAACCACAACAAGAGTTTCGAATCAAATAACGGTAAATCGAAAATTTAAGAAAACTGGACGAACTATCTCATTAAACACTTCATATGTTTTTAATAACAATGATGCCGATGGTATGCTTGATGGCAATAATTCATACCAACAAAGTTCTTCTACAATTTATGAAAACTTAGACCAGAAAAAGGTACAAGGTCTTGTACAAAATACATTAACTGCTGAATTGACTTATACAGAACCGCTATCAAAAAAATTCTTATTAAAAACATCCTATGGTTACTCTTCTGATCAAAGCCAGTCACAAAAATCAACGTTGGTAAAGCCTACATTGGCAGATGATTATAGTAAACGAATAGATTCATTAAGCAGTGATTTTAATTCAAATGTATTTAGTCATACAGTAGGTACCGAATTGAAATACAATGAAAAGAAATACAATTTGGCTGCCGGTGCAAGAGTAAGATATTCAATATTTCATCAAGATGATTTAGTGCGTAAACTGAATTATGATTATAATCGAATCAATGTATTCCCTGTTCTTCGTTTCAATTATAAATTTGATCAATTCAGTCGATTTAGTTTTACTTATAATGGTTCTACACAACAGCCTAGCATAACTCAAATACAACCAGTACAAGACAATAGCAATCCGTTGAACATCTATATTGGAAATCCAAATCTAAAAATGGGTTACAACCAAAGTTTCAATGTAACTTTTTTCAATTACAAAGTATTATCAAGTAGAAGTATCTATAGTGGTATTAACTTTTCTAATAATTTCAATAATATTTCCATCAATAGAGTTTTTGATCAACTAGGTAGAATCATTAATCAATACATTAATATTAATGGTGGTTACAATGCTTCTTTATGGGGTGGAATCAATACTAAAATACCTAAAACCATTTTTGATGGACGTTTAAATGTAAGTGGCAATTTGAATCATACACCCAATATAATCAATAATGTAAAAGGAATCACAAATACATATAGTATCACATTTACGCCTGGAATTTCCTATACCCAAAACGAAAATATGAATTTAAGTTTGGACCTCGGAACCATGTATAACAATTCGCAAAGTTCAGTTCGTTCAAATGGTGGTATTAAATACTTTTCATTTACTCCTTCTGCATCTGCCTCATACATTTTCAAAGAGGTAATTGAATTGGGTACCGATGCAGATTATCAATTTAATCCTGCAGTTTCTCCTTATAAAACAAACTTTAATCGATTAATTTGGAACAGTTATGTTTCCTACAAAATGCTAAAAAAGAAAAACCTTCAATGGAAACTGAGCGTGAATGATATGTTGAATCAAAACCGTGGCTATGAACGTACTACCACCAACAATTACAATACAGAACGATTCTTTCAAACACTTGGCCGCTACTGGATGGTTGGCCTTGTATGGAATTTTAGTTCGGGCCCGATGGCTGAAGCTCAAGCTAATCAGGGAGGTGGCATGGGACGTCCTAAAATGGGTGGAGGTAGAGGTGGAGGTAGACGTATGGGACGTTAATTTTTTATAGATTAAAAAAACAGAAACAATCAATGAAAACAATCAATTTATATATAGCATTTTTACTTTGTATAGTTGCAAGCATTGCAAATGCAGATAATAAAGAAACACCTATACCTGCTGTTACTTTCAAAGGTAAAATTACATTCGAACGCAAAACCAATGTGCATAAACAATTGGACGATATGATGAAGGGCAACCAAGGAGGTGGCATGATGGATCAAATGAAAAAAAATATACCAAAATACAAAACGGATGTATTTGAATTATTTTTCAATGAAAAACAATCATTGTACAAACCAGCACCCAATGGAATTACAGAAAGTAAAATGATGATGGGCAACTCCCCTGCTGATCGCAATATCATTTTAAATGATTTCGAAAAAGATAGTTCTATTTCAGAAAAAAAAGTATTTGAAAAAACCTATTTAATCAAAGATTCATTGCGAAAAAGTGAATGGAAAATAACAGAGGAATTTAGAAAAATAGCTGGCTTCAATTGTCGAAGAGCCGAAACGATCATCATGGATTCAATCTATGTAATTGCATTCTATACAGATGCTATCATGACACCAAGTGGACCAGAAGGATTCAATGGATTACCAGGTATGGTATTGGGCGTAGTAATGCCTCGATTGAATACAACTTATTTTGCTACCAAAGTAGATAATTATCTTCCTTCGGAAAAAGATATTTATGCTCCAAGTAAAGGGGATAAAAAAACAAATGTACAAGTTGAAAAAACTATGCGAGAAAGCATGAAGCAATGGGGGCAATATGTAGATCGTATGCTTTGGTATATTTTTATTTAGAACTCAACTATTTTATTTTTGCATATTCCCTAGAATATCATTTTTATTTTTTTAATTCTACCCTTACTTTTGCGCAACTTAAAAAAATCAAAAGCAATGGCAGATAAAATTACAATGAGCTCCAACGGGAAATTAAATGTTCCGAATCATCCAATTATACCATTTATACAAGGTGATGGTATAGGACCAGATATATGGAGTGCAAGTGTACGAGTATTTGATGCTGCAATTGCAAAAGCCTATCATGGTGAAAAAAAGATTGAATGGAAAGAAGTTGTGGCAGGCGAACGAGCCTTTAAAGAAACTGGAAGTTGGATGCCCGAAGAAACCATGCAAGCTTTTAAAGATTACTTAATTTCGATCAAAGGTCCTTTGACAACCCCTGTTGGAGGTGGTATACGTAGTCTTAATGTCGCATTGCGTCAAGAGTTAGATTTATATGTATGCTTACGTCCTGTGAAATATTTTGAAGGTGTACCCTCTCCTATGTGGCATCCCGAAAAAGTAAACATGGTCATATTTCGTGAGAATACAGAAGACATCTATGCGGGTATCGAATTTATGACAGGCACTCCTGAAGCTAGCAAAATGCTTAACTTTTTGGTCAATGAAATGGGCGTAAAAAACATACGTTTCCCAGAAACATCCTCTTTTGGAGTAAAACCAGTCAGCAAAGAAGGAACAGTTCGTTTAGTTCGTTCAGCGATAAAACATGCAATAGAGCATAAATTACCCTCAGTAACAATTGTTCACAAAGGCAATATCATGAAGTTTACTGAAGGGGCATTTAAAAATTGGGCATACGAATTGGCTGAATCAGAATTTGCAGATAAAGTATATACCTGGAATCAATGGGAAAAAACCAAAGCCGAAAGTGGTGAGGCTGTAGCCAATGAAGAAATGAAATTAGCTGGTATTGGTGGACGTATTATTATTAAAGATGCCATTGCAGACAATTTTTTACAACAAGCCTTATTAGCACCTCAAGATTATAGTGTGATTGCCACATTAAATCTTAATGGTGATTATATCAGTGATGCATTGGCTGCACAAGTAGGCGGCATAGGTATTGCTCCTGGAGCAAATATTAATTACAATACAGGACATGCAGTATTTGAAGCAACCCATGGCACAGCCCCTCGTTTTGCAAATACAAATACAATGAATCCGTCCTCTGTAATTTTAAGTGGCGTAATGATGTTGGAATATATGGGATGGAAAGATGCTGCTGAAACCATTACCAATGCTGTAGGTAAAGCCATTCGAAATAAACGAGTTACTATCGACTTTCATAAATTGATGGAAAATGCAACCCTACTAAAAACAAGTGAGTTTGCAGATGAAATTATCAAAAACTTATAACATATGAAAAAATATCTGTTATTATCAGTTGTATTCAGTTGTCTTTTGTTTACGTTAGGTTCATGCAAAACAAGCAAAAAAACGACGGTTGACCCAACTAGCAAAGCTCCTATAAAACAAGAAACTTCTTCTAATATTGTGCCCCAAGAAGTGAAAGAAGTAATGGTAGGTAATGATAGTGATGAACATGGTTGTAAAGGATCTGCTGGGTATACCTATTCATCATTACAAGAGAAATGTATACGAGTATTTGATGAAGGTATTCGACTTGATCCCAAAGCGCCTGAGTTAAATCAATCGGTATCTGCTTTTGTGGTTTTTAAAACGTTGGATGAAAATGAACAAGCTGAAATTTTTTTACCAGCAACTTCTGTTTCATTCATTATGTTAAAAACTGGAGGTCAACCTGAATGGCTTGGAAATAATATGCAACTTATGCAAACAGGTAAAACATTCTCATTGTATGCATCAGATGGTGAGTTGAAATATGAAGGTATTGATCGACGATAATCATACATTTTCATAGTTGAATACTCAAATTAATTTCTATCTTAGTGTTATATTCTACCCATTAATCCACATGAAAAAAATTACCCTAGTTCTATTCTTATCTATACTTATAAACCAAATAACATTTGCCCAAAGCAACAAAGAACAGCGTTTTGTACAAACAGTCAATACACTAGTTAAAGCATTTTCGATGCAGGACAGTGCCACTGTGGCAAAATTTATACATCCCGAAAAAGGGGTACTATTATTATTTCGTCAAGGTGTATTTGATAATTTGACAGAACTCAATACCATTAGCTTTCATGACGAGGGATTTCCGCAAGTACTATTTACACAATGCAAAGGCATCAAAGCACTTCCATTGAAATACGCTACTCTTCCAAAATTTAATTGTGAAAATACACGCTGGAACAAAAAAGGATTATTTGTAGATACAAAAAAAACTGACCACCTAGTATCATCTATTTGCAAAACTAGAAACAAGCTCGTACCAGATAATATTCCCATTTCTACCATTCAACAATATTACAAACTCGAACTCATGAGTCGTCGAATTGTACTCACGGGAAATGAATATGATAATCTCATTTTTTATTTAAGCTATATCGATGGTCGTTGGTATTTGACCATATTTGATGAAGTAACCTGCGATTGCAGTGCATAAGAAAGTTGAAATGAACTACAAGCCCATTGATTGCAATTATTACGACAAGCTAGAAGCCTGGGCAACATTGAATACACCCTGTACAATATTGTATTGGCATGAGAATGAAAAAAAATGCCTTGAAAATGTACTAATCAATACAATTTATACCTCAAATCATGAAGAATTTTTAGTATTGGATACCGATATTCACATTAGGCTCGATTTCATCATTGCTATCAATCATGAATATTTGGATTCAAGTTGTAATCCTTGATTTTCTTTTTTGGTTAATCTACATTATATTTGAGAAGTCTTACACATCAATTAACCACAACAAATTAATATACTATGTCAAAAAAATTGAACACTCGAATATTCCTTCTTTGTTTATTTTCAATCACACTCCAATCTATTACAACCAATGCACAGGATTACAAAGACATAGCACCTATCTTGATTGCCAATTGTACAAGTTGCCATCACAATGGTGGGATTGCTTTTTCACTTACTACATTTGGTGAGGTGACTCCGATGGGGAATAGTATTAAAAATGCCGTGTTGGACAACCATATGCCACCTTGGCCTCCAGATCCTACTTACAAGAATTATGTGCACGAACGTATTGTAAGTGCAGCAGATAAAAATACGCTTGTAACATGGATTAACAATGGTATGATAGCTGGGGATACTACTCTTGCACCACCCATACCTACCTATGGTGCTACACAGCTCAACGGCACACCCGATTTGATACTACAATTGCCTAAATTTACAAGTACTGCTACTGTAGATGACCATTACTACTGTGTAAATGTACCAACTGGATTATTACAAGACCGCTACATACGAGCATTTGAATTTATCCCAGGAAATGCACCTCTTATACACCACGCTGTAATTACCATCGATACCACAGGCACGGCGGTTGACGATATGACCGGTGGATGTTTCAATTTTCAAGGACAAATCAATATTGGCGATTTTGCTCCAGGTATGGGACCTACTGTATTGCCAGGTGTTGTTCCAACCAAATTTGGATTCAGATTAAAAGCCGGATCTAAAATGTCGTTCCAAATTCATGTACCTTCAGGTACAAATGGACTACAGGATAGTTCACAACTAAGAATCTTTTTTTATCCGGTCAACGAACCCAATATAAGACCTATGTTTTTTGAAACCGTACTCCAAAACTGGAATTTTTACATTCCGGCCAACGATAGTATTATTGCTACACAAAAATATCCAACGAGCGCTGCAGGTATCCCTATCGATGTGTCGCTCTATGGCGCATTCCCTCATTCGCACAAAACCTGTACTGCTATACTCAATTATGCATACAAGAATACCGATACTATACCTCTTATTCGCATACCCCATTGGGATTTTCATTGGCAAGGTCAGTACACATTTAAAAATTTAGTAAAAATACCAGCTACTTACCACTTGTTTGCAGCCCATAAATTTGATAATACGATCAACAACCCTAATACACCTAATCCTAATCAGCCAGTATTACCAGGTACCAATACTTTCGACGAAATGCTATTCGATAGCTATTTGTATACCTATTATCTTCCTGGCGACGAACTTGTCAATATTGATAGTTTGCTTTCAAATGATCCATTATTTGCACCTACAAGTATAAGTCAGCTTGATAAAACAATTGGAATTGTAAATGTATATCCAAATCCAA
This sequence comes from Chitinophagaceae bacterium, assembly GCA_044233655.1. GTDB lineage: Bacteria > Bacteroidota > Bacteroidia > Chitinophagales > Chitinophagaceae > OLB11. The sequence continues at coordinate 23,135 of JBIIJQ010000017.1, read as the reverse complement.
TGAACGATTATACATCCATTGAATATTCATTGACTACTTCTCAATTTGTATCTGTGAAAATTTTTGATATCCAGGGCGTTGAAATCAAACAACTCAATGCACGAATAGAAGCACCAGGCTACCACAGACATATATGGGATGGTACCAACGAAGCTTCTACCCAACTACCTTCCGGTACGTATATCTATCAAATACAAGCAGGCCAAAAGAAAGTAAGTGGTAAAGTGATATTGAAGTAAACTTGACTTTCTATACTTTACTTTAAATATAGATTGAATTGGACAATTCGACTAAGTTCTCGTTGAGAAATAACTTGACCATTTTCTTATACAAAAAATTAAGAAGGATATAAACCAAAATTGTGCATTTTAGAGAAATAACTTCATCTACTTTTTTCGAATAAAGAGAACAAACACTCGAATTTTCGATCCTAACATCTTATCGCTCCATTGGGGAATCAGATTCTTTTTATACAATAGTCAGGTTATGTTACCCTTTTTCTGAATCCAATAAATTTTCACTCTTAAAATTTATGCTATATCTTTATTTTTATATTTTAAATCTATAGTTATTATTAACTAGTATTATATCAATAGTATAATTGTAAGTGAATAACAGTGTTTAATTAATATCTAATCTACTATCAAATGAAGACAACTATCACCAATATAGAAACTTTAAAAAAACAAAGAGAAAATATTTTCTTCTCGTCACATACAATTCTTTTTATTCTAAACACTGATTTAAATGATATAGTTACTCAAGTTAATTATATCGAAAAGAATTTTAATGAAATAGAATTTGTCGGTAAAAATTTAATGGAACAATTTCAAACTGAAAACCATCTATTAATTAGGCAATTACATCAAAGTGTAAAAGAGAATGCAAAACAAGAATACTATGAAAGCATTTTCAAAGACAATCAAGGCGACATACGTTTAGTAAATGTCCGTCTATTACCTATTACTGTAAATCAGCTTGTAACAGGATTAACTGTCATTATAAACGACATCACTGAAAGTAAAAATGCAATTTTAAGCTATGACAAACACGAAGAAGCTATGCTTAAAAATGAAGCCGAATTTAGAATAGCATTCAACGAGTTATTAATAGGTGTTGTAATTCATGATAGTAATACACAAATAATTTATAGTAACAATCAAGCTTCAAAAATACTAGGACTAAGTTCGGAGCAAATGCTAGGCAAGATAGCAATAGATAAAGAATGGATGTTTGTATATGAAAATCTAGAGCCTGTTTTAGTTATTGACTACCCTGTCAATAAAGTACTTCATTCTAAATCATCCATTTCTAATTATAATATTGGAATTAAACATAAAGAAAATGAACCTATCACATGGGTAAATGTAAATGCTACTCCTTTTTTTAATGATAACAATAATACAATTGAAAAAGTGATTGTCAATTTTATCGACATCACTGAACAAAAAAATGCTGAGGACTCTTTAAGCAGAAGTGAAAGTAATTTATCGAATATTATCAATAATATTGGGGACCCTGTATTTGTAAAAGATAAAAACAGCATATTACTCATTGTAAACGATGCTTTTTGCAAATTATTTGGCTTGTCAAAAGATGATATCATTGGTAAATCACTAGCAGAAGATGTATCAGAAGAAGAAAGAATCAACTTTCTACGAATAGACAATGAAGTACTTTTAACTGGCATTGAAAATATAACTGAAGAATTTTTAACCGTTCGTGGTGGAGAAACATTAACCATTTCTACCAGAAAAACAAGGTATATAGACAAAGAAGGAAATAAATTCATAATCGGAGTAATAAGAGATATCACTGAGGTAAAAAAGGCTCAAATCGCCTTAATAGAAAGTCAACGCTTAGGTGCTATTGGCGAGATGACTTCATCCATTGCACATGATTTCAACAATTCATTACAAGCCATATATGGTAATATAGAACTTGCCATGGCAGAAAATGACATAAGTGAAACCACAACCTATTTTTTAAATACCATAAAAAAAATGGTGAATGATACTGCTTTTAGAGTTCAATTGTTACAACGATTTGGTGGAAATAAAATAATAAAAAATAAGGTTTCAAAAATTAATATCAATAAGCTAATCGAAGAAGTTATACTTCAATCTCGTCCTATATGGAAAGAAGAAATAGAGAAAAAAGGCCTATCAATATCGATTAAAACTCAATTTGAATGTCTATCTGAAATAAGTGGAAACGATGCCGATTTAAGAACTGCATTTTTTAATATCATTAAAAATAGCGTAGAGGCAATGCCAAAAGGTGGCAACATTAGTATTCAAACCACTGAAAAAGAGGATAAAATTTTCATCAGCATAAGTGACAATGGTGTAGGAATGAACGATCAAATAAAAGCTAGAATATTTCAACCCTTTTATACTACAAAAGGCTATGAACTAGGCCGAGGACTCGGCATGAGTGGCGTATATAGTATTGTAAAAGAACATGATGGCGAAATATATGTAAAGAATACATCTCCAGGTTTTGGCACAACTATTGAAATTACATTACCCGTAAAAAAAGAAATTGAAAAGAATCAACTTCACCTGAACGAAAATGAAACGAAAGAGCCTTCGACTCAAGAAATAAAAAAACAGTTGAACATATTATGGGTCGATGATAATGAAGCCATTCGAACCAATGCAAGCTTAATGCTTGAAATGATGGGACATCAAACTCATACAGCTTCAAGTGGTAAGCAAGCCATTCAGCTAATGCAAGACAATCAGTATGATGTTGTATTTACTGATATCGGAATGCCTGAAATGAATGGATGGCAATTAGCTGAGTATATATCCGAACAATTTAATCAACGTGTTGTTGTAATTATAGTTTCAGGATGGGGAGCAGAAATAAATGAAGAACAATCAAAAAACCACAATGTGTTAACTGTATTAAGTAAACCATTTGATATGAATCAAATTGAAAGTATTCTTAATTCGATAGGTAAATAATATTTTAGGATTACCCATATTAATCGCTTAACCCTTATATGCCTAAAATATATGAACTCTGATTGGATAGATTAGGCTGATTCACACAGATTTTAGGACTGATTTCTGCCTTTGGCAGTGGATATAAAACTCAGTATCTTTCCTACGCATTAGAAAATCTGTACAAATCTTTCCAACCTATTAAATCCGTGTTCTATTATTCTCAACTATGGGGAATTTCTTTATGATAATCTAATAATTTTTAAATTCATCATTCTGTTGAAAATTATAGTATGTTTTCTTCCATGCAATATAAATTTTCTAAAAAGTATTTTGCTATTCATTATGTTGAATACTAATTTTTTGATATTGATTTCCTGCTTTAATAATATACATTCCATCTTTTAAATGTGATACATCTATCAAAGATTCTGTATAAGTATTGATCAATAATTGGCCATGAATACTCATTATTTGAATAGGATAATTAGGGTTCTCAACCTTCAACCAATTCTTTACTGGATTAGGATAAATATGCATTTTAGACTTTTCTATTTCACTCGTACTTGCTGCAATAAATGGATCAATGACTTCAAACGAATGTGAACATGTTTGTCCTAAAAGGGTAATATCAAATTTCCAAGTCCCCAACATAGGTGTCAGCGGTAGATTATAATACCAATACCAATAGGATGAAGTATAAGTTAACGGAGGGCTATGGGTCCATGTGGCAAAAACTGAATTGTCTGGTTGGTAAATGGTATAAGTAGCAACCTGCCCCACTACATTATCATGAAAATAGCCTATAAAGTAAACTAAGTCATTGGCTATAAAGGTGTCTTTACGATTCGTAGTAGCAGGTGCAGGACATGGATTAAAAACAGGTGCTGCACTATGCGTAAATGCCGCATTAATGGTAGATTCATAATAAGGCTTTTGTGTATTCCACCATGAAGTGGGAACATTGCAAGTACCAGTATATGGATCTATTAAATTATTAGAAGCATCATGTAATTCGAAATGCAAATGAGGAGCAGTAGACGAACCTGAACTACCTACTAAACCAATTTTTTCACCTACACTTACCGGATCTCCAATTTGCTTAGTCGTTAATGAACCATTCTTCATATGTCCATACCAAGCAACAGAACCATCTGCATGCTGAATAAAAACAGCATTCCAATTAGGATTAGAAAAATTGCAATTTGAATCTGGATTTCCATCATACTTGTTTACGATAATACCGGGAGCAGCAGCAATAATTTCTACCTGACTTGCATTCTTCATATTCCAATCAAAAGGCCATAAGTAAATATCAACACCCCCATGATTATAACCTGTGTTTAAATCATATGTACGAGAGCCACAATTATAATCTAATACTTGATTTGGATAAGCAAGATTGTGATCAACAAAATTTGAAATGCCATAGTAACTACAATAGTTAAATCCTGTGGCTTGTTTCAACGGCCATTCCAATCCTACAAATCTTGTTTTCTTCATAGGTTTAATTATACCTGTAGCTTTTAATTGCTTGATATTTTTCTGAAGGTCTTCTTCAATTTGTATTCTCAAAGAAGTTGGTACGCACTCTATTGCCTCATGCTTATACTCACCTCCTCCTGCTGGATGTTGAGCATACAATTGAATAGTTAAAAAAGAGAATAATAAAGATAGAAAAAGATATTTCATAGTTTTGAATTTGTACTAAAGGTACTAAAATCCCATTCAATGTATGTATAGAATTGTAAATACTGCAAATACTGTTTCAATAGGATTTGATTACCTTCTAACTACCTCCGCTTCATAATTTCTTATTGCATAGCTTTTCAACTACTACAAATATCGAGCTATTTGATTTGATATAACTATATTGGTGTTTTTAGTTTCGGTACAAATTAGATTTATCTTCAAAAAGAATTTTGTACTTTTGATTCAATTATGAACAAAGAACTAATGCATCGAATAACTGTCAATTCAGAAATCTGTCATGGCAGACCGACTATAAGAAATACTAGGTATACAGTCGATTTGATATTGGATCTTTTATCGGCAGGAATGACTTCTCAAGAAATTCTTGATGACTACCCTGCATTAGAACTTGATGATATTAAAGCTTGCTTATCATTTGCTTCTCAACTTTCTAGAGTAAAAACAATCGCAAAAATTGTAGCATGAGATTTTTAATTGATGCAAATTTACCATTTAAACTCACCTTGATTTTAAGAGATAAGGGATTTGACGTCATACATACAGACAATTTACCAAACAAGGAACAAACTACTGATCGTGAGATTCGTGATATTTCATTGGAAGAAAATCGTATTGTAATTTCAAAAGATTCCGATTTTCTTGATTCACATTTGATAATTGGCATCCCCAAAAAATTTCTTTATATCTCTACTGGAAATATAATTAACCGAGAATTGTTTACTTTGGTAGAGAATAATATTGATCAAATTAATGAATTATTCGTGACATATAATTTAATCGAACTGAATAATGAAGAATTAATCTTACATGAAGTTTAACTACCACTTCCAACAGCTCATTAGCCAATAAAAGTGTGAATTAGCTTTCTGATATTTGTAATTCTAAATTGCTTTTATATTTTAACTTCAACAGAGGAGCAATAATTACTCATACAACTACTAATAGATGTAAGTCTATGAAAGCTTTTAAAATCTACTAAAACTATCTAATTTAAAAAAATGTCTTTCATTTCTATACAATACACTATTCAATTTATTAAAAAAGGATGACCATAAGATCATCCTTTTTCAATATTAAATTTTCAAATTAGTTTACAGCATCTGCTTGCATACTTTTTTGTGATTTTTTACGATCATCTTCGTTTAAGATAATTTTACGCATACGAACGAAATTAGGTGTAATCTCAATACACTCATCATGCTCAATATACTCCATACACTCTTCGATGGTCATCAAAATTTTTGGTGCAATACGATTGGCATCATCCGATCCAGAAGCACGGTGATTGGTCAATTTTTTACCTTCTACTGCATTTACCAACAAATCACCTGGCTTGATATTTTCAGCTATGATTTGACCAGCATATACTTCTTCTCCTGGATCTACAAAGAACGATCCACGATCTTGTAATTTATCTATTGAATAGCCCGTTGTAGAACCATTGAATTTTGAAATCAACACACCATTGTTTCGTCCAGGAATAGGTCCTTTCCAAGGTTTGTATTCGCTGAAGCGATGCGCCATTACAGCTTCTCCTTGTGTACCCGTCAACATTTGCGTACGCAAACCTATTAATCCACGTGATGGAATCTCAAACTCCAAGTGTTGCATATCACCTTTTGTTTCCATTACTAACATCTCACCTTTACGACGACTTACTAAGTCAATGGCTTTACTTGCTAAGGCTTCAGGCACATCGATTACCAATATCTCATATGGCTCGCTTCGCTTACCATCTATTTGTTTTACGATTACTTGTGGCTGACCTACTGTCAACTCATAACCTTCACGGCGCATTGTCTCAATTAATACACCTAAGTGTAAGATACCACGTCCAAATACCAAGAATGTATCTCCATTGTCAGTATCTTCTACACGCAATGCTAGATTTTTTTCTAATTCTTTCATCAAACGATCACGTAAGTGACGACTTGTAACAAACTTACCATCTCTACCAAAGAAAGGAGAATTATTGATACTGAATGTCATATTCATCGTAGGTTCGTCTACTGGCATGATAGGCAATGCCTCCGAAGTTTCAATACAGGCAATTGTATCACCAATATTAAAATCTTCGATACCAACAACTGCACATATATCACCTGCAATTACTTCCGATACTTTCTTTTTACCCAACGATTCAAATATGTATAATTCCTTTACTTTACAACGTTTGTTGGTACCATCTGCTTGCATCAACATGATATTCTCTCCTTCGTGAATGACACCACGTGTAACACGACCTACTGCAATACGACCTAAGAATGAAGAATAATCCAACGATGTGATTTGCAATTGCAAAGGACCTTCTGAAACTGCAGGTGCAGGTACATATTCCAATATGCCATCAAGCAATGGTGTAATATCATCGCATTGTGAATTTTCTTTATTGAACCAACCGTTTTTACCTGAACCATAGAAGGTAGGGAAATCCAATTGCTCTTCAGTGGCATCTAAATTGAAAAACAATTCAAAAACAGCATCATGTACTTCATCCGGACGACAGTTTGGTTTGTCGACTTTATTGATAATTACGATTGGTTTCAAATTTAATTGCAATGCTTTTTGCAATACAAAACGAGTTTGAGGCATTGGTCCTTCAAAGGCATCTACTAAAAGTAATACACCATCGGCCATTTTCAATACACGTTCTACTTCTCCACCAAAGTCAGCATGCCCTGGGGTATCGATTACATTGATTTTGGTATCCTTGTACATAACAGACACATTCTTAGACAAGATGGTAATTCCTCTTTCTCGCTCAAGGTCATTGTTATCCATGATCAATTCGCCTGCATCCTGATTTACACGGAATACATTTGTTTGATGTAAAATTTTGTCTACTAAGGTTGTTTTACCGTGATCAACGTGTGCGATAATCGCTATATTTCTGATATTCATATGTCGAATTTTATATTTTTTCTCACCTTTTCAACATAAATCAAGCGACTGTTTGTAAGACTAAAAAACAGATCAGACAGTGTTCTATTATGCTTGGGATTATTCTGTAAAGGCGCGCAAAGGTAGTCTAAATAAGTGAAGATTCTGAATTCACGTTAGGCTATTGAGTTAAGAAATGATTAATAACCACTTTCTTTTATATAATTAAAGTCTGTAATTCGATCAATATGACTGAAATTTGTTTTTAAAATAAATAAAAATGTTCAAACAAAGCCTACTAATCGTAACTATTCTTACACTTATTACCTTATCTGTTTTTGCAAAGAAAAAATGCAAACCGAAACCGAATGAATTAAGTGGTTCATATTCATTGGTTCAGTACAAATCTACATCAACAATGATTTCTATTTCTGGAGAAAAAACATCGATTACTATTGATACCAAAAACAAATCCTTCAGTGCCAATGTAGGATGTAATAGTATTTCGGGGAGATTTAATACCAATAAAAACAATATAGAACCTATGCAATTGATGCAAACTGAAATGTATTGTGCTGAAAACAAAATTGAAGAACCCTTTGTTTTTAATCTCAGTAAGGTAATTGCTTATAAATGGAAATCAGATCAATTACAATTGTGTGATAAGGATACTGTCCTTATCGTTTTGAAAAAGAAAAAATAAACTGCCTACTCTTTACTCAATAAAAACCGAGTCACTACTTTCTGCAATTCGCGCCATAATATGAGTCGTGTAAGTGATGCACTGAAGGGCTCATTCAGGTCAGCAACTTGCTTCACCTTTGATTCATCTACATCTACCCTATACAATATTTCCATTAAGGATGAACCGCGTTTAATTAGTTGATCCAACTGTGGTTCCAATTGTTGAAACAATTCCTGATAGGCTGTGATTGCATTGCCACTAAAGGTCAATTGAATACCATAATTGCCCAAATCCTTTTGTACTTGTGCTACACAATCATGGATCATTTCTACCTTGTCAAACCATGGTTTCAAATCGGATTCATTGAGTTTGGGTAAGTGTTCCATAAGGCTATTATTGTCCAGGAAGGCTGTTTTTATTTACACCAATTATCCCTTTCACATTGGTAATTTTATACTCTGTAAAATTTTGATTCGACTCCAGTCCATCACCATAAATGATTTGAGTAGGTGTACTTATTTTGACAAATTTTTCAGTGTAAAATTTCTGAATCTTTTCATTCCAAACTAATTCTTCGGTATTCAATTGTTCTTTTTTTGAATTAGTGACGACTACACTATCACGCACCAATACATTGCCTGTATCTTCAAACATTTTACCATATTTCGAAGTAAGTGTACTCAATACATGTAAGCTATCATCATAAAATTCGACGCGTAATCCATTGCGCATTTCAATGTATGAGGGTGTTGTATTTTGAACATGATTGAAGGTTTTGGTAAAAAGCTGCGCCTTGGTATGTCCTTCTTTACTGTATATAATATTCACCTCATCTGCCCGTTCAGCATTTAATGTACTTCGGTCAAGTGTAGATTTGATTTTTTTGATATCATTTTTACACGAAACAATTGATAACAAAATGAAAAGACCAACGATGTAAGATGAGAACGTGAAATTCTTTATATATGATGTCGGAAGAGACATAAGTGGTATTTTAATCGTAACGACGTTTTACAAACCATTTGTCATTGAAAGTGAATCCTACTGCAAATCGAGTATAACCCTCACGTAAGAGGCCGTTTTCGGTAGTTCCGCGTTTACCAATATCAAGTGATGCATTGATTTGACCTATACTTAAATTCGTACGACGTATGGGATATCCAATACCAGCTGTAACACCCATTTTAGAAAAAGTAGTTCCATTAAATTGTAGATTGTCTTTACCAGTATATGCACCTACTCTATAGGTTACTTTTTTCCAATAATTATTCACTGCATTCACATCCGGTGTAATGGATCCGCCTAATTTCAATGTCCAGCTTTTGGTCATAGAATCTGCATTGCCATAGTATGAATATTTTGTCCAATCAGAAGAAATGAAATCGGCACCTAGTTGCCAAAAATCTCCATTAGCAATAATTGCACCTACAGCCAATTGAGAAGGCAATTTTATTTTTCCTTTTACACTATTGATACTATCCACATTTTTAGAGTACAATGGATCGGTCACATCGCCTATGAAAGTATTCCAATAGCCTTCTTTCTTTGCATTGAGTGTTTGAGAACCTGTGTAAGTTGCGCCTAATTTGATGGTATAATCTTCATTTATTTTCTTGTTCATCAATCCACCTACTTGCCAAAACACACCACCCATAGTAGTACGTGTAGTCACACTATTAGAAAATATTTTTAAAGAATCAACAAACTTATTGTCCGACGTATTTATAAGGTTTCCAAATGTATAACCTGTATTGACTCCAATGGAGAAGTCACCCATCTTATAAGCAGCTCCTACATAAATTTTCTGAACACCTCCACCACCATAGTAGCTATTCAATACCTTTGAAAAAGGGAGTGAATCTATTTGCTCCATATTGTATTTGGAACGAGTTTGAGGTAATAATCCAAAACTTAATCCTAATTTTTTAGACGCTGCAAAACCAATATTAACATAGGATAAAACGGTATAGCCAGTACGATACGCATCAGTGGCATTTTTAATTTTCACTGAAGAACCTTCAACACCTACTTGATAGGAAGTCAAACGTAAGCCGGTATACGTAGCGGGATTTGAAGGATTTGCAATCAATGGATTATCATCGGCTATACTTACACCACCCATTCCTCGATTCGCTATATTTTCTATAGGCTTTAAGTTGCCTAAACCATAACGGGAATAAGGAGAATTTTCTTGCGAAAAGACGGCTAATTGGGAAAAAAGAAAAAGAAAAAAAAGTGTAGATTTAAAAGTTGTTGTATTCCAATATTGCATATAGACCTTTGAACAAGAAATTAGTGTCTGCAAATATCTTGTTTTTCAAACGGCTTTCAAAAAAAGGAGCGTCACCACCAGTTAAAACTGCGTTAATTCTACCATATTGAGCCTCATATCGATCAATCATGCCATCAATCTCAGATGCAATACCATTTAAGGCTCCACTTCGAATAGACGTTTCAGTATCATAACCTAATATTGAAAAATGTCCTTCACGATCAATTAAAGGTAATTTATCGGTATGCTCATGCATTGATTTTAGACGCATTTCTACACCAGGTGAAATAGCACCACCACGAAAGGCATTGTTTTTGGCTAAAAAGTTATATGTAATACAAGTACCAATAGATATAACTAAAGAATCTTCTCCAGGGAATCGTTTACTTAAGCCAGCAACCAATGCAAGTCTATCATGACCAAGGGTTTCGGGCGATCCGTATGCATTTAAATACGGTAATTTTGATTGATTATCCAGAACCAACAACTTTGTTTCCTTTTTCAAATAGCTCTCAATATCTTTTGAATGGTTGACTACAGAGGATAAGATACTTTTTTGAGGGCTATGTAATGTAACAATGCGTTGAAGGGTATCAATTGCGTCGGACTCTTTAAACGTAAATTTCTCGGCCATTCGATCACCGAAAAAAAGTGCGGCTTTCAAATTGGTATTACCGAAATCTATACAAAGAGAAACTGGAAGCATTAATTGTTGTTTAGTTTAGTAGGTAGGATGATTGGATTCGATAGATTCATAGTGCAATCAATGTTATTATACAATTGACATTGAATAGCCCAATAAGAGGCAAAAGGTTCGTATTTTTTATTTAATTTACTCAATGAATCGACTGAATTAGTTTACTTGATTTGATTTAAATTTTAAGAAATCAAACTAAGGAAATGCAAAGTAAAAAATAAATTGGTAATTTCTAGTATACAATGTGGTAAATGTTAAAATTGTGAGCGTGAGTTAATCTTCATCGACCGATAATTTCCGAAAATGACCATTTAACTGTATTCTATCTTTCAAATTTTGCAATTCGATAATCGTAGGAATAATGGCTTTAAGATGTCTTTGTAAATATTCCTGTCGCTGATCTTCTCTTAAAAGACTCAATAATTCATACTCTTGCTCAGTAGAAAGTCCTGCATGATGAGCAATATCATATACATGCATCGCATCTATTGGTTTTTGGTATTTTTTTGATACTTCCAATAACTGATGAAAATAGCTCAATTCGTTTAATATGAGATCCATTTTAGATCGTATACCCTTCATATTATTATCCAAATAATTAACTACAGCGCCACTGTAGAGCTTATCAGGTACTTCTTTTATAATGTCTAAAATTCTAAAAACAGCCCTCCCCTCGGTTTTAATATCCATATTCCCATTTTCATGTTCTTTTTCAATAGACATTATCTCTACTGTGGTACCGATTTCACTAATCGATCCTTTTAATACGGTAGGTATCCCAAATAGTTTCTTTTGATCAAAACATTCTTTTATCAATTGTTTGTAACGTGGCTCAAAAACATGCAGATTCAATTTTTCGCCAGGATACACAACTATATTCAAGGGAAAAATCGGAATAAAATTTGTCATTTAGTAAAGATAAAAAAAATACTAAAATCAATTAGAATCTAAATAAAATAATATTTAAAATTAAATTAGTCATTTGTTGTTTATCTAAAAACATAATACAAATCATTTTTTTATTCTATTTTGCAAGCAAAACTAGAAACGTGAATTTTATCTTATTTGACGACGAGCGTTATGCCAATTTTTTGCCATTAACCTATACACGACCTGTAGCTGAAATGCGATGTGGTATACTTACTATTCAAGAAAAATGGGAACATATAGTAGGTATAAAATTGCATTACAAGACCATTGATTATTTGCAAGAAAAATTTCCCTTTCAAACCACTGCTGATAATGTATTTATCAATTCAGGTTTGTTTCCTTCTAAATCATTGACCGAGGCTATCTTGAATTTAAAAAGTGGCGAATGCCTCATCAAAGAAAATACCTTGCTAGCCGCTCGTATGAATGAGGAAAGTGCAAAACAATTTGATATTGCTAATACAGTTTTAAATGCTCATAATATCATTTTTCAGGATGATATAATGGTATTGAATAACCTTTGGGATATTTTCAGTTTAAATGACCGTGCAATACGAGATGATTTTCAACGATTAACTCAGGGAAGAACATCTCAACCTATATCAAGTACCAATCAAGTAATAGGTGATCAACTTTTTATTGAAGAAGGCGCTAAGGTTGAATGCAGTATGATTAATACAAGTACAGGTCCTGTATACATAGGTCGTGATGCTGAAATTATGGAAGGCTGTATGGTACGTGGACCTTTTGCATTAGGGTCACATGCTGTATTGAAAATGGGTGCAAAAGTATATGGAGCCACTACCTTGGGTGAAGGCTGCAAAGTAGGAGGCGAAGTAAATAATGTAGTATTCTTTGCCAACTCGAGTAAAGCACATGATGGATTTGTAGGAAATGCAGTGATAGGCGAATGGTGTAATATCGGTGCCGATAGTAATAATTCAAATTTGAAAAACAATTATGAAGAAGTGAAATTGTGGAGTGAATCCAAAAATTCATTTGTAAAAACAGGCTTGCAATTTTGCGGCCTTATTATGGGCGACCACTCTAAATGTGGTATTAATACTATGTTTAATACTGGAACAGTTGTAGGTGTAAGTTGTAACATTTATGGTGCAGGGTTCCCTCGTAATTTTGTTCCATCCTTTAGTTGGGGAAGTGCTGCAGGATTTACCGAATACCAAATCAACAAAGCAGCTAATACTGCCGCCCGCGTATTTGCACGTCGCAATTTAGAATTCGATGCAGCAGAATTACGCCTATTTCAAAAAGTGTATTTATTGACGGCCGAACAACGTGCGATGTATAGCTAAACTTTGTTAGTTTTACCTTATGTTTAAAAACATAACTCGAACGGTTTGGTTCATTTCACTCATTAGTCTTTTCAACGATTTTAGTAGTGAAATGCTATACCCTATTATTCCATTGTATTTACAACAAATCGGTTATGGTTCTGTATTAATTGGCATATTGGAAGGTATCGCAGAGTGTGTTGCAGGTCTTAGCAAAATATACATGGGTAGTCTTTCCGATTCATTTCAACGACGATTACCTTTTGTACAATTAGGTTATGCATTGAGTGTACTATCTCGTCCATTGATAGGACTTACAAGCATAGCAGGATTTATATTTCTAGGACGTAGTTTGGATAGAACTGGTAAAGGCATTCGTTCTGGAGCAAGAGATGCAATACTAGGCGATGAAAGTACAGAAACGACAAGAGCAGAAGTATTTGGATTGCATCGTTCTATGGATACGGCCGGTGCTGTATTAGGTCCTATTGTAGCCATTGTATATTTATACTACAATCCCGAAGATTATCGAAGCTTGTTTTTAATCACACTCATCCCAGGTATTGTTGCTTTATTTTTTACATTTCAAATCAAAGAAAAAAAACGTACAACTAATCCTGTTAAAACATTTTCAATTCGAAAACATTTTTCGTATTTCAAGCAAGCACCATCGCCATATTTAAAATTACTAATTCCATTACTACTTTTTGCGTTGGTTAATAGTTCTGATATGTTTTTACTTATGCGTGCAAAACAAATCGGTATGGGCGAGCGAGATGTATTATTACTTTACCTTACATTTAATTTAGCCTATACAATATTTGCATTTCCTGTAGGAAAATTAGCTGACCGTATAGGTCACATGAAAATATTGATTTTAGGCTTACTAATCTATGCATTGTCTTATATACTGTTTGCTAGTTTCAACGATGTATGGATTACGGTAACTGTATTTATTTTCTATGGATTGTTTTATGCTTTTACGCAAGGCATCATTAAAGCGTTGTTGATTTCAAGGGTCCCGTCAAATGAAAAGTCAAGTGCTATAGGATTTTACGAAGGCATGAATAGCTTTGGGCTTTTAATCGCCAATGGCCTAGCAGGTTGGATTTGGTTTCAATTTGGCTCACAAGCCATGCTTTTATATTCAAGTATAGTTACATTCATTGTAATACTCTTATTACTCGTTCAATACAATCAATGGAATAGTAAAAAAGTAATTATTCTTTCTAACGAATCGTGAAAGTGACTTGTATCATCTCAATTTCATCATTGGATTGAAATTCAATTTTTCTTGTTTGGTTAGAATCAACTAAAATAAAATCACGATGTTCAAGTTGATATAGTTTGTTATCTAAATGGAAATTAAGTTGTTTAGACAAAATATAATAGCCAACATAATGAAACGTCCTATCATCTATTTCAAGTGTTTGCAACTCATTTGCCTTCATTTGAATATAGTTCAATGTATGTTGTGCCTTTTCAGAAGTCATTACATTAAAGTCGGTTACTATTCCACACCCGTATGTTTCCCATCCACCTTCAAATTCATCTATTTCAAACTGTTTCAACGTTCTGGTATAATGTCCAGTATGTTTGATTTCTAGAACACCTTCCAATATCATTAGACTACGATGATAGCTGGGTAAACTTGTAAATGCTGACGATTCAACCTCAATGGTAGCTGTACTCACCCTAAATATAAATGTACGGTCTTCGTATAAAGAATCGAAAGGGTAAATGCATAATTGAGTGGTCGTACCACCACTCCATTTTTTAATATCCTGATTTTTACTTTTTAATATGAATGGAAATTCCATTGTACTCTCTATTCACTATGATGATCCCATGCGCTAAATAAAAATTGCAAATACTCATTTTCTTCCGCCGTAATTATATCATCTGCTTTAGCTAAGTATAATGCAAACTTTAAAATACCATTTCGCTCTTCTTCAGTAGAATCATCATAAAAATCGTCGATACATTGATGAAAATGATGGTGCCATTCATCATGATTCAGATGACTAATTACCTCCATTTCTCTATCAAGATTTACTTGAAAAGGAAATTCTTGAAATATATATTCTCTAATAATTTTATCTTCTTCAAGGCTAAATTTGAAATCAACTGCAGACATAATCATTAATATATGATAGCCGGCAATGGTTTTGTTCATACGACGAGTAGGCATAGGAATATTATAAATTTGTCGACAAGATAAGGCTCAAATCAGTATATTTCAAGTTAAACTTCTGTGATAAAATTCGACTTGTTAATTTCCCTTTGTACATATAGGTAGCACCTACCAATCCTGGTTTATTAAAAATAATTGAATCTGCTCCTCCTACTGATTCGGAACAAGAAAGAATAATAGGCATTAGAATATTACTAATAGCAGTCGATGCAGTACGTGATACAGCAGATGCTATATTTGGTACACAATAATGAACAATGTCATGTTTAATAAATACAGGATCTTCATGTGTAGTAATAGAAGAGGTTTCAAAACATCCTCCATTATCAATACTAATGTCTATAATGACTGAACCCGGTTTCATTTTTTCAACCATGGTTTCTGTTACCACCATTGGTACAATACCTTGTTGTGGTTTTAGGGCTCCTATAGCTACATCAGCTTCTTGCAATGCAATTGATAATTGAGCTGGATCTATTACAGATGTATACACCGCCTGACCAACTGTACGTTGTAATCGCATCAATCGATAAATAGAATTATCAAATATTTTCACCTGAGCACCTGTACCGAGCGCAGTTCGAGCAGCGTATTCCCCTACCATACCAGCACCAATAATCACTACATTGGCTGGAGGCACACCTGCAATTCCACCCAATAAAATGCCTTTACCTCCATGATTATTGCTTAAGTATTTAGAGGCAATTTCAATAGCATGCACCCCTGCTATCTGACTCATGGATCGTACTATAGGATAATAGCCTGCATGATCTTTGATATTTCCCAATGCTATTCCAATGATATTTTTTTCAAGACATTTATTTAAATACTCCTTGGTCAAGGTAGGAAGATGAATTGGTGAAAAAATAATCTGATCTTTTTGCAACATATTTAATTCATCAGTACTAATAGGTGCCGTTTTCAATATTAAATCGGCCTTAAACACTTCCGCCTTATCATGCACTATTTGAGCACCTGCCTCCGAAAATTCATTATCAGTAAAAGATGAAGCTATACCAGCGTTATGCTCCACCACAACCCTATTCCCATTGTTGACAATCACTGATACTGCTTGTGGCGTTAATGGGATTCGATTTTCTTGAAAAGAATTTTCTTTTGGAATTCCTATATACAATGAATTATTCTTATGTACATATTCCAACGTTTCTTCCAAGGGATTATACGAATACGATACATTAATGACTGGTTTTGGTTTGGAATCCATAACAAATATGTTTAGTATGTAAAACTAATAAAATTATATCTCAAATGAAAGCGTATCATACGCTAGTTGTATTCCAAAGGGGAGTTCATTTTGTACATCCTGATGCAATCCCAATTGATGACTAATATGAGTCAAATAGGTCAAATCAGGCGCTAGTTTTGCAGAAATCTGAATCGCTTCATCTAACGTAAAATGAGAAATATGAGCTTCTTTTCTCAATGCATTCAATACTAGGTACTTAGTACCCATTATCTTATTCATCTCGGCATCATCGATATAATTCGCATCGGTGATATAGGTAAAGTTGTTGATTCTAAATCCAAGTACAGGCATTTTATAATGCATGACTTCGATCGGCTGAATAACAATATCTCCAATAATAAACTCCTTCTCTTTATCTATTGTATTTAGATTGATTTGTGGCACGCCAGGATAGCTATTATTTGAAAAAATATATTCAAATTCTTTTTTTATGACCTGTTGTGTGAACTCACTAGCATATACTTCCACAGGCTTGTTTTGTAAATAATTAAATGCTCGTATATCATCCATACCTGCTAAATGGTCTTTGTGCGAGTGTGTAAAAACGAGTCCATCTAGTTTACATACATTAGCCCTGAGTAATTGTTGACGAAAATCAGGTCCGCTATCTATCACGACTGTAGTCGTTTCAGTCTCGATAAGTAAGGACGTTCGTAGGCGTTTATCATTGTGGTCTATTGATTGACACACATAACATTGACAACCTATAATAGGAACTCCCTGTGATGTACCTGTGCCTAAAAATGTAATTTTCAACGTGTAGTTTTCTGAATGACGAAGATACAACTGTTTCTTGAAGAACGTATAGTCTAAATTGAAATGAACATTAAGCTTTTGGGTGAGCTTTTTTATGAATCTCTTTGAGTTTTTCGATTGTATTATGCGTATATATTTGAGTTGCTGTAAGGTTGGCATGTCCCAATAACTCCTTTACTGCATTCAAATCGGCCCCTTTATTCAGTAAGTGAGTAGCAAATGTATGCCTTAATACATGGGGGCTTTTTTTATCCAATGTGGTAGTTAATCCAAGATAATTGGTTACAGTAGCATGTACATACTTAGGATAAAGTGCTTTCCCGTTTTTTCTAATCAACAAATGATGTTCGTCCGCATGTTCAATTGCCTTCCGTTCCTCCAGATAGGATTTGATAAGGTCGCATAAATACTGACTGATGGGAATTATCCGTTCCTTATTTCCTTTCCCAAGTACTTTGAGAGATCGATTGTAAAAATCCACTTGAGATAATTGTAACTGAATCAATTCGGCACGTCGCATACCCGTTTGGTACAACAATTCAATTATCATTCGATCTGTTTTCCCTGCAAAATCAGCCGGAAACTCAATATGTTCAAGCAATTGATCCATATTAGTTTCATTTACAAAAACAGGTAGTCGTTTCGAATTTTTGGGTGAGATTATTTTACTCATAGGTGTAACGCCCATAAGCCCTTTTTTGAGTAAGTATTTAAAATAGGATTTTAAAGTAGAAATTTTTCGATTGATACTACGTGCTTGTAGTTCGTTTTCACGCATGGAGGCCAACCAACTTCGTATGTGAATATGAGTCAATTCGTTGAACTGAACATCATCATAGTGTGATTGTATATATAAAAAAAACTGTTCAAGATCACGTTGGTAAGCTTGAACAGTATTTGTAGAATATCTTTTTTCGTATTGTAAATACCCTAAAAATTCAGATACATATTGCATGATCGAAAATTTAGGCTAAAATACGACTATTTGCCATCTCTTACACCAGAAAATATTTCCTGCTTGTAAATTGCTTTAAGCACTTGAGTACGACGAGTCACAGACTTTTTAGTGTAAGACTGACGCTCTCTCAATTGGATTAAAATATGAGCCTTTTCAAATTTCTTTTTATACTTTTTTAAGGCCTTGTCGATGCTTTCGCAATCTTTAGAATCGATAATTAACATATAAGTTTACCTGTTTTTTTAGGAACGCAAAAGTAAGTAAATATTACTAATTACCAAAATTAATTCAAAATATAATATTTTAAGTAAAATCGCGTTAATTTCGTGCATTATGTATATTAGATTATCATTTCTAGCAATTGTATTATTTTTGACCAGCTGTAAAAAGTACAAAGACCCTGCACCTATTACAGATGGCAGACTTACAACCAAGTATTGCAACGATCCTGCTGCGGTTAATTATAACTGGGATTTCCCTGGAGTGCCAGACAATACGGTCTGCATTTATCCCACCGACATCTTCAAAGGAACCTATTTATACCACGATTCCATCTTGAATCCTGAAGGTGGAGTTCTAAAAATAGATTCTTTTCCAATCACAATTACCCAATTGGACTCCACCCATATGCAATTAATTGGTTTTTGCGGCATCAATCCCCATTCTGCTAAAGCTTCTCGATTTTTCAGTTTTATCATTGATAGTATCGCTGGAAATGGGCAGATTTTCTGCAACAACAAAGATACAATTGCAGGCGGCGGACATAAATCTGGCATTGCAGACACAAGTACTATCAAATTTTCGTACACATTACAGACTGATACAGGTGTAGTCATTCATGCAGGCACAGCCATAAAACAATAAAGACATGTTTACTGGAATTATAGAATCAACTGGAAAAATCATGTCCATCGTACAAGAACATCAAAATCTTGTATTGCAAATAGAAAGCCCTATCACACCTGAATTGAAAATAGATCAATCGGTGGCACACAATGGCATTTGCCTTACCGTAACTGCCATTGATGAAAATACGCATACAGTTTGTGCTGTGAAAGAAACCATTGATAAAACAACGATTTCGCATTGGAAAATAGGCAATATCGTAAATCTTGAACGCTGTATGCAATTGAATGGAAGACTCGATGGACATATCGTACAAGGACATGTAGATACGACAGCAGTTTGTATAAAACGTACCGACCTTGAACAAAACTGGTTATTTACATTTGAAATTTCTCCTTCTTTTTCTCATTTGATCATTGAAAAAGGTTCAGTATCCATTAATGGAACAAGCCTAACTTGCTTCAATGTAACCCGAACTACTTTTGAAGTGACTATCATTCCATACACCTTTGAACATACAAGCATTCCAGAGGTATTTGAAGGTACATTCGTTAATATTGAATTTGATGTAATCGGCAAGTATATTGCTCGTATGAAAGAAGTGGAAGGGTAATCTATTGCAATTCGTTTTTAAATTCAATGTTTAATTGTAGATTTTTCTTTCTCATGATTGTCCTAAAACTAATAGGTGAATATCTTATTCTCTACTTTAATTTTTTTCCTGATTGTCTCTTTATTTTTTGACAACGAATAAGAAGTGAATATTGTTTTGTAGAAATTCCCTTTAATCATAATATCAAGAATATACTTTGAACTTCTATTATAGAAATCCAATATTTGTTTGTCAATTTTTATTACACCTTGTATTTGTTCTAAATCTTTAATATTTACAGATTTATTAACCGAAACTAAAACTTTATACTTACCTACTAAGTATACATAACTAACTTTTGAATAATTTTCCAAGAATTCTTTCCCATTAATTTCAGAATAAATTTGTGTACTTCTGAATTCATATTTCAATTCACTTTTATTTAAATCTAATTTTTCTATATTAATATAATAATTACAAGAATCACGGATGTTTATAATAGAATCGATATTTAAGCTTGTGTTAATTTCAATTCCTCGATAACCTAATAAAAAATCATGATACTTTAAATATTCAGCTTCTTTGATAAATGAATAACAACTTGATGCAAGCCTGCTACTAATCAATATCTCTGATTTAGTTTTGCAAAATAGAATGTTAGTATAAAAAAAGAAAATGACGAAATAAATCCAATTAAAGCTTTTCATATTTAATTTATTTTTCTAAAATCATAAGTTTAATAATACCTACTTGCGCAGGAATGAGGCGTTGCCATTGCGGGTGAATTTCCTGTGCCCATTTTGTTTCTTAATTTATCTTTTGGGCTCATTAAAGTGCAAGTTAATTATATTTTTCTACATGGGCACAGGAAGCGGTCACTCTGCTGTGACGGAAGCTGACTATTTTTTAAACCCTTTCATGAATTGATTATAATCTAATAAAGGTAGCTGCATTTTTGGTGGATTCATCATGTGTCTTGAGCCTTTGTAATAAATTGTATCCGTACAATCTCCATTACTACAATTCAAGATAATTGCTCTTGTACATCCGCTTTGATTCTCTTCCCTGAAAAATTCATACTTTTTTAAAAGCTTAGTGTAGCCATCTCGTTTATAATACTTCGCAATGTTTATGTTTCGACTATCAAAAAGTTTAGGAAACGAAAACCCCGTGGGTATTTTGTCGGATTTCACCAAAACAAGTACTGAAGAATAAAGGAAATACTTATCATAACGTTTTAAGTATTGAGCATCATCTTGATTAAAACTTGCATTCATCTTCATACTAAAAATGGAAGCTTCTTTGTTGCTTTCATAAAAATCGATGTAAACAATTTTATGCATTTCTTTACCATAAGCTGAATCTAATTTCGATACATATAATTTCAAATCTGAAAATATATCTTTGGTACAAAGTTCATTTTCTTGTGCTTGCGCAAAAAAGGAAGCATTTAAAATAGTAATGCAGAATACTAGTTTTAAACTCTTCATAATTCACTAACATTTACCCTATAGCTTCAACAATGTCTTTCTATGGATTACAACACCCTTTTTCTTCACAAGACAGATATACATTCCGTTGGATAGATTTGTGGTGGAGAAAGACACTTTGTTTGTAAATTTATATTTCGCTTTTTCAATTAAATTTAAATCCAATAGTACAACATCAAATTCTTCATTTGAACCATGTTCTATCGTAAGATTATTTTCGAGCGGTATGGGATAAACATTGAAATCATTCACTAGTTGATTATTGCTCACATTTGTGACCACATCATGCTCTAATTTAATATTGTCAATGCCTGCACTACCAGATCCAGTAATACTTGGGTTTATGAAATAGGCTCTGAACCCAATTTTATTTACACTTTGAGTTGCTAAAAAACTATAAGAATAGTTTAACCAGGTATTTTGCAAAGAGGAGCAAAAAGGCGTTTGCGATACCAATGTATCGTTGATGTAAACTTTCCATCTTACACTATCAGTTCCTCCATATAAATTGGAACCGGCATAATCGAAACTGATGGTATAGACTTGCCCCACATTAAAATTTGAAACGTTTTGATACACACCTTCACCACCCTGCCAATCGGGACCAGCGCATGCCCGAGCATAAATATTGCCATCGGAGGCATTCGGAGGAATGGTAGATGGGCAAAGATTAAAATTGGCCTCATCGAAGGCCGAACAAGCAACTGAATAATTTACCCAATTATCTGGTGAGGTATTAATTTCACAAATATTTGCAACACCCCACGATTCAAATGAACCATTCAGGAAGTTTTGAGCCTTGATAGTATGAACGAATGAAAACAAAGCAACGACCAAAAATAAAAAGAAATGTTTTTTCATGGGGCTCTAAATTATTTAGTGAAAATAAGCATTATTAGCATATTATCCAAACGCTCCTTAGTTCTTCTGATTATTCCTTTATAAATCCATAGAGTACATTTTATAATTTTGGGGGTGTCATATTTGGTACTGAATTCAAATAAAAAAGACGTTTTACAATCTTAAAATTTCACATCTATTCCTGCACTCACAAAGCGCGGATTCCCAACACGTATCCCTTGTGGTCTTCGGCTGGAGATATAGCGTTCATTGGTGATGTTTTTTACAACTACATTGAAGGTCACTTTTGTTTTAGGGATTGTATAAAAAAGAGTGGCATCATATAATTGATAGGCTGGCAATTGCCCTATTCTACCATCGGCACTTGGCAATACTGTATTCAACATATCGGTGTATTGAATACCTGTAAAGGTGGCGGTCGCTTGTGCTCCCAAACCAAATGTAGTCATTGCACTCAACGAACTTGTAACGTTATAGATAGGCGCATAAGGCGTTCGATTCCCATTGATATTGATACTATTTGTTCCTTCTTTTACAAATCGATCTTGACTGAATGTAGCTTGTGTAAAAGTCGCATTCGATTTCCAAACGTACATCGTTTTGCTATGCCACAATTGTCCGATATTGAATACATACGATCCTTCTATACCTTGATGCAATGTTTTACCACCATTCACTAATCCTGAACCTTTTCCTCCAGCCGATTCGGCAACGGGTATGATTTGATTGGAGAAATCCATCCTAAATAATG